>NZ_JADIJR010000053.1 GCF_017355365.1 Microbacterium sp. SD291 | reverse complement strand
AATAGCGCGAGTCTCCATCAGACCCAGGGCGCTTCAGCGCCTGGTCGAAGGCCAAGTTGTCACGAACTGGATGAAAGCTCTCGAGCAACTCTCCCTCGTCTATCCCGAGCGCATCGAGCGCTACCTCTAACCCCCGAGACATCGCCCGCTTACACACACAACTTGACAAGCTCGCAAGAGCGGATTTCGAGCAGGTTACAACTTCCTCACAACTATTGACCGGTCATTTGTTTAAATGTACGGTCTAGCCATGACCGCACCGCAGTATCAGATCATCCGCGCCGAGCTCGAGGCTCGCATCGTCTCGGGCGAGCTCGCGCCCGGAGCCAAAGTGCCGACCGAGGCGGAGCTGCAGTTCGAGTATCAGGTGAGTCGTTCCGTGGCTCAGCGCGTGTTGAACGACCTTGCCAACGCCGGACTCGTCATCCGCCGGAAGCGGTTAGGAACCCACGTCGCTGACGGTGCACGACAGATCAACCTCATGCGCTCCGTGGATCCGCGCATCGGTGATGCGAACCTTCCCGGGCGGATGGACGTTGTGGAGGGAACCGTCATCCCCGCCGGCAAGGCAGCAGTCACACTCCCAGGGCTCGATGATCTCGAACCAGTCATTCAGCTCACACGCGTGCGCAGAGACGTAACCGACGATTCCGCGACGGTGGTTGAGATCGCGGCGATCCCCTTCGCCCTGACACCCGAACTCCTCGAAGAGAACCTCGAGGACGTGTCAGTCCGGGCTTACCTCGCGCAACAGGGCGTGGAAATCGCCAGGTCACGCATGTACTTCGATCCTGTGCTTCTCGATGAAGAGAATGCCGCACTCCTCCAGCTCACCGCTGGAATCCCAGTCCTCCGACGGCGCCGCCTGATGTGGCAATCCAACGGACAGATCGCCGAATCCGCGGCCTACTACCTCAAGCCCGGCGCGATGGAGTTCTACATCGAGTACTCCGACGAAAACCAACCAGACCCCTCGTAACCCACGAGACGCCCGAAGCAGTACCCATTCGAAGCAGTACCACCCGAGCAGTACCCATTCGAAGCAGTACCCACCGATGCAACGTCGCATCTTTGAACACGGAGACATCCCATGAAACGCATCATCGTAGCCACCGTCAGCGTCGCAGCCCTCGTCCTCGGAATGGCCGGTTGCGCCAATCCCGAGATCGAAAGCGAAGGCCAGCAGACCGAAGCCGCCGACATCGTCGCGTCGGTCGAGAAGAACGACGAGATCGCCGCGCTCCTCCCCGAGGAGTTCGCCGATGGATTCACCATCTCGATCAACACCGATGTCGAGCCGATCAAGTTCGTGGACAGTGACGGCAATATCGCCGGCCTCAACCCCGACCTGCTGCGTGCAGCTGCCCGCGTTCTCGGGACCGAGGCCGAGTTCGAAGAAGGAACCTTCGACGGGCTCATGCCGGGGCTCGAGGCCAAGCGTTTCGACGTCATCGCCTCGGTGGCTGACTTCGTGGAACGCCAGACCTACATCGACTTCATCGACTACATGCGCAACGGCACGGCGATCATCACCAACGTCGACTTCGAGAAGGACGAGATCACCCGCGAGGACTTCTGCGGTCTCAGCATCGGATACGCCCGCGGTACCTCGCAGCAGGCGAGCCTCGAAGAGATCGCTGCAGAATGCGTTGCGTCCGGTTCCCCGGAACTGGAGATCAACGGGTACAACGACACCGGCGCCGGCATCCTCTCCGTGAAGAGCGGCGAGGCAGACGCGTTCTGGGGAGACTTCCCGCAGATGGCCTACAACGTCAAGAAGACCCCCGACACGTTCAAGATCGTCTATGAAGAGCAGAAGAGCATCCTCGGTATCGGTATCCACAAGGACAACGCCGAGCTGCGCGATGCGCTCCAGGCAGCCCTCCTGCAGCTCGTCGAGGACGGCACGTACGACGCTCTCATGGAGAAGTGGGGTCTGAGTGACTCCGCCCTGCCCGAGATGGACATCAACAGCGACATCTCGATGGAGGGATGATCCGTGAGTAACGTCTCACACCCCACCACCCAAGGGCTCAACACCCAAGAGTGGACACGTCAGGAACTGGCAACCCTCCCGATCAAACCTCGCGTCGGTATCGGATTCTGGATCAGCATCGTTCTGGCCGTCTATGTTGGTCTCGTCCTGATCCAGCTGTTCGTCTTCAACGAGAACTGGAACTGGGAGCTCGTCTTCTCCTACCTGTTCAGCCAGGTCATCCTCAACGGCCTGTTGAACACCATCGTTCTCACTGTGCTGACGACGGTTGTGGGACTCGCACTCGGAGTGCTCACCGCCTGGTGCCGCATGTCCAAGCTCGTCGTCCTTCGAACCTTCGCCGTCCTCTACATCTGGCTCATGCGCGCCATGCCCCCGCTGGTGATGCTTCTGCTGGTGTTCTTCTTCGGCGCTCTGGTTCCCACGTTGGGGATCGGCATCCCGTTCGGGCCGAACCTGTTCGAGGTGCCGACGAACGAGGTGATCTCACGATTCAGCGCCGCGATCATCGGCCTCGCCATCTATCTCGGTGCCTACTCCGCAGAAGTTTTCCGTGGGGGAGTCCTCGCGCTGCAGTCGGGACAGTTCGAAGCCTGCAAGGCGCTCGGGCTGCCGCCCTTTAAGGCGTACCAGAAGATTCTCGGACCGCAGCTGATCCGTGTGATCACCCCCTCGATGGCGAACGAAGTCATCACGATCTTCAAGAGCACGTCGCTGGTGTCGGTGATCGGATACACCGAGCTCCTGACGACAGTGCAGACGATCTACGCGCGGAACTTCGAAACAATCCCGCTGCTTACGGTCGCGGTGATCTGGTATCTGGTGCTGACCTCGCTCGCCATGTTCGGGCAGTCCCGGCTGGAGAAGCGATTCGGTCGCGGGTTCGCTCGTCGGAACCTCGCGAGCACGGCGAAGCAAACAGACTTGGCAGGAGCTTGAGATGAGCAACACAACGAGCGAGGAAGCCCCGCTGCTGCAGCTGGTCAACGTCAGCAAGCACTTCGGTGATCTGAAGGCCGTCGACCACGTCAGCCTGGACATCTATCCCGGAACGGTCACCTGCATTGTCGGGCCATCAGGCTCAGGCAAAAGTACGCTTCTGCGCACCGTCAACTCGATGGAGACCATCGATGGCGGAGCCATCTTCCTGAAAGGGCAGATGATCGGGCACGAGGTGCGGCGCGGGCACCGGGTGCCGGTCAGCGGTGCGCTTGCGCGGCGCCAGACGCTCAACTTCGGAATGGTGTTCCAGCACTTCAATCTGTTCCCGAACTACACCGCTATCGAGAACGTCGCGATCGGTCCGACCCTGGTGGGCAAGGCCAGCAAGAAAGCAGCGACCGCTGCGGGGCTGCAGTACTTGGAGCAGGTGGGACTGGCCGACCGGGCAGACCACTACCCCAGTGAGCTTTCGGGCGGACAGCAGCAGCGAGTAGCGATCGCCCGCGCCCTCGCCATGGAACCGCAGATCCTTCTCTTCGATGAACCGACCAGCGCTCTCGACCCGGAACTCGTGAGCGAGGTTCTCGCGGTGATGCGCGGTCTCGCCGCGAACGGCTCCACGATGCTCGTCGTCACCCACGAAATGAGGTTCGCCGAAGAGGTCGGTGACGAGGTGATCATGATGGACGCCGGCAGGGTCATTGAGCGCGGCACACCCAGGTCGCTCCTGCACAACCCCACCACCGATCGGGCGAAGAAGTTCTTCTCCTCCGTCGGAACGCTGTGACCCACCCCACGACGCGAGGAACGTATTCATGAATCAACCCAGTGTTATCGTCATCGGCGCCGGTGTAATCGGCAGCTCACTCGCCGCCGAGCTCACCCGCCGAGGATCGACTGTCACCATCGTCGACGCGGCTGAAGCCGGCTCCGGGACGAGCTCGGCCACCTTCGCGTGGATCAACGGCAACGACAAGTCCCCTGAGGCCTACAGTCTGCTCAACTTCCTCGGCGTGCAGGCGTACGAGCGCGAGGCTCAGCGTGGGGGGCGCTGGTTCCACCAGACCGGAATGATCCAGGTCGCACAGTCGGAGAAAGAGGCGCAGAAGCTCGAGGGCAACGTCGCACGCATCGCGTGGGGCGAGTACGGCGCCCGGCTGCTCACGCGCGATGAAGTGCTCGAACTCGAACCGAGCCTGAATCCGATGAACGTTGTGGCAGGTGCGATCTATCCCCGTGAGGGCTGGGTCGACGTCGAAACGATGTGTCACACGCTGCTCGATCGCGCAGTCCAATCCGGAGCCACCTTCTTCCCCTTCCGCACAGTGAGCGAGATCGGGCAGAACTACGTGATCACCGTCGACGCTGACGGACACACCAGCCGCATCGACGCAGATCTTGTGGTGGTCGCCGCCGGCAACGGAACCCGAAGCATCCTGGCGACGGCGGGCATCGACTTCCCTCTGCTTGACCCTTCCCAGAACACCGATGCCGCCGGGGAGCCGGAATCCTCGGTCGGCATCATCAGCACCACCGGTCGTGTCGACTCCGGGGTCCGTCACTTCATCCGCGCGAGCGGGATCGCTTTGCGGCCCGCGCGCAACGGAGGGATCACGTTCGCTGATCACCCGACTGGCGGGAAATGGGCGAAGACGGATCCGCAGATCTGGACGGTTCCGGGTGTCCTGCTCGAGCGAGCACGCGAGCTGTACCCGGCGCTGCGAGATGTGGCCGTGGAATCCGTGCACCTCGGCACCCGCGTTCTCCCCAAGGACGGTCTCACTATCGCCGACTGGGTCGACGAAGGCCGCTCCATCTACACCGTTGCCACGCACAGCGGGGTGACTCTTGCGCCGCACCTGGCAGCCGCGGTGGCGGACGAGCTGCTCGGTGGGTCGCGTCACGCGTCCCTGGCCCCGTTCGGTCTGGCGCGTTTCGCGACCGTCTAACTGAGGGATCGTGCGACACCGGTAGGCATCGCTCTCAAACTGCTGCTCCGGCCCAAGCCCCTGCGGGTCGGAGCAGCCCTTATGAAGGACGTCACGGACGACAACGCCGTAGGGCGCATGCACACACGATCACGCCCGAAACCCGAGACGCTGTGGACGCCGTTGTCAAGCACGTCAGATTGGCCACGTGATTGAGCGGAGAAGGAAACGCATGCGAGTTATCGTGATCGGCGCCGGAATCCTCGGGACTTCCATCGCTTATCAGCTTGGGAAGCGCGGTGCCGAGGTCACCCTCATAGATAAAGCAGCCCCGGGCCAGCCGCCTCGCACCGCACCGGCGTCGCCCGGCGCCGGTGCTTTCAATAGAGGAGCGAGGTGTCCCCGCCCAGGGCGAGTGGGCGTGTCTGCCGTAAGCCGGACGCATCGCCTAACCGCGGACAGCGAGTACCGAGCTCCGCGCCGGTTGTCACGATCTTCTTCGCCGTGATCGTCGCCTCGGCGAAAGTGTGGCCTCTGATACGACTATCGGTTCTCCCTCCGCCCACTGACTGGGAAGAGGACGGTGTTTCGCAGGGATCAGGCCCGTGAAGAAGATGACAACTCGGATGAGACAAATCGCAAGCAGGGAGTGAGTCAGATCAGCGGAATCCCGCCGAATTCTTGTCTCACTTCGCGACAACTCCGGTGAGATCCGACAAGAGTCGGCATGTCCGTCTCCCGAGATCCGTCATGTCTCAACGTCGAACGCTGAGGGCATCAGAGCGGTTCGGAGCCTCGGCGTCGGCTTCGTCCAACGGCTCTGAGGGTGTGGAGGAGCCGGGGCCGCGGAAGAGCACGAAGATCACGAGGACGGTCATGACGGCGACGCCGACCCACATCGCCTGCTGCCATCCGGCGATGAATGCCTCGTTCGCGGCGGTGAGAATCTGGTCCGCGTGAGCCCCCGCGCTCTGGCTGATCGCGGTGGCATTGGCGATGCCTTCGCGCGCCGTCGCCGCGAACTCTTCGGGCACGCCTGACAGGCGTCCGGCGATCGCGCTCTGGTATCCGGCCACCAGCACACCGCCCAGAAGCGCGATGCCCAGGGCTGCGCCGAGCTCTCGGGAGAGGTCGTTCAGGGCCGAGGCGACACCCTGCTGCTCGCGAGGAAGCGATGAGGTGATCGCTTCGGTGGAGGGCGTCATCGCCAGGCCCGCGCCGAGTCCCATCGCGATGAGTCAAGGGAGCACGCTGACGTACCCGCCGTCGGCCGACACGAACCCGGCCATGAGCGCGAGCCCCGCGGTGGTGATGGCGAGCCCGACGACCATCGAGGCTCGGGCTCCGACGCGTGCTGCCAGGCGAGGGGCGAGTCCGGAGGCGAGCATCATCAGCAAGGCCATGGGCATCATGGCAAGCGTGGAGAGCAGCCCACTCCATCCGAGAACGACCTGGAAGAAGGGGTACAGCACCAGGGAGATCCCGCCTTGCACGCCGAACAGCACCAGAAGGAGCGTGGTGCCCGAAGAGAGGCCTCTGGTGCGGAAGTGCCGGATGTCCAGGAGGGGGGACGGGACGCGCAGCTCCCACAGGATGAACCCGGCGGTGGCGAGCGCTGCCACGATGAGCGGGATCAGCACGATCGGGTCGGCCCAGCCGAGAGACGGTGCTTCGTGCAGCGCGAAGGTGAAACCGACGGTTGCGATGATCGAGGTCAATGCCCCCAGGGCATCGAACCGGCCGGGGACTCTATCGCGGGAGTTCGGAACCGCGCGAGCACCGATCAGCAGGGCCGCGACGGTGAGCACGATGGGGAGCGCGAACAGCCATCGCCAGGACGCGATATCGACCAGCACGGCGGAGAGGTACATCCCCAGGATGCCGCCGCCTCCAGCGACCGCGGTCCACATCCCGATCGCTCGGGACCGTTCCTCGTCTGGGAACGAGGAGGTGATCACCGACAGAGTGACCGGCATGATCAGTGCCGCGCCGATGCCGCTGAGCAGACGCGCGGCGAACATGACCTCCATCACCGGGGCCACGGCGGCGGCGACGTTCGCGATCCCGAATACCGCCAGCCCGACGATGAGCACCGGCTTGCGACCCAGCCAGTCGCCCAATGCCCCCAGCGGCAGGAGGAGGGCAGCGAGGGTGAGTGTGTAGGTGTTGATGATCCACAGCACCTCCCCCTGGGAAGCATCGAAGGCCGTCGTCAGCTGCGGCTGAGCGACGTTGAGGCCGGTGACCGAGGCGACGACGGCCATCAAGGCGATGCAGATGGCCCACAGGACGGCACGTCTGCGTCGTGGATCGTCGATGACAGGAGCGACGTTCTCTGCACCTGCGTAAGTGGTGGATGTCATGGCGGGATGTGTTTCCTTTCAGGAGGTTCTCTGCGTGGCGCTGATCGCAGGCAGGTCGAAGCAGCGCCGAGGTTGAAAGACCTTGGCGCGCGAAGCGGAAGACGAATCAGGTGAGTCGGTGGGTGCGAACGATCACGTCACGCAATTGCACCGGGGAACCGCCGCGGTCGACGGTGCGGGTGTGCTCATAGGCTGAGTCGATCCGCCATTCCGGCGAGCCGAACAGGCTCGTGATCCCCTCCAGCGTCGCCGTCGCTCCTTCGGGATGGTCGTGTCCGCGGTGAACGTCGTGATGGCTGCCGTGCAGGTGTCCCACGATGAGGAGCGTTCCGCCAGGGGCGACCCAGGAGGCGATACGCCGGTACAGCGGGAGCTGCCCGATCTGCGCGTGGGCGTAGCTGGTGACCACGAGGTCCCATGCTCGTGCCGGCTCCCACCGCGACAGGTCGGTTTCCACCCAGTCGATGTGCTCGCCCGAACCGGCGGCAGCACGAGCCCGGGCCTCCGCCAGTGCGTTCGCGGAGATGTCGGCGGCCGTGACGTCCCAGCCCTGCTCGGCCAGCCAGAGCGCTTCGGTTCCGGTTCCACAGCCCGCATCCAGCACTGTGCCGACGGGCAGATGCGCGGTCTCGGCTGCCAGATAGGGGTTGACGGGGAGCCGGCGACGTCGGCCCGGGGTGGTGCCCCACTGATCCTCCCAGTAGTCCTTGTCGAACTCGTTCCTCATGGGTGCATCGTCGTGTGTGGTGCCCATTGCGCTGTCCTCCCGCTCGTCCGTGATGTCCATACCCAGGATCCCCCGAACACGCGCAACTGGCAATCATTCTTGCCGAATGGCAAACTGGGGGGATGAGCGAACCCTCCGATCAGATCCTCGACACCGTGGGCCCACGTCTGAAACATCTTCGACTGCGCCGAGACATCACGCTCACCACGCTCGCTCAGGAGACCGGGATCTCGACAAGCACCCTCTCCCGGCTGGAGGCGGGACTGCGGCGCCCGACTCTGGAGCAGCTGCTCCCATTGGCCCGCTATTACGGCGTCACCCTCGATTCCCTCGTCGACGCGCCTCGCACCGGGGACCCCCGAATCGATCTCCGGCCCATGGCCTGCAAAGACGGGTCGATCATCATCCCGCTCACACGCCGCCCCGGAGGCGTCCAGGCATACAAGTTCGTCCTCCCCACGGGCAGCGACGATACGGTCCCAGACCTGCGCTCCCATGAAGGGTTCGACTGGGCCTACGTGCTGAACGGCACCCTCCGCCTGGTGCTCGGCGACCAGGACCTGCTCCTGCAGGCCGGTCAGGCTGCCGAGTTCGACACCCGCACCCCGCACTGGTTCGGGGCCACCAGTGCCGGCCCGGTCGAATACCTCAGCCTCGTCGGGCGCCAAGGCCAGCGCGCCCATGTGCACGCTCCTGCCGGCGACCACTAGGGCGGGCGCGGATGAGGGTCGTCTAGGTTTGCGGACATGCGCAGAGACTTCACGGACACGACGGCCCTCATCACCGGCGCGAGCTCCGGTCTCGGCGCCGAGTTCGCCGCGCAGCTGGCCAGACGCGGCGCCGACGTCGTGCTCGTCGCCCGCCGGGAGGAGCGTCTGCGTGAGCTCTCCGAGGACATCACGCGCGAGCACGGGGTGCGCGCGACGCCGATCGCGCTCGACCTCGCCGCACCGGACGCGCCCGCGGCCCTGCGCGCGCAGCTCGACGAGCGCGGCATCCGCATCCACACCCTCATCAACAACGCCGGGTTCGGATCGAAGGGGGCGTTCGTCGATGCGGATGCCGCACGCATCGCGGAGATGATCCAGGTCAACGTCGCGTCCCTCGTCGGGCTCACGCGGGAGTTCCTCCCGGATCTCGTCAGCGACGGACGCGGAGCCCTCGTGAACCTCGCGAGCATCGCGGCCTATCAGCCGTGCCCCGGAATGGCGGTATACGGCGCGTCGAAGGCGTTCGTCCTCAGCTTCACCGAGGCGATCGCGCACGAGACCGCAGGGTCCGGGCTGCGGGTGCTCGCGCTCAGCCCGGGAGCGACGGCCACCGAGTTCTTCGAGGTGGTCGGCACGCGGCCCTTCACATCCCGCTTCGAGGCCCCGGAGACGGTCGTGGCCCTCGCGATGCGCCTCCTGGACAGGCGACGGACGCCGGCGAGCGTCGTCTCAGGGCGGCTGAACGCGCTCTTCAGCAGGCTGGCCGGCATCGTGCCCCGCCGGCTGGTCCTCGCGGCGAGCGGACGGCTGCTCACCGACTGGGCGTGAGCTGCTGGTTCCCCGCACCACCGTCGTCGCCGCGCCGCGAGTAGGGTCCCGGCCCGCCTGTCAAGGCGGGTGACGCAGGGCCGCTGCGGAGTTAGCTTCGTGAACCTGGTGGGACGCCGCGCAGCGCGGAGAGGTGATTCGGATGCAGACCCAGGAGGCACCGCCGACAGAGGCGCTCCTCGACGGCAGGTACCGTCTGCTCGGATGCGTCGGCAGAGGCGGCATGGCCTCGGTGTACCGGGCCGAGGACACACTCCTCGAGCGGACCGTCGCGGTCAAGCTGATCCGCCACGACCCCGATGCGCGATTCTCGGCCGACCGGGCGCAGAGCGAGAAGGCGCTGCTCGCGTCGCTGAACCACCCGGCGCTCGTGACGCTGTTCGATGCGCGACTCGAACCCGGCTCGGCGCAGTACCTGGTGATGGAGTTCGTCGACGGGCCCACGCTCGCGGGCCGGCTGACCCGCGGCCCGATGCCCTCGGGGGAGCTCGCCCAGATCGCGGGCGACCTCGCGGATGCGCTCGACGCCGTGCACAGCGCGGGCATCATCCACCGCGACGTCAAGCCTTCGAATGTGCTGCTCACGCCGCCGAAGAGCGAGACCGGGCGCTGGGGCGCCAAGCTCGCCGACTTCGGTATCGCCTGCGCTCTGGACACGTCGCCCATGACGGCGCCCGGTGTCATCCTCGGCACGGCCGCGTACATGGCGCCCGAGCAGCTGCGAAACGACGAGCTGGGGCCGGCGGCGGACATCTATGCGCTCGGCCTGATCCTGCTGGAGGCGCTCACCGGGCGGCCGGCGTATCCGGTCAGCTCCAGCATCGAGTCGGCGCTGGTGCGGCTGTCGGTCTCGCCCACGATCCCGGAGAGCCTCGGACCGGCGTGGTCCCGGCTCCTCTCGCTCATGACGCGTACGGACCCGGCGGAGAGGCCG
>NZ_JADIJR010000052.1 GCF_017355365.1 Microbacterium sp. SD291 | reverse complement strand
CCTAGCGTGGTGCTGTGCCATCGCTCAATCCCGCCATCGCCGAGATCCGCCTCGCCGTGCGCACCGCGCTCGCCGACCTCCCCGAGGGGGCGACGGTCGTCGTCGCCCTGTCCGGCGGCGCGGACTCGCTCGCGCTCGCCGCCGCCACCGCGTTCGAGGGCCGGGCGCGGGGGATGCAGGTGCACAGCATCACGGTCGACCACGGACTGCAGGCGGGGTCTGCCGACACGGCAGCGGATGCCGCGGCGAAGGCCGAGGCCCTCGGCATCCGCTCGACGATCCTGGCCGTCGACGTGGCACGTGAAGGCGGTCCCGAGGCTGCGGCGCGCGAGGCGCGGTATCGCGCGCTCACGCAGGCGGCGACGGATGCCGGAGCAGACGCCGTCCTCCTCGGTCACACCCTCGACGACCAGGCCGAGACCGTGCTGCTCGGTCTCGCCCGGGGCTCGGGCGCCGCGAGCCTGCAGGGGATGGCGCCCGTGCGCGCCGACGAGGACGGACTTCGCTGGATGAGGCCGCTGCTGGGCGTGCGGCGGCAGACGACGCGCGCGTTCTGCACGGCATCCGCTCTGGACGTCTGGGACGACCCGCACAACGGCGACGACCGATTCAGCCGCGTGCGGGTGCGCGAGCGCGTGCTGCCCGTGCTCGAGACCGAGCTCGGGCCCGGCATCGCCGAGGCGCTGGCCCGCACCGCCGAGCAGCTCCGCGAAGACGCCGAGGCGTTCGACGAGATGATCCACGAGACCATCGAGGACATCGTCGAGCACGCCGAGGCCGGCATCTCGGTCAGCGTCGCGGCGCTCGCCGCGAACCCCGCAGCGCTCCGGAACCGGATCATCCGTCTCGTCGTCGACAGCGAGTTCGGGGCGAGTCTGACGCGGACGCAGACCGTCGAGGTCGCGAGACTCGTGACGGACTGGTCGGGGCAGGGCCCGATCGACCTGCCGGGATGCTCGGCTGTGCGGGCCGGCGGGCGGATCGTGTTCACGGCATCCGGTCGCTGACCGCGGTCAGTCTTCGCTCCCGTCGCGAAAAGGCTCGGCATCCGCGCTGGATGCCGAGCCTTTCTGCGACCGGAGCGAGTCGGGGTTACTTCTTGCCGCCGAAGAGACCGCCGAGGAGATCTCCAATGCCGCCGCCCGAGCCGCTGCCGCCGCCGATCAGGCCGCCGATGATGTCGCCGAGTCCGCCGCCGCCGGTGGCGCCGCCGGATCCGCTGCCGCCGCCGAGGAGACCGCCGATGATGTCGCCGATTCCTCCACCGGACTGCTCGGCGCCGGCACCGGCCTGCCCGGTCTTGCCCTTGGTCGCGTTGGCGATGAGGCCCATGATGATCGGGGCCAGGATCGGCAGGAGCTTGCCGAAGTCGATGCCCGCCGTCTCCTTCGACTGCGTGAGCTGGTCGGTGACCTCCTTCTCCTTCGCTCCGAGGATGTGCGTGACGATCTTGCCGCCGTCGTTCTGGTCGATGTCGTCGACGGTCGCGGCGGGGCCGGAGCCTCCGTGGCGCTTCAGCGCCTCCTCGATCGCCGAGGATCCCTCATCGGTCGACGCGTTCTTCGCGAGTCCGCTCAGCAGCACCGCGCCGCCCTGCTCGACGGCGGCCTTCGCCTCGTCGCGGGAGACACCGAGCTTCGCGGCGATGTCGTCGATCGGCACCTGAGTGAGGATGTCGTCAAGGGCCATGGAGAATCCTTCCGTCGGTGGGCATCCGCCCGTCTCACGCCTCACAGTAGTGCGGATGCCGCGAGGCGGGGAGCGCCCTGCGGCACGATCTGAGGATCCTGAGCCTGAGCATCGGCATCCGTCACCTAAAATCGATCCATGCGCGCCGCTGAGATCCAGGACGACCTTTCCCAGATACTCGTCACAGAGGAGGAGATCCTCGCGAAGCTCGACGAGCTCGCGGCCCGTGTCGCGGTCGACTACGAGGGCAAGGACCTGCTCCTGGTCGGCGTGCTCAAGGGCGCCGTCATGGTGATGGCCGATTTCGCCAGGGCGCTCCCGTACCACGCGCCGATGGACTGGATGGCGGTGTCGAGCTACGGCGCGAGCACCAAGTCGAGCGGCGTCGTGCAGATCCGCAAGGACCTCGACACCGACCTCCACGGCAAGCACGTCCTGATCGTGGAGGACATCATCGACTCCGGCCTCACGCTGAGCTGGCTGCTGGAGAACTTCGGCAGCCGCGGCGCCGAGTCGATCGAGGTGCTCGCGCTGCTGCGCAAGCCGAAGGCGGCGAAGGTCGAGATCGACTGCAAGTACGTGGGGTTCGACATCCCGACGGACTTCGTGGTCGGCTACGGCCTCGACTACAACGAGCGCTACCGCAACCTGCGCGACGTCGCCGTGCTCGCCCCGCACGTATACAGCTGACACAGACGGGTTTTTCGGGGGCGGTACGCCGTGGGTGAACGCACAGCCGCTGCTTAGGGCCCGCGCGATACGCTGATTCGACCATGGATCTGAAGAAGCTCACCCGGAATCCGCTGATCTACGTCGCCCTGATCGGCGTGCTGCTGTTCGGCGGCTTCCTGCTGATCTCGAACCTCGGCGCCCCCAAGCAGATCACGACCCAGGAGGGTCTCGAGCTGCTCTCCGGCAAGACGGTGACCGAGGTCGTCAACACCGACGGCGATCAGCGCGTCGACATGAAGCTGTCGAAGCCGTTCGAGGGCTCCGAGTCGGTGCAGTTCTATTACGTGCAGGCGCGCGCCGTCGACGTGGTCGAGGCGATCGACGCCGCCGAGCCGAAGGAGGGCTTCAACGACGCCGTCCCTCGCGCCACCTGGTTCGACGGATTCCTGTCGCTGCTCCTCCCGCTCGTGCTGCTCGGACTGCTGTTCTGGTGGCTGCTCTCCTCGATGCAGGGCGGCGGCGGCAAGGTCATGCAGTTCGGCAAGTCGAAGGCCAAGCTCGTCAACAAGGAGACCCCCACGGTCACCTTCGCCGACGTCGCCGGTGCCGACGAGGCCATCGAGGAGCTCCACGAGATCAAGGAGTTCCTTCAGGACCCGGCCAAGTTCCAGGCCATCGGCGCCCGCATCCCGAAGGGCGTGCTGCTGTACGGCCCTCCCGGAACCGGAAAGACGCTGCTCGCCCGAGCCGTCGCCGGTGAGGCAGGCGCCCCGTTCTACTCGATTTCCGGTTCCGACTTCGTCGAGATGTTCGTCGGCGTCGGCGCGTCCCGCGTCCGCGACCTCTTCAACGTGGCCAAGGAGAACTCCCCCGCGATCATCTTCATCGACGAGATCGACGCGGTCGGCCGCCACCGCGGCGCCGGTCTCGGCGGCGGCAACGACGAGCGCGAGCAGACGCTGAACCAGATGCTCGTCGAGATGGACGGCTTCGACCCGAACGCGAACGTGATCGTGATCGCGGCCACCAACCGCCCCGACATCCTCGACCCCGCGCTCCTGCGTCCCGGCCGCTTCGACCGCCAGATCGGCGTCGACGCCCCCGACCTCAGGGGCCGCCAGAGGATCCTCGAGGTGCACGCCAAGGGCAAGCCGCTCGCGAAGAGCGTCGACCTCGAGGTCGTCGCTCGCAAGACCCCCGGCTTCACGGGCGCGGATCTTGCCAACGTCCTCAACGAGGCGGCGCTGCTGACCGCGCGCTCGAACGCGCAGCTCGTCGACAACCGCGCTCTCGATGAGGCCATCGACCGCGTGATCGCCGGCCCGCAGCGTCGCACCCGCGTGATGAAGGACAAGGAGAAGCTCATCACCGCGTACCACGAGGGCGGGCACGCGCTCGCCGCGGCGGCGATGAACTACACCGACCCGGTCACGAAGATCACGATCCTGCCGCGTGGCAAGGCCCTCGGCTACACGATGGTGATGCCGCTCGACGACAAGTACTCGGTCACCCGCAACGAGCTGCAGGACCAGCTCACCTACGCGATGGGCGGCCGCGTCGCCGAGGAGATCGTGTTCCACGACCCGACCACCGGCGCCTCGAACGACATCGAGAAGGCCACCTCGATCGCCCGCAAGATGGTCATCGAGTACGGCATGACCACCGAGGTCGGCCCGGTCAAGCTCGGCTCCGAGGGCGGCGAGCCCTTCGCCGGACGCGACATGGGTCGCGGCCGCGCGTACTCCGAGCGGGTCGCAGAGCGGGTCGACGTCGAGGTGCGCGCTCTCATCGAGCAGGCCCACAACGAGGCGTACGCGGTGATCAGCGAGAACCGCGACATCCTCGACCGGCTGGCACTCGCGCTGCTCGAGGAGGAGACCCTCGATCACAACCGGATCGCCGAGATCTTCACCGAGGTGAAGAAGCTTCCCGAGCGTCCGCTCTGGCTCTCGAGCGAGGACCGCCCCGTGTCCGAGCGCCCTCCGATCGATGTGCCGAAGAAGGACGTCTCGCTCGCGGCATCCGTCGAGGCGCCGACCGCCGTACCGCGCACCCAGCCAGGATCGGCGGGTGCCGGTCAGGCTCGACCAGCGACGGCCTGACGGTGGCCGTCGACCGCGCGCGCGTCGAACGGCTCACCCGTGAGCTGCTCGAAGCCGTCGGGGAGGACCCGGATCGTCCCGGTCTGAAGCAGACCCCCGTGCGCATGGCGGAGCTCTACACCGAGTTCTTCCACGGAGTGGGGGAGGATGCCGCGGCACCGCTCGCCCGCACGATCAGCGTGACCCGCGGCCCCGCCCCTGACACGCTTCCCTCCGGCGCCGTGCTGCTGCGCGACATCCTCTTCCGCTCGGTGTGCGAGCACCATCTGCTGCCCTTCGCGGGGCACGCCCACATCGCGTATCTGCCGGGGGAGCAGGTCGTCGGCCTCGGTGCGCTGGTGCGCGTCGTGGAGATCCTCGCGGCGCGCCCGCAGGTGCAGGAGCGGCTCGGCGAGCAGATCGCCGACACCATCGCCGAGCACCTCGACACCCGCGGAGTGCTCGTCGTGCTCGACGCGAGCCACGGCTGCGTCACGATGCGCGGCGGGCGCCAGCCCGCGGCATCCACCCTCACGATCGCCGCGCGCGGCGAGTACACGGATGCCGTCGCACGCACCGAGCTCATCGCCCTGATCGGCGCACGCGTTCCGGTCGCCGAGCGGCCGGAGCGGGACGAGACGCAGGGGGTTCCGCACCCATGACCGGCATCTGGGGCATCGTCAACGTCACGCCCGACTCGTTCAGCGACGGCGGGCGCTTCTTCGACGTCGACCGCGCCGTGGCGCACGGCCTGCGGCTGCGTGCGGACGGGGCCACCGTCCTCGACGTCGGCGGTGAATCCACCCGTCCCGGCGCCGAGCGGGTCGGCGCAGCCGTCGAGCAGGAGCGCGTGATCCCGGTGATCGAGGTGCTCGCGGCCGCCGGCGCTCCCGTGAGCGTCGACACCCTCAACGCCGCGACGGCCGCGGCCGCGGTGCGGGCCGGTGCGCGGATCGTGAACGACGTCTCGGGGGGGCTCGCCGACCCCGAGATGCGCGCGGCCGTCGCCGAGTCCGGCGCGGACTACGCGATCGGCCACTGGCGCGGATTCTCCGCTGACATGTACGCGCACGCCGACTACCGACGGGTCGCCCGCGAGGTCGCCGGCGAGCTCAAGGAGCGGATCGGCGAGGCCGCGGCATCCGGCATCGCACCGTCCCGCCTGATCGTCGACCCCGGGATCGGGTTCGCGAAGGCCGGGCGGCAGAACTGGGACGTGCTGCGGGGCCTGGACGAGATCGTCGCCCTCGGACCCCGGGTGCTCATCGGAACCTCACGCAAGAGATTCCTCGTGGAGACCCTTCGGTCGGCTGAAGGATCCGGCGAGGACGCCGAGATCCCGGAGTCGCGCCGCGATCTCGCGACCGCGGTGACGAGCGCCCTCGCCCTGCGCGCCGGCGTCTGGGCGGTGCGGGTGCACGACGTCGCCGCCACCCGCGATGCCCTCGCCATCGCGCACGCCTGGGAGGGTTAGGGACATGGACTTCATCGACGAGATCGCGCTGACCGGGCTCACGGTGTTCGGACGCCACGGCGTCTACGACCACGAGCGCGAGAACGGTCAGGAGTTCACGATCGACGTGCGCCTGCGGCTTCCGCTGCAGCGGGCCGCGGCATCCGACGACGTCGCCGACACCGTGCACTACGGCGAGCTCGCCGAGAAGGTGGCCGCCGTGGTCGCCGGCGAGCCGGTCAACCTCATCGAGACCCTCGCGGCGCGCATCGCGGATGTCGCCCTCGAGGACGAGCGCGTGGAGTTCGCAACCGTCACGGTGCACAAGCCGCATGCACCCATCCCTCTCACCTTCGCCGACGTGTCGGTGACCGTGACCCGCGGGCGTCCCCATTCGGCCGTAGAGTTCTCGGCATCATGAGTCGCAATCTCACCATCCCGCCCGACATCCCGCCGTCTCGGACAGGACGAGAGGACGCCGTCGCCGTCGTCGCCCTCGGCGCGAACCTGGGCGACCGGGAGGCGACGATCAGGCACGCGGCGGAGCGCATCGCGCGGCTGCCGCTGGTGAGCGACGTCCGGCTGTCGCGGATGTTCGAGACCGTGGCGCTGCGGCTCGACGGTCCCGACCCGGAGGCGCCCGGCTACGTCAACGCGGTGGCGCTGGTCACCACGCGACTGGCGCCGCAGATCCTCCTCGGCATGCTGCACGCGATCGAGGACGAGAGCGGGCGCGAGCGGCGGGAGCGGTGGGGCGACCGCACGCTCGACCTCGATCTGATCATGTACGGCGACGATGTCGCCGACGAGCCGCATCTGCAGCTGCCGCATCCGCGCGCCGCCGAGCGGCTGTTCGTGCTGGAACCCTGGCTCGACCTCGACCCCGACGCCGAGCTCGCGGGCCACGGCCGCGTCGACGCGCTCGTCGCCGGCCTCCGGGCACGGTCCGAGTGATGAAGCGCACCTCTGCCGGACTCCTCGTCGTGCTCGCGCTGTTCGCGACCGGCGCCGGCTTCCTGCTCGACCAGGTCCTGACCGCGTCGGGCCGGGCGACGTTCACGCCGTCGCTGCTGCTGCCCGTGCTGCTGCTGCTGATCGCCGCGGCGACCGTCGCGCTGGCCTGGCCCGTGCGCAGGAGCGTGCGCAGCGGCATCCGCATCGATCCGTTCCGCGCCCTGCGCGCGGCGACCCTGGCGCGGGCGTCGAGCCTGCTCGGCGCGATCATGACCGGCTTCGGAGCCGGGCTCCTGCTGTTCCTCGTGTCGCGCCCGATCGATCCCCAGGTAGGGTCGACTGTGGCGATGCTGGCCCTGATCGGGAGCTCGATCGTGCTCGTGATCGCCGCTCTCATCGCCGAACAGTTCTGCACCCTGCCGAAGGATCCTGATGACTCAGAACCCAGAGATCGACCCGCTGAACCAGGCTCACCCCACTTCAGCTGAGGGCGCCGAGCGCACGGCGCTCGACCAGGGGACGTACTCGCAGCTGCGCACGGTTCGCAGCGACGCGCGGCTGGAGCTGGACGGCGCGTGGCATCAGATCTCGCCGCGGTACGTCGCGTCGCAGATCGTGCAGAACGCGCTGTTCATCGCCGGCGTCGCGGTGGTCGCCCTCGTGCTCGCCTTCGCGATGGAGCAGACCTGGGCACTGATCCCGGCCGGCGTCGTCGTGCTGATCACCCTGATCACGCTGATCATCCTTCCCCGTCAGGCGAAGGCCATCGGCTACATGCTCCGCGCCGACGACATCGTGTTCCGCAAGGGCATCCTCTGGCAGCGGATGATCGCCGTGCCCTATGGCCGGATGCAGCTCGTCGACATCACGCAGGGCCCGCTCGACCGGGCATTCGGCATCTCCCAGCTCAAGATGGTCACGGCCGCAGCCACCACCGGGGTGCAGATCCCGGGACTCACGCAGGCCGCGGCCGAGGCCCTGCGGGACACGCTCATCGAGGTGGCCGAGACCCGCCGGACCGGCCTGTGAGCGAGCACTCGGTCCCTCCGGTCGCGCCGGCTCAGCAGCAGGCGGCCGCGCCTGCGAACCTCGCCGACGGCGAGTGGCACCGGATGCATCCGCTCACCCCGCTCTTCAAGGGCGGGCTGGCACTGATCGTCATCGCGGGCTTCCTGATCGCGAATCTGCGTGACCAGTTCATCGCCTGGCTGATCCGCATCTTCTCGCCGGACACCGACTACGAGGACTACAACGGCGGCGACCCCGTCGACTGGGTGGTCTCCAACAATCTCGCGCTCTTCGCCGTGCTCGGCGTGCTGGTGCTGGTCATCGTCCTCGTCGTCGTCTTCTGGTTCGTCTGGCGCTTCCAGCAGTTCCGCATCACCGGCGACCACGTCGAGGTGCGCAAGGGCATCATCTTCCGCTCGCACCGGCGCGCACCGCTCGACCGTGTGCAGGGCGTGAACCTCACCCGGCCGTTCCCGGCCAGGATCATCGGCCTCGCCAAGCTCGAGGTCGTCGGCGCGGGCACCGACGCGAACGTCGAGCTCGATTACCTCGCCACCGCGCGGGCGGAGTCGGTGCGGGCAGACATCCTGCGACTCGCCTCGGGTGCGCGCGCCGCGCGCCAGGCCGCGGCGAACGCGGCATCGGGCGTCCCGGCGGCGGATGCCGCGGCATCCGCCGCACCGGCATCCGCTCGTTCCCAGATCGTCGGCTCCGTCAATGCGGGCGTCAACGGGCTCATCACCGGCGTCGACCTCGCCGACGTCGCACCCGAGAGCGTCGTGAGGATTCCGACCGGACGGCTGATCGGATCGCAGCTCATCTCGAGCGTGCTGTGGATACTGTTCTTCGGCGCCATCTTCGTCGTCGCGATGAGCGCCGTGCTGATCGGGGCGATCCTCGACGACGAACCCGAGATCGGCTTCATCAGGGTCGGTCTCGGCCTCGGCATGGGGATCCCGCTCGTCATCGCCGTGGTCGGCATCACCTGGGCGCAGATCTCCAAGTCGCTGCGCTATTCGATCGCCCCCACGCCGGACGGCGTGCGCATCACGTACGGCCTGCTCACCACGGTGACCGAGACGCTGCCGCCCGGTCGCATCTTCGCGGTGGAGGTGTCGCAGTCGCTGCTGTGGCGGCCGTTCGGCTGGTGGACCATCAAGATCAACCGCATGGGCGGCAAGAGCGCGGCGCAGCAGCAGTCGGGCAGCGCGCAGCAGTTCAACGTCGTGCTGCCGGTGGGCAAGCGCGCCGACGTCGAGCGCGTGCTGGGTCTGATCCTGCCCGACGCGCCGGTCGCGGACATCCCGCTGGTGTGGGAGCACGGCATCCTCGGTCCGATCGCGGGCGACCCGTACCGCACCATGCCGGGGCGCGCCTGGTGGCGCCGGCCGGTGTCGTGGAGGAGGCACGGCTACGCCGTCACCGAGTTCGGGCTGCTGCTGCGGCGCGGCACGATCTGGCGCAAGCTCGCGATCTTCCCGCTCGCGCGCCTGCAGGGAGTCTCGCTCTCGCAGGGACCCATCGATCGTGCGCAGCGCGTCTCGGGCGCTCAGGTGCACTCCGTGCAGGGGCCGATCACCGGCATCCTCTCCGGTCTCGAGCGTGATGACGCGCTGGAACTGCTGAAGGGCGTCAGCCGCGCCGCGGTTCTCGCCGCCGATCACGATCACAGCCACCGCTGGGGAGAGCACCAGGCGGATGCTGCGGCGCAGGTCGCGCCACCTGCCGGGTATCCGGTGATGGCGCCGGCTGCTCCGGTGTCGACGATCGCTCCGGCCGGGTATCCGTCGATGCCTCCCGCTCCGCCGGTTCCGCCTGCTGGGTACCCGACGCAGCCGCCTGCTCCGCCGGTTCCGCCTGCTCCCGCGGGTTATCCGGCACAGCCTCCGACCGGTCAGCCGGTCCCCCTTCCGCCGCCGGTTGGGCCTGCGGCGCCCCCGGCCGCTCCGGCCGCTCCGCCGGTTCCGCCTGTCGCGCCGGTGAATCCCCCGCCGGCTCCACCCGCGGGGCCGCCGGCTCAGAGCGGTGAGTGAGCCGATGCGCCGTGACGGGCGCCTCGGCGTCGGCATCATCGGCGCCGGCAGAGTCGGCCCAGTGATCGGCGCGGCGCTCGCCGGTGCGGGGCATGCCGTCACCGGCATCACGACCGGTTCCGACGACGAGCGAGCCTCGGCCGTCCTCCCAGGGGTGCCGGTGCTCGACGCCCTCGAGGTGGTGCGACGGAGCGAGCTGGTGATCCTCGCGGTGCCGCGCGATCAGCTCGCCGAGCTCGTGGCCGGCATCGCCGAGGTCGGCGGGTGGCAGATCGGGCAGCTCGTGCTGCACACCGATCCGGGTCACGGCATCGACGTGCTGCGTCCGGCCGCCGAGCGCGGCGCCATCCCGCTCGCGGTGCACCCGGCGATCACGTTCACCGGCACCTCGATCGACCTGCGGCAGCTGCAGGCGAGCTATGCGGCGGTGACCGCGCCCGCCGCGGTGCTGCCCATCGCGCAGGCCCTCGCCGTCGAGATGGGATGCGAGCCCGTCGTGATCGCCGAGGCGGATCGTCGCGCATACGCCGACGCCATCGAGACGGTGACCGCGTTCTCCCGCTCGCTCATCGGGCAGTCGACGGCGCAGCTGCGCGACATCGGCGTGGAGAACCCCGGCGGCTATCTCTCGGCGCTCGTGCAGTCCACCGTAGAGCGGGCTCTGCGTGAGGCATCCGATCCTCCTCCACTGATCTGACGACGAGCCCC
>NZ_JADIJR010000051.1 GCF_017355365.1 Microbacterium sp. SD291 | reverse complement strand
TCTGTGAAGTTTCGCGGGTCGGATAGCCTGTAGGCATGCGTGTTCACGTCGCCGACCACCCCCTCATCACCCACAAGCTCTCGGTGCTGCGCGACGCGCGCACGCCGTCGCCGGTGTTCCGCCAGCTGACGGAGGAGCTGGTGACACTGCTCGCCTACGAGGCGACGCGCAACGTGAAGGTCAGCCCGATCGAGATCACCACCCCCGTGACGAAGACGATGGGCGTGAAGATCTCCGAGCCGCGCCCGATCGTGGTGCCGATCCTGCGCGCCGGCCTCGGCATGCTCGAGGGCCTGGTGAAGCTGCTCCCGACAGCGGAGGTCGGGTTCCTCGGCATGGTCCGCGACGAGGAGACGTTCGAGCCGACGACCTACGCCGAGCGCCTGCCCGACGACCTCAGCGATCGCCAGTGCTTCGCGATCGACCCGATGCTCGCCACCGGCGGCTCGCTGGCCGCGGCGATCCAGTTCCTCTTCAATCGCGGCGCGAAGGACGTCACCGCGATCTGCCTCCTCGGCACCCCCGAGGGCGTCGCCGCGATCGAGGCGATGGCCGGCGATCGCGACGTGACTCTCGTGCTGGGCGCACTCGACGAGCGCCTCAACGAGAAGGGGTACATCGTCCCCGGTCTCGGCGATGCGGGAGACCGGCTGTACGGGACCGTCTGAGTCCTCCGGCGACCGCGCGCGCGGTCAGACGGCGAGGCGGTAGCCGCGCTCGTCGTCGTAGTGCCGGAACCCGGCGCGGGCGAGGATCGGCGCCGAAGTCGAGACGCGACCCTTCACCAGCGCGGTCGTCGCGCCGAGTTCCGCGCTCGCGCGCAGACGCTCGGCGAGCACCGCGCGATAGGCGCCCCGGCCTCGCGCTTGCTCCAGAGTCGCGGCGCCCCACAGCCGGGTGAATCCGTCGACGATCGTGCACCCGCCCGTGCTCACGGCGTCGCCGTCGAGGCGCCCGAGCACGCGGAGCCCGCCGCCCGTGAGGAGGGCGGCGGTCACCTCGTCGAGCTCGACGCGCAGCCCCTCCTCGTCGAGCGGCGACTGCTCCCATACCGGCACGTTGACCGCGTCGACCTCGCGCACCTGTTCGAGGGTGCGCACGATCTCCGTGCTCGTGCCTTCCGGAACATCTATGCGCACGTCCGCGATCGCCACGGCGAACACCGCGACCGTGTCGAAATGCTCGGCGCCGCGCCGCTGCAGCTCGCCTTCCAGGTCAGGGCTGTCCGAGGCGTTCGTCCAGAACCTCAGCTCCGTCTCACCCCAGGCTCGCGTGCGATCGATCGCGTGCTCGAGCACGGTCGCAGCATCCGCCGTCGACTCGACCTGCGAGCCGCGCACGCCGCCACCGAATCGCGCGGGATACCTGACCAGCTGGAGTCCGGTCTTCTCCTGTTCGCTGCCCCGGGGAAACCAGACCCACGCGGCCGAGGCCCGCAGGATGTCGTCCATGCTGTGCGTCATCCGTCTCCTCGCCCCGCCGTTCACCCGCCCCAGCCGCTCACTCCGCAACGCCGACCAGTCGCGCGAAGGCGCTCAGCCGTGCAACCCCCTCCGGCGTGTAGGGAAGGTCGTCGAGAAGGGCAGGCGAGTGGATCAGGTACGCGGCCACCTGCGCGCGGGAGATCGCCACGTTCAGGCGGTTCTGCAGCAGCAGGAACTCGGGTCCGCGTGGGGCGTCGCGCCCACTGGATGCTGCGAGCGAGGTGATCGAGACGGCCGCCTCCTTGCCCTGGAAGTTGTCGACCGTGCCGACCGGCACGTCGGGGAAGCCGGCATCCGCGAGCGCATCGCGCACCAGCTGCCGCTGCGCGTTGTACGGCGTGACGACGATGATGTCGCCCTGTTCGAGCGGACGCGTCGTGCCGTCAGGGTCGCAGTCGGCGAACGTGCGCCCGATCAGGTCGCGCACGAGCCGCACCACTTCGCCCGCCTCCTCCGGAGACTGCGTCGCATTGCCGCGATGGCGCAGCGGCACGATGTGCAGGCCCGGGTCGATGCCGTCGATCGAGCGCCGCTCCGGGCCGGGGGCCGAGGCCAGCTGCCCCGCGTAGGCGAGCTTCGATACCGGGGCCGCGACAGACGGGTGCATGCGCCACGACCGCGCCAGGAAGTACCCGAACTCGGGCCGGATGACCTGATCGCCGTCCATCACCCAGCCGAGGGCGGAGGTGTCGACCGGCTCCGGATGCGCCCCCTGGCTCACCTGCGGCAGCTGCTGCGGGTCGCCGAGCAGCAGCAGCCTCTTCGCGCCGACGGCGACAGCGATCGTCGAGGCGAGCGAGAACTGACCGGCCTCGTCGATCACGAGCAGGTCGAGACCACCCCGATCCACCCGCTGCGTGTTGCTGAAGTCCCACGCGGTGCCGCCGACGACGACACCCTCTCCGGCGTGCTCGGCGAGGAACGACGCCATCCCGTTCTTCGGGATCACGGTGTACGACGGCTCCGGACCACCGTCCTTCGGCGCCTTCGCGACCTGCGCGGGTGCGACGCCGTCGGACACCACACGCTCGAGCAGCGTCTCGATGATCGCGTGCGACTGCGCGACCACGCCGATCTTCAAGCCGTGCTCGTTCACCAGCCGGGCGATCACCTGCGACCCGGTGTAGGTCTTCCCGGTGCCGGGCGGCCCCTGCACGGCGAGATAACTGCGGTCGAGGTCGAGGACGCCGCGCACGATCGCGTCGATCGTGTCGTCGCCCGCCGCAGGAAGGGGCGCGCCGGATGCCGTGCGCGGCGGGATGCGCCGCAGGATGTCGGTCGCCGCGTCGGACGGGAAGCCGGGGGCGGCTGCGTGCACGGCATCCGCCCATTCATCGATCGCACCCTGCAGCGACACGACCCGGGGAGGGGCGGCCGGCGTGAGCGCGAGCGGCAGCTCGTCCCATGTCTGCCCCTGGACGGCGGTCTCGGTCACGAGATATCCGTCGTCGAGGAGCGCCGAGATCGTCACGGTGTGCGGGACGTGCACGGCGCGCGAAGCCGCCTCGGTGTCGAAGGGCGCGGGCACCTCGTACAGCGCGAACGGCTGACCGCCCTCGCCGAGGGTCGTACCGGGCGACACCTCGCCGCGGATCTCGATGTCGCGCGACATCACCCGGCGCCCCTCGCCGACGCTCCACTCCCGCCGGACGGTCGACGCCAGGCGGTCGACGCGGATCACGTCGCGCGTGCCCTCCCACATCGTGACGGGTTCGCGCAGCCGCTGGAAATGCGACACCCAGAAGCTCTTCGCCTCACGGGGGAAGTAGTCGATCGCCGCGGCCGCGATGCGGTGCACCTGCCCGTCGGCGCCGGCCTCCACCGCTCGGGCGGCATCCGCGAGCAGCGCCTCGGATCGCGGGGAGGGCTCGTAGATCACCTCGTCGGCTGCATCCGGAGGCGCGGGGCTCACGCCCTCCTTCCTGGCGATGTCGATCAGCCAGTTGCGAAGGCGCCGCGTCGAGACGCAGTCGTATCGGTTGTAGTCGGCGAGATCGGCGAACACGGCATCCGCCTCTGCCTGCTCCCCGGCGGCGGCGAGCTCACGCGCGGCGACGTACTGCACGATGGAGTCATCGCCCTTCTGCACGTCGCTGGTGCGGACGTCCTCCCCCATGTACAGCGGCTCGAGCTTCTTGATCGAGTACGACCGCGAGCCCACTCGCACCGTGCGCAGCACCAGCGGATACAGGTCGACGAACACGCCCTCGCGGAGGAGGCGATCGATCTCGCCCTCGCGGACGCCGTGCCGCGCGGCCATCGCCACCAGGTGCGACGTCTCGTAGGGGGCGTAGTGGTAGATGTGCATGCCGGGGTGCGCGGCCCGCCGCACCTTCACGAAGTCGAGGAACGTCTCGAACGCCTCCCGCTCGGCGGCGAAATCGTGCGCCCACAGCGCGGTGTACTGGTCGGTGTTGTCGACCCAGCCGAACAGGTAGTCGATGCCCCAGTGCGATTCGCCGATGGGCGCAGGCTCCGTGTAGAGCGGATCGCCCTCGAAGTCGAAGAAGATGTCGCCGTGGCTCGGCACCGGCAGCGTGTGGATCGCGCCGGCGTAGTGCACGTCGTAGGTCGGGGCGCCGTCGGCATCGGCGCGCAGCTGCAGTCTCGCCTGCGCGCGCAGCGTGTCGAACGTGTCGGGGTTCATCCCGTCGGGCGAATCGGATGCCGCCGCCAGCTCGTCGATCGTCTCGATGCCGGCCGCCCGCAGCCGGGCGCGCTGCACCGGGCGCATCCGGGCGACCATGAGAAGGTCGCGGTGCGCGATCACCTGCTCCTCGCAGGTCGCGCAGCGCCCGCATGCGACGATCTGCAGGTCGCCTCGGTCGTCGCCCCAGGCGAGCGGCGCACCGTCCGCGCCCGTGTCGATGCGACGGTCGGCGATCAGGTTCCGCAGCCGCGCCCTGCGCACGTGGAAGAGCGGGAGCAGGTCGTCGACCCGGTGGACGCTGCGGGTGCCGTCACCGAGGATGAGGTCGACCTCGTCGGAGCGAGGGATGCCGAGCCGGTCGAGCTGGTCGACGTATGCCGCCAGCTGCATGAGCGCCGTGACGCGGGCCTTGCGGGCGAGCTTGGAGTCCTCGACCCGCCAGCGGCCGTCGTCGTCGCGACGCAGGAAGTCGGCGAAGCCGACGAACTCGTCAGTGGCGAACGCGGCCTGGAAGATCACCTGAGCGCTCGAGCGCAGAGCATCCTGCGTCTCGGCGACCGCCGCGCCGAGCGCCTCGGCATCGATCGACGACACCTTCTCGATGCGGTGCACCGCCTCGTCGCCGAGGTCGGCGATGTACTTCGCGAGCACGTTCTGCTCGTGCACGTCGCCGAGCAGCGCGGCTCTGGCGAGAGTGACATCCTCCGGCTCCTCGACGGCTGGCACGCGGCCGAGCTTCGCATCGATCGCACGGCACCAGGCGAACTCGCATTCGGCGGCGGCCTTGAGGTCGCTGGCGCTCCAGATGACGCGCTGCGCCTGGCTGTCGATCCGCACGTTGCTCCCGTTCTGTCGGATGCTTCGACACTAGCCGCGGCATCCGACACGGGTTCGCGCCGGCCTCGCGGACCTCGGCGGCTCTCACACCCGTCTGTCTGCGTCGAATGCAGGTTCCGGCGCCCGGCGAAGGTGCGTTTGACGCAAACAGACGGTCTTGTGCGGGGTCAGCGCCACCAGGTGTCGTCGGGGGTCACCGGGAGGTGACGCTTGTGCCGGGTGGCCAGGTACTTCGCCTCGATACGGCCGGCCACCTCCGGGTCGACAGTGCGCCCCTCGAGGAAGTCGTCGATCTGCTCATAGGTGAGCCCGAGCTCATCCTCGTCCGATCGCCCCGGCTGGCCGTCGAGAAGGTCGGCGGTCGGCACCTTGTACGCCAGCCGATCCGGAGCACCGAGAGACAGCAGCAGCGAGCGCCCCTGGCGCTTGGTGAGTCCGGCGAGCGGCAGGAGGTCGGCTGCGCCGTCGCCGAACTTCGTGTAGAAGCCGGTCACTGCTTCCGCCGCGTGGTCGGTGCCGATCACCAGCATCCCGTCGTGGCCGGCGAGCGCGTACTGGGTGACCATCCGCACCCTGGCCTTGATGTTCCCGCGGTTGAAATCGGTGATGTCGCTCGTGACGGCGAACTCGATGTCCTCCTCGACGCCGTCGACGCCGTTCTGGATGTTCACCTCGACCGAGGAATCGGGCGCGATGAACTCGAGAGCGGCCTCGGCATCCGCTGCGTCCTTCTGCACCCGGTACGGCAGACGCACGGCGAGGAATCTCGCCGCTCCGCCCTCCTCCCGCACCCGCTCGACCGCGAGCTGCGCGAGCCGCCCGGCGAGGGTCGAGTCCTGCCCGCCCGAGATGCCGAGCACGAAGCCCTTCGCACCTGTCGCGCGCAGGTAATCGATCAGGAACCGCACGCGGCGCTCCACCTCGACTGCGGGGTCGATCTCGGCCTTCACGCCGAGCGCTTCAGAGATCTGCTGCTGCAGGGTCACGGGGGCTCCTCCACTCTTCCTCGACCCAGTATCGCCCGTGCGTGTTACGAGCGGGTGACACATGCTCCGCTCAGGCGCGTGCTGAGAGGATGGGGCAGTGAAACTTCTCGTCGCCGCCCTGAGCTCCGAACTCTCCGCCTTCCCTGACAGTCTCCCCGGCTTCGACCGGCTCGTGACCGGCCCCGGAAAGCTGCAGGCGACCTACGCGCTCACCCGTGCGCTCGACGCGAGCACATACGACGAGATCGTCGTGGTCGGCACCGCAGGCGCGATCGACGCCGCCCTCGAGCACCGCGTCCACGAGGTCGGCACCGCCTTCCAGCACGACGTCACCGACCTCGACGGGATCTCCGGTCAGCACGTCTCGCTCCCGGCGCGCGTCGCGACGGGCCGTGAGGGCCTGCTGATCGCCACCGGAGACCACTTCGTCGACGACGCGGAGGTCACGGCCGTGATCCGCCCGACCGGCGCGGCGCTGGTCGACATGGAGACCTACGCGTACATCTGGGTCGCCGGGCAGTTCGACGTGCCGATCCGGGTGTTCCGGGCCGTCTCCGACGGCGCGGAGGACGGCGCCCTCACCGACTGGCGCGAGGCCGTCGCCCGCTGCAGCGTGCAGCTGCGCGCGTTCATGCTCGAGGAGTACGGGGTCTGACGGGTCCGCCCTGGCCTTTCGACTGGCTCAAGGCCCCAGGGTCAGCGCGTCTCGATGATGCTCGGCCCCTCGGGCGTCGCATGCACGGTCAGCTGGGCGGGGATCTGCTCCTGCATCGCCTCGACATGACTGATCACTCCGACGGTGCGGCCGCCCTGCCGCAGCTCGTCGAGGGTGCGCATCGCGACGTCGAGCGTGTCCCCGTCGAGGGAGCCGAATCCCTCGTCGATGAACAGGGTGTCGAGACGGATGCCGCCGGCTCGCGCCGTGACGACCTCCGCGAGCCCGAGCGCGAGTGCGAGCGAACTGAGGAACGTCTCGCCGCCGGAGAGGGACTGCGCCGGCCTGGTCTGCCCGGTGAAGGCGTCGAAGACGACGATGCCGAGGCCGGATGCCGCGCCCCGCGCAGCGAGCGCGTCGGAGTGCCGCAGCTGGTACCGGCCGGTCGACATGTCGCCGAGGCGCCGGTTCGCGGCCTCGACGATCTCCTCGAGTTCGGCGGCGAGCACGAACGTCTCGAGCGTCATCTTGCGGGTGTTCGCACCGCGGCCGGCGATCGCGTCGGAGAGCCCCCTGAGCACCTCGTACTCCGCGGCCTCGTCTGCGGTGCGCGCGTGTTCTGACGCCGCGGACCCGATGAGCCCGTCGAGCCGCTCGGCGACGCCGTCGGCACGGCTCGCCTCGTCGACGGCGGCGGACCACGCAGCACGCGCGTCTGCGGACGCCTGCTCGGCCGGAGCGAGGTCGATCGGGTCCTCCGGGAGGAGTCGCAGCTCGAGCTCGAACAGGATCCCGCGTTCCTTCTCGCGCTGCACCGCGTGCTCCGAGATCCGGATCTCCAGCGCCTCCTGCGCTGCCGAGGATCGGAGAGCCTGCTCCGCGGCCGTCACGTCGTCGAACGCGGATGCGGCGAGGGCGGCATCCCGTTCGGCCTCGGCCTCCGCCGCCGCGATCGACCTGCGTGCGCTCTCCTCCAGAGCGGCGGCGAGAGCACGTGCGGCGGCGATCCGCGTCGCCGTCTCCGCGAGTCGCTCGGCCACGGTCGAGAAGGAGCCGCGCGCCTCGCCGATGAGCGTGCGAGCCTCGTCGAGTCGCTGCGCGAGGAGCGCGTGCTCCTCACGTGCCGCGGACAGGGTCGTCGCGTCCTCAGCCCGGGCGCTGTCGAGGCGCTCGAGTCGGGCGCCGAGCTCCTGAAGCCGCGCGTCGAGAGTGCGCTGCGTGCCGGCCGCGGCGATGCTCTTCGCATGCTCGGCCTCCGCCGTGCTGAGCTCGGCTTCGGCACGGACGACATCCCGGTCGTCGGCGCGACCGAGTGCGGCGGCGAACTCCGCACGGAGTCCGGAGCACCGCTCGGCCGCGACGCGCTCCCGCTCGGCGGCCGAGTCGCGTCGCTTCTCCGCGGCGTCGATGTCGTCGGCTGAAACAGGGTCGGCGTGGAGTGCGAGGGCCGGATGCTCGTGCGATCCGCAGACCGGGCACGCGTCGCCGTCGGGAAGCGCCGATGCCAGTTCGCCGGCGAAGCCGTCGAGGCGTCGCCTCCTGAGCTGTGCCAGATCTGCCTGCGCGACCGCGTGCGCGTCACTGGCCTCGGCGAGTGCACGTTCCGCCGTGTCCTGCTCGCCGGCGAGCCGCTGCGCATCGCGGGCCGCCGCGAGACGCGCGGACGCTCCATCCCGGACGGCGAGCAGGTCGCCCGCCCGGTCGGCGATGCGCCGCGCCTCGTCGCGCTCGGCGGTCATGACGGCGATCTGCTCCGGAAGCTCCGCGCGCTCGGCCTCTCCTGCCTCGATGCGAGCGGATGCCGCCACCACCCGCTCGTCCGCGGCGAGGAGCTCGGCCGACAGCGCCGGCTCCCGGCTCTCGAGCTCGCGCGCACGCTCCCAGGTGCCGCTCTCCCTCGTCCGCTCCGACGCCCAGGTCTCCAACGTCCCGACGAGGCCGACGTCGACGCGATCGCTGTCGACGAGATCGGTGTCGGCGAGGTCGCTGTCGCCCTCCTCGGCGGGCAGCTCGACCCCGAACGCGTCCCACGCCGCCCGAGCCTCGATCACCGAGGACGCCGCCCCCGCTGATGCCGCGCCGGCGCGGCCCGCGGCGGCGATCGCGGCGCGCATGGTCTCGGCCGCGCGTGCCCGCTCGAGCTCGGTCCGCGCCGCGACGATCAGCGGCTCCTCGGCGTCGAGAAGGGCCATCGCGCTCCGGGAGCGGTCACGCTCCTGCTGAGCGCGCTGCTCCTCCCTGGCCGACGCGAGTGCGACATCGACCGCAGCGGAGCGCTTCTCGGCGTCGTCGCGCTCGGAGGCCCGTCGCTCCGCCCGGTAGCCGGCGCGCGCACGGGCACGTCGCAGCTCCTCGAGGCGCTCCTCGGTGGTCACCGGGACTGTCGGGGCGGACGACGGCCGGGCCTGTGGGGCATCGCGCGAGGCCGCGGTCGTAGGCGGCGCGGCATCCGCAGCGCCGGCATCCGTGACGCCGACATCCGTGACGCCGTCGCCCGCCGCCGGCACCTCCACCGGCACCGCAGCACCGGCATCCGCCCCGAGCCCCGCCGTGACGACGAGCCGCTCCGCCTCTTCGACGCGCGCGGTGACGGTCGCGAGGCGCGCCCCGAGCGCCTGCTCGGACGCGCGGCGGCGTTCGTCGAAGCGCGACTGCACCACCTCGAACCGCTCGGTTCCGAACAGCCGGCGCAGCAGCGCCTGCCTGTCCTTGCTGTTGGCGAGCAGGAACTCGGAGAACCGGTTCTGAGCGAGCAGGATCACCTGCAGGAACTGCTCCCTGCTCAGCTGCAGGATCTCGTCGAGTTCGTTCCCGACATCGACCGCACGCGCGGCACGGCCGATCCACCCGGCATCCGTCCACTCGTCGAGGGCCACCCCGGCCGCCTGCTTCGTCATGCCTCCGCCGCGCTTCGCGGGGCGGACGTACTCGGGAGAACGCGTCACCCGGAACCGGCCGGCCGGCGTGCTGAACTCGACGACGACCTCGGAAGGGTCGTCGGGCTCGCAGTGGTCGCTGCGCAGCCGCTTCTCGCCGCCGTCGTACCGGGGAACGCCGCCGTACAGACCGAAGCAGACGGCGTCCAGGATGCTCGATTTCCCGGCCCCCGTGCGCCCGGCGATCAGGAAGATGCCGTCGTCCGCGAACGCGTCGAAGTCCACGATCTGGCGCGATCGGAACGGGCCGAATCCCTCGACCTCGAGACGGTGCAGCTGCACTAGCGCGCCCTCCGGATCACACCAGAGCCTCGGCCCGCAGCGACTCGTCGAGCACCTCGCGGATCAGCTCGCTCTCGCGCTCGGTCGCACCCTGCCCCGCACGCACGTGCTCGAGGAAGGCCTCGATACGCTCGGAGTCGGAGACTGCGGTCCGCAGACGGTCGGCGTAGGACCGCTCGGCGTGCTCGGCGGTGACCGCCGGCTGGTGCTGGACCATCGCGCAGTGCGGATAGCTCTCGCGCAGGCGGCGCATCGGCTCGGTCTGCGGGAGGGCGTCGGTGTACACCGCGCACACCCAGTCGGCGGCGTGCGCCTCGACATTGTCGGCGGAGAGGATCTCATCGAGCGCTCCGGTGAGCGTGACGAGCCGGCGCGGCACCGGAAGGTCCAGCCACTCGGCAGAGGCGAGACCTGCGGCGTCGAGCTCGATCAGCCAGGATCCGCGCGGCTTGTGCTGCTCGCCGAAGCTGTAGTGCAGCGGGGCGCCGGCGTACCGGACGCGCTCGCTGAGCTGCTGCCGGCCGTGGATGTGCCCGAGGGCGACGTAGTCGGGGCCGTCGAAGACGCTCAGCGGCACGACGTCGAGGCCGCCCTGACGCACCTCGCGCTCGAGGCCGGCGGTGGCGTCGACGCCCGCGGCGAAGCAGTGCGCGATCGCGACAGATCGGCCTTCGTGCTGCTGCATGCCGGTGCGCACGAGATCCATGGCGTGCGCCATGGTCTGCGCCTGCGTGCGCAGCTGCCGCCCCTCGGAGTCGCCCTCCGGCCAGTGCTGGCGCACGATCGCCGGCTCGAGATAAGGGATGCCGAAGAAGTGCACCGGACCGTCGGCATCCGCCACCGTGACAGGCGTGCCGATCGCGAGGGGATCGGTCAGCACGTGGATGCCGTCGCGCAGCAGCCGCGCCTGGAATCCGAGGCGCGCAGCCGAGTCGTGGTTGCCGCTGGTGACGATCACCTTCGCCCCGGTCCCGTGCAGCGCGACCAGCGCGTCGCCCAGCAGCGTGTACGCGGGCCCGGACGGCGTGGCGGAGTCGAACACGTCGCCCGCGACGACCACGACGTCGACCGCATGCGTGCGAACCTGCGCCGTCAGCGCGCCGAGCACGTCGGCCAGCGCGTCCATGGTCGAGTTGCCATGGAAGGTGCGGCCGATGTGCCAGTCGGAGGTGTGCAGGATTCGCATACCCACACGCTACGAAGGGCCTCCGACATCGCCCGTCAGGCGTGCCGCCGGGGGCGAGGATCCATCCCGCCGAGCATCTCGGGAGACGTCTCGCCGCCGTAACAATGCGTCACAGAGCTCACTTCATCGTGTACGCAGCAGAGAACGCTGCTCCGGGTGCGCCGCGAACCAGTCCGAGACGTACCAGCAGACCGGGTCCACCTTGCGATCGTGGCGGCGCTCGAGGTCGGCGACGACACCCTCGACCATGGTCGCCGCGTAGCCGTGGCCGCGGAAACTCGGGATCGTGAAGGCCCTGGTGAGCGCGATCGTGCGGCCGTCGTCGCGGTAGTCGAGCACGCTGACGAGCTGTCCGTCGCGGGTGAGCGTGTACCGGGAGGCGTCCTTCTCATCGGTCAGGATGAAGCCGCCGACGGTGGTCGAGATCGTCATCCGAGCAACGTTACGCGCGCATCCGAGCACGTGGCCGTTTTGACACGGAGGGATTTATTACGACATAATCCCCCCATGACCACCAACGCAAGCCCTTTGTCCGCCCAGGAGGCGAACAGGACTGCCGGGATGATGATGCCCGGTCGCGTTGGCATGTGTTGCCGAATGTGTCGCTGAACGAACAGCCACCCCGCCTGACCTGACCCTTCGCGATCTGCGAGGTCGGCGTCTACGAGCACCCATCCCTTGCTCGCTTCTCCGGCTCGCCCGGTCATTCATGCAACGCATCAGAGCCGCTTCGGCTCACGTCCTGAGGAC
>NZ_JADIJR010000050.1 GCF_017355365.1 Microbacterium sp. SD291 | reverse complement strand
CGCTCTGCTCGAACTCGGCGTCGCAGGCTGTGCGGACCTCAAGGACCAGCAGCTGAAGGCGCTCGCCCCTTCGACAGGGTCAGGGACCCAGGGATGAGGATCGTCCTCGCCACGCACAATCCGCACAAGGTCGCGGAGTTCCAGCAGATCGTCGCGAAGACACGGCCCGATCTGGAGGTCGTCGCGTACGACGGCCCCGAGCCAGTGGAAGACGGCGTGACGTTCGCCGAGAACGCCCTGATCAAGGCGCGAGCGGCATCCGCGCACACCGGGCTCGCGGCGCTCGCCGATGACTCGGGGATCTGCGTCGACGTGCTCGGCGGGTCGCCTGGCGTGTTCTCGGCGTACTGGGCGGGGCAGCGGAAGGATGCCGCAGCGAACCTCGAGCTGCTGCTCGACCAGCTCCGCGACATCGCCGACCCCCATCGCGCCGCGCACTTCAACTCCACGATCGCGCTGGTGACGCCCGACGGGCAGGAGCACGTGGTCGTGGGCAACTGGCCCGGCCGGCTCGCGCACCAGGCGTCGGGTGGCGGCGGCTTCGGCTACGATCCGATCTTCATCCCCGACGGACAGCAGGCGGGCGCAGAGCGCACCGTGGGCGACTTCACGGCCGAGGAGAAGCAGGCGCAGTCTCATCGTGCCCGCGCGTTCGCCGAGCTCGTACCGCTGCTCGTAGGGCTCTGACTACTGAGAATCAGCATCATTCCCGACTAGCCGCGATCGGGCTTCGCGCCCGAACGCCCGGTCTAGCCTGGACACATGCACGATCACGCACCAGCAGCCGGCGGCATCCGCTCGGCGAGCCATCGCCGTCTGCTGGCGATCTCGCTGAGCCTCACCGCCACGATCATGGTCGTGCAGATCGTGGGGGCGGCGCTCACCGGCTCGCTCGCGCTCCTCGCCGACGCCGCGCACATGTTCACGGATGCCTCGGCGCTCGTGATCGCGCTGATCGCCGCGGCCGTGGCCGCCCGCCCCGCCGATGACCGCCGGACCTTCGGGTACCAGCGGGCCGAGGTCTTCGGCGCCCTGATCAACGCCGTCATCCTGATCGTGCTCGCCGGCTGGGTGGGCATCGAGGCGGTCGGCCGGCTGATCGACCCCGGCGAGGTGGAGGTCGCCGGCGGACTCATGCTCGTTGTCGCCGTGGTCGGTCTCGTGGCCAACGCGATCTCGATGTGGCTGCTCAGCCGCGCGCAGCGCTCGAGCATCAACGTACGCGGCGCCTACCTGGAGGTCATGGGCGACCTGATCGGCTCGGCGATGGTGATCCTCGCCGCGATCGTGATCGTGACGACGGGATGGATGCCGGCGGATGCCATCGCCTCCCTGTTCATCGCGGTCATGATCATCCCTCGGGCGATCTCGCTGCTGCGCGAGGTGTTCTCGGTCCTCGCCGAGTCGGCGCCCAAGGGAACGGCAGTGAGCGAGATCCGTCAGCATCTGCTCGACTACGAGGGCGTCGTCGGCGTGCACGACGTGCACGTGTGGCAGCTCACCCGCGGCGCGCCGGTCTTCAGCGCCCACGTCAGCGTCGCACCAGCCCTGCTCGCCGACGGACGCTCGGCGAAGCTGCTCACCGATCTGCAGATCTGCCTCGCGGAGCACTTCGACGTCGAGCACTCGACGTTCCAGATCGAGCCGGCCGAGGAGTCCGACTGCGAGCCGCACCACGCCTGACCGTTCAGCTCTCGCGCACGACCTCGTCCGGGGACTTGTCGGGGCGGAGCCCTCGCCATCTGGCGTGACGCAGGATGCCGTCGGGCGTCCAGTTCGCGAACTCCACCTCGCCGACAAGCTCGGCACGCACCCACAGCGCGTCGGAGGCGTCGGGCGCGGGCACGCCGTCGAGGGGCGCCGCATCGATGCGCAGCGGCTCGAGCCGGGTCCTCAGGTCGTGCAGCGTGCGCTGGGTGAATCCGCTGCCGACGCGCCCGACGTAGCGCAGCCGGCCGCCGTCGGGCACGGCGAGCAGCAGCGAGCCGATATCGCCGTCGCGGTCGCCCTTGCCCGGCCGGATGCCGACGATCACCGCCTCCTGCGTGAGCGTGTGCTTGAGCTTCAGCCATGACGGCGAGCGGACCCCCGGGCGGTACGCGGAGCCCGGATCCTTGACGACGACGCCCTCGAGTCCGAGCGCCGAGCTCGTCTCCAGCGCCGCATCGACGTCCTCGAACACCGGCGGCACGACGACCGGGGCATCCAGGTCGTGCGCGATGCTCTCCAGCAGCTCCCGCCGGTCGCGGAGGGGGAGGCCTTCGACATCGTGACCGTCGAGTCGCAGCAGATCGAACAGGTGGTACGCGACAGGGGTGCGCACGACCTCGCGCTCGATCTCACGCGCATTGGTCAGATGCATCCTGTTCTGCAGGCGGCTGAAGCTCGGCATCCCCGCGGCGTCGAAGGCCACGATCTCGCCGTCCACGATCGCCTCGTCGACGGCGAAGCCGGGTGCGCCGTCGGCCGTGAGCTCCGGATAGCGGGCGGTGATGTCCGTGCCGGAGCGCGCCTGCAGCGTCATCCGTCCGTCCCGCCACACGCCGATCGCGCGGATGCCGTCCCACTTGATCTCCGCCCAGCCGGGGTCGCTCAGCCGCCGTGCGACGGCGGGCGATCCGTTCTCGGCGAGCATCGGGCGCACGGCGGGTGCGGCCGATCCGGCAGCGGACCCGCCGGACGGGGGCCCTGCCGGCGGCCGTCTCCGCGGTTTCGGATGCTCGGCGTGCGGCCCCGAGCGCTCCTTCATCCGGTGCAGCAGCCACGACGACTTCTCGCCCTCGCCCTCCGTGCGGATGAGCGCGAGTCGGACGCTGCCGAGGGGGCCGCCTGAGCGCCCCGTGAAGGTGCCGATCACTTCGTCATCGCGCCACTTCTCCAGCTCCACCGTTCCGGTGTCCCAGACCGTCATCCCGCCGGCGCCGTACTCGCCGGCGGGAATCGTCCCCGCGAAGGTGAGGTACTCCATCGGGTGCGGCTCCGTCATCACCGCGAGATGGTTGCGGTCGGCGGTCTCCGGCACGCCCTTCGGCACAGCCCAGCTGACGAGCACCCCGCGGTCTTCGATGCGCACGTCGTAGTGCAGGCGGCGCGCGTGGTGCTCCTGGATCACGAAGCGTCGCGTCATGCCGCCCGCCGCCGCGACGACGCGCTCGGGCATGGGCTCCGGGGTCCGCTCGGCATCCCTCTTCGCCAGGTACGGGGCGAGCAGATGGTCGCCGTGCGGGCGCAGCGGCTCGAGCGGATCGATGCCGTCGGTCACCCTCTGCAGCACCTCGTCCATCTCGAGGTGGCGGAGACCAGGGGACTCCAGCTCCTCCCAGGTGCGGGGTGCGGCGACCCACGGCCGGGCGCGGCCGCGGAGCGAATAGGGCGAGATCGTCGTCTTCTTGCCGTTGTTCTGGCTCCAGTCGAGGAAGACCTTGCCGGTGCGCTCGGTCTTGGCCATGGTGCTGGTGGCGAGATCGGGATGCTCGTTCTCGATGAGCCGTGCGAGCTCCTTGACGACGGCGGAGATCTCGTCACTGGTCTGCGCGCCCGGGAGGGCGGCATACAGGTGGATGCCCTTGCTGCCGCTGGTGACCGGCAGCGGGTCGAGGCCGATGCCGGTCAGGATGTCGCGGGCGATCACCGCGATCGCGGCGCACTGGGCGAGCTCGACGCCGGGGCCAGGGTCGAGGTCCAGCACGAGACGGTCGGGATTGCCCGGCAGCCCGCGCTGGTCGAACCGCCACTGCGGCACATGCAGCTCGATCGCCGCGACCTGGGCCAGCCAGACCAGGGTGGGGACGTCTCGGACGAGCGGGTACTCCTTCGGGCCGTCGGAGTGCTGGATCGGCTGACGGGGGATCCAATCGGGGGCACCGGGCTCGAGCTGCTTCGTGAAGAACGCATCGGCCGGAGCATCCGCCGTGCCGACGCCCTCCACCCAGCGCTTCCGCGTGACAGGACGGCCCTCGAGCAGGGGGAGCAGGAAGGGTGCGATCTGCGAGTAGTACGCGATGATCTCGCCCTTGGTGGTGCCGGTCTCGGGGTAGACGATCTTCTCGAGGTTCGTGATGCGCAGGCGGCGGCCCTCGACCTGCACGACCTGAGCGTCTCCGACCATGGAGCCAGCGTAGTCATGGGGCTGGCCGCGACGGGTGCGCCTGGTGTCTACTGGTGTGATGAGGACGATCTGGAAGGGCGCGCTGACCTTCGGTCTCGTGAATGTGCCGGTGAAGGTGTACTCGGCGACGGAGGACCATGACGTGCCGCTGCATCAGGTGCATGAGAAGGACGGCGGCCGCATCCGGTACCAGCGCACCTGCGAGGTGTGCGGTGAGACCGTGGCGTACGCCGACATCGACAGGGCCTACGTCGACGACGGGCAGACGGTCGTGCTCACCAAGGAGGACCTCGCGGCGCTCCCGGCCGAGAAGAGCCGCGAGATCGACGTGGTGGAGTTCGTGCCGTCCGATCAGGTCGACCTGCTCACGCTCGACAAGCCTTACTACCTCGAGCCGGACTCCAAGTCGCCGAAGGCGTACGTGCTGCTGCGGAAGACGCTCGAGCAGACCGACCGCACCGCGATCGTGCGGTTCACGCTGCGGCAGAAGACGCGTCTCGCCGCACTCAGGGTGCGCGGCAAGGTGCTCGTGCTGCAGACGCTGCTGTGGTCCGACGAGGTGCGCGAGGCGTCATTCCCCTCACTCGACGAGGACGTCACGATCTCGAAGAAGGAGCTGGAGCTGTCGTCGTCGCTCGTCGAGAGCTACTCGGCTGACTTCGACCCCGAGGCGTTCGTCGACGAGTACCAGAAGGAGCTTCGCACACTCATCGACGCCAAGATCGAAGCCGGCGACACGTTCGACGTCGCCGAGACGTTCGGCGAGGAGGATGCCGGCGCCAAGGGCGGCGAGGTCATCGACCTGATGGAGGCGCTGCGCGCCAGCGTCGCCCGCTCGAAGGAGAAGAAGGGTGCGGCCGGCAAGGGCGACGCCGACGACGTTCCGGAGAAGAAGACCGAGAAGACGACGAAGAAGGCGGGCTGACGCGCGGCGTCAGTTCTTCTTGTCGTCGCCGTCGAGGTCGAGCGCCAGAGCCTGCGCCTCGGCGGCATCCGTCACGACGTCCTCGCCAGCGGCGGCGGCCTTCTTCGCCTTATAGCGCTCGGACAGGTAGTGCCACAGGGTGACCACCGCGGTGCCGCCGACCGCGGCGAGCAGGATGAGGTCGATGTAGCTCTCGACGAATTCGGCGACCGGCGGGATGAAGCCGATGACGTAGCCGAAGACGGTGAGGCCGAAGCCCCACAGCACGGCGCCGATGAGGTTGTAGAGCGTGTACTTGCGCCACGGCATGTGGCCGACGCCGGCCGCGACCGGAGCGAACGTGCGGACGATCGGCACGAAGCGCGCGAGGATCACGGTGATGCCGCCGAAGCGCTCGAAGAACGCGTTCGTGCGCTCGACGTTCTTGCGGCTGAAGACGCCCGATTCCTTGCGCTCGAAGACCGCCGGCCCGCCCTTGTGGCCGATGAGATATCCGACCTCACCTCCTACGAACGCGGACAATCCGATGAGCAGTGCCACGACCCAGACGTTCACTCCGAAGACGCCGTTCGGCAGCGTGGCGGACGAGTGCGAGAGCAGTCCTGCGATCACCAGGAGCGTGTCACCGGGGAGGAGGAAGCCGACGAGCAGACCGGTCTCCGCGAAGACGATGAAGCACACCACGAGGAGCGCCCAGGGGCCGGCCGTGCCGATGATGGTGGCGGGGTCGAGCCAGGGGATGAGTGCGGCGTGATGCATGGTTTTCCCGTCGAGAGGCGGTCAAGACATCGGTCGCCGGAGCATGCGACCGATCAGTGCGGAAGGTGGGACTTGAACCCACACGCCCTAGGGCACAGGAACCTAAATCCTGCGTGTCTGCCAATTTCACCACTCCCGCGCGGTGGAATCAGTCTACTGACAGGAGAAACTCTCATTCTGGGGATCAGCCCGCAGTGTCCGGCAGCATCAGTGCCACGATCTCGTCGATCGATCGACCTGTTGCGAGCCGGAAGAGGCCGGCGACTCGGATCTCGGGTGATGCCTTCTCGAGCACGGCGCTCAGCATGGTGCCCGCCACCACGGGAAGGTCGTAGGCGTGCGGCTTCGCATCGTCGCCCATGGCGACGCTGTCACGGTCGACGCGCATGGTGATCTGCAGGGTCATGAGAACGACGCTGGCCCAGGCTGTGGATAACTTCCGAGGCGGATTCCCGATTCTTGCGAGGATGCTCGGGTGAGTCATCCGTCTGTCATCGTCGCCGAGCGCGTGCGGCTGCGACTGCGCGCGGAGAGGACCGATCCGTCGCTCGACCCGGATGCGGCGCTGCGCATCGCACAGGCCGAGGTGCGCCGCCACAACGACCACGCGCTGTCCCGCGGTGAGCGGCTGATCGACGACGAGACGCGGTGCGTCCGCGATGTGCTCGCGGCTGTGAGCGGGTTCGGCGCCCTGCAGCCCCTGCTGGACGACCCCGAGATCGAGGAGATCTGGCTGAACGGTCCGCAGCGCGTGCACGTGGCGCGTGGCGGGGTCGCCGAGCGGATCGACCTGCAGTTGACCGAGGCGACGCTACGCGACCTCGTCGAGCGGATGCTGCAGTCGACGGGGCGCCGCGTGGACATCAGCCAGCCGTTCGTCGACGCGTCGCTGCCAGACGGCTCGCGCCTGCACGTCGCGATCGCCGATGTGGTGCGCGGATCGTGGGCCGTGAACATCCGCAAGTTCCTTCCGAGGTATCGCTCGCTGGAGGCGCTCACCGCGCAGGGCGCCGTGCCCGTCGAGGTCGCCTCGACTCTCCGACGGGCGATGCGCGAGGGGAGGAGCGTGATCGTCTCCGGTGCGACGCACGCCGGGAAGACGACCCTGCTGGCTGCCCTGCTGGCCTCCTGTGCCAAGGAGCAGCGGATCATCACGGTGGAGGAGACATTCGAGCTCGCCGTCGACGGCCCCGATCTGGTCGCACTGCAGGGAAGGCAGGCGAGCCTCGAAGGGACGGGCGAGATCACGCTGCGCCGACTCGTCAAGGAAGCGCTGCGAATGCGCCCGGATCGCCTCGTCGTCGGCGAGGTGCGAGACGCCGAGGCGCTCGACCTGGTCCTCGCGCTCAACACCGGAGTGCCGGGCGCAGCCACGGTCCACGCGAACTCGGCGGCCGAGGCGCTGGACAAGCTGACGCTCCTGCCGCTGCTGGCCGGACGCAACATCGACAGGTCGTTCATCGCGCCGGCGCTCGCCGCAGCGGTCGACCTCGTCGTGCACTGCGTCCGCGACGCGGCAGGCGTGCGCCGGGTGCAGGAGGTGATCGCACCGACGGGTGAGATCGTCGACGGCCGGATCATCACGACGACGGTGTATCAGCGCGCCGCAGACGCCCCGTCGATCGTGCCGACGCGTGGCGACCTCCGTCGCGTCGAGGTCGGCTCATGACGGTGCTGCTCGGCGCGCTCCTCGCGGCCGGACTCCTGCTGTGCGCCTCGCCGTGGCTCTGGCCGGTGCGTGCGCCCGGTGAGCGGATCCGACGTCGCGGCCGGCTCGTCAGGCTGATCGAGGAGGCGGGTCTCGGGACTCTCGAGCAGCGCGTCGTCGTCGCCGCGATCATCGCGTTCGCGGTCGCCGCGGCATCCGTCGTCTGGCTGCTCACCGGCATCCCGATCCTCGCCCTGCTCGCCGCAGTGGCAGGCGGCTCGGCTCCGGTGCTCCTCCTTCGCGCTCGCCGCCTGCGACTTCGGAAGGTGCGCCGCCAGCTCTGGCCCGACGTCTGCGACCTGCTCATCGCCTCGATCAGGGTCGGGCTGTCGCTGCCCGACGCGGTGGCCAGCCTCGCGGAGTCGGCTCCGTCGATGCTGCGGCCGGCGTTCGCGGTGTTCGCCCGCGATCTTCACGCGACCGGGCGGTTCGAGACGAGTCTCGATCGGCTGAAGACCTCTCTCGCCGACCCGATCGCCGACCGCATCATCGAGACTCTGCGGATGGCGCGTCAGGTGGGCGGCACCGAGCTCACCGGTGTGCTGCGCGCACTGTCCGCCTCGGTGCGGGCGGATGCGGCGCTGCGCGGCGAGGTCGAAGCGCGGCAGTCATGGATCCGGGGTGCGGCGGTGCTCGGGGCCGTCGCGCCCTGGATCATCCTCGGCCTGCTGGTGATGCGGCCCGAAGGAGCCTCCGCATACGGCACACCGGAGGGCGTGCTCGTGATCTGCGCGGGTGCTGCCATCTCCGTCTTCGCGTACCGCATCATGATCCGGATCGGACGGCTCCCCGAACCGGGACGGTGGTTCGGATGAACGGTGCCACCGCGATGGCAGTCGCCGTCCTCACCGGGGGAGCGCTCGCCGCCGGCGTCCTCTGCATCCTCGCCGCACTGCCGCGCTGGCGTGCGGCCTCCCTGACGTCCCGCATCGCACCGTACCTGCGCGATGTCGTCGCCGACGGCGACCTTCCGCGCGGCGCCCTGCCGCGGATGGCACCGCTGCCCAGCGGCAGAAACTCGGTCCGACAGCGCGTGCAGGTGGCCTTCGACGGCATGCTCGGCGGAGGCGAGGCGCTGCGGCACCGGCTGGCGCAGGCGGGGATGCCGGCCGAACCCGCCGCCTTCCGCGCTCGTCAGCTGGGCTGGGCGCTCGCGGGCACCGGCGTCGGTGCGGTCGTGCTGATCGCGCTCGTGCTCACAGGGCGGATGACGGTGCCGGTGGCGCTCCTGCCCCTGCTGTTCGGGGCCGTGGCGGCGGTCGTCTTCGACATGCTGCTGACAGCGAGGGCGAAGGCGCGCCGCGCTCGGCTGACCGACGAGCTGCCGACCACGCTCGAGTTCCTCGCGCTCTGCCTCTCGGCCGGTGAGGGCTTCCTCGATGCGCTCCGCCGCGTGGCGGCGATCGGGTCGGGGGAGCTCACCGGGGAACTTCGCCAGGTGGTCCTCGCCGTCGGGACCGGCTCGCCGCTCGCCGATGCGCTCGGAGAGATGTCCTCCCGGCTGCAACTGCCGGGGCTCTCGCGGGCGGTCGATCAGGTCACCGCCGCACTGGAGCACGGGGCGCCGCTCGCCGGTGTCCTGCACGCGCAGGCGGGAGACGCGCGCGAGGACGCCAAGCGCGTGCTGATCGAGCAGGCCGGCCGCAAGGAGATCTTGATGCTCCTGCCGCTGGTCTTCCTGATCCTGCCGATGAGCGTGCTCTTCGCCATCTACCCCGGACTCTTCATTCTGCGACTCGGCATCGGCTGAGCGCGCCACCGAAAGGACGATCATGACGACACTGCGACGCTGGCGCAGGAGCGCCGCCGACTGGATGCGTGACCTCGCGAACGACGAACGCGGCGATGTGCCGGGATGGGTCCTGGTGACGCTCATGACCGCGGGGCTGGTCGTCGTGATCTGGGCGGTGGCGGGGCCCGCGCTGAGCGCGCTGTTCGAGCAGGCGATCCAGCGGGTCTCCGGCCTCTGAGATGACACTGCGTCGCGAGCTCGAGGACGAGCGCGGGTCGAGCCCGGTGGAGTTCGTGCTGGTCGGCACGCTGCTCACGCTGCTCACCCTCGCCGTGCTGCAGCTCGCGCTCGCCGTCTACGTCCGCAACGTGGTGCACGATGCAGCCGTCGAGGGGGCGCACTACGCCGCACTCGCGGACACCGCTCCCGCCGAAGGCGCAGATGTCGCACGTCAGGCGATCACTCGAGCGGTCGGCGCCTCCTACGCCGAGGACGTCACCGTCGGCACCTCCGAGGAACTCGGCCACGCCACGATCGAGGTGCATGTCCGGACGACCCTGCCCGTGATCGGCCTGATCGGCATCCCGTACGCGCTGGAGGTGGAAGCGCATGCCCCGATGGAGTCGCTGGGCGACGAATGACGACGGCTCGGCGGCACTCGAGTTCATCACCGTCGGCGTCATCCTTCTCGTGCCACTCGTCTACCTCATCGTCGCGCTCGGGGTCATCCAGGAGCAGACCCTCGGCGTCGAGGCCGCGGCACGCCACACGGCCCGTGTGGTGGCGCTGGCGCCGGATGCCGCGACCGCCGAGGCTCGCAGCCAACGCGTGCTCGCCGGGATCATCGACGAGTACGGACTCGCCGCGGATGCCGTCGAGGTGTCGATGACGTGCTCCCCGGCCGGTGCGGAATGCCCGTCCGCCGGATCGACCATCATCGTGACGATCGGCACCCGTGTCGGGCTTCCGCTGATGCCGCCGATCTTCGGGCTCGATCGCGCGGTCGCGATCCCGGTCGAGGCGTCGGCGGTGCAGAAGGTGTCACGGCTGTGGGGTGACGGATGAGCATGAGACCCCGCGGCGCGAACGAGGACGGCAGCGTGCTGCTGCTCACACTCGGGTACGCACTGCTCGCACTCGCCGTGATCTTCGTCTGCGTCTGCGCGACCGACCTGTACATCGCCCAGAAGAGGCTGGATTCGCTCGCCGACTCGGCCGCGCTCGCCGGAGCCGACGGCTTCACGATCGAGGTGGACGGTGAGCAGGTGCACGCCGAGCTCACGGACGAGGGCGTGCAGGAGCAGGCCGCGGCACTGCTCGCGGCGATGCCGGGCGACGCGACGCTCGTCGCCGCCGACACCCCGGACGGACTCTCCGCCCGCGTCATGCTCGCGGGCTCCTGGCATCCGCCGCTGTTCTCTCCGTTCGTGCCGGACGGCGTCCCGCTGCAGGCGACGGGCACCAGCCGCACCGCGCTGCAGTAGCCGTCGTCAGGCGTCGAGCCGCGCGCGCAGCCGGCGCACGCGCCCCTCGAACCCGTCCGGCACGGCGGCGGGAAGCGCGTCGACCGGCCACCAGCGCACGTCCTCCGACTCGTGGCTCACAGTGAGCGCGGCATCCGCCGTGACCACGAACGCGACGCCGATGTCGAGGTGGGAGGCGCACCTCCCGAACGCCGACGACAGCGCATGGTGGTCGAGGTCGTACACGGGTGAGGTCGTCGCCGTCGCCGTCACGCCGGTCTCCTCACGGAGCTCCCGCGCGGCGGCATCCACCACGGATGCGTCTCCGGGCTCGTGGTGGCCGCCGGGCTGCACCCAGAACCGGCCCTTGCCATGGAAGACGAGAAGAGTGCGGGTCAGGGTCGGATCGAATACGAGAGCTGACGCGGTCGCGTGGTCCGGACCATGATCGCGTGCGACCGGTCCGTGATCATCGGGGAAGAAGCCGGCGAAATCCGCTTGCGCCGACCGCTCGTGATCCGAGAGAGGCTCGAATCCCGTGACCAGCCGCCGTAGTTCGGCCGCGATGCTCACTTCTCGGACTCCGGCGCCGCGCGCGGGACGAACCGCGGGATCCACCGCAGGAACCCGCCGGCGCCGACGATGCCGACCGCGCCCATGACAGCAGCCGCGACGGGCAGAGACGCCAGCGCGATGATCGCCGAGATGAGCAGCGGGGCGAGCGCGCCACCGGCATCCGTCAGCGTCCGCCACGACCCGAGGAAGGCGGCCGGCTCCTGCTTCGGTGCGACGTCGGCGCCCAAGGTGAGCAGGATGCCGCTGGAGAGGCCGTTGCCGACGCCGAGCACTGCGGCGAACATGCCGAACCAGAGCGCCGCGTCGTCGAGGTCATGCGTGAACGACAATGCGAGGAACCCCGCGCCCATCAGCACCATCGCGGGCATCGCCGCCCACAGCCTGCCGAAGCGGTCCATCACCTGGCCGCTCGCGTAGAACAGCGCGAAGTCGATCGCGCCGGACACGCCGACGACCAGCGCGATCGTGGAGGCGTCGAGCCCGAGCGACAGCCCCCAGAGTGGAAGCACCACCTGGCGTGCCGATCGCACAGCCGACAGCGAGGCCGCCGCGAGTCCGAGCCGGCTCAGCACGCCGCGCTGCTGCCACATGGTGCGGAAGATCCCCGAGCGCTCGACGGTCGGGATGGAGCCGCTGACGGCCTCGCCGGTGTCCTCGATGATCGGCGTCGTCCTCGTGACGGCCACGGCGGTGATCGTCTTCTCGGGGTCGGGCCCGAGCAGCACCAGGAGCACCATTGCGACCAGGCAGCTGAGGAAGAACCAGATCGCCGCCGCCTCCGAGCCGAAGAGCTGCAGCAGCCCCGCGGCGATGAACGGGCCGATGAAGAAACCGAGGCGGAAGCTGCCGCCGAGCAGCGACAGCGCCCTCGCCCGGAAGTCGATCGGCACCCGCGTCGTCATGAACGCGTGGCGGGCCAGTCCGAATGCTGCGGCGCAGAACCCCAGAAGGAAAACGGATGCCGCCAGCACGCCGAGCGACGGTGCGAGCACCATCCCGACGCCGGCGGCGATCGCGACGAGACCCGCGACGACCATCGTCACCCGCTCGCCGACCCGCGCCACGGCCCAGCCGGCCGGCAGATTGCCGCCGAGCTGCCCGACGACGAGTGCCGAGGTGACGAGCGCCGCGAGCGCCACGTCAGCGCCCATCGACGCCGCGATCACCGGGATGAGGGGGATCACCGCCCCCTCGCCGAGGGAGAACAGGATGGTCGGGAGGTACACCATCGGCCCGAACCGTCTGAGGACCGAGGATGCGCTGCTCACGCTGTTCACGCTACTCGCTCCGGTTCGGATCGCTGAGCCGGGCGAAGCCGAGTGACGGGAAGCGCGAGCTCACCCGAGCCGCGGGTATTCGCCCGCGGCTGCCTCGCGAGGTCGTCTACCGTGAACGCCCGCCAGATCACGCGGATCGAAGGTGTCCGTCGCTTCGGCCGTTCGCAGACGGGCGAGGCGCGACGACATTCATCGGCCGGGTGGGCCGGTGGTGGCGAGGGCTTCGCCGAGTGTTGGCCTCGGGGTGCGCCATTTCCGGTCGGGGTCCCACCAGGCCGGGCCCCGGATCTGCGGGATGCCGTTTTGCATGCGGATCTCCCATTCGGAGTGGTCCAGGGA
>NZ_JADIJR010000005.1 GCF_017355365.1 Microbacterium sp. SD291 | reverse complement strand
GCTAGTCGCTGCTGCGACGTCGACGCGGGGGTTCGGTCGGGAGCACGTCGAGTTAGTTGCTGATCAGATGGCGCGTAGCGTTCAAAGCTGATTCGCGCCCTTTGTTCCAGAACGAAAGCCCAGATGGAGTTCGTGAGAGGACTCTTCAGGTCAATCGAGAGATTAAGCCGGCCGAGACCCAGTTGAATTCGCTCCAATGAGTTGTGCGATTCGGTGTTCAACGAACTCCCCCATCACCAGACCGGTGGTGGTCCTCTTGACGCCGTCAATGTCGAGGATGCGCCCCGCGATTCGGTAGAGGTCATCGGCGTCGCGCGCCACGACGTGCACGAGCAGGTCGGCCACGCCAGCCAGGCCGTGCACCTGAACAACCTCGGGAACTTGAGCGAGCGTGCCCGAAATGGCGCTGAGCTTGCGCTGCTTGACGGTCGTGAGAATGAACGCCTCCAACGGGAAGCCGAGGAAGGCTGGGTCGATACGGCGCTCAAAGGAACGCAGCGACTTCTCGACGGCGTACCGCGCCAGCCGGGCACGCACCGTGTTTCGGGCTAGGCCGGTCGCCTCAGCAAGTGCGAGATTCGTGGCATCCGGATTCGCCACAAGCGCCCGGAGCAGTGCCGCGTCAATGTCGTCAGCTGTCCGCGATGTGTCCATAGTGATCACTCCTCTTCGATACGCACCCCACGTTGGTGCGCACTCTGCGCAAACTCTACCCGATCGCTTGCGCAAAATCGGCAAGGCTGGTCAGATTGCTAATCAATACACACGCGCGCCGCTCTATTCGAGCTCGCGCACCACGGCTCGTTCCACAAGACCGGCCGCACCGCTCTCCGGGCGACGTACACGCGCTCGCCTGGAGACAGTGCTCACTCCAGCGCCGAAGGACACCCATGAACACCACTGCCGTTTCTGATTCACCGACGACACCCGACGCCTCCGCTGGGACCGCCGAGCGTGACAACACCCTTCAACAGATCGAGAAGCGCGTTCTGTGGCTTGCCACGTCGATCGTCCACCACGCCAACAAGGTCCGCCCCAACACCTCCGGTGTGAAAGTCGGTGGGCACCAGGCGTCGAGCGCGTCGATGACCACGATCATGACGTCCCTCTGGTTTGAGCAACTGCGCGCTGAAGACCGCGTGTCGGTCAAGCCGCACTCCTCGCCCGTACTTCACGCGATCAACTACCTGATCGGTCAGCTGGACGAAAAATACCTGACGACGCTCCGTCAGTTCGGTGGCCTGCAGAGCTACCCGAGCCGCACGAAGGACCCTGACCCCGCCGATTACTCGACCGGTTCGGTCGGAATCGGGGCGACCGCGCCGATCTGGGGTGCCATGTCGCGTCGCTACACCGAGACGCTCACTGGGGTGCCGAGCCGGGGCCGTCAGTATTCGCTGGTGGGCGACGCCGAACTCGACGAGGGCGCAATCTGGGAAGCCGTGCTGGACACTTCGGTGCAGGACCTGGGCGAGATCGTGTGGATCGTCGACCTCAACCGCCAGTCGCTCGACCGGGTCGTACCGAACATCGCGGCCGGCAAGATCGAGAAGCTCTTCGACGCAGCCGGCTGGCAGGTGATCACCGTCCGCTTCGGCCGTCTGCTCGAGAGCCTGATGGCCCTGCCTGGAGGCGACGGCCTCCGCCGACGGATCCTCGACATGTCCAATCCCGAGTACCAGCGCCTGCTGCGCTGTGCCGCTGACGAGCTACGCCAGCGGCTGCCTGGCGCGGGTGCGGATGCCGCGGCAATCGATGCCTTGATCGCTGGTGTCGACGACGCAACACTTCTCGCGGCCATCCGCAACCTCGGCGGCCACGACATGGACGCACTCCGACGGGCCTACGCCGAGATCGACGACTCACGGCCGACCGTCATCATCGCCTACACCGTGAAGGGGCACGGCCTGCCGCTCGAAGGGCACCCGCAGAACCACTCCTCGCTGCTCTCGATCGAGCAGTACGAGCAGCTCGCGGCGGCGCTCGGCGAGAACGCTTCGGCACGGTGGTCGCGTTTTGCCCCGGAGTCCCCAGCCGGTCTGGTCTGTGCGGCCGCGGCCGAACGACTCGAGCGCCCGGCGATCCTGACGAACACCCCGCCGGAGGTGCCCACCGACCTGGGCCGCACCCCCACGGGCACCGCCACCACCCAGGCAGCCCTCGGCCGAGCGCTCCTCGACCTCACCCGGGTCGCTCCCGAGGCCGCCCGCCGGGTCGTCACAGTGAGCCCAGACGTGAGCTCGAGCACGAACCTCGCCGGCTGGATCAACAAAGTCGGGGTGTGGTCGACCGAAGAACGCCGCGACTGGTTCGACGACGATCGCGAAACGATGCTGCACTGGCGTGAGCGCCCCTCCGGCCAGCACATCGAGCTCGGCATCGCCGAGGTGAACCTGGTGGGACTGATCAGCGAGCTCGGCGCGACTTGGAGCCGCTGGGGCGAGACCCTGTTCCCGATCGGCACAATCTACGATCCGTTCGTTGAACGGGCGCTGGAGCCGTGGTCGTACGGCATGTACGCCGGCGGGCAGTCGATCCTCGTCGGAACGCCGTCGGGCGTCACCCTCGCTCCCGAGGGGGGCGCACACCAGTCGATCAAGACGCCGTCGATCGGGCTGGAACAGCCCGACTGCCTGAGCTACGAACCCGCCTTCGTCGTTGACGTCGAGTGGACCTTGCTGGCCGCAATGGGACAGCTCGGCCGGCCCGGCGGCAAGTCGGCGTACCTGCGCCTGTCCACGAAACCAATCGATCAAAAGCTCGCCGCGGTGCCCGAGGACCCGGCAGCTCGAGAGCGCCGCCGCCGTCAAGTGGTGGCCGGTGCATACATCCTGCGCGCCGTCGCCGAGCCCGAGGTCCAGATCGTGACGATGGGCGCACTCGTTCCCGAGGCCCTTGCGGCGGCCGCGCGGCTCGCCGACCAAGGGGTCGAGGCCGAGGTGCTGTGCGTTACGAGCCCCGGCCTGCTGTTTGAAGCATTGCAAGCGCGGCGCGGACTCGGCGACGGGCCGTCGTGGATCCTCGACCAGATCTTCCCGGCCGACCGGGCCGTTCCACAGGTGACGGTTATCGACGGACACCCGCACACCCTCGCGTTCCTCTCCGGCATCAACAACGTACCTGCCCGGAACCTCGGCGTGTCGCGCTTCGGACAAGCCGGCGACGTCGACGACGTCTACCGATACCACGGCATCGACACCGACAGCATCGTGCGTGCGGCACTGGACATGAAGATATGAGGGTGAACAGCTAGGGCGTGTCTGACAAAGGTTCGGGTGGCTGGCTGCGAGCCTGAAAGCATGTCTCGTTTTCGGATGCTTTCGGATGCTCAGTGGTCGCTGATCGAGCCGATGCTGCCACGTCCGACGGGGCGTCCGGGTCGGAAGTTCTCGGATGCGCGGACGATGGTCGAGGGCATCGTCTACCGGTACCGGACTGGCCTCGCATGGCGGGATCTGCCGCCGGTGTTCGGGCCGTGGCAGACGGTGTGGACGTGGCATCGGCGGATGGCGTTCGATGGGACGTGGGATCGGGTAGCGGCGATGATCACGGCAGCAGCAGACGCGGCGGGCCTGATTGATTGGTCGCTGTCGGTGGACTCCACGATTGCTCGTGCGCATCAGCACGCAACGAACATCACCCGCCTCACAGGGGGCTGGATCGAGTTACAAGAATCTGCAGGTCGAGCCGCCTGATCACGGCATCGGCCGCTCCAGGGGTGGCCTGTCGACGAAGATCCATCAGCTCGTCGATGGCAATGGGCTGCCTCTGGTCACTCTGGTCACGCCAGGGCAGGCCGGGGACTCTGGGTCTGCTGCACGGATAGGTGACACCTGATCTGTGGTGCCGTGTGCATCGCTGGGAGGATGTCATCATGCCCAAGCCCTATCCGCGCGAGTTCCGTGACGACGTTGTGCGCGTCGCTGTGAATCGCGAGCCTGGTGTCCCGTTGCGTCAGATCGCGGCGGACTTCGGGATCAGCGAGACCTGTCTGCAGAACTGGGTCCGCCAGGCCGCCGTCGAGACCGGCGCGAAGCCGGGCGTGACGCGGGCCGAGGCCGACGAGGCCCGCGAGTTGCGCAAGCGGGTCCGTCTGCTGGAGCAGGAGAACGAGGTGCTGCGCCGCGCGGCGGCGTATTTCGCGCAGGCGCATCTGCCGGGAAAATAATGTACCCGCTCGTGACAGAGCTCGCCGCTGACGGGATCCCCGTCGCGGTGACGTGCCGGGTCCTCAAGCTCTCCCGTCAGCCCTACTACCGGTGGCTGGCGAACCCGGTCACGGACAGTGAGATCGTGGAGGCGTATCGCGCGAACGCGCTGTTCGACGCGCATCGTGATGACCCGGAGTTCGGGCACCGGCTTCTGGCCGATGAGGCCCGCGACGCGGGCGAGGCGATGGCGGACCGGACGGCGTGGCGGATCACGTCCGAGAACGGCTGGTGGAGCGTGTTCGGGAAGAAGCGCGGCAAGAACGGCCGCAAGCCCGGTCCCGCCGTTCACGACGACCTCTGCGTCGTGACTGACGCGGACGGCCGGGTGCGGCACGAGTTCACCGCGACCGGCCCGAACCAGCTCTGGCTGACCGATATCACCGAGCACAAGACCGCCGAGGGCAAGCTCTATCTCTGCGCGATCAAGGACGTGTTCGGGAACAAGATCGTCGGATACTCGATCGACTCGAGAATGAAGTCCAGCCTCGCGGTCCGCGCGTTGGAGAACGCCGTCCAGATGCGCGGTGACGTCGCCGGCTGCATCGTTCACAGCGACCGCGGATCCCAGTTCCGCAGCCGGAAGTTCCTGCGCGCTCTGTCCCGTCATCGCCTCGTCGGATCGATGGGCAGAGTCGCGTCCTGCGGAGACAACGCCGCCATGGAATCGTTCTTCGCCCTGCTGCAGAAGAACGTCCTCGACCGCCGATCCTGGACCACCCGAGAGCAACTGCGCATCGCGATCGTGACCTGGATCGAGAGGACCTACCACCGCCGGCGTCGACAGGCCGCACTGGGCCGTTTGACACCCATCGAGTTCGAGACCATCATGAACCAGAACCTGGCCCTCGCGGCCTAACCGAAACTGTCACCTATCCGTGCAGCAGACCCGAAGGTATTCGAATGCGTTGCGTCCGCCGCCGAAGCGGGCGGTGTAGACGCGGCCGTTGTCCGTGAGTGTGGAGGCCGGGACGCCGTGTTCGTCGGTCGCTGCCAGGAACGTGGAGACGACGTCGTCGCCGGTGACGGGCAGGTGCGCCGTGCAGGACAGCAGGAACCGGGAGCGGTCGTCGAGCCAGTTCAGGATCTCGATGTCGGTGCCGTCGGCGAGGCGCCAGTGGGTGAAGTCGGACTGCCAGGTCTCGTTGGGTTGGGCGGCTTCGAACCGGATGTACGAGGAGCGGGGTCGTTTCCGCGGCTCCGGGATCACCAGACCGGCAGCGTGCAGGATCCGTCGGATCGTCGACGTCGACGGCGGGTGCGTCCCTCGCGTTCGAGGTGCCAGGCGATCGTCACCGGTCCGGCATCCAGACCTTGCCCGGTCAGCTGCTGCCGGAGGGTGATGATCCGGTCACGGATCTCATCCGGTGTGGCAGCGGAGTTCGTCTTCGGTCGCCTCGAGCGGGCCTCGAGCGCGTCCAGACCGCCGTCCCGGTAGCGCGAGAGCAGGCGGTGCAGATGTCGACGGGAGATCCCGTACTCGACCGCCGCCTCCGCGACAGTGAGCTGGCCGGCAACGATCTTCAAGACCACAACACGATGCTTCGACACCTCGCCGACTGTGACCTATGTCGCGACTCATCAGCGACACATCACCTGTGACACATGTCGTGAACCCAGACACCCTCAGGTCCACCAAGAATCCCGCGGATGAACATCCGCGGGATTTCTCGTTTCCGGGGCGCTGCGCCCGTGGGTGGGTCATGGGCGCGTGCCGGCATCCGTACAGATCATCCGGACTCGGTCGACCGCCACCCGAAGTGTGCGGACTCCTGCGCACGATCGCCGGTACGAGCGCGAGGCCGGGGAAGCACGCCGATCCGGATGGTACGTTCCAGGTACCCACCTGACGTTCCGCGACGGACGTGCGACGACGCCGTCGATCCCGAGGAGAGAAATGTCCGCTTACCGCGTCCAGAATCCAGCGACCGGCGAGGTCGTCGAGACCTTCGACACCGCGACTGACGACCAGATCGAGTCGGCTCTCGCGAGCGCGCACGCCGCCCATCAGGAGTGGCGTGAGCGCAGCGTTCAGGAGCGCGCGGTCGTCGTGCACCGGGTCGCCGAGATCTTCGCGGAGCGTCGCGAGGAGCTGGCCGGCATCATCTCTCTCGAGGTCGGCAAGTCCCTGGCCGAATCCCTGGACGAGGTCGACTTCGCCACCTCGATCATCGACTACTACGCGGTGCACGGCCCGAGCCTGATCACCGATCGCGAGATCCCGAGCACGATCCCCGGCAGGGCCGTGATCGAACGCCTCCCGATGGGGGCGCTGCTCGGGGTCATGCCCTGGAACTTCCCGTACTACCAGGTGGCGCGCTTCGCCGCCCCGAACCTGCTGCTCGGGAACACCATCCTGCTCAAGCACGCCGACATCTGCGCCCGGTCCTCACTGGCGGTCCAGGAGATCATGGAGCAGGCGGGCGTGCCCGTCGGCGGCTACGCGAACGTCTTCGCCTCGCATGACCAGATCGCGACCATGATCGCGGACCCGCGCGTGCAGGGCGTCTCTCTCACCGGTTCCGAGCGTGCGGGTGCGATCATCGGCGAGCAGGCGGGACGCCACCTGAAGAAGTGCGTGCTCGAGCTCGGCGGGATCGACCCCATGGTGGTGCTCGACTCGGACGACGTCGCCGCCGTGGCCAAGGCCGCCTGGAACTTCCGCGTCTACAACGCCGGACAGGTCTGCAACTCGAACAAGCGGATGATCGTGATGGATGACATCTACGACGAGTTCGTGGAGGAGCTGAAGAAGCTCGCCACGGGTCTCGTCCCCGGGGATCCGGCAGATCTGCCCGATGGCGCCTTCTCCCCGCTGTCGTCGCGTGAGGCGGCGCAGAAGGTGCACGAGCAGGTGCAGCAGGCGATCGCGGACGGAGCGACCCTCGAGGCCGGCGGAGTCCTGTCCGACGGCACTGGGGCGTACTACTCCCCCGCTGTGCTCACCGGCGTGCCCCGTGACTCGGCGTCGTACCGCGAGGAGATCTTCGGCCCGGTGGCGACGGTCTACCGGGTGCACAGCGACGAGGAGGCGCTCGATCTCGCCAACGACTGCGCCCTGGGGCTGGGCGGATCGGTGTTCTCGACCGACACGGCCAGGGCCGCGCGGGTCGCGTCCCGGCTCGAAGTGGGCATGGCGCACGTGAACATCATCGCCGCGGAGGCGGCCGAGCTGCCGTTCGGCGGAGTGAAGCGCTCAGGGTTCGGGCGCGAGATGGGGCCGGTCGGCATCGACGAGTTCGTGAACAAGCGCCTCTACTTCGTGGCCGGCTGACGACCCGCGGCCTCCGCAGGGAGAACGGCTAGCGCTCCGCAGGGCGCCGGTCAAGCCGCTCGTCCTGCTCCGCAGGCGCCAGTACGGTGAGCATCCCGAGCGAAAGGATGCCGACCATGTCCAACCCCATTCCCCCGAGCGTCCCTCTCCCCGACGATGACGGCCCTTCCGAGGGCCTTCCGGTGCGGGAGGTCGACGGCAGAGAGGTGCTCGATCCGGACATCGACGAGAGCCTCATCGACAGCGCCGAGGCGGACCGGCTCGCCACCGGCGCCGACCCGGATGACGATGACGACCTCCTCGACGATGATGACCTCCTCGACGAGGACGACGACGACGTCGGAGACGGCGAACTCGACGATGACGTCCTCGACGACGAGGACGACGAACTCTGACGACGATCGTCTCCGACGAGGACGCGCGATGAGCCGGCCGTGGCGGCGCCTGATCAACCCAGTTCAGGTGGACTTGGCGGCGGTGCAGGAGGAGTTCGGCCTGCACCCGCTCATCGTCGCGGACCTCCTGGAAGGCCGTCAGCAGCCGAAGGCGGAGAGTTTCGAGCGTCACCTCTACGTGTCGATCTGGGATGTGAACCGGCACGGCCCCGATCCCGCGACCACCGACGCGGATCTGGCTCTGATCCTCACGGAGGACTGTCTGCTGCTCGTCCAGCGAGGCGACCCCGCGGAACTGCGCGACCTCGATGCGCTGCTCACGGGTGAGGGTGCCCTGCCCGTCGACTCCCCGGTCACCGCCGCGTACCGGGTGCTCGAGGCCGTCGTGTGCGACTTCGTCGAACTCGGCGCCGAGGTCGAGGGGGATCTGGACGAGCTGGAGGCGGAGGTCTTCGACCGCCGCATCCGCGAGGACTACCGGCGCATCTACCGGCTCCGTCAGCGGATCGGGCGCATCGACCGCGCCGTGTCCGGTCTTGCGGACGCGCTGCGCGACGCGAGGCCCGAGATCGAGGTCGCGACAGCGGGCCACCCCGAGCTTCGCCCCTACTTCGCGCATCTCGAACTCGATGCCCGCGGTGTGGCTCATCTGACCGGCGCCGAGCATGCGTCGCTCGATGCCGTCGTCTCGAGCCACGAGAGCAACGTCGCGACCCGTCAGAACCAGGACATGCGCACGATCTCGGCGTTCGCCGCGCTGCTCGGCATCCCGACCGTGATCGCGGGCATCTACGGCATGAACTTCAAGAACCTGCCGCTCGTGCAGTGGGAGTTCGGCTGGCTCGCCGTCGGCGTCGCGATGGTCGTGATCGACGTCGCGGTGCTCCTGGCCTTCCGCGCGCGAGGCTGGCTCGGCGGTGACCCGCAACGACGCCACGACGACGCTGCAGCCGCCGAATGACGAGGCGGATGACCCCGGCAGGCCCAGCCCGCCGGGTCTCGCTCACGCGGCGAGCTCCCTGAGCTTCTTGAGCAGCTCCTCGCTCGTGTGAACCTCCTGATCCAGGTTCTCCTGGTGCCTGGTACGCGGAGATCTCGTAGTGCTCATTGCCGAGCGCCGCAGACAGCGCGACCTGGTCGTGCGAGGTTTCCTTTCGTCGGTCCAGGGCACGCTACGCAGCACCGGCTCCCTCCGGGAGAGGGTTGCGTCCCGCGCGCCGAAGCCCTATTTGGCGAGCAGCGGCGGAAGGTGCGGGATGGCCACAGGGCGCGTCGCGCGGCTGACGCCCGCCTGCAGGCGCTCGACCTCTTCCAGCACCTCGAACGGGCTGGTGTAGCGGATCGCCAGGGGCAGTTCCCGCAGCCACACGACCTCGACCTCTGCCGGGTCCAGTTCGTACACGCAGGCCACGACGTGCCGCGGGTCGTCCGAACCGAACTTGAGGTCGTTGATCACCCACTCCGACGGTGTGATGCGACGCAGAACGTATCGCGGATCCGGATCTCCAGACATCTGACAGTCCTCCAAGATTCGCTCCCCATCGGAGAGCCTGGCTCAGCTGCCGCCGCCTGAAAAGACCCTTGACATGCGACGGTCCGTCAGCCTATCCGGCCGCCCGGTTCACCGGGCCGGACGGACCGTGAGATCGGTCAGGTGCGCGTCATCCGGCAGGTCGAGCGCTGTGAGGATCGTCGTCGCGACGGAGTCCGGGGTGATGAATCGCGTCGGATCGTATGCACGCCCCTCCTGCTGATGCACGCGTTCCTGCATGGGCGTCGCCGTGCGTCCGGGGTAGATCGAGGTGACCCGCACGCCGTGCTCGGCCTCCTCCGCACGCAGCGCGTCGGCCAGCGCCTTGAGACCGTGCTTCGACGCGGCGTACGCCGACCATCCGGCGTGGGCGTGCAGACCCGCGCCCGAGTTCACGAACACCACCCGCGCCCGGGAGACGCGGAGCACGGGCAGCAGAAGCCGGGTGAGCTCGGCGGGCGCGACCAGGTTGACGGCGAGCTGCTTCTCCCAGAGCGCCGCGGGAAGGTCGGCGACGGGGCCGAGGTCCACCACGCCGGCGACGTGCACGAGCGAGTCGATCCGATCGGGAAGCGCCTGCTTGGACAGCGCCCAGGACAGTCTTCCCGGCTGCGAGAGGTCGCCGACGAGAGTCGAGGCTCCGGGGAACTCGGCCGCGACCTCGCGGGCGCGACCGATGTCGCGGACGAGCAGCACAACCTGATCCCCGCGGTCCAGCAGGCGCCGTGCGAGGACCGCGCCGATGCCGGAGCCGGCACCGGTGATCAGGTGCACTGCCATGTCAGGGACGGTCTGCGGTGTGCTCGGCGAGTTCGAACGGAACGACCGGGCAGTCCTTCCAGAGCCGCTCGAGACCGTAGTACACGCGCTCCTCCTGGTGGAAGACGTGCACGATCAGGTCGCCGAAGTCGAGCAGCACCCAGCGCGCCTCGGATCGGCCCTCCCGGCGGACGCGCTTGTGTCCGGACTCCAGGAGCTTGTCCTCGATCTCGTCGGCGATGGCGGCGACATTGCGCTCGCTGTTGCCGGTGACGAGGAGGAAGATGTCCACGAGCGGGAGTGGCTCGGAGACGTTGAGGGCCACGAGGTCCTCTCCGCCCTTCGAGACGGCGGCGTCGGCTGCGATCTGCAGCATCTCTTCGGCGGTTTCAGGTGACTGCATCAGAACACATTCGTTGTGAAGGCGACCACGAGAGCGACCGCCAGAGCGAGGGCCAGACCACCGGCGGTGATCGCCAGGGTCAGCATGAGCTTGTTGCCTTTTTCGGGGGCCGGCGGTCGGATGACCTCACCGGCGGGCTTGATGGTGCTGACCGCCGAGCTGGCGGCGATGGGCGTCGGGGAGGAAGCCGGAGGCAGCTCGCCGTCGATGAGAACGGCATCCGCCTCCCGTCCATCCGTCGTGCCGTGCGCGTGCCCCTGAGAGCCGAGGCCCTTCGGGAGCTCGTAAGAGCCCGTCACGAGGATCTCGCCCGTCGAGGCGACCGGACCGGACAGCGACCCGTCGCCAGGCGAGGGGTTGAAGATCAGGGTGTTGGGTGAGAGGTGCTGCGAGCCGCTCGAGTCGCCGACGGTGAGCAGCTCGTCGAACGACGGCACGAAGGGCTTTCGGTCGTCCGCCGCGCCGCCGAAGACACCACGGCCGAAGGCGGAGCTGACGGTCGGGCGCTCGTCCTCGACCACATCGGCGTCGTGCGCGGCCTCCACGTCGTAGAAGACCTCGTCGAGGTCGTCGGCGTCCTCCGGCTCCACAGTCTCGACATCGGACTCGACGGCGGATGCTGCGCTGACGGGGGCTGCGCTGACGGGAGCGGCGACGACCTGGTCGTCGACGTCGTCATCGAGATCGTCATCGAGATCGTCGTCCAGATCGTCTTCGAGGCCGGCGTTCGCAGGGGACGCGCCGAACACAGGGACGGCGGACACGATCGAGGGGGCGGCCGCAGGAGCCTCCTCGACGGGAGCGTCATTCTTCGGGGCCACTTCGGCCGGAGCCGCTTCCACCGGCGTCTGTTCCACCGGGATGTCCTCGACGAGAGCATCCTCTTCGGCGTGCTCGTCCTCGGCCCCGATCACCGGGACGGAGGCTGTCTTGATGCGCTCCTGCTCCCGGACCTGGCGGCGCGTGAGCGGCGTCGAATCCAGGTCGACCTCCGAGTCCGCGACCGGCGCCGGAGCGACCTCGATGGGGTCGGCGGCACGCGGAAGCGGGGGTGCGGGCGGCGCGGGGCGCGCGGCGGCCTCAGCGGCCTCTGCGGCCTCCTCGGCGGAGATGACCGGCGTCGAGCCTGTCAGCCGGATCTCACGCAGCTGCTTTCGCGTCAGCGGACCGTGCTCCTGCTGATCCGATTTACTCATGCCTTGCTCCGATACAGATGATGCTTCGCGATGTATTGAACGACTCCGTCGGGAACGAGATACCAGACCGGTTCGCCATCGTGCACCCGCTCTCGGCAATCGGTCGATGAGATCGACAGTGCCGGCACCTCCAGCTGGCTGACATCGTCGCTCGGGAGGCCGTCAGTGCTCAGGACATGTCCTGGGCGAGAGACCGCGACGAAATGAGCCAGCTCCCACAACTCATCATGGTCCCTCCAACTGAGAATTTGCGCTACGGCATCCGCTCCGGTGATGAAGAACAACTCGGCGTTGGGGCGATCGCGCTTCAGATCGCGGAGAGTGTCGATCGTGTAGGTGGGGCCTTCACGGTCGATGTCCACCCGGCTCACGGTGAACTGCGGGTTGGAGGCCGTCGCGATCACGGTCATCAGGTAACGGTGTTCGCTCGGCGTGACGTCAGACTTCTGCCACGGGTGCCCGGTCGGGACGAACACGACCTCGTCGAGATCGAAGGAGTGCGCGACCTCGCTGGCGGCGACCAGGTGCCCATGATGGATGGGGTCGAATGTCCCGCCCATCACACCGATGCGCGTCGGCCTCGAGGTCGTGGTCTTCATACGGGCCTAGTGGCCGTGTCCTGCCTCGTGTCCGTCCTTGCCGTGCTTCGCGGCCCACGCCTCGGCCTTGGCCGAGTGACGGTTGGCGACGTTCTTGTACGACAGGGTCACCAGCGCCAGGAACGTGAACGCGATCGCGGCGATGATCCCGAAGATCAGCGTGTCGAGCGCGACGTTGCCGTGGTGCTCGGTCTCGGCAGCGGCCATCGCGATCTGTGCGACGAGGTTCATCCTGACTCCGTTTCGTGACGTGCTGTTCGGGACAGTCGCCCTGCTCCGAGGACGCAGGGCGGTACAGCGTCCCCTAGTCTAGCCCTCAGCCGCGCGTCTGCCCCGATCCACGCGCGAGCCACTTCGTGCTCGTCAGCTCGGCGAGTCCCATGGGGCCGCGGGTGTGCAGCTTCTGCGTCGAGATGCCCACCTCGGCGCCGAAACCGAACTCGGCGCCGTCGGTGAAGCGGGTCGACGCGTTCGCCATCACCACGGCCGAATCGACCTCGGCGAGGAAGCGCTCGGCGTTGCGGGAGTCGGTCGTGACGATCGACTCGGTATGACCGGTGCTGTACCGGCGGATGTGGTCCAGCGCCTCATCCAGGGAGTCGACGACTTTCATCGCGATGTCGAGGCTGAGGTACTCGGTCTCCCAGTCCTCCTCGGTCGCGGGGATCACGTTCGACACGAGCCCTGCCACCATGTCGTCGCCGTGGATCGCGACGCCCTCGCTCTGCAGCGCGCTCGCGACGAGCGGCACGAGCCGGGGAGCCGCCTGACGGTGCACCAGCACGGTCTCCACGGCGTTGCAGACGCTGGGGCGCTGCACCTTCGCGTTGACCACGATGTCTCGTGCCCAGTCGTCCGGGGCGCTCTCGTCGAGCAGGATGTGGACGTTGCCCGCACCCGTCTCGATCACGGGCACCGTCGACTCTGTGACCACCGTCTCGATGAGCCCGGCGCTCCCCCGCGGCACGAGCACGTCGATGAATCCGCGGCCGTGCATGAGGGCGCGAGCCCCGTCGCGTCCGAAGTCGTCCACCGTCTGCACTGCCTCGGGCGTGACACCGGCGCCGCCGAGAGCTGCGCGCATGATGTCCACCAGCGCGGTGTTGGAATCACGTGCCGCACTGCCTCCTCGAAGCACGACGGCGTTCCCCGAGCGCAGCGCGAGAGCTGCGATGTCGACGGTCACGTTCGGCCGCGCCTCGTAGATCGCGCCGACGACGCCGAACGGAACCCTGACCTGCTCGAGCGCGACGCCGTTCGGCATCCGATGTCCGCCGACGACACGGCCGACGGGATCGGGGAGCGCCGCCACCTGGCGGACGGCCGCAGCGAGGGCGGCCACGCGCTTCTCGTCCAGGCGCAGGCGATCGATCAGCGATTCGCCGATGCCGTCTTCCCTGCCACGGGCGACGTCCGCTCCGTTCGCCTCGATGATGCGCGCGGCGTTCTGCTCCAGCGCGGCCGCGATGGCCTCGAGAGCACGGGCCTTGTCGTCGCTGGTGAGTGCGGCGGTGGCGCGGGACGCCTCCTTGGCGCGCTCGAGGCGCAGCTGCGGGGTCTCGTCGGTCATCCGACAAGTCTAGGAGAGCGCAGGCTCGAACCAGGTCCCTATTTCGGCTCCGGCGAGGGCCTTGTCGACCAGGTCGGCACTGGTCACCAGGACGCCGATCCCGGATGCCGCGGCAAGACGCGCCGCCGACACCTTGGTCGCCGCTCCCCCGGTGCCGACGCTGTTCACGACCGTCGACCCGAACTCGAGACCCGAGAGGTCGGCATCCGGCGCGACGACGTCGATGGGCTCAGCACCTGGGTCCGTCGGCGGCTTCGTGTACAGCGACTCGATGTCGCTGAGCAGCACCAGCGCGTCGGCCTGGATCAGCTGCGCGACGAGGGCGCCGAGCCGGTCGTTGTCGCCGAAGCGGATCTCCTGCGTCGCCACCGTGTCGTTCTCGTTGACGATGGGGAGGATGCGCAGGCCGAGCAGCCGCTCCATGGCGCGACGGGCATTGGAGCGCGAGGTCGGGTGCTCCAGGTCGCCGGTGGTCAGCAGCACCTGCCCCGCCACGATGTCGAACGGGTCCAGTGCGGCCTGGTACCGGTACACGAGCACGTTCTGGCCGACGGCGGCCGCCGCCTGCTGGGTGGCGAGGTCGGTGGGGCGCGCATCGAGGCGCAGGTACGGGATGCCGGTGGCGATCGCGCCGGACGAGACGAGCACGACCTCCGCACCGCGTGCATGAGCGGCAGCGAGGGCTTCGACGATGACGGGGATCCGCCAGGACGACTCGCCGCTGATCGACGAGGAGCCGACCTTCACGACGATGCGCGACGCCGTGGCGAGATCCGCCCGGGTGCGAGCCGTCACTTCTCCTCCTCGCGGTACGCCGCGAGGCGCTGAGCCTCCACCTCCGCACGAGCCTCGGCCTTGGCGTCCATGCGCTCGTAGTAGTGCTCACGACGCTCGGAGGTGGTGCGGCGTCCGTTCGGCGCGAGACGCGGGTCGGTGCCGCGAGGCGCTGTCATCAGCTCGGCGGCGGAGCTCATGGTGGGCTCCCAGTCGAACACGATGCTGTCGCCCTCGCCGATCACGACGGTCGATCCCTGGACCGCGCCCAGGCGGAACAGCTCGTCCTCGACGCCCAGCTTCTCGAGCCGGTCGGCGAGGTAGCCGACGGCCTCTTCATTCTGGAAGTCGGTCTGCTGCACCCACCGCACCGGCTTCTCGCCGAGGATGCGGTAGACGTTGCCGTACGTGCCGCCTTCGACGCGGATCGTGAATTCCTTCTTGGAGCCCCTGGTCCGGATGACCACCCGCTCGCGGGGGACCTCGGCCGCGGCGACCTCGGCCCGGTGCTTGTCCACCAGCTCGCCGAGGGCGAACGTCAGGGGGCGCAGGCCCTCATGCGAGACGGTCGAGATCTCGAACACGCGGAAGCCCCGAGCCTCCAGGTCGGGGCGGACGAGCTCAGCCAGATCACGGGCCTCGGGCACGTCGACCTTGTTCAGCGCGACGAGCTGCGGGCGCTCCAGAAGCGGAGTCTGCCCCTCCGGCACCTCGTACGCGGCGAGCTCGGCAAGGATGACGTCGAGATCGGAGATCGGGTCGCGTCCGGGCTCGAGGGTGGCGCAGTCGAGCACGTGCAGCAGCGCCGAGCAGCGCTCGACGTGGCGGAGGAACTCCAGTCCCAGGCCTCGCCCCTCGCTCGCGCCTTCGATGAGCCCGGGGACGTCGGCCACGGTGTACCGCGAATCGCCCGCCTGGACAACACCGAGGTTCGGGTGCAGCGTCGTGAACGGGTAGTCCGCGATCTTGGGCCGGGCGGCGGAGATCGCGCCGATCAGGCTGGACTTGCCGGCCGAGGGGTAGCCCACGAGGGCGACGTCGGCGACCGTCTTCAGCTCGAGGACGACATCGCCCTCGTATCCGGGAGTGCCCAGCAGGGCGAAGCCCGGCGCCTTGCGCTTGGGCGATGCCAGCGCCGCGTTGCCGAGACCTCCGTGACCGCCCTGGGCGACGACGAACCGCTCGCCGGGGATGATCATGTCGATCAGGACGTCGCCTGCCGGGTTCTTCACCACCGTGCCGACGGGCACGGGGAGCTCGAGGGTCTCCCCCATGAAGCCGGAGCGGTGGTCGCCCATGCCGGGGCCCCCGTTGCCGGAGGAGCGGTGCGGAGAGTGGTGGTATGAGAGCAGCGTGCCGGTCTGCGAATCGGCGACGAGCACGACGTCGCCGCCGTCACCGCCGTTGCCGCCGTCTGGACCGCCGAGCGGCTTGAACTTCTCGCGGTGCACGGAGACACAGCCGTTGCCGCCCTTGCCCGCGCGCAGATGCAGCGTCACGGTGTCGACGAACGTGACCATGTCTCGATCTCCCTATTTCCTGCAGAAACACGGACGGGGCGAGCCGAAGCCCGCCCCGAACCGGATGAATTGTGTGGCTGTGATCACTCAGCAGCGGCGACGATGTTGACGACCTTGCGGCCGCCCTTCGCGCCGAACTGCACCGCACCGGCGGCCAGAGCGAACAGGGTGTCGTCGCCACCACGGCCGACGTTCACGCCGGGGTGGAAGTGCGTGCCGCGCTGACGGACGATGATCTCGCCGGCGAGAACCTGCTGTCCGCCGAAGCGCTTGACGCCAAGTCGCTGAGCGTTGGAGTCACGACCGTTACGGGTGGAGCTTGCGCCCTTTTTATGTGCCATGTCCTGGTCTCCTCGGTCTTACTTGATGCCGGTGATCTTGACGCGCGTGAGCTCCTGACGGTGGCCCTGGCGCTTCTTGTAGCCGGTCTTGTTCTTGTACTTCTGGATGATGATCTTCGGGCCGCGGAGGTTGCCGATGACCTCTGCCGTGACCTTGACCTTCGCGAGCGAGTCAGCGTCGGTGGTCACCGTGGCGCCGTCGACGAGCAGCACTGCGGCCAGCTCGATCTTCTCGCCCTGGGCAGCCTTGACACGGTCGAGCTGAACGATCGTGCCGACCTCGACCTTCTCCTGCCGCCCACCGGCGCGCACTACTGCGTAAACCACTTCATACCTGTTTCGTTGGGGAGCACTGCGCTCCGGGAATCTCACGGGAAGACTGTTGCTTGCATGCGTCGCAGGGCGGCGGGTGCGAACGCAAGACTCTCCGCACCGACCGTCGAGGACGGGGCGGCATACGCACCAAGGGACTACTTTACCGGATGCCGGACACTGTGGCAAAACGTGCCCCGGCCGGTCGGCGCGCTCCCGCTCTATGAACTGTGTTCAGTTAGGGGGCGCTGTTCAGTTGTGCAGCCCTGTTCAGTTGTCCGGTCCTAGGCTGGCGGCATGACCGTTCTCGTCGATGATCCCCGCTGGCCCGCGCACGGGCGTCTGTGGGCGCATCTCATCAGCGACGAGAGCCTCGACGAGCTGCACGCGTTCGCCCGCGCTCAGGATCTGCCGCCGCGCGGCTTCGACCTCGACCATTACGACGTGCCGGAGGAGATCCTCCCCCGGCTCATCGCCGCCGGCGCACAGCATGTCGACGGCAAGGAGCTGGTGCGGAGGCTTATCGCCTCAGGACTCCGTATCCCCGCCCGCGACCGGCGTCCCGCCGCCCGCTGAGGCGTTCGAGTTCATCACCGAGACCGGCGTGCCGGTGAGGGCGGCCGTGGTCACGCGGCGACGTCCGCGTCCCTGTCCCGGCGCCTTCGGCTCCGGCAGCGCGTCGAGAACCGAGTCCAGCAGCTCCTCAGCCGGCGTCTTCGGGCCCTTGCGGTCCGAGCCGCGCTTCTTGCGTGCCTTCTTCGGGCGCTCCTGCGCGGCGGCAGGCTCGGCGGCTGGCGCCGCTGCGGCATCCGTCGCCCCCTCCGCGCTCGGTGCGAGCGTGGACGCAGCGATCTGCGCGAGGGCCGACTTGGCGCCCTCGGGGATGCTGTGCGTGGCTCCGGCGGCCGGAGGCGTGCTCTGGCTCTGGCCGTTGCCGCCGCGCTGGCGCCGGTTGCCGCTCTGAGCGCTGCCGTTGCCGTTGCCGTTGCCGTTGCCGTTGGAGCTCGCGCGGTGCTTGACGACCGGGTCGTGGTGCACGATGACACCGCGTCCGGCGCAGACGTCGCAGGCCTCGCTGAAGGTCTCCAGCAGGCCGAGGCCGAGCTTCTTGCGGGTCATCTGCACGAGTCCGAGCGACGTGACCTCGGCGACCTGGTGCTTCGTCCGGTCACGGCTCAGGCACTCGATCAGGCGGCGCAGCACGAGGTCGCGGTTCGACTCGAGCACCATGTCGATGAAGTCGACGACGATGATGCCGCCGATGTCGCGCAGGCGCAGCTGGCGGACGATCTCCTCCGCGGCCTCGAGGTTGTTCTTGGTGACGGTCTCCTCGAGGTTGCCGCCGGATCCGACGAACTTCCCGGTGTTGACGTCGACGACGGTCATCGCCTCGGTGCGGTCGATGACCAGCGAGCCGCCCGAGGGCAGCCAGACCTTGCGGTCGAGCGCCTTCTCGATCTGCTCGGTGATCCGGAACGCGTCGAAGGGGTCGGTCTCGTCCTCGTACGACTCCACCCGCTCCAGCAGGTCGGGGGCGACGCTCTCCAGGTACGCGCGGATCGTACGCTGCGCGTCCTCGCCCTGGATCAGCATCTTCGTGAAGTCCTCGTTGAAGACGTCGCGGACGATCTTGACGAGAAGGTCGGGCTCGGCGTGCAGCAGCGCCGGAGCCTGCTGGCTCTCGACCTGCTTGCGGATGTGCTCCCACTGGCTCGTCAGACGCTGCACGTCGCGGGTCAGCTGGTCTTCGGTCGCGCCTTCGGCTGCGGTGCGGACGATCACGCCGGAGGACTCGGGGAGGACCTCCTTGAGGATGCGCTTGAGACGTGCGCGCTCGTTGTCGGGGAGCTTTCGGCTGATGCCGTTCATCGAGCCGCCCGGCACGTACACCAGGTAACGGCCGGGGAGCGAGATCTGGCTGGTCAGGCGGGCGCCCTTGTGGCCGATCGGGTCCTTGGTGACCTGCACGAGGACGCGATCTCCCGGCTTGAGAGCCAGCTCGATGCGACGCGGCTGGTTGCCCGTCTCCACGCCGTCCCAGTCGACCTCGCCCGAGTAGAGGACGGCGTTGCGTCCGCGGCCGATGTCGACGAACGCGGCCTCCATGCTGGGCAGGACGTTCTGCACGCGGCCGAGGTACACGTTGCCGATCAGCGATGCGTCCTGGTTGCGGGCGACGTAGTGCTCGACGAGGACGCCGTCCTCGAGGACGCCGATCTGCGTGCGGCCGTTCTTGGAGCGGACGACCATCTTGCGGTCGACCGACTCGCGACGGGCGAGGAATTCGGCCTCGGTCACGACGGGGCGACGGCGTCCGGCGTCACGGCCGTCCCGACGGCGCTGCTTCTTCGCCTCGAGGCGCGTGGAGCCCTTGATCGCCTTCGGCTCGGTGATGAACTCGACGACGCGCTGGCGCTGACGCGGCTCGGGGCGCTCGTCCTCGACGTCGGATCCGCCACGGCGGCGGTTGCGGCCACGGCGGGCGGATGCCGGCTCGTCGAGATCGCGAGGCGCTTCGCGCTCCGCGATGCGGTCGAAGATGCGCTCACGGCCGGCACTCGCCGGCAGCGGCACGATCTCCGGAGCGTAGAAGCGCAGCTGGGTCGAGACCTGCGAGACGAAGACCTCGGGCAGCAGGCCCAGCGAGACCGCGGTCACGGGCTCGGGCGCCTTCGGCTCAGCGGGCTGCTCGGCTGCGGCAGGCTCGTCGGCAGCAGGTGCTTCGGCAGCAGGCTCATCGGCGGCAGGCGCTTCGGCAACGGGCTCGTCAGCGGCCGACTGGTCTGCGGAAGACTGCTCGGCGGCGGGAGCGTCGCCTTCGCTCTCGGCCGGGGAGTCCTCGGCCTCGGGCTCGTCCGCGGGCTGGGCGCCGGCCTCTGGCTCGTCGGCGCTCTGAGCGTCGGGCACGCCGGGCTCGGAGTCTCCCGCGTCCTCCGATGCGGGCTCGGCCGGTGCGGCGTCACTCTCGACGGCGGGCTCGCCCGATGAGTCGGGCACCTCCGTCACGGCATCCGACGACTCGGCGGGCTCTGTCAGCTCCGCCGCGGCGTCAGCCGGGAAATCGAGGGTAGGGGCGTCGTAGTCATTGTTGTCATCGGCCATCTCTGGCTTGCTCCTCGCGCGGGGCACTGGGTGCTCCGCGAAATCTCATGCGCCACCCGCAGGTGCCGCGAACTCATTCGGTGTGCGACCGGCTCATGGCTCTGGTCACGTGGGGCATACGGCCCCGAAGTCTGCGTCGATGCCTGCCACGACGAGGTCGCGCGATGCATCACAGGCCATTATCGCACCATGTACGCCTGTTCGCGGCATCCGTCCTCTCGCGCGCCGTCATCGGCGCTTCACGTCGGGTGCATAGCAACCACTGGGATAATCACAATATGAGCGAGCAGCGCACCCGCCCCGTCGTCTACGCCGTCTGGCTGATCATCGCGAGCGTCGTCGGCTGGTTCGCCGCCTTCCAGCTCACTCTCGAGAAGTTCGTCCTGCTCGAGCAGCCCGACGCCACGCTCGGCTGCGACCTCAGCGCGTTCATCCAGTGCGGCAAGAACCTTGGCTCGTGGCAGGGCGAGGTGTTCGGCTTCCCGAACCCGCTCCTCGGCCTCACCGGCTGGATGGCGCCGCTGGTCGTCGGCGTGGCGCTGCTCGCCGGCGCGCGCTTCCCCCGCTGGTTCTGGGCTCTGTTCGGCGCCGGGATCACCTTCGCCTTCGGATTCGTCTGCTGGCTGATCGCGCAGAGCATCTACGACCTCGTCGTTCTGTGCCCGTGGTGCATGGTGACCTGGGCCGTGACCATCCCGACGTTCTTCGCGACGATGCTCCACCTCACCCGCAACGGGACGTTCACCCGCGACGAGAAGACGCAGGAACGCGCGAGCCGGCTCATGGCGTGGGTTCCGCTGGCGACGATCCTGGCCTACGCGGTCATCGTCCTCATGGCGCAGGTCAAGGGGATTGACTTCCTCGGCGAGATGGCCGGCATCCTCTTCTGACAGACATCCCAGAGAAAAGGCGAAGCCCGCCGCGAGAGATCGCGGCGGGCTTCGTCATTCAGAGGCAGCGCTCAGTCGAACCAGATGCCGAGCTCGCGCGCGGCGGACTCGGGGCTGTCGGAGCCGTGAACGAGGTTCTGCTGCACCTTCAGACCCCAGTCGCGGCCGAAGTCGCCGCGGATCGTCCCGGGGGCCGCGGTGGTCGGGTCGGTGGTGCCGGCGAGCGAGCGGAAGCCCTCGATCACGCGGTTGCCGGCGAGGCGGATCGCGACGGACGGGCCGGAGAGCATGAACTCGATCAGCGGCTCGTAGAACGGCTTGCCCTCGTGCTCGGCGTAGTGCGCGGCGAGGAGGTCGCGGTCGGGCTCGACCAGGCGGATGTCGACGAGGGCGTACCCCTTCGCCTCGATGCGTGCCAGGATCGTGCCGGTGAGGCCGCGGGCGACACCGTCGGGCTTGACGAGGACGAGCGTTTCTTCGGTGGCCATGTCATTCACTCTCTGTCTGAGTCTCGGTCGAGGGCCCGGCCGGGCGTCGTGCGTCCAATCGGGCCCCCATGATCGTCGCATAACCCCACATGCCGCCGAAAATCAGCACCACGAACAGGATCGCGGGCACGAGGAACGCGGACAGCGCGATGATCGCCTGGATGACCCAGCCGGCCGTGATCGCCCAGGGCCTGGTGATCATGCCGGCGACGACGATGCACGCCAGCCCCATGATCGCGCCGCCGGCGATGCCCCACCACTGCTCGATCCCGGCAGGCAGCGTCTTCAGCCCGAAGACCGTGAGCCCGGCGAGGAACACCACGATCGACTCGAACCCGAGCACGATCGGTGCGAGCTTCTGCACGAGCGTCCGCGCCGGCCGCGGCCGGCGGGCGGGCGTCGTCGCGTCGCTCACGCGCTCCACCCCGACTTCCAGTCCTCCTCGGCGGCGAGGGCGATCGCCTCGCCGGCGAGGACGACGGACCCCGCGATCACGACGGCACGCCGGTCGGAGGATGCCGCCCACTCGCGCGCCGCGTCCGCCGCATCCGCGAGCGTGGGGTGCACGCTCGCACGCTGCCCCGCCGCCTCGACGAGATCGGCGATCGCGTCGGCATCGCTCGCACGCTCCGAGTCCGGCGCCGTCGCGAAGACGTGCGCGGCCACCGGCACGAGCTGCGCCACGATGCCGGCAGCGTCCTTGTCGGCCAGCACGCCCAGCACGATGCCCCACTCGTCGAAGTCGAAGCTGTCGCCCATGGCCTGGGCGAGCGCCGCGGCGCCGTGCGGGTTGTGCGCGGCATCCACGATCACGGTCGGGGCGATCCCGAGCAGCTGCAGACGCCCTGGGGAGGTCGCACCCTGGAGTCCCTCGGAGATGATGTCCGACGCGATCCGCTGGGCGGCGCCGCCGATCAGCGACTCCACGGCAGCGACCGCGAGAGCGGCGTTGTGCCCCTGGTGCGCGCCGTACAGCGGCAGGTACTCCTCGACGTACTCGCCGGCGAGCCCGCGGACCGTGAGCAGCTGCCCGCCGACGGCGAGCTTCTGCTCGGCGAGCCCGAACTCCTCCCCCTCGAACGCGATCGTCGCGCCCTTGGCTGCGGCCTCGCGCCGAAGCACCTCGGCGGCATCGGCGGGCTGCTGAGCCGAGACGACGGCCGCGCCCTCCTTGATGATCCCGGCCTTGACCGCGGCGATCTCGGCGATCGTGCTGCCGAGCCGGTCGGCGTGGTCGATCGCGATCGGGGCGAAGACCGCGACGTCGCCGTCGGCCGTGTTCGTGGAGTCCCACGAACCGCCCATGCCGACCTCGAGCACGAGCACGTCGACCGGGGCATCCGCTGCCGCCTCGAAGGCGAGCACGGTGAGCAGCTCGAAGAAGGTCAGCGGGGCGTCGCCCGCCGCCTCGAGTTCGGCGTCGACGATGTCGACGAACGGCTCGATCTCGTCCCAGGCATCCGCGACGGCGGCGTCCGCGATCGGCTCGCCGTCGATCATGATGCGCTCGGTGAAGCGCTCCAGGTGCGGGCTCGTGAACAGCCCGGTGCGCAGTCCGTGCGCGCGGAGCAGGCTCTCGATCATCCGCGCGGTCGACGTCTTGCCGTTCGTGCCGGTGATGTGCACGACGCGGTACGTCTTCTGCGGGTCGTCCAGGAACGCGAGGATGCGCGCCGTGCGCTCCTTGCGCGGCTGCACCCAGCGCTCACCCGCCCGGCTCAGGAGGGTCTCGTAGACGGCATCCGCCCGCTCGCGTGCGCTCATGCTGTTCCTCGGCTCTCCTGGTATCCCTCGCGGGCGATGCTCACGCGGACGCTCCCGGCGTTGGCGTAGGTTCCTGCATCGACCACGGTCTCGTACTCGAAGCCGCCTTCCTGCCGCCCCCAGACGCCGCCGCCCTGCTCCAGCAGGACCTCGTCCTTCGCACCGAGCGAGTACGAGGTCGCAAGGGTCTCCTCCGCAACGCCCGCCACCGCGAACGCGCTCTTGACGGCGAACAGGTCCTCCAGGTCGGTGAACCACAGTTCGAGGCGGATCCGGTCGCTGACGTCGAAGTCGGCGGCCTTGCGGCTCTCCTGCACGGCGCGGATGACATCACGCGCGAGGCCCTCGGCCTTCAGCTCCGGCGTGAGCGCGGTGTCGAGCAGCACGAAGCCGCCGCTCGGGACGATCGCGAGCGCCTCCCCCTCGGGACGGCCTGTGGTCTCCAGCACGAGCTCGTACTCGGCAGGCTCGAGCGCGATGCCGTCGGCCGTCACGACCCCGTTCTCCTCGGTCCAGAAGCCGCCCTTCGCCGCCTGGATGACCTTCTGCACCTCCTTGCCGAGGCGCGGACCCGCAGCGCGCGCGTTCACGCTCAGTCGGTGGCTGATGCCGTAGTCGGCAGCCGTGGTCTCGGCCTGCTCGACGAGCTCGACCGACTTCACGTTGAGCTCCTCGCGGAGGATGTCCTCGAACTGGCCGAGGGTGGCCGCCTGCGGCGACACCACGGTCAGGCGCGCGAGCGGCAGCCGGACGCGGAGCTTCTCCTTCTTGCGCAGCGCGTTGCCGACGCTGGAGAGCTCGCGCACGGCATCCATCGCATCGCGGATGTCATCCGCCACCGGGAACGCGGTGGCGTCCGGCCAGTCCTGCAGGTGCACGCTGCGGCCTCCGGTGAGACCCTGCCAGACGCGCTCGCTGATCAGCGGCACCAGCGGAGCCGCGACGCGGGTGAGCGTCTCGAGCACCGTGTAGAGCGTGTCGAACGCCTCGGCGCCCGCACCCGTCGAGGGGTCGACGCCCTCCCAGAACCGGTCGCGCGAGCGGCGGATGTACCAGTTGGTCAGCACCTCGGCGAAGTCGCGGAGGCGAGCGGATGCCGTCGTCGAGTCGAGTCCCTCGAGATCGTGCTTCACCTCGCGGACGAGGTCGCCGAGCCGGGCCAGGATGTAGCGGTCGAGCACGTCGGTGGAGTCGGTCCGCCAGGATGCCTCATACCCTGTCTGGGTCCCTGAGCCTGTCGAAGGGTTGGCCGCATTGGCGTAGGTGGCGAAGAAGTACCAGGAGTTCCACAGCGGCAGCAGGAACTCGCGCACGCCGGAGCGGATGCCCTCCTCTGTCACCGCGAGGTTGCCGCCGCGGAGCACCGAGCTCGACATCAGGAACCAGCGCATGGCGTCGGAGCCGTCGCGGTCGAGCACCTCTGAGACGTCCGGGTAGTTGCGCAGCGACTTCGACATCTTGTAGCCGTCATTGCCGAGGACGATGCCGTGGCAGCTCACGCCTGTGAACGCCGGGCGGTCGAACAGCGCCGTGGACAGCACGTGCATGACGTAGAACCAGCCGCGGGTCTGCCCGATGTACTCGACGATGAAGTCGGCCGGCGCGTGCGAGTCGAACCACTCCTGGTTCTCGAACGGGTAGTGTACCTGGGCGTACGGCATCGAGCCCGAGTCGAACCACACGTCGAAGACGTCCTCGATGCGGCGCATCGTGGACTTCCCGGTGGGGTCGTCGGGGTTCGGGCGGGTGAGGTCGTCGATGTACGGGCGATGCAGGTCGATCTCGCCCTCGGGGTTGCGCGGCAGCGTGCCGAAGTCGCGCTCCATGTCCTCGAGCGAGCCGTAGGCGTCGACGCGCGGGTACTCCGGGTCGTCGCTCTTCCAGATCGGGATCGGCGAGCCCCAGTAGCGGTTGCGGCTGATCGACCAGTCGCGGGCACCCTCGAGCCACTTGCCGAACTGGCCGTGCTTGACGTTCTCCGGCACCCAGGTGATCTGCTCGTTGTTCGCGAGCATCCGGTCCTTGATGTCGGTGACGCGGATGAACCAGCTCGACACGGCCTTGTAGATCAGGGGGTTCCGGCAGCGCCAGCAGTGCGGGTATGAGTGCTCGTAGCTCTGCAGGCGCAGGAGGCGACCGCGCTCGCGGAGCAGGCGCACGAGCGGCATGTTGGCGTCCATCCAGAGCACGCCCGCGACGTCGGTGACGTTCGGCAGGAACCGCCCGCCGTCGTCGAGCGACAGGATGGTCGGGATGCCGGCGGCCTCCGCGACCCGCTGGTCGTCCTCACCGTAGGCGGGTGCCTGATGCACGACGCCGGTGCCGTCACTGGTGGTGACGTAGCCGTCGACGAGGATCTGCCAGGCGTTCCCGGTGCCGTAGGTCTCGGCGTCCGTGTAGTAGTCGAAGAGCGGCTCGTAGGTCAGTCCGCCGAGCTCGGCGCCGGTGATCTCGCTCTCGACGGCTGCGGCGGCGGTCGCGGCATCCTCGTAGCCGAGATCCTTGGCGTAGCCGGCGAGCAGCTCCCGGGCGAGGAGATAGCGGGTGGTCCCTGAGCCTGTCGAAGGGCCCTCGCCCTCAGCGACGCCGTTCGGGCCCGCGGGAACCACGACGTAGGCGATCTCCGGCCCCACGGCGAGCGCCATGTTGGTCGGCAGGGTCCACGGCGTGGTGGTCCACGCGACCACCCGGACGCCGTCGAGGCCCTTGGCCGCGGCATCCGCACCGGTCAGCGGGAACGACACCGTCACGGAGGGATCCTGACGCATCTGGTACACGTCGTCGTCCATGCGCAGCTCGTGCGCGGACAGCGGCGTCTCGTCGCGCCAGCAGTACGGCAGCACGCGGTACCCCTCGTAGGCGAGGCCCTTGTCGTGCAGGGTCTTGAACGCCCAGAGCACGCTCTCCATGTAGCTGAGGTCGAGCGTCTTGTAGCCGCGCTCGAAGTCCACCCAGCGGGCCTGGCGAGTGACGTAGTCCTGCCACTCGTGCGTGTAGGTCAGCACCGAGGCCTTCGCCTTCGCGTTGAAGACGTCGATGCCCATGGCCTCGATCTCGCTCTTCTCGGTGATGCCGAGCTGCTTCATCGCCTCGAGCTCTGCAGGCAGGCCGTGCGTGTCCCAGCCGAACACGCGATCGACCTTCTTGCCGAGCATGGTCTGGAACCGCGGGAACACGTCCTTCGCATAGCCCGTCAGCAGGTGCCCGTAGTGCGGCAGGCCGTTCGCGAACGGAGGGCCGTCGTAGAAGACCCACTCGTCGTTCCCCTCACGCTGCTCGATCGACGCACGGAAGGTCTGGTCGCCCTCCCAGAAGTCGAGCACATCGCGCTCGATCTCAGGGAAGCGGGGGCTCGGCGTCACGGAGGCGGCGCTCCCCGAGCCTGTCGAGGAGTCGGCGGCTGGGCCGAAGGAGTGGGTCCCTGAGCTTGTCGAAGGGCGCGGGTAGGTCATGTCGTCTCGCAGGAGTCGTGGCGGATGCTGCTGCGAGGACGATCACCCGGATTGCTGACCAGGACGACCGCGGTACCACCTCACGTGCCGCGCCTCACGGCGGGGCCACTCTCACTGCGGCTGTGACGGGCCTGCCCCGCTCGGTTCTACTGAGTCCGTTCCTGGTGGGCGGGACCGTTCTTCCGAGAGCTCCCCGGTGATGCCGGATCGATGCTCGTGGAGTCCATTGTACGCCGTGCGCCGGCATCCGCTCTGCCCGCAGGCTCGCAGGTTGTGGTTCGGCCTCCAGCCGCCTGCGGCGGGTCGCAGATTCACCGCCATGTCGCAGGGATTCTGGAAATTGCTGCGACATCCTCGCGATTCTGCGACAGGACGCAGATCACGCGCTCGGGGCTAGATGCAGATTCTGGGCGATCGCTCGCATGATCTGGTCCTGGACGAGGTGCCACTGCTTCATGACCTGGTGATAGCTGACTCGGATCACGTGATATCCCATCAGCTTCAGCTCTGCGTCATGCCGGATGTCCTCCGCCCGCTGCGCGCCCACATGGGTCCCGCCGTCGATCTGCAGGACCAGTCGATCGCCGATCAGCGCGTCGACGCGGTGCCCCGCGATCCAGATCTGGAAGTACAGACCGAGCCGGAGCCAGCGGAGCCTCGGGCGAAGGTAGGTCTCCAGGCCTGCGTCGGAGAACGGCCATGCATCCGCCAGCAGCCGGCGAGCAGTCGGACCCAACGGCAGTCTCGCCAGCGCGTCGCGGTCGACGAGCTCCTTGTTGAGGGCCGACTCCCATGAGGCGAGCGCCTGCTCGTACGGTTCGCAGGCGGCGAGAATGAGCAGTACGTTCTCGACCGGGTCCTCCAGAGAATCAGGATGCCGAGGCAGGACCGGCTTCGACCAGTGCACGCGAGCTCGCTTCGGCTTGCCGCCCCTGCTCCCGGGCGTCGCTCCGAGGTGGGTGATCGGATGCTCGTCGTGGACCCAGATGCCCAGGCGTCTCGCCTGCGTGACGCAGGTGAGGACGACCCCGCGCTTGGCCGCCGCGACGAGCATCGGGTCCGCATCGGGAAGAGCGACCCAGCCTGGGCGGACCCGCACGATGAGGCGCTCCGAAAGCGCGGTCTCGATGTCGTACCTGCTGACACCGCTGTCGTGCAGCATCGTCGTGCGAGCAACGCCCTTCACTTCGCTCATCGCCGCCAGCATCCGTGCTCGCCTTCGTTCCAGCATCCCGTGATGATGCCTGTTCCCGATCCTCAGCGGACGCCCGAAACCGTATTGCGGACCGAGAATTGTGGATCGATCAGAGCACTCGAGGACGGTGCAGAAAGAGTCGCGCGTCGCAGAATCGCGGTGATGTCGCAGGGACTTGAGCCGAACCCTGCGACCTCGAAGCGAATCTGCGACCCCGTGCCGGCCGCGGGAGCCGGCCGGCGTGTCCCCGGCACGGCCTACGCTCGAACCCATGGCCCGCACCACCGACTCCCCCGCCGCGCCGCGCGCCTCGGCGCCCGACCTTCCCGATGATCTGGTGCCCGCGACGCCGGCGCGCAGCGCGGACCTCCTCGCCGCGAGCCTCGACCTCACCGGCACGGCCGACCTCGCCTACGCCTCGCTCGAGCAGTGCACGGTCGGCGCCGACGCCGACAGCGTCGACCTGACCGGCGCCACGATCCTCGACGTCGGCATGACCGGCGTCCGCATCGCCTCCCTGAAGATGCGGGGGGCCGGGATCCGCCGCCTCAGCATCACCGGCGGCCGCATCGGCACCCTCGACCTGAGCGGCGCCCGCATCGACGAGCTGCGGCTGAGCGACCTGCGCGTCGACTACCTGAACCTCGGCGGCGCCCGTGCCACCGACGTCGAGATCTCCGGCTGCGGCATCCGCACGATCGACATGCCGCAGGCCGAGCTCACCAGGGTCCGGTTCACCGGCTCGACCAGCGACGAGGTCGACCCCCGCGGGATGCGCGCGGTCGACGTCGATCTGCGCGGGCTCGATGCATTGTCCTACCTCGACGCCAACAGCCTGCGCGGCACGACCCTGACCGGGTTCCAGGTCCAGCAGCTCGCCGCCGTGATCGCCGCGGGTCTCGGCATCCAGATCAGGGACTGAGGCCCGGCGGAGGAGAGCACAGCGGGATTCAGCCGGGGATCGGACCGTTCGCCGCGAGGAGCTCCCTGGTGAACGGATGCTGCGGCGCCGCGAACACCTCGGCCGTCGCACCCTGCTCCACCACGAGCCCGTCCTGCATGACCAGCACATCGTCGGCGACCGCTCCGACCACATCGAGGTCGTGCGACACGAAGATCATCGTGAGCCCGCGCGAGCGCTGCAGACGCAGCAGCAGCCGCAGCACCCGCTCCCGCACCGACGGGTCGAGTGCGGACACGGGCTCGTCGAGCACCAGCACCGAGGGATCTGCGGCGAGAGCACGCGCGATGGCCGCGCGCTGACGCTGCCCGCCGGAGAGGGACCGCGGTCGGCGCGTCGCGAGCTCGGGCTCGAGCCCGACCTCCGCGAGCAGCGCGGCGGCCTGCTCCGCACGCCGTCCGCGCGGTACCCCGCCGGCCTCGAGAGCCTCACGCAGGGATCGGCCGATGCTCCACCGCGGATCGAACGCGCCGAGCGGATTCTGATGCACCAGCTGCACCCGGCTCGGCGCCGACCACCTGAGCGCGCCCTCGTCGGGGCGCTCGACGCCGACGATCATCCGCGCGAGGGTCGTCTTGCCAGACCCCGACTCTCCGACGATCCCGAGGGTGCGGCCCTCCGCCACCGAGAACGAGGCGTCCCGCACGGCCGGGACGCCGGCGAAGCTCTTCGTCAGCCCCTCGACCACCAGCGCGACCCCGGATGCCGCCGGCTGCACGCCCCTCGGCTGGTGCAGCGTGGCCGCGATGAGCTGGCGCGTGTATTCGTGCTGCGGCGACTCGAGCACCGCGGCGACGGCTCCCGACTCGACCACCGAGCCGTTCCGCATCACCAGCACCCTGTCGGCGAGGCGCCGGACGGCGGCGAAGTCGTGACTGACGAACACGACCGCGGTGCCGGCGTCGGCGATCTCGCGCAGCAGGCCGAGGATGCGCGCCTGCACGGTGGCGTCGAGTGCCGTGGTCGGCTCGTCTGCGACGAGCACCCCTGGCTGTGCGGCGAGCGCGGAGGCGATGAGGGCGCGCTGCCGGAGTCCTCCGGAGAGCTCGTGCGGATGCTGACGGGCCCTGCGCTCCGCGTCCGGCATCCACACTCTCTGCAGCAGCTCGCGCACGCGCGTCTGCAGCGCCGTGCGACCGCTCACGACCCTGTGCAGCCGCAGCGGCTCGGCGACCTCCGTGCCGATCCGCTGCAGCGGATCGAGCGACACCAGGGCGTCCTGCGAGACCAGGGCGATCCTCGAACCGCGCAGCGTCCTCCACTGGTGCTCGCTCGCTGCCGCGGCATCCGTCCCGTCGATCGAGAGGCGCCCGACCTCGACCACCGCGTCCGCCGGCGTGAGGCCCAGCAGCGCCCGCGCCGTGAGTGATTTCCCGGCACCGGACTCGCCGACGATCGCCACGACCTCTCCGCGGTCGACCGCGAGGGAGACGCCGTCGACGACCTGCCGGCCGCCGAAGCGAATCCGCAGGCCCTCCATCTCCAGGGCGGTCATGATCGTCCCCCGTCTGCGCCGGCACGCAGCATCCGTCCGACCACGGTCGCGGCGATCACCGTGACGGTGATGGCGATGCCGGGGAACACCGAGATCCACCATGCGCGGCCGAGCACATTGCGCCCGCCGGCGAGCATGAGCCCCCATTCGGGGGTCGGCTCGGACGGCCCGAGCCCGAGGAAGCTGAGGCCGGCGGCGGCGAGGATGCTGGAGCCGATGCCGATCGTCGCCAGCACACTGAGCGCGCCGAGCACCCCTGGCGCGACATGCCGGCGGAAGGCGCGCAGCCGCGGCACGCCGAGGATGCGGGCCGCCTCGACGTGCTCTGCGACCCGCAGCGTCCGTGTCTGCACCCTCGCCAGCCGGATGTAGACCGGGACCGCCGCGATCGTCACGGCGATCGCGATGTTGACGGGGCCCGGGCCGAGGACGGCGACGACGACGAGCGCCACGAGGAACTCCGGGAACGCCATCAGGACGTCGTTGACGCGCATCAGGGAGACGTCCACGGCCCGTGGCGCGACGCCGGCGAGCGATCCGATCAGGAGTCCCGCGAGCAGCGCGATCCCGGTGGCGAGCAGGCCGATGCCCAGCGAGCGCCCCGCTCCGAACACGACGCGCGAGTACACGTCCCGCCCGCTCTGATCGGTGCCGAACAGGTGCTCCGCGCTCGGCGGGAGCAGCGCGGAGCGCACGTCCGTCTGCAGCGGATCGTGGGTCGCGAGGACGCCGGGCAGCAGCGCCGCGAACCCGATCACGAGCAGCGCCGCGACCGCGATCCAGAGCAGAGCGCGCCTCATCGGTGGCTCCCGGCTGCGCGGACCGCGAGACGAGGGTCGATGAGCGGATGCAGCACCTCCACGATCAGGTTCACCGCGACGAAGACGACGGCACTGAGCAGGATGATCCCGGTGATCACGGGCAGATCGCGGTCGCTGATCGCGGTGAGCGTCACTCGCCCCAGCCCCGGCCGCGCGAACACCGTCTCGACGAGGACCGCGCCGCCGAGGACCGACCCAGTGAGGTAGGCGGCGAGTGTGAGGGCCCCTGATGCGCCGTGTCGCAGGCCGTGCCGCACCGTGAACCAGGTCGGCCCCGCGCCGCGGGCGCGCACGGTCTCGGCGAACGGCATCCGCTCGGCCTGCACGAGCCCGTCGCGCAGAACCTGGCTGAGCAGCGCCGCCACGGGAAGAGCCAGCGTGATCGCGGGCAGCACGATGGTCGCCGGATTCCTCGCCCCCGAGATCGGGAACCACCCGAGCCCGAAGGCGAACACGCTGAGCAGGAGGAGCCCGATCCAGAACACCGGCGACGACAGCACGATGAGCTCGATGCCCGCGGCGACCGCTCGCCCGGCTTGACCGCGGACGAACAGCGACACCGCGAGCGCGAGAATCACCGCGATGACCAGCGCGAGGACCGAGAGCTGCAGGGTCGCACCCAGCTGCCGCCCGATCACGTCGGTGACGGGCATCCGCAGCTGATACGACTCGCCGAGGTCGCCCCTGGCGAGCTGCCCGATGAAGGTCAGGTACTGCTCGAGCGGCGGCCTGTCGAGGCCGAGCTCGGCGCGGATGCCGTCCTTGACCTCTTCACTGACCTGGGCCTGCGGCCCGAGCATCACCGACACCGGGTCGCCCGGGATCACCCGGAACGCGAGGAAGACCAGGGTGGCCGCGCCCCAGAGCACGACGACGACGGATGCTGCGAGGCCGGCGATCCGGATGAGCGCAGCCTTCACAGCACCGGCCTCCGCTCAGCGACTGGGATCAGCCGACGCTCACATCGTAGAACAGCGGCCGGCCGTAGAGGTCGTAGTCGAGACCCTGCACGCGCTCGCCGACCGCGGTGATCGCCGACGGGCTGTACAGCGGCACGATAGCCGTGTAGTCGGCGTTCCACTCCTGCAGCTCGGTGTAGATGTCGTTGCGCTCCTGCTGGTCGCTGGAGGCGACGGCCGTCTCGAGCAGCGCGTCGATCTCGGGGTCGGTCACCTGCGAGGCGTTCTGGAAGCCCTCGGTGTGCAGGTGGTTGCGCAGGAAGTCGGCGTCGACGCCGGAGAAGCCCCAGTCGGTGAGGTCGAACGTCTTGGGCCCGTACTGCTCGTTGTAGGCACCGGGCTCGAGCACCTCGCGCACGACCTCGAAGCCGATCCCCTTGAGGTCGGACTGGATGGCGTTGGCGAGGGCCGCACGATCGTCGGGCACGGGGGTCCAGGCGATCCAGCGCGCGGAGAGCCGCTGGCCGTCCTTCATGCGGATGCCGTCGGCGTCGCGCTCGGTCCAGCCCGCCTCGTCCAGGAGCGCGTTCGCCGCGTCCTGGTCGAACGGCCGGCTGCCCTCGAGCCCGGCGTCGTAGCCGGGGGTGGTCGAGCCGAGGATGCTCCACGCCCGCGGGAACTGGCCGAAGAAGATCTCCTCGACGGCGGCGTCGACGTCGATACCCCGCGCGAACGCCTGACGCACCTTCTCGTCTGCGAAGACGCCGTGCTTCTCGTTCAGGTACAGCGAGTACGGCAGGCCCGGGTACTCGACAGAGTCGACGGTGATGCCGTCGCCGAGGTCGCCCGCCAGGTTCGGCGGCATGTTGCTCGCGAGGTCGGCCTCACCGCTCTCGACGACGCCGGCGCGCACCGAGGCCTCCGGCTGGATCTCGACGCGCAGCGTCTCGAACTTCGGAGCCTCGGCGCCGTTCGGGCCCCAGGCATAGTCGTCGTTGCGGGTGTACACGATCTCCTGATCCGGCGTGTACTCGGTGAGCTCGAACGGTCCGGTGCCGACCGTGACACCCGGTCCGCCCGCCTTGAGCTCGTCGCCGGACTCCTCGAGCACCTTCGGCGAGTAGAAGCCGAGCTGCGGTGTGCTGGCGGCCTGCAGGAACGGCGCGTACGGCTGGGTGAAGGTCACCGTGACGGTGAACTCGTCGACGACCTCGGTGCCCTCGTAGAAGTCGGCGCCGAGCATGCTCGCGGCCTGCGCCGACTCGGTCGCAGGATCCACGACGCGATCGAAGTTCGCCTTGACCGCCGCAGCGTCGAACTTCTCGCCGTCGGTGAACGTCACGTCGTCGCGCAGGGTGAAGGTGTACTCCGTGCTGTCGTCGGAGATCTCCCATTCGGTGGCGAGCCACGGCGAGAAGCTGCCGTCGTCCTCCTGGAACACCAGCGAGTCGAGCACGGCGCGCTGCACCATGCCGGAGACGTCGAGCTGGCTGACCTGCGGGTCCATGTGACCGGCCGAGAGGTTGGCGCCCTCGATCGACCAGACGACCTCCCCGCCACCGGACTCGGATGCCGGGGTCGCGCAGGCGCTGAGCGCCAGCGCGGCGACCGCGACGAGAGAGGCTGCGGGAAGAAGACGACGCGCTCGGCGTGCAGGCATGACTGTTCCTCAGGAAGATCGGGCCGGGATGGCTCCAGTCTACGGCCGAATTGTTGGACCGGGTCGATCTGCAGCAGGCCCGGCATCCGGAGTCGATCGCTACACTGGAGGGCACAACCCACACTCAGGCACGCTCACACAGTGCCGCATACATCGCTCAAGGAGACCTCCATGGCCGCGTCCGATCAGACCCGGATTCCCGACAAGCCCGCCCTCGAAGGTCTCGAAGCGAAGTGGGACACTGCCTGGCGCGAGCAGGGCACCTATCTTTTCGACCGCATCCGCGCGGCGCAGGCCGGCCGCGAGGGCGTCTATTCGATCGACACTCCCCCGCCGACGGCATCCGGCTCCCTCCACATCGGGCATGTGTTCTCGTACACGCACACCGACGTCAAGGCCCGATACGAGCGGATGCGCGGCAAGACCGTGTTCTACCCGATGGGCTGGGACGACAACGGCCTGCCCACCGAGCGTCGCGTGCAGAACTACTACGGCGTGCGCTGCGACCCCTCGCTCCCCTACGACGCCGACTTCACTCCCCCGTTCGAGGGCGGGGACAACAAGTCCAGCCGCGCCGCCGACCAGGTGCCGATCAGCCGCCGCAACTTCATCGAGCTGTGCGAGCGGCTGACCGTCGAGGACGAGAAGCAGTTCGAGGCGCTGTTCCGTCAGCTCGGCCTGAGCGTCGACTGGACGCAGACCTACCGCACGATCTCCGACGACACGATCCGGCAGAGCCAGCTCGCGTTCCTGCGCAACATCGAGCGGGGCGAGGCCTACCAGGCCCTCGCGCCGACGCTGTGGGACATCGACTTCCGCTCGGCGATCGCGCAGGCGGAGCTCGAGGACCGCGATCAGCAGGCCGCGTTCCACACCATCGACTTCCCGTTCGCCGACGGCCCGCTCGCGGACGGCACCGCCTCGATCACGATCGAGACCACCCGCCCCGAACTCCTCCCCGCGTGCGTCGCGATCGTGACGCACCCCGAGGGGCCGCACAAGCACCTGATCGGCACGAAGGTGCGGACGCCCTTCTTCGGCGCCGAGATCGAGGTCCACGGCCACCACCTCGCCCAGCCGGACAAGGGCACGGGAGCGGCCATGGTCTGCACCTTCGGCGACGTGACCGACATCATCTGGTGGCGGGAACTCCGCACGACGGATGGCCGCGACCTGCCGAACATGACCACGATCGGCCTGGACGGGCGCTTCCTGCCCGCCGCTCCGTCGATCGTCGCGAACGCCGAGGCGATCGACTGGTACGCCGCCGAGCTCGCCGGCAAGACCGTCTTCTCGGCACGCAAGGCGATCGCGGAGAAGCTGCAGGAGACCGGCGACATGACCGCCGTGGGCAAGCCGTTCAACCACGCGGTGAAGTTCTTCGAGAAGGGCGACCGCCCGCTGGAGATCGTGTCGACGCGTCAGTGGTACATCCGCAACGGCGCCCGCGACGCCGAGCTGCGTGACCAGCTGCTCGCGCACGGCAAGGAGCTCGCCTGGCACCCGGAGTTCATGCGGGTCCGCTACGAGAACTGGGTGGGCGGCCTGACCGGCGACTGGCTGGTGTCGCGCCAGCGATTCTTCGGCGTCCCGATCCCCCTCTGGTACGCCCTCGACGAGAACGGCGAGCGCGACTACGACCGCGTGCTCATCCCCGATCACGCAGCGCTCCCGATCGACCCGACGACCGATCTGCCGGCCGGCTACACCGAGGACCAGCGCGGCGTGGCAGGCGGATTCGAGGCCGAGGCTGACATCCTCGACACCTGGGCGACGTCCTCCCTCACCCCGCAACTGGCCGGCGGCTGGCAGCGGGACGAGGAGCTGTGGCAGCTCACGGCGCCGTTCGACTTGCGTCCGCAGGGGCAGGACATCATCCGCACCTGGCTGTTCTCGACCATGCTGCGCTCCACGCTCGAAGACGGCCGCACGCCGTGGCGGAACGCCGCGATCAGCGGTTTCATCGTCGACCCCGACCGCAAGAAGATGTCGAAGTCCAAGGGCAACGTGGTCACGCCCGCCGACATCCTCGCCAGCCACGGATCGGATGCTGTGCGCTACTGGGCGGCGTCGAGCCGACTGGGCATGGACGCGGCATTCGACCCGCAGAACCCGACCCAGGTGAAGATCGGCCGCCGCCTGGCGATCAAGGTGCTGAACGCCGCGAAGTTCGTGCTGTCGTTCCCCGTGCCCGAAGGCGCGGAGATCACGCATGCGCTCGACGCGTCGATGCTGACGGCGCTCGACGGCGTGATCGCCGATGCCACAAAGGCATTCGAGAACTACGACCAGGCCAAGGCGCTTGAAGTCACCGAGGCGTTCTTCTGGACCTTCTGCGACGACTACCTCGAACTCGTCAAGGAGCGCGCCTACAACCAGGCCGATGTCGGGCAGGCCTCCGCCGCCCTCGCGCTGCGCCTGGCACTGTCGACCCTCCTGCGCCTGCTGGCCCCGGTGCTGTCCTTCGCGACCGAGGAGGCATGGTCGTGGTTCGAGGAGGGCTCGGTGCACACCGCCGCCTGGCCCGAAGCCCTCGGCGTCGACGGCGACCCAGCCGTGCTCTCCGCCGCGAGCGAGGCGCTGATCGGCATCCGCCGTGCGAAGACCGAGGCGAAGGCCTCTCAGAAGACTCCGGTCTCGCACGCCGCGATCGCAGCTCCCGCCGCGAAGCTCGAGGCGCTGCGCGCCGCCGCGGACGACCTGCGCGCTGTGGGCCGCATCTCCGAGCTCGAGTTCACCGAGGCCGAGGAGTTCGCCGTCACGGCGATCGAGCTCGCCCCGGTCGAGTCCGTCTGATGCAGCTCGGGACACGGTGGGCGACGGGATCCGAGCCTCCGGCATCCGTGCCGGCCGCCCTGCGCCCGGCGATCACCGAGGTCGAGGCCCGCGGGCTGTCGGGACACTGGACGCTCACGTGGCTCGAGGGCCGGCCGATCGCCGAGCTCGACGCCGGCTGGGAGGTCCTGCAGACGGCATCCGGCGATGTCGTCGCCCGTCCGTTCGAAGACTGAGCTCCACGCACCCCGTGAACGACGAGACCCCCTGCCGCGGCAGGGGGTCTCGTCAGTCACGGTCCGCTCAGCGCAGCGGCAGTCCGAGTTGAGCGAGAGCGAGGTCGACGGCGCGCGGGTCCTGCTTCCGGGCCTGCTGCTCGCGGAGCATGTCGAGCGCGAGTTCCCGGCGCTCCGCCCTGGCGGCGATGCGACGATCCACGTGACGGGAGAGTGCCCGCGCGAGGTGCTGCAGCGACTTCTCGAAGGGCGTCGGCGTGGCGAGGCGAAGCGTTGCGGTGGTCATGATCGCTCCTCGGTGCTGGTCGGTGCGACGTCGGAGTGCGTCACCTGGATCGGAAGGTCGAAGATCTCGGCGCGCATCGAGACGCGCCGCACGTCAGGACCGGTCTGTCCGCGGTAGCGCCGGATCGCGCTCTCGACGAGCGTCTCCATCTCCTCGCGCAGCGACATCACCTGAGCCGGGGTCATGTCGAGGTGCGTCGTCATGGTGAGGCCGACGTCACGCCACGGCGCAGGCACCTCGGACTGGGGTCGGTTGAGGTACGCCATCAGGGTCTCGTGACGCAGCCGGAAGAACTCCGCGGTCACGATCTGCGCTGCGGCCCTGTTCGCGGGCGACATCGCGTCCTGCGGGCCGGGAACGTCGATCCGCCCCTTGGGCCGCTCCCACCAGCGCTCGCGGCCGGTTCCCCGGCCCTCGACCTCATGGATGAGGTCATGCGCTGCGAGAGCGCGAAGGTGGTAGCTCGTCGAGCCCGAGGTCTCCCCCACGAGCGCAGCCAGCGAACTGGCGGTCTGCGGCCCCTGGGCCGCCAGGATGTCGAAGATCCGCACCCGGAGCGGGTGCGCCAGTGCCTTCAGTGCCCCGGCATCCAGGGTGCGGATCTGCGTCTCGTTCGTCATGGATGCAAAGATACGCTTGCAAAGACCTCTTTGCAAGTACTTCTTTGCAAGTACTTCTTTGCAAACGTATCTTTGCGACTCCGATCAGCCCACGGATGCCCGCGCGGCGACGAACGCGGCGACGCAGCGCTCGATCTGCGCGGAGGTGTGCGCCGCGCTGAGCTGCACTCGGATGCGCGCGAGGCCGCGCGGCACCACCGGGAAGCTGAACGCCGTCACATAGATGCCCTGCGCCTGCATCTCCGTGGCGATGCGGGCGGTGAGGGCGGCGTCGCCGAACATGACAGGGACGATCGGATGCTCCCCGGGCAGCAGGTCGAAGCCCTCCGCACTCATGCGCTCGCGGAACAGCGCCGCGTTCGCGCGCAGCCGGGCACGCAGATCGGCCGACCCCTCGACGAGGTCGAGCGCCGTGAGCGTGCCCGCGACGATCGCGGGGGCGAGGGTGTTCGAGAACAGATAAGGGCGCGAGCGCTGACGCAGCAGCGCCACGATGTCGGCGTGCGAGGCGACGTACCCTCCGGATGCCCCGCCGAGCGCCTTGCCGAAGGTGCCGGTGTAGATGTCCACCCGGTCGGCGACGCCGCACAGCTCGGGAGTGCCGCGGCCGTTCTCGCCGACGAAGCCGACCGCGTGCGAGTCGTCCACGAACACGAGCGCGTCGTAGCGCTCTGCGAGGTCGCAGATCTCGGCCAGCGGTGCGATGTAGCCGTCCATCGAGAAGACCCCATCGGTGACGACCACGCGGAAGCGGGCGTCGGATGCCGCCTTCAGCTGCTCTTCGAGGTCCGCCATGTCGCGGTTCCGGTAGCGGAGCCGGCGTGCCTTCGACAAACGGATGCCGTCGATGATCGAGGCGTGGTTCAGTTCGTCGGAGATGATCGCGTCCTCCGCGCTGAACAGCGTCTCGAACACGCCCCCGTTGGCGTCGAAGCACGACGAGTAGAGGATCGCGTCATCCGTGCCGAGGAAGCCGGAGAGCCGCCGCTCGAGCTCGAGGTGCTGCTCCTGGGTTCCGCAGATGAAGCGCACGCTGGCGAGGCCGTACCCCCACTCGTCGAGCGCGCTCTTCGCCGCGGCGAGGATGCGCGGGTCATCGGCGAGGCCGAGATAGTTGTTCGCGCAGAAGTTCAGCACCTCCGCGCCATCGGCGGTGATCTCGGCGCTCTGCGGTCCGCGGATGCCGCGCTCGTGCTTCGTGAGCCCCGCCTCCTCGATTCCCGCCAGCTCCGTCGACACGTGCTTCTGGAATGTCCCGTACATCGCAATCTCCGTCTTCTACAGCTTCGTCTCTACAGCTTCGTCCAGTCGAGGATGATCTTCCCCGTGCCGGCGGACTCCGCCGCGGCGAAGCCCTTCTCCCAGTCGCTCGCCGGGATGACCTCGGCGATCACGCGACCGATCGACTCACGCAGCGTCGCGCTGGTCTGCAGCATCGCCCCCATCGCGTTCCAGGTCTCGAACATCTCGCGACCGTAGATGCCCTTGACGGTGAGCATGTGCGTGACGAGCTTGCCCCAGTCGACGCCGAAGCCGGCACTCGGGAGGCCGAGCATCGCGATGCGTCCGCCGTGGTTCATGTTGTCGATCATGGCGGGCAGAGCGGATGCCGCGCCGCTCATCTCGAACCCGATGTCGAACCCTTCGCGCATCCCGAGTGCCTTCTGCGCGTCGCGGATGTCGCGCACCGACACGTCGACCACCTCGTCTGCGCCCATCTGGCGCGCCATCTCCAGCCGCGGAGCGCTGACATCGGTGGCGGTGATGAAGCGCGCGCCCGCGTGCCTCGCGACGGCGATCGCCATCAGGCCGATCGGACCGCAGCCGGTGACCAGGACGTCCTCGCCGACGAGCGGGTAGGTGAGCGCGGTGTGCACGGCGTTGCCGAGCGGGTCGAAGATCGCGCCGAGCTCTGGGCTCACCTCGGCGTGATGCACCCACACGTTGGTCGCAGGAAGGGCCAGGTACTCGGCGAAGGCGCCGTCGCGCTGCAGGCCGAGCCCGATCGTGCGGATGCACATCTGCCGGCGGCCGGCACGGCAGTTGCGGCATGTGCCGCACACGATGTGGCCCTCGCCGGAGACGCGGTCGCCGATCGCGATGTCGTGCACGAGCGGGCCGACCTCGACGACCTCGCCGTAGAACTCGTGGCCGGGGATGAGCGGGGCGGCCACGGCGGATGCGGCCCAGTCGTCCCAGCGGAGGATGTGCAGGTCCGTGCCGCAGATTCCCGTGCGGAGCACGCGGATGACCACCTCGTCGGCGCCGGCGACGGGGTCGGGCCGATCTGCGAGTTCGAGTCCCGCTGCGCGTTCGGCTTTGAACAGTGCCTTCATGCTTCGATCACACCGCATCCGACCTTGTAGAGCAATCGCCGTCTGCTGCACGATCGATGAAGCATTCGCTAATCTTCTGGCATGGAACTCCACCAGCTCCAGATCCTGCGCGAACTGGGCGCGCTCGGCAGCGTGACGGCGGTCGCCGACGCCCTGAACGTGACCCCGTCCGCCGTCTCGCAGCATCTCGCCGCGCTGCAACGCGGATTCCGCACCCCGCTCACCCGGAGGGACGGCCGGCGTCTCGCCCTGACGCCGGCAGGCGAGGTGCTCGCCTCTGCGGGCGCCGAGGCGATCGACGCGATGGCGGCCGCCCGCAGCGCTCTCGACGAGTTCGAGGGTGCCAGCACCGGCGTGGTGTCGATCAGCGGGTTCCACAGCGTGGGGCAGGTGCTCTTCGGCTCCCTCATCCGCGAGCTCGCCGAGGTGGACGATCCCCCCACCGTCCGCCTGACCGACGAGGACGTCGCACAGAGCGAGTTCCCCGCCCTCACTGCGCGCTACGACCTGGTGCTCGCCCACCGCATGGAGCATTCGGCGCCGTGGCCGGCTGAGGGCATTCGCAGTCTGACGCTCGTCCGAGAGCCGCTCGACGTAGCCGTCGCGGCATCCCACCCGCTCGCCTCCCGGCGGACCGTGTCGCCTGAGGAGGTCGCCGGCCACCCGTGGGTGACGAGCCGCATCGGATACTCCCCCGACGACGTCCTGCGGGCGGTCTCGGCGGTCGCAGGACGAGCGGTCGACATCCGCCACCGCATCAACGACTATGGCGCCGTATCGGCCGTCGTCGCCGCCGGAGAGGTGCTCGGGATGCTGCCCCGCTACACGTCTCGCAGCGTGGACGATCGCGACATCGTCCGCCTCCCGCTGCACGGGGTCAGCACGCACCGCATGATCGACGTGCTGGCGCGGCCCGAGAACCTCCGCAGGCGCTCCGTCCGCATCGTCGTCGAGGCGCTCGAGCGCGTGATGGCTAGGCTCAGAGAATGACCGACGCCTCGAATCCGCTGCTCCAGCCCTCCACCCTTCCCTACGGGCTCCCGGACTACAGCGCGATCAGGCCGCAGCATTATCTTCCGGCGTTCCGCGCAGCCTTCGAGGAGCACCTGCGCGAGATCGGCAGGATCACGATGGTGCGTTCGATGCCGACGTTCGAGAACACGATCGAGGCGCTCGAGCGCTCGGGTGAGCTGCTCGATCGCGTCGCGCACGCCTTCTACACGGTGAGCTCAGCCGATGCGACGCCGGAGATACAGGCGGTCGACGAGCAGCTCGCACCGCTGATGGCCGCGCACCAGGATGCGGTCACGCTCGACGGCGCGCTGTACTGGCGCGTGCAGCAGGTGCATGCTCAGCTGGGCGGGCTGGAGCTCGATCCGGAGCAGCGCTACCTCGTCGAGCGCCGTCACCGGGAGATGACGCACGCCGGGGCCGCCCTGGGCGACGACGAGAAGGCGCGCCTGACGCAGCTGAACCAGCGGCTGTCGACGCTGAGCAACACGTTCGAGCGCAACCTGCTCGATGACACCAACGACCTCGCCGTGGTCTTCGACGATCCGGCGGAGCTCGACGGGCTCAGCACCGGCGAGCTCTCGGCGGCTGAGCGCTCCGCGCAGGAGCGCGGGCTCGAGGGCCGCTATCTCATCTCGCTGCCGCTGTTCACCGGTCACCCCTATCTCGCCCAGCTCCGCGACCGGGAATCGCGGCGGCGGATCATGGCGGCCTCCCGCACCAGGGCCTCTCGCGACAACGCCAGCGACAACCGCCCGGTGCTCGCCGAGATCGTGCGCCTGCGCGCGGAGAGGTCAGAGCTCCTCGGCTACGCATCCCACGCGGCCTATGTCACCGCTGACCAGACGGCGGGCAGCCCGGAGGCGGTCGAGCGGATGCTCCGGCAGCTCGCCCCTCCGGCGGCGCGCAACGCGGTCGCTGAGCGCGCGGCGCTGCAGGCGATCGTGGATGAGACCGAGGACGAGCCGTTCCCCGTCGAGGCCCACGACTGGGCGTTCTACACCGAGAGAGTCCGCACGGCCCGCTACGACATCGACACCGGTGCTCTGCGGCCGTGGTTCGAAGCCGAGCGGGTGCTGCAGGACGGCGTGTTCGCGGCCGCGACGAAGCTCTACGGCGTGACCTTCGCCGAGCGTCCCGACCTCATCGCCTATCACCCCGGCGCGCGGGTCTTCGAGGTCCACGATGCCGATGGCACCGCCGTCGGCCTGTACATCCTTGACCTGTACACGCGCGACACCAAGCGCGGCGGCGCGTGGATGAACCCGATCGTGAGCCAGTCGCACCTGCGCGGCACGCTGCCGGTCGTCGTCAACAACCTGAACGTGCCGAAGCCCGGCGAGGGCGAGCCGACCCTCCTCACGCTGGATGAGGTGACCACGCTCTTCCACGAGTTCGGCCATGCGCTGCACGGCCTGTTCGCACGCGTGACGTACCCGCATTTCGCGGGCACCAACGTGTTCCGCGACTTCGTGGAGTTCCCCAGCCAGGTGAACGAGATGTGGATCCTCTGGCCGGAGGTGCTCGACGACTACGCCAGGCACCACGAGACCGGCGAACCCCTGGATCCGGCCGTCGTCGAGAGACTCCGCGCCACCGAGACGTTCAACCAGGGTCATGCGACCAGCGAGTACCTCGCGGCGGCGTGGCTGGATCAGGCCTGGCACCTCGTCGACGCGGATGCCGAGATCGGCGACGTCGCCGCGTTCGAGGCGGCGTCTCTGGCGGACATCGGCCTGAACGATCCCGTCGTGCCGACGCGCTACTCGTCGACGTACTTCGCGCACGTCTTCTCCGGCGGGTACAGCGCCGGCTACTACTCCTACATCTGGAGCGAGGTGCTCGACGCCGACACGGTGGAGTGGTTCAGGGAGAGCGGCGGGCTCACCCGCGAGAACGGCGATCGGTTCCGTCAGCGCCTGCTCGGCGTCGGCGGCTCGAAGGATCCTCTGGAGGCGTACCGCGACTTCCGTGGCCGTGACGCGGAGATCGGGCCGCTGCTGAAGCGGCGTGGGCTGGAGGCGTGACCGAAGACGCGCTCGCCGCGTCAGGGATCGAGGCGGTAGAACCGCCAGAGCGGATGCTCGATCGGCAGGACCTCTGAACCCGTGAACCCGGCCTCGGCCGCCCACTCGTGCACCGTGGCCGCGCGAAGGACAGTGCCGTTGGCGGTGCGCACGCCCTCGGCCATCGTCGCGGGCAGGCAGTGCAGCACGCTGAACGCGTAGTTCAGCCGATCGAGGAAGTCGCCGTCCGGCGTGAACGCGTCGGCGACCTTCTCGTCCCCGACGAGCACCGCACCGCCGGGGCGCAGCAGACCGCGCGCCACCCGCAGCGCGGCAGCCGGGTCGTTCATGTCGTGCAGTGCCTCGAAGAACATGATGAGATCGAAGCCGTCGGCAGCGAACTCGGCGAAGTCGTCCGGCTCCGTCGCGTTCGCGCGCCGGACCAGGATCTGATCTGTGAGACCCTGCTGATCGACGAGTGCCCCGGCCTCCGCCACCGACTCCGGATCAAGATCGACCGCGACCAACTGTGCGCGCGGGAACGCCCTCGCGAGCGCAACGCTCGACCAGCCGGTGCCGACGCCGAGATCGAGGACCCTTCCGCCGTCTTCGAGCGTGGCGCGAACGTCTGGAAGCGCCGCGATCCACCCGGAGAGATCGTTGACGTAGCCTGGCCTGTTGAGCTGCTCCAGCCCCCTGCGTACGCCTGTGCCGAAGGCCCCGTAACGCACGCCTGCGCCCGTGCGCGCCGCCTCGACCACGTCGTCGAACGCGGAGGCGGTGCCGGCGAACATCGTTCCCGTCCCGATCGCATACGCAGGGTGGTCGGGGTCGAGAAACACGGGATGATGAGCAGCAGGGAGCAGGAAGCGGCGCTCGTCCGGCGCCGTCGATGCGTCTCGGACCGCGATGAAGCCGGCTGCCGCCTGCTGCTCGAGCCACTCCCTGGCCATGCGGACGTCGATGTCCGCCCGTGTCGCAAGTTCAGCCGGCGTGACGTCCGCCACCTCCGCGACCGCCTCATACAACCCCAATCGGCGTCCGAATTCGATGCTGAGGAGCTCGAGCCCCGGAACGAGCGACTCGATGAGGCGCTCGGCGAGGCTCTCAGCGGTGGTGGCGTCGTCGCCGTCCGACGGCATTGTCGTGCTCATGGGTCCATTGAAGCGCGAAAGGTCGTCCGGCGCACCGTCTTCTTCCGTGGCCCGATCGGCATGGTCCCTCAGGCAGGAAGCAACCGGAGTTCACGCGCGAAACTGCGCATACGGTCCGCCATGGCTGCCGGGACCTCTGCGACCGTGAAGTGGCCACCCTCCGGCATCCGCTCGAAAGAGCGAAGGTCACGGTAGTACGCGCGGGCCAGGCTCTCCGGATAGTCGTGCTCATGCCGCTGGATCGCGACCGCGGCCGGCACCTCGACAGGCGGGATGGGCACGTCCTCGCCGCCGTCGAAGTAGGGTCGGAACGAGGTCGCGATGCTCTGCGTGGCCCAGTAGATCGTTGCCTCGGTGAGGATCCGGTCGCGGGAGATCCTCCGCTCGACGAACTCGGGGTCGCCCGCGGGCGTGTCACTCCACTCGATCAGTTTCTCGACGAGCCACGCGAGGAGCCCTGCGGGCGAATCGTTCACTCCGGCCGCGAGTGTGTCGGGGCGGGTCGCCTGGATATGCGCGTAGGCGCCGTCGGGTCCGCCACGAGCCGAGAGACGCGCGAAGAAGGCGCGCGCCTCGGGGTCTTCCAGCGCGTCGCGCTCGAAGTCGGTGCCGAAGTGCGCATGCGTCGCGAGAATGCCCTGTACCGCCTCCGGATGACTGGCGGCGATGAGGTCGCTCACATTGGCGGAGATGTCCTCGCCGTAGGTGAGGTAGCGCGAATACCCCAGCACCTCGGTCATGAGCGTGTGCATCAGGTTCGCCATGACTGCCTCGGTCATGGTCCCGTCGTACGGAGCGGAGAACGCGAACCCCGGCATGCTGGGGAGGATGACGTGGAAGTCCGGCAGCAGCCGGGCGAACTCGAGCTGGAGCGCGAACGTGTGCGGCCAACCGTGCATGACCAGCAATGCCGGCGCATCGGGACGAGCCGAGCGCAGGTGGACGAAGTGGATGTCCGTTCCGCCGACATCGGCGATGAACTGCGGATGCTCGTTGAGCTCTCGCTCACGGGCGCTCCAGTCTAATTCCGCCCAGCTGTCGACGAGCGCGCGGAGATGCTCCGACGAGAGGCCGCTCGGGGGCCGCCGTGGAGAGTCCGGCAGCAGGCGGGTGCGAGCGAGTCGCGCACGCAGATCGGCGACGACGTCGTCCGGAATCGACAGCTGAAAGCTTCGCATGGCGTCACGCTAGTCCCGGCCTCCGACATCCCCTTCATACGCTCAGCGCGGAGGTGATGTGTACAGCACGGTGGAGCAGCCGAGCTCCCCCCGGTTCGAGCCAGATCCGATCGCACGACGGGGCGATGATCTCGCCCGAGGGCAGCAGTACTCGGAGCACGCAATCGCTCCCCGGGCTCACTCCCACCGCCGCGACCAGTTCCTGTGCGGGCGTTTCGACCGCGTCGACGGTGAAATCCGCTCCGGGGAACTCGGTGCGAAGAGCGTCGGCGAGCTCGGTTCCCGGCGTTGTCGAGAGTATCCGCTCCACTCGCTGCGCCGCATCGGCGGGAACACTCGGCCGGCTCGATGTCGGCGGCGCTGCCGGCTCCGCAAAGCCCTCGCAGGAGATCTCCTCGTACTCGGACGCCTGCAGGGCGACGACCGAGAACCGGTAGCACATCACCGCCGAGCCCTCGGAGTTGAACGGCCCGAAATATCCCCCGATCGAGTTCGCGGCGACCGCGGCACTGATGCGCGCGTCGATGATCATCGCCTGACCTCCATCGCCGTCTCCGCTCCACGACAGCGGCTCGACCGTCGCCTCGACCGACCTGAACCGCTCGGCGGCCACCGTCTCGGCGTCGATGGGTTCCCGGATTCGGCTGAGATCGTCGGCCAGACTCTGCGCGACCTGTTCCACCCGATCTTCGGCGAGGTCGTCGCCGTCCCTGTCCTGCGTGGCGATGACGACGAGGACGACGAGGACGATCGCGCCTGCCACGACCAGGGCGGCCACGACGGCGAACGCCGTCGCGATCCGGCGCGCCGCTCCGGTCAGCGGTCGAGCCATTCCATCGCCTTGTACCAGGTGAGCTGGTGATAGCTCTGCGCGAGGTGCTCGCCGAGACCGTCGAGGGAGAGCACGTGCGTGGCGATCGTCTCCCCGTGATCGAGTGACTGCTCGGCGACGTGAGAGCATCCGACGGCGAGGAAGTGGTGCACTCGGTTGGTGTGGCTGCCGAAGTTCGCCCAGGTAGCACCGAGGCCGACGAGTTCGTCAGCCACGTGGCCTGTCTCCTCGAGGAGCTCCCTCGCAGCGGCATCCGACGGCGTCTCGCCGGCCTCGACTCCTCCGCCGATAGTGCCGAGTGCGACGATCCCGGCTCCGTGGCGGTACTCCTCCACGACGATCGCGTTCTCGTCGTGGTCGAGTGCGAGTACGGAGATCCAGTCACCGTACTGGAGGACGTAGTAGGGCGAGATCGAACGTCCGTCGGCGTCCCGGCAGTCGTCCGAGCGCACGCTGATCCAGCGGTCTTCGACGACGGTCTCGCTGCCGACGACCTGCCAGGGCGCGGGACTCGTCGTCACGCGCTCTTGCGCTTGCGCTCCATGACGATGGTGGGGGCGGCGCCATCGTCGACGGCGGCACGGGTGATGATCACCTTGGCGACGTCGTCGGTCGACGGGATCTCGAACATGATCGGCCCGAGCACGTCCTCGAGGATGGCGCGAAGACCGCGGGCGCCGGTCTTGCGCTCGACCGCGAGGTCGGCGATCGATCGGAGTGCATCCTCCTCGAACTCGAGCTGGACGCCGTCGAGCTCGAACATGCGCTGGTACTGCTTGACGAGTGCGTTGCGCGGACCGGTGAGGATGTCGATCAGGGCGTCCTGATCGAGCGGTGACACCGAGGCGATCACGGGCAGCCGGCCGATGAACTCGGGGATGAGTCCGAATTTGTGCAGGTCCTCCGGGAGCACCTCGCTGAACAGGTCGAGGTCCTTGCCCTTGTCGTGCAGCGGGGCGCCGAAGCCGATGCCGTGCTTGCCGACGCGAGAGGAGACGATGTCCTCGAGCCCGGCGAACGCGCCGGCGACGATGAACAGCACGTTCGTCGTGTCGATCTGCAGGAACTCCTGATGCGGGTGCTTGCGTCCGCCCTGCGGCGGAACCGAGGCCACCGTCCCCTCGAGAATCTTCAGCAGCGCCTGCTGCACGCCCTCGCCGGAGACATCGCGCGTGATCGACGGGTTCTCCGCCTTGCGCGCGATCTTGTCGACCTCGTCGATGTAGATGATGCCCTGCTCGGCGCGCTTGACGTCGTAGTCGGCGGCCTGGATCAGCTTCAGGAGGATGTTCTCGACGTCCTCGCCGACATAGCCGGCCTCGGTGAGCGCGGTGGCGTCGGCGACGGCGAACGGCACGTTCAGCCGCTTCGCGAGGGTCTGCGCGAGATAGGTCTTGCCGCAGCCGGTCGGCCCGATGAGCAGGATGTTGCTCTTGGCGATCTCGATGCCTTCGGCCTTCTGCTCGGCGGGCTGCAGGGTGCCGTGCGCGCGGATCCGCTTGTAGTGGTTGTACACGGCGACGGCGAGAGCCTTCTTCGCGGGCTCCTGCCCCACCACGTACTCCTCGAGGAACGAGAAGATCTCGCGCGGCTTCGGCAGATCGAAGTCGGCGGTTCCCTCCGCGGAGGACTCCGCCATCCGCTCCTCGATGATCTCGTTGCACAGCTCGACGCACTCGTCGCAGATGTACACTCCGGGGCCAGCGATGAGCTGCTGCACCTGCTTCTGGCTCTTTCCGCAGAAAGAGCACTTGAACAGGTCAGCGCTTTCACCGATACGGGCCATGCGCGTCCTCCTCAGGATGCCGAGATCGTCATCCGAGCCTAACCGGTGCATCCGACACACGGACGCATTGGCGCGAAGTCGGATCCGGGAGTCACGACGCGAACCGATCCCGATTCCGCGCGGGACCTTCACGCGCACCGAGTCTCCCAGTACCTTCGTTGACATGAACCTCGCCGCCAAGATCACGACGGGAGTCGTGGTGCTCGTCGTCGGCGGCCTCGTCGCACTCGCCGCGCCGACGATGTCGGCCGGCTACGCCGAGTTGTCGTCGTGGGCGATCTTCCAGCCGACCGTGGAGGCAACCGACGTGGCGACCGAGGAGCCGGCCGATGAGCAGACCGCCGAGCCCGGCGTCGCACATGGGGACCCGACCGGCCAGGCGATGCTCGATGAGCTCGGCGCCGACTACGTGTACGTCGGCAACGGCACGGCCATCCCGAAGGGCAGCCCTGCGGGTTGCGAGGAGCCGAGGTGGCTCCACATCGGCTCGATGAGTGCGAGCCTGAGCGGCGATCTGGTGGACAGGGGCGCACGCGACCTCGCCGCCGGTGTCGCGGGCCTCGACGAGGCGGGCCGGGTCGTGACCTACACCGTCGCCCCGGGCGATGCCCTGCTCGCGATCGGTGAGCGATTCTGCGTCGCGAACGCGGGGGCGTTCGCGACCCTCAACCACACACGGACGATCCAGCCGGGCGAGGTGCTCCTCCTCCACCCGGACAGCTCGATCCCGTGGGTGCCCTACTTCGGGCCGGACGACGCGGCCGCCGGCTTCCCGCAGATCCCCTACCAGCACGCGATCGAGGCGATGAGCACCGCGGCACACGCCGGTGACGTCGATGCCATGCGGGCCGTCTTCGCCGACGGCCTGTCCGGCATGTTCCCGAACCCGGCCCACGCCGACCTGATCGCGCAGGCGCTCGCCGCCGGGAACCTCGACGTGCTGCGCCAGATGTTCGCCTGACCCTGAGACCGCTGAAGGCCCCGGCTGCCCGGTCGGGGAGGGCGGGGCCTTGCCGCGGATCAGGTGGAGCGCCGGCTACTCCAGGACGAGGTCAGACCATGCTCTTGGTGTGCCAGACGGTCTTCACCTCGGTGAAGGCGCCGATCCGCTCGGGCGATGCGATGACCTCACCGGGAGCGAGCACACGCTTGAGCGTCTCCGCCGCGGCGATCTGCATGTCGACCCAGTCCAGGTCGCCGGCGCCCGCGAGATCGAGGGCGTTCACGTCCTGGTGCGAGGCGAGCCACGGCGCGATCTCAGCCGGCGAGCCGGTGAGGACGTTGACCACTCCCCCCGGCACGTCGCTCGTCGCGAGCACCTCGGCGAGGCTGATCGCGGAGAGCGGATGCCGTTCGCTGGCGATCACGACGACGGAGTTGCCGGCGACGAGGGCGGGCGCGACGACCGAGACGAGTCCGAGAAGGGCGGAGTCCTGCGGAGCGACGATCGCGACGACACCGGTGGGCTCCGGAACGGAGATGTTGAAGTAGGGGCCGGCCACCGGGTTCGCGTTGCCCGCGACCTGCGCGTACTTGTCGCACCAGCCCGCGTACCAGACCCACAGGTCGATGGCCTCGTCGACCTGCGCGCCCGCCGCTGCTGCGGAGACGCCCTCCTGCGCGACGATCTCGTCGACGAACTGGGCGCGGCGGCCCTCGAGCACCTCGGCCACGCGGTACAGCACCTGACCGCGGTTGTAGGCGGTCGCCCCCGACCAGCCCTTCACTGCGGTGCGCGCGGCGACGACGGCATCCCGCGCATCCTTGCGGGAGCCTTTCGCGGCGTTCGCGAGGAACGCGCCCTTCGCGGAGAGCACCTCGTAGGTGCGGCCCGACTCGCTCCGCGGGAAAGCTCCGCCGATCGCGAGCTTGTAGGTCTTCGGCACAGTCAGTCGCCGACTCATGCTGCCGCTCCCTTCATGTAGGCGGTGAGGCCCTGGCGTCCGCCCTCTCGGCCGAAACCGGACTCCTTGTAGCCGCCGAACGGGCTCGACGGGTCGAATCGGTTGAACGTGTTCGCCCAGATCACCCCGGCACGGAGCCGGTCGGCGACGGCGAGGATGCGCGAGCCCTTGTCCGACCAGATGCCTGCCGAGAGACCGTACGGCGTGTTGTTCGCCTTGGCGATGGCCTCGGCCGGCGTGCGGAACGTGAGCACGGACAGCACCGGCCCGAAGACCTCGTCCCGCGCGATCCGGTGCGAGGCCTCGACGCCGGTGAAGATCGTCGGCGCGAACCAGAATCCCTTCTCGGGGATGACGCAGTCGGCCGTCCAGCGCTCTGCGCCCTCGGACTCGCCGATGTCGCTGAGTTCGCGGATGCGGGCGAGCTGCGCCGCGGAGTTGATGGCGCCGATGTCAGTGTTCTTGTCCAGCGGATCGCCGAGGCGCAGCGTCGACAGGCGGCTCTTCAGACGATCGATGACCTCGTCGTGGATCGACTCCTGCACGAGCAGGCGGCTGCCCGCGCAGCACACGTGCCCCTGGTTGAAGAAGATGCCGTTCACGATGCCCTCGACCGCCTGGTCGATGGGCGCGTCGTCGAAGACGATGTTCGCGGCCTTGCCGCCGAGCTCGAGCGTGAGCTTCTTGTTCGTCCCGGCGACGGCACGCGCGATGTCGCGGCCGACACCTGTGGAGCCGGTGAAGGCGACCTTGTCGACATCGGGGTGGCGCACGAGCGCGGCACCTGTCGCCCCGGCGCCGGTGACGATGTTCACGACGCCGGCCGGGAGGTCGGCCTGCTGCAGGATCTCCGCGAAGATCAGGGCCGTGAGCGGCGTCGTCTCGGCGGGCTTGAGCACGACGGTATTGCCGGCGGCGAGAGCCGGGGCGAGCTTCCACGCGAGCATGAGCAGCGGGAAGTTCCACGGGATGACCTGACCGGCGACGCCGAGGGCGCGAGGGTTCGCGCCGAGACCTGCATGGTCGAGCTTGTCGGCCCAGCCTGCGTAGTAGAAGAACCAGGAGGCCACGAGCGGCACGTCGACGTCGCGGCTCTCCTTGATCGGCTTGCCGTTGTCGAGGCTCTCCGCGACGGCGAGCTCGCGGGCCCGCTCCTGCACGAGCCGGGCGATGCGGAACAGGTACTTCCCGCGGTCGCGTCCGCTCATCCTCGACCAGGTCTTCTCGTAGGCGCGGCGCGCGGCGGCGACGGCGCGGTCGACGTCCTCGTCGCTCGCCGCGGAGATCTCCGCGATGCGCGTCTCGTCGGCGGGTGAGATCGTGGTGAAGCTCTTGCCCGAGCCTTCGACGAACTCCCCGTCGATGAACAGTCCGTAGCTGTCCCTGAGGTTCAGGATCGCCTTGGACTCGGGCGCGGGGGCATATTCCAGAAATGTCATATCGATTCCTTGGGTTGCTGAGCCTGTCGAAGCATCAGTCGATCGTGACGTAGTCGGGGCCGGAGTAGTGGCCGGTGGTGAGCTTCTGGCGCTGCAGCAGCACGTCGTTGAGCAGGCTCGATGCGCCGAAACGGAACAGGTGCGGCTGGAGCCACTCCTCGCCCACGGTCTCGGCCACCGTGACGAGGTACTTCACCGCATCCTTCGACGCGCGGATGCCGCCGGCGGGCTTCACGCCGATCTTTTCGCCGGTTCCGCGGTGCCAATCGCGCACGGTCTCGAGCATGAGCAGTGTGGTCGGCAGGGTCGCGGCGGGCTGCACCTTGCCGGTCGACGTCTTGATGAAGTCGCCGCCTGCGAGGATGCCGAGCCAGGATGCTCGCTTGATGTTGTCGTACGTGTTCAGCTCGCCCGTCTCGAGGATGACCTTGAGCGAGGCGTAGCTCCCGTCAGGCCGACGGCACGCTTCCTTCACCGCCGCGATCTGGTCGAAGACCAGTCCGTAGCGGCCGGACAGGAAGGCGCCGCGGTCGATCACCATGTCGATCTCGTCGGCGCCGGCTGCGACGGCGTCCGCCGTGTCGGCGAGCTTGATGGCCAGCGACGAGCGCCCGCTCGGGAACGCCGTGGCGACGGCGGCGACCGAGATCAGGCCGTCGTCAGGGTCGCCGTGCAGCGATCCGAGCGCGTCGACGGCGTCGCCGACCATGTCGCCGTACACGCACACGGCCGCGACCCGCGGGCAGGAGGGATCCCCGGCATCCGGGTTCTTCGCCTTCGCGACCAGCGACCGGACCTTGCCGGGCGTGTCCGCGCCTTCGAGCGTGGTGAGGTCGATCAGCTTGATGATCGTGTCCAGTGCCCACGCCTTCGAGGTGGTCTTGATCGAGCGGGTGCCGAGACCGGCGGCGCGCTGCTCGAGACCGACCGCGTCGACCCCCGGGAGTCCGTGCAGGAAGCGGCGGAGGGTGGCGTCGTCGGGCTCGCCGCCCAGGACGTCCACCGTCGCCCTTCGGCTGATTTCCTTGGTGGTCACTGTTCCTCCAACAATGCTCGTGCTGTGATCTCGTCGGTCACCAGGACGGTGCACAGGCCGCTGGTCACGACTGTACGCGCGATGTCGTGCTTGGCGGCACCCGCGGTGACGAAGATGGCGCGGTCAGCTGCGCGCAGCCGGCCGAGGTCGACGCCCACGGTGCGGGCGTCGAGCTGCGGATCGACGATGTTGCCGTCCGCATCGATGTAGCGTCCGAGGACATCGCCGACGGCGCCGCGGCGGGCCAGCTCCTCGACGTCGGATGCCGTCAGGTATCCGTTCTCGACATGGGCCGACGTGGCGTCGCAGGGGCCGGCGGTGAACAGGAAGGCCTGCGCGTGCGCCGCCTCCTCGAGCACGGCCGCCACAGTGCGGTCGGCCTCGATCGCCTGCTTGGTCTCGACGCGCTCCAGGATCGCCGGGCTCGGGAGCAGGGAGACCTGCCCGGAGGCGCGCTGCGCGATCGTGACTGCGAGCCCTGCCGCTCCGCCGGAGCGCCGGTTGAGGCTCACGCCCCCGTTCAGCTGCACGACACCGACCCCGGTGGCCCAGCCGTCAGGCAGCGCCTCGGCGACGGCGCGCAGCGTCCGCCCCCAGCTCACGCCGAGCGTGCGCGGCACGGGGCGCATGGCCGTCAGGAAGTCGGCGGCGGCCTGCGCGACCCGTTCGAGCGTGCCTTCATCGCCTTCGGGTGCCGGGACGACGATCGCGGCGGAGAGTCCGTGCAGATCGGTGAGCTGTCGCTCGAGACCGAGCCGTCGCGCCCGCGGGTGGACGATCTCGATCCGCACGATGCCGCGCTCGCGTGCCTGCGTGAGGAGTCGGCCGACCTTCCAGCGGGAGATCTTCAGGAGGGCGCCGATCTCGTCCTGCGTCTTGTCCTCGTCGTAGTACAGCTCTGCGACCCGGACCATGACCAGCTCTTCTTCCACGGCATCCTCCTTCATCTCCAGAGTAGGCCGTCGGGCGCGTTCGCGCATCGCCCTGCTCATATGAGCAGTCTAGCGTCGACCCGCTGCACATCCGCCGGGGTACGACGAAGGGCGCCGGTCGAGAAGACCGGCGCCCTTCGGTGACCGCAGCTCAGACGCGCTTGCGCGTGGTGAGCACCTGGTCGACGATCCCGTACTCGAGGGCCGCCTCCGCAGAGAGGATGTTGTCGCGATCGATGTCGCGGTTCACCTCTTCGGCGGACTTCTTGGTGTGCGACGCGAGCGTCTGCTCGAGCCACGTCCGCATGCGGAGGATCTCCGCGGCCTGGATCTCGATGTCGGAGGCCTGGCCGTGGCCCGCCTCGCCCATGGCGGGCTGGTGGATCAGCACACGCGCGTTCGGCAGCGCCAGTCGCTTGCCCGGCGCACCGGCCGCGAGCAGCACCGCAGCGGCGGATGCCGCCTGGCCGAGCACGACTGTCTGGATCTGCGGCGCGACGTACTGCATCGTGTCGTAGATCGCCGTCATCGCGGTGAACGAGCCACCGGGCGAGTTGATGTACATCGTGATGTCACGCTCGGAGTCCTGGCTCTCCAGGACGAGGAGCTGCGCCATCACGTCGTCGGCCGACGCGTCGTCGACCTGCACGCCGAGGAAGATCACGCGATCCTCGAAGAGCTTGTTGTACGGGTCCTGGCGCTTGAAGCCGTATGCCGTGCGCTCCTCGAACTGCGGGAGAACGTAGCGGCTGGAGGGCAGGTTGCCGGCGGCGCGGAAGGTGGGTGTGTACATGAGAGTCCTTTCGCTTTCCGTCTACTTGCTGTCCTGGTCGGTTCCGCCGCCGCCGATGACGTCGGTGGCCGATTCGCGGATGTGATCGACGAAGCCGTACTCCAGCGCCTCGTCGGCGGTGAACCAGCGGTCGCGGTCGCCGTCGGCGTTGATCTGCTCGACCGACTTGCCGGTCTGCGCGGCGGTGATCTCGGCGAGGCGCTTCTTCATCGAGAGGATGAGCTGGGCCTGCGTCTGGATGTCGCTGGAGGTTCCGCCGAAGCCGCCGTGCGGCTGGTGCAGCAGCACCCGCGCGTTCGGCGTGATGTAGCGCTTGCCCTTGGTGCCGGCGGTCAGCAGGAGCTGGCCCATCGAAGCGGCCATGCCGATGCCGACGGTCACGATGTCGTTCGGGACGAACTGCATCGTGTCGTAGATCGCCATGCCTGCGGTGATCGAGCCACCGGGCGAGTTGATGTACAGGTAGATGTCCTTCTCAGAGTCCTCTGCGGCAAGAAGAAGGATCTTCGCGCAGATCTCATTGGCGTTCTCATCACGCACCTCTGAGCCGAGCCAGATGATGCGATCCTTGAGCAGCCTGTCGAAGACGCTCGTCGCGAGGAGGGGTTCTGCAGCCATGTCAGCTCCTGATTCCGTGTTTCAGTGATTCGAATCTACCGGCGACGACGCGACGCTCAGGTCGTGTTCGCCGTCGGCATATCAGGCGTCGAGTTCTGCGATCTCGTGGGCGTACGCCGTCATCGAGCGGTGATAGCGCGGGAGGTGCGGGACCAGTGCCAGGAGCGCGACCGACAGACCGTGCGCAGGGCGTCCGGAACTCGCCAGGATCAGCGCGTGGACGACGGCCACGGCGTCTCGGTACGGACCGTCTGCGGAAAGCTCCTCCTCGGCGCGGATCACCGCGAGGGCGTCGTCGTACTCTCCGAGGTTGCGCAGCGAGCTCGCCAGCTGGATGACGCACTGCGGCCGGTGCTCGTCGTCGAGACCAAGCGCGAGCGCGCGGCGGTAGAGCTCTACAGCCTCGGCGGGCCGCCCGGCGGAGTCCCTGGCTCCTGCGCGTTCGAACTCGGCTCGCGCGTCGTCGCTGCCGCGCTCGGCTGCGAGCGCGTCGATCCGCGCGATCGTGTCGTCGCCGACCTCCTCGCCCGACGCGTCCGTCCACACCTCGTCGATGCGCTCATCCCAGGTCTTCGCCATGTCGCCGCCCATCACCTGCTGTCCCTTCACGAGAGAGGGGCGGATGCCGCAGCATCCGCCCCTCCCCTGAGATCGTGTTCGATCACTCGGCCTTGTCGGCAGCCTTCTTCGCCGGAGCCTTCTTGGCGGCCGGCTTCTTGGCGGCAGGCTTCTCCGCTGCCTCAGCGTCGTCGGCCTTCTTCGCGGGCGCCTTCTTCGCAGCGGGCTTCTTCGCTGCCGGCTTCTCAGCGGCGTCAGCGTCGTCGGCCTTCTTGGCTGCGGGCTTCTTCGCGGGAGCCTTCTTGGCCGGCTTCTCCTCCGCGGGAGCCTCAGCCTCGGCGTCAGCCTCGTCGTCGGTCACGATGAAGTCGGACAGGTCGACGGTCTTGCCGTTGGTGTCGACGACATTGACCTTGCCGAGAGCGATCGCGAGCGCCTTGTTGCGGGCGACCTCGCCGACGAGCGCGGGAAGCTGGTTCGAGGACTGCAGCGCCTCGACGAACTCCTGCGGCGCCATGCCGTACTGGGAGGCGGACTGGATGAGGTACTGCGAGAGCTCCTCCTGCGAGACCTGCACGTCGGCCTGCTCGGCGATCGTGTCGAGCAGCACCTGCGTGCGGAACTGCTTCTCGCTGGCCTCGGTCACCTCGGCGCGGTGCTCGTCGTCCTCGAGACGACCCTCACCCTCGAGGTGGTTGTGCACCTCGTCCTCGATGAGCTTCGGCGGAACCGGGATCTCGATCTGCTCGAGCAGCGTCTCCACGAGCTTGTCGCGAGCGGCCGAGCCCTGCGTGAAGACGCCCTGCTGTGCGACGCGCTCGGCGAGGCTGTCACGCAGCTCCGCGATCGTGTCGAACTCGCTGGCGATCTGCGCGAAGTCGTCGTCCGCCTCGGGGAGCTCGCGCTCCTTGACGGCCTTGACCGTCACGGAGACCTCGGCCTCGGAGCCGGCGTGGTCGCCGCCGACGAGCGAAGAGCGGAACGTGGTGTCCTCACCTGCGGTGAGCGACTCGATCGCGTCGTCGATGCCCTCGAGCAGCTCGCCGGAGCCGACCTCGTAGGACACGCCCTCGGCGCGGTCGATCTCGGCGCCGTCGATCGTGGCGACGAGGTCCAGCTCGACGAAGTCGCCCTTCGCCGCGGGGCGGTCGACCGGGACGAGCGTGCCGAAGCGCGCGCGCAGCCGCTCCAGCTCCTCATCGAGTGCGGCCTCGTCGGCCTCGACGGCGTCCACGGTCACCGTGATGCCGTCGAAGGACGGGAGCTCGATGTCGGGGCGGACGTCCACCTCGATGTCGACGAGCAGGTCTCCGGAGAAGTCCTTCTCGTTCGGCCACTCGGTGATCTCGGCCGCCGGACGGCCGACGACGCGCAGCTTGTGCTCAGCGGCCGCCTGGCGGAAGAACTGGTCGAGGCCCTCGTTGACGGCGTGCTCGATGACGGCGCCACGTCCGATGCGCTGATCGATGATCGGAGCCGGGACCTTGCCCTTGCGGAAGCCGGGGATCTGGACGTCCTGAGCGATGTGCTCGTACGCGTGAGCGATGCTCGGCTTGAGGTCGTCCGGGGTGACCGTGATGCTGAGCTTGACCCGGGTCGGGGTCAGCTTCTCGACGGTGCTGTTCGCCATGCTGGTGTGTTCTCCTTGTGGTCTCCGCGCTGAACCGCGGCTGTCGGGCTCGAAGAAGCCGTGTCGGGGCGACAGGAGTTGAACCTGCGACCTCCCGCTCCCAAAGCGGGCGCTCTACCAAACTGAGCTACGCCCCGGGGAATCCGCATGCGGATTCAGCCCCGTAGAGTCTAACGGACGGGAGCACCTCCGACTGTCCGCTATGATTGAAGAGTCGGTGCGGGACCTCTGAGGCCCCGATCCGGGGCTGTAGCTTAGTGGTAAAGCCTCTGTCTTCCAAACAGATGATGCGAGTTCGATTCTCGTCAGCCCCTCGGCTTCGAAAGGCCCTCGCAGGAATGCGAGGGCCTTCGTCGTTTCATCTGGCAGAGTCGAGTCATTCACGCGTCGACCCGGAGGTGCACCACGAATGTCCGCGCCGATGAGCGACGCCGCAGGGCTCGGTGATCACGGACTCCCGTCCCGCTTCTCCGGTGCGGATGCCGTTCCGCCTCGGCGGCGGGGCAGGAGGCGCACCGGTCTCGTGCTGGGTCTGCTCGCCGGAATCGCCGTGGTGGCGGCCCTCGCTGCCGTGCAGGTCGGCGCGAGTCTCGGCTACGACGACGCCGAAGCCGCATTCGACGACGCCGCGCGATCGGCGATCACGACGTCCACGCAGGTGCGCGGCGCGAACGATCAGCTGAAAGCGGCGGCGGACATCGCCGACCTCATCCTTGAGAGCGACTCCGGAACGCTCGTGGACGCGGCGACCGGAGACTCGCTCGCCGTCGCGCTCACGGATGCCGAGGCCGTCGCCTCCGCCGCGGACGGCGCCGTCGCCGAAGAGGTGCCCTCCGCCGGGGAGAAGCCGCTGTGGTTCTGGGAGCTCTTCCCCGCATCCGGTCGGCTCGACGCCGAGCGCGCGCAGGTGATCCGGCTGGAGCAGGACCTGGAGAACGCGTCGGACTCGATCGCGGCTTCGGGCGATGAGGTGGACGAGGCCGGTGTCGCGCTGCTCGCGACGGCCTCGGCATCCGCCGCCGGCTTCGAGTCCGCCCATCTCTCCGCCGGGAACGACGAGGTCATCGCCCTGCGCGACGCCGCGGCCGTGGTCTCGTCTGCGACGGTGCTCGATCAGGCTGCGGCTGACTCGTTCCTCACGCTCGAGACAGCGGCGGCCCAGGTGCTCGCGTCCGAGCAGGCGGAGCTCGCGGAGAAGGCCGGGCCGCTGGAGCGGGTCCGCCTGGAGATCGAGACCTTCGCACGCTCGCTGGCACCCGGGGTGCTGCTGGAGTTCGACTGGAACCGGATCGTGAACGGCGCGGGCGAGAACGGCAGCATGGGCGGCCTCACCACCTGGTGGTGGGACGAGCCGGATCGCGCGCTGATCGAGCTGTCGGACTCGGTGGCCGAGCAGTGGCCGTCCATCCGCAGCAAGTCCCTCGTCGCACACGAGGTCGGTCACGCGATCAGCGTGAAATGTGAGGACCTCTACGACTCGTCGACCCAGGACAGCATCGAGAAATGGGCCACGGCCTGGGCCATCAGCATGGGCTTCACCGATGACGCCAACGGGGTGTGGGCGTACGGGTACCCTCCGCAGTCCTACATCGACGCCGCGAACGGATGCCGGTGACCGCGGGTGGCTGCGGCTGACCACCGAGACCGGGTGCAGAAGAGGCCGCCGCGAATGCTCGCGGCGGCCTCTTCGACGTCAGATCGAGGTCACTGACCCCTGCGCTCACGCAGCTGCGTGAGCGCGTCCTCCAGCAGCTGGACCGCTTCCTCGTCCGTGCGGCGCTCCTTCACATAGGCGAGGTGCGTCTTGTACGGCTCGGTCTTGGCGAGAGCAGGAGGATTCTCCTTGTCGCGTCCGGCCGGGAGACCCGTCTGCGGGTGATCGATCGTCTCCGGGATCTCCTCCTCGGGAAGACCTGCCGCGAAATAGCGGACCGTCTCGTTGCCGAGGCCGTCCCAGTAGGAGACCGCGATGCGGTCGGCGTGGTAGCCGTGGTCCTGCTCGCCCATGGGGCCAGAGCCGACGCGGGTGCCCCGGATCGCGTTTCCGCCGGTGGCCATCAGATCACCTCGAATTTCGTGATGAGACCGAGTGCGACGATCGCCACGAACCATGCGAGTGCGAGCACGACGGTGAAGCGGTTGAGGTTGCGCTCAGCGAGACCGGACGAGCCGACGGCCGAGGACATGCCTCCGCCGAACATGTCGGACAGGCCGCCGCCGCGACCCTTGTGGAGCAGGATGAGGAGGGTCAGCAGGACGCTGGTGATACCCAGCAGGACCTGCAGGACGAACTCGAGAATTTCCACGAGGTAGAGCCTTTCGCTGGGGCAGGACTGCCCCGGTAAGCGTCAAGTATACGGTGCAGCGGGGCCGCAGCCCCGCTGCACTCAGACGCCGACGTGCTTCTCGAAGCGGATGATCGCGGCGAACTCGTCGACGACGAGACTCGCACCGCCGACCAGTGCTCCATCGACATCCGGCTCGCGCATGAAGCTCGCGATGTTGGCGGACTTGACGGACCCGCCGTAGAGGATGCGGGTGCGTGCGGCGGCCTCGTCACCGAGGACCTTGGCGATCACGGTGCGCAGCGCCGCGCAGACGTCCTGCGCCTGCTGCGGAGTCGCCGCCTGACCGGATCCGATCGCCCAGACCGGCTCGTAGGCCACGACGATGTCCGCGTCCTTCGCGAGGCCCTGAAGGGCTGCTTCCAGCTGGCCGGCAGGAACGGCGCTGGCGCCGAACTTCTCCAGGTCCTCGGCGGTCTCGCCCACGCAGATGACGGGCGAGAGACCGTGCTTGAGCGCGGCCTTCGTCTTCGCCGCAACAACCTGGTCCGACTCCGCGTGGTACTCACGGCGCTCGGAGTGTCCGATGATGACGTACTTCGCGTCGAGCTTGGCGAGGAACACCCCCGACACCTCACCGGTGTACGCACCGGAGTCGTGTGCCGAGATGTCCTGCGCGCCGAGGGCGAACGGGATCCTGTCCGCGTCGATCAGCGTCTGCACACTGCGGATGTCGGTGAAGGGAGGGAAGACCGCCACCTCGACCGAGCCGTCCTCGTGCTTGGCGTCCTTGAGCGTCCAGTGCAGCTTCTGCACGAACGCGACCGCCTGCAGGTGGTCGAGATTCATCTTCCAGTTTCCCGCGATCAGCGGGGTACGGGCGTTCAGACCCATCCGAGCACCTCCAGGCCGGGTAGTTTCTTGCCCTCGAGGAACTCGAGGCTGGCGCCGCCGCCGGTCGAGATGTGACCGAACTGTTCGTCGCCGAAGCCGAGCTGACGCACGGCCGCCGCGGAGTCGCCGCCGCCGACGACGCTGAGCCCGTCGACCTCGGTCAGCGCCTGTGCCACGGTCTTCGTCCCCGCCGCGAACGCCGGGAACTCGAACACGCCCATCGGGCCGTTCCAGAACACCGTCTTCGAGCTGCGGATGACCTCCGCGAACCGCGCGGCGGTGTCGGGGCCGATGTCGAGACCGATGCCGGACGCGCCGGACGCGGTCGACTCGATCGCGTCCGCCGCCGCCACCTCGTGGGCGGCATCCGCTGCGAAGGACGCGGCGACGACGACGTCGGTCGGGAGCACGAGCTCCACGCCGCGACGCTTCGCTTCGGCGATGTAGCCGCGCACGGTCTCCAGCTGGTCCTCCTCGAGGAGGCTGGCCGCCACCGGGTGGCCCTGCGCCTTGAGGAACGTGAACAGCATGCCGCCGCCGACCAGGATGCGGTCGACGCGCGGGAGCAGGTGCGAGATCACTCCGAGCTTGTCGCTGACCTTCGAACCGCCGAGCACGACCGCATAGGGGCGCTCCGGGTTCTCGGTGAGACGGTCGAGCACGTCGAGCTCGGCGGCGATCAGCAGGCCGGCGGCCGAAGGCAGCAGCTCAGCCAGCTCGTACACGCTCGCCTGCTTGCGATGGACGACACCGAAGCCGTCGGACACGAGGACGTCCCCGAGCTCGGCCAGCTGCGCCGCGAACTCGCCGCGAACGGCGTCGTCCTTCGCGGTCTCGCCGGCGTTGAAGCGGAGGTTCTCGATGACGACGACCCCGCCGTCCTCGAGGGCGGTCACGGCGTCCTGCGCCGACTCGCCCACCGTGTCGCGCGCGAACGCGACCGGCTTGCCGAGGAGCTCGGACAGCCGCTGGGCGACCGGCTCGAGGCTGTACTGGGGGTCGGGGGCGCCGTCGGGGCGTCCGAGGTGGGAGCACACGACGACGCGGGCTCCCGCGTTGATGAGTGCGTTGAGGGTCGGCAGCGAGGCTCGAACACGACCATCGTCCGTTATGACCCCGTCCCGGAGGGGGACGTTGAGATCACAACGGACGATGACGCGCTTGCCCTCGAGTGAACCCAGAGAGTCCAGGGTGCGCAGAGTCATGTGTATGAGCTTAGATGCGCTCTGCCACGTACTCGGTCAGGTCGACGAGGCGGTTGGAGTAGCCCCACTCGTTGTCGTACCAGCTGGAGACCTTGACCAGGTTGCCGCTGACGTTGGTGAGCGTCGCGTCGAAGATCGACGAGTGCGCGTTGTGGACGATGTCGCTGGAGACGATCTGGTCCTCGTTGTACTGCAGGTAGCCGGCGAGGCGGCCATCCGCGGCAGCGGCCTTGTACGCCTCGTTGACCTCTTCGACGGTGAGGTTCTCACGCTCGGTGATCAGCGTGAGGTCCACGATCGAGCCGGTCGGGACCGGGACGCGGTACGAGGAGCCGCTGAGCTTGCCGTTCAGCTCCGGCAGGACCAGGCCGATGGCCTTCGCAGCGCCCGTGGAGGCCGGGGTGATGTTGATGGCCGCGGCACGCGCGCGACGCAGGTCGCCGTGCGGGCCGTCCTGCAGGTTCTGGTCGGCGGTGTAGGCGTGGGCGGTCATCATGAAGCCGCGGTCGATGCCGAACGCGTCGTTGAAGACCTTCGCCAGCGGCGCGAGGCAGTTGGTCGTGCAGGAGGCGTTGGAGATGATGTGATCCGTCTCCGGGTTGTAGGTCTCCTCGTTCACGCCCATGACGATGGTGCGGTCGTCACCGGTCGCCGGTGCCGAGATCAGGACCTTCTTCGCGCCGGCATCGATGTGCTTCCTGGCGAGATCCGCCTTGGTGAAGAAGCCGGTCGACTCGATGACGATGTCGACGCCCAGCTCGCCCCAGGGCAGGTTCGCGGGGTCGCGCTCCGCGAACGCCTTGATCGCCTTGCCGTTGACCGTGATGCTGTCCTCGTCGTAGCTGATCTCCGCGTTCAGGACGCCGCCGACGGAGTCGTACTTGAGCAGGTGGGCCAGGGTCTTGTTGTCCGTGAGGTCGTTGACCGCGACGATCTCGAGGTCAGCTCCCTGCTCGAGGGCAGCACGGAAGTAATTTCGTCCAATACGACCGAAGCCGTTGATACCGATCTTGACAGACACGAAAGTCTCCTGGTTCTTAAGGGTGGGAGTGCGTGATTCTTACGGATTTCACGGACAACGGCGTCCTGACGGGCATATCGCCCATCAGGACGCCCGTTGTTTACGACAGTACCAGCAGGCCCGCGGTCTTCTCGCGAGCTGTTACGAGGCGCTGCGCCACGTTCTCCCAGTTGGCGATGTTCCACGCCGCCTTCACGTAGTCCGCCTTGACGTTCAGGTAGTCGAGGTAGAACGCGTGCTCCCACATGTCGAGCTGGAAGATCGGCACGGTGCCCTGCGCGGTGTTCGACTGCTGGTCGAACAGCTGCTGGATGATCAGGCGCTGGCCGATCGAGTCCCAGCTGAGCACCGACCAGCCCGAGCCCTGGATGCCCATGGCGTTGGCGGTGAAGTGCGCCTGGAACTTCTCGAAGGACCCGAAGAACTCGTCGATGGCGGCACGCAGCTCGCCCTCGGGCTCGCCGCCGCCGTTCGGGGACAGGTTGGTCCAGAAGATGGAGTGGTTCACGTGACCGCCGAGGTTGAACGCGAGGTCCTTCTCGAGCTTGTTGACGTTCGCCAGGTTGCCGCTGTCGCGCGCCTCCGCGAGACCGTCGAGAGCCGCGTTCGCGCCGGCGACGTAGGCCGCGTGGTGCTTGTCATGGTGGAGTTCCATGATCTTCCCGCTGATGTGCGGCTCGAGGGCAGCGAAGTCGTACGGAAGGTCAGGGAGCGTGTAGGTAGCCATGTCGCTTTTCATCCAATCCGCGCCGCGCCGCGGCGCTTGCCGATCCTCCGCACCACCGAGGTGCGATGCGGAGCAGACGATTTCATCCTACTGACGACAACGCGCGCACGGACCGGAACCTTCCGCCGTATGACGAAGAGAGCCGGCCCCGTCAGGGGCCGGCTCTTCTCGGGAATCGCGGGTCGCGGAGCTCTCCGACGCGTCAGACGTCGAGTCCCACCGGCACGGCCGCCTCCGTGCCGGGGATGCCCTCCTGCTGCGCGCGCTTGTCGGCCATCGCCAGCAGGCGGCGGATGCGGCCGGCGACGGCATCCTTCGTCATCGGCGGGTCGGCGTGGTGCCCGAGCTCGTCGAGGCTCGCGTCGCGGTGGGCGAGACGCAGCTCCCCCGCGACCTTCAGATGATCGGGGACCTCGTCGGCGAGGATCTCGAGTGCCCGCTCGACGCGGGCGCACGCGGCGACGGCCGCCTGGGCGGATCGCCGCAGGTTCGCGTCGTCGAAGTTCACGAGGCGGTTGACGCCGGCGCGGACCTCTCGGCGCTGGCGCATCTCCTCCCAGGCCACGGCCGTCTTCTGGGCGCCCATCTCGGTGAGCACCGTGCGGATGGCCTCGCCCTCGCGCACGACGACTCGCGGCATCCCGCGCACCTCGCGGGCCTTGGCGGCCACGCCCAGGCGATGCGCTGCGCCGACGAGCGCCATCGCGGCCTCCGACGAGGGGCAGGAGACCTCGAGCATCGCCGAGCGGCCGGGCTCGCTGAGCGAGCCCGCCGCGAGGAAGGCGCCGCGCCAGAGACCGGCGACCTCGGCCCGGGAGCCGGTGGTGAGACGGTTGGGCAGGCCGCGCACCGGCCGGCGGCGCTGATCGAGGAGGCCCGTCTGGCGAGCCAGGGTCTCGCCCGCGGCGATCACGCGGACGGCCCAGCGGGCACCGTCGTTCGCGGTGCTGGACTGCACCTGGGCGATCTCGGGACGCACACCGTAGATCTCCGCGAGGTCGCGGGCCACGCGCTGCGCGAGCACCTCGGCATCCACCTCGGCCTCGACCGCGACCCGCCCGGCGATCGAATGCAGGCCGCCGGCGAACCTGAGGATCGCCGTGACCTCCGCGACGCGCACAGTGGGGGGTGCATTGCGGATGCTGACCAGCTCAGCCTTGACGTCGGTGGTTAGTGCCACGAGACTCCTTCGCGCTCACGCGCCGGATCGCGGCGCAAACGTCCAGCTTACCCGGCCGCTCGCGCAGATCATTCCCTGCCGAGGTCGCGGTGCCGCACGTTCACGGCGACCCCGGGGACCGTGGCGAGCCGGCGGGCCAGCTCCTCCGCCATCGCGACGGAGCGGTGCTTGCCGCCGGTGCAGCCGATCGCGACCGTCGAATGGCTCTTGTTCTCACGCTGATACCCCTCCAGCACGGGCGTGAGCGCTGCCGAGTACGCATCGAGGAACTCCGCGGCGCCCTCGCGCGACAGCACGTAGTCCCTGACCGCATCGTCCTGGCCGGTGAAGCCCCGCAGCTCCTCGTTCCAGAACGGGTTCGGGAGGAAGCGCATGTCCGCCACCAGGTCGACGTCGGTCGGCAGACCGTACTTGAATCCGAAGCTCATCAGGGTGACGCGATGCCGCGCCGCGCCCTCCTCGGAGAACAGCTCTGAGACCTGCGTGGCGAGCTGATGGATGTTCAGCCCTGACGTGTCGACCACGAGGTCGGCCGCCTCCCGGATCGGGGCGAGCTTGGAGCGCTCCACCCGGATGCCGTCGAGCAGCGTGCCGTCCCCCTGCAGCGGATGCGGGCGCCGGACCGACTCGAACCGGCGGACGAGCACGTCATCGGAGGCGTCGAGGAACAGCACCCTGACCGAGCCGCGGGAACGCAGCGCGCGGGCGACGCCAGGGAAGTCGTCGAAGAGGTTCCGTCCGCGGACGTCGACCACCGCGGCGACCTTCGGCAGCGCGCCGCCGCCCATGTCGGTGAGGTCGAGCAGAGGCCGCAGGATCTGCGGCGGAAGGTTGTCGACGACGTACCAGCCGAGGTCCTCCAGCGCGTTGGCGACGGTCGTGCGCCCAGCGCCCGACATCCCCGTGACGATGAGGAACTCGCCCTTCTCCCCTTCGGTCATCGTTCTCTCCCTCTCCCCCGCGGTACCAGCCTAGCGAGTGGAGAGATGGGTATGGATGCTGAGCGCGAGCACCGGGCCGATGCCCTGGACCTCCTGGATCTGCCCCGGCTGCGCCGCACGCAGCGCTGTCACCGAGCCGAAGTGCTTCAGCAGCACCTTGATGCGCGCCGCCCCGAGACCCGGCACCTCCGCGAGGACTGTCGTGATGTCGTTCCGGCGCCGCTTGCGCTGATGCGTGATCGCGAAGCGATGCGCCTCGTCGCGCAGCCGCTGCAGCAGATACAGCGCCTCGCTCGTGCGCGGCAGGATCACCGGGAAGTCCTCCCCGGGAAGCCAGATCTCCTCCAGCCGCTTCGCGATGCCGCACACCGCGATCTCGGTGTGGCCGGCGTCGCGCAGCGCCCTGGCCGCGGCCTCCACCTGGGGCTGGCCGCCGTCGACCAGGAGCAGCTGCGGCGGATAGGCGAACCGCGGCTTTCTCCTGGGTGCGCCCTCGATCTCCTCCCCCGTCTCGGCGGAGGAAGGCTCCTCCTCCGGCTCCGGGCGGTCGAGGTGGGCGAGCCTGCGGCGGAGCACCTGATACATCGAATCGGTGTCGTCCGTCGTCTCGGCGATGTTGAACGACCGGTACTGGTCCTTGCGCGGCAGGCCGTCCTCGAACACGACCATGGACGCGACGACGTTGGTACCGCCGAGGTGCGAGATGTCGAAGCACTCGATGCGCAGCGGCGCCTCGGTCAGACCCAGTGCGTCCTGCAGATCCGTGAGCGCCTGTGTGCGGGCCACGTAGTCGCTGGTGCGGCGGGTCTTGTGCCGGATCAGCGCCTGCTGCGCGTTCAGCGTCGCGGTGCGCATGAGGTCGGCGCGCTGGCCGCGCTGGGCGACCGCGATCTCGACCTTCCTGCCGCGGCGCTCCCGGAGCCACACCTCGAGCTCCGCCGCGTCGTCGGGGAGCGTCGGCACGAGGATGCGCCTTGGCACGTCCTGGTCCTCGCCGTATGCGCGCTGCAGCACGTGATCGACCAGGTCAGCGGTGGAGATGTCGAGCTCCTTCTCGATCGTCAGCGCCCTGACACCGCGCACGCGACCACCGCGGATCACGAAGTGCTGCACGGCTGCGGCGAGCTCGTCCTCCGCGATCCCGAAGAGGTCGGCGTCCTCGTCGGCGGCCAGCACGAGTGCGCTCTTGCCGAGGACGGCCTCGATCGCGGAGAGCTTGTCGCGATACCTCGCTGCCGCCTCGTAGTCCATCGCCGCGGATGCCGCCAGCATCCGTCTGGTCAGGTCCCGGGTGAACCGCTCGTCCCCGCCCGCCATGAAGGCGATGAAGTCGTCGACCATCGCCCGGTGCTCCTCGATGCTCACCGTCATCGAACAGGGCCCGCCGCACTTGCCGATCTGCCCGGGGAAGCACGGCCTGCCCGTCTGCATGGCGCGCCGGTAGCTGGAGTCGCTGCACGTGCGGATCGGGAACGCCCTGACCATCAGGTCGATGGTCTCGTGCACCGCCCAGACCTTCGGGTAGGGCCCGAAGTACCGCGCGCCGGGGATCTTCCGGTTCCTGGTGACGATGACCCGCGGCGCCTCGTCGCCGAGGGTCACCGCCATGAACGGGTAGGACTTGTCGTCCTTGTACCGCACGTTGAACGGCGGATCGAACTCCTTGATCCACATGTACTCGAGCTGCAGCGAGTCGACGTCGGTGGGAACCACCGTCCACTCCACGGACGCCGCGGTGGTCACCATCCGCCTGGTGCGCTCGTGCAGGGTGCGCAGCGGCGCGAAGTAGTTCGACAGCCGCTGCCGCAGGTTCTTGGCCTTGCCGACGTAGAGCACGCGCCCCTCGGCGTCGCGGAACCGGTACACGCCGGGGTCGGTGGGGATCTCCCCCGTCCGCGGCCTGTACGGCAGCACGTCGGCCATCAGCTGGCCTTCCGGACAGATCCTGTCTGGGTCGCTGAGCCTGTCGAAGTGCCGAGGACCTCCGCGAGGAACCGTCCGGTGTGGCTCTCCTCCACCCTGGCGATCTGCTCCGGAGTGCCGGTCGCGAGGATCTCGCCGCCGCCGGATCCGCCCTCGGGGCCCAGGTCGATGACCCAGTCCGCTGACTTGATCACGTCGAGGTTGTGCTCGATCACGATGACCGTGTTGCCCTTGTCGACCAGTCCGTTGAGCACTTCGAGGAGCTTGCGCACGTCCTCGAAGTGCAGGCCGGTGGTCGGCTCGTCGAGCACGTAGATGCTGCGCCCGTTGCTTCGACGCTGGAGCTCTGTCGCGAGCTTGACGCGCTGCGCCTCACCGCCGGAGAGGGTCGTGGCGGACTGGCCGAGTCGCACGTAGCCGAGGCCGACGTCCACCAGGGTCTTCATGTAGCGGTGGATCGCCTGGATCGGCTCGAAGAACTCGGCGGCCTCGGCGATCGGCATCTCGAGGACCTCGGCGATGTTCTTGCCCTTGTAGTGCACGGACAGGGTGTCGCGGTTGTACCGCTTGCCGTGGCAGACCTCGCAGTCGACGTACACGTCCGGGAGGAAGTTCATCTCGATCTTGATCGTGCCGTCGCCGGAGCAGGCGTCGCACCGGCCGCCCTTCACGTTGAAGCTGAAGCGCCCGGGCTGGTAGCCGCGCACCTTGGCCTCGGTCGTCTCGCTGAAGAGCGTGCGGATGCGGTCGAACACGCCGGTGTAGGTCGCCGGATTGGATCGCGGCGTGCGTCCGATCGGCGCCTGGTCGACGTGCACGACCTTGTCGAGGTTGTCGAGCCCGGACACCCTGGTGTGCTTGCCCGGCACGGTGCGCGCCCCGTTGAGCCGGGATGCGAGCACCTGATAGAGGATGTCGTTGACCAGCGACGACTTGCCGGAGCCGCTGACCCCGGTGACCGCGGTGAGGACGCCGAGCGGGAAGTCCGCGCTGACGTTCTTCAGGTTGTTCTCGCGCGCGCCGACGACGCTCAGCATCCGCTTCCGGTCGAGCTTGCGCCGCTTCTTCGGCGTGGGGATCTCACGTCTGCCCGACAGGTACTCCCCCGTCATCGACGCGGGCTCCGCGAGCAGCGCCGAGTACGGCCCCGAGTGCACGACCTCGCCGCCGTTGACGCCGGCGCCCGGACCGATGTCGACCACCCAGTCGGCGGACTCGATGGTCTCCTCGTCGTGCTCGACGACGATGAGCGTGTTGCCGAGGTCGCGCAGCTTCAGCAGCGTCTCGATCAGACGGCGGTTGTCGCGCTGGTGGAGTCCGATCGACGGCTCGTCCAGTACGTACAGCACCCCGGTGAGCCCCGAGCCGATCTGAGTCGCCAGGCGGATGCGCTGCGCCTCGCCGCCGGACAGCGAGCCGGCGGAGCGGCTCAGGTTGAGGTACGCGAGGCCGACCTGCAGCAGGAAGTCGAGCCGCAGGCGGATCTCGCGCAGCACCTGGGCGGCGATCTTCGCCTCGCGGTCGGTGAGCGTCAGCGTCTCCATGAAGTCGCGGGCGTCGGCGAGGCTGAGGTGCGAGACCTCGGCGATCGAGTGCCCGTGCACCTGTACAGCGAGCACCTCGGGCTTCAGGCGGTTGCCGTCGCAGACCGGGCACGGCACCTCGCGGAGGTACTCCGCCCACCTGGCGCGCTGCGTGTCGGACTCGGCCTGCGTGTACTGGCGCTCGATGTAGGGCACGACGCCCTCGAAGCCGGAGGCGTAGCGCATCTCGCGGCCGTACCGGTTCTTCCACTTCACGGTGACCTTGTAGTCGTCGCCGCGGAGGATCGCCTCCTGCACGTCGACCCTGAGGTCCTGCCACGGGGTGTCCAGCGAGAAGTTCAGGTCGGACGCGAGGCCCTCGAGCAGGCGCTCGTAGTACTGGAAGAGCCCCTTGCCCTGTGTCGTCCAGGGGATGATGGCGCCCTCGCGGATCGAGAGCTCCTCGTCGCCGAGCATCAGGTCGACGTCGACGGACATCTTGGTGCCGAGACCCGAGCACGCAGGGCACGCGCCGAACGGCGCGTTGAACGAGAAGGTCCGCGGCTCGATCTCGGTGAGTGTGAGCGCGTGGCCGTTCGGGCACGCCAGCTTCTCCGAGAACGTCTGCCAGGCGTCGTCGCCCTCCTCGTCGACGAGGTTGACCTGCACCACGCCGCCGGCGAGGCCGAGCGCGGTCTCGACCGAGTCGGTGACGCGGCCGAGGATGTCGTCGGCGGCCACCAGCCGGTCGACGACGACGGCGATGTCGTGCTTGTAGCTCTTCTTCAGCGTCGGCGGCTCGGAGAGCTGGATCAGGTCGCCGTCGACGATGGCGCGCGAGTAGCCCTTGGCGCCGAGCTCGCGGAAGAGGTCGACGAACTCGCCCTTCTTCTGCGACACGATCGGGGCGACGATCTGGTACCGGGTGCGCTCGGGCAGCTCGATCAGCTGATCGGCGATCTGCTGCACCGTCTGGCGCTGGATCTTCTCACCGCACTGGGGGCAGTGCGGGATGCCGATGCGCGCCCACAGCAGACGCATGTAGTCGTAGATCTCGGTGATCGTGCCGACCGTCGAACGCGGGTTGCGGTTCGTTGACTTCTGGTCGATCGAGACCGCAGGGCTCAGACCCTCGATGAAATCGACGTCCGGCCGGTCGACCTGGCCGAGGAACTGGCGCGCGTACGCGCTCAGCGATTCGACGTAGCGGCGCTGCCCCTCCGCGAAGATCGTGTCGAAGGCGAGGCTGGACTTCCCCGATCCGGACAGCCCGGTGAACACGACCAGGGAGTCGCGCGGGATGTCGATGTCGACATTCTTCAGATTGTGGACGCGGGCACCGCGAACACTGAGTTTTCCTGGGGTTGCAACGGGGACGATGGGCACCGGACAAGTCTACGAGGGGCCACGGACATCGGCTCCGCGCGGACGCTCAGGGAAGCTCACGCGCGCCGATCCGCGCCGTGAGATCGGTGTTACACGGCCGATATGACGCGGCGACTGCGCGGAAACAATGCCCCTCTAGCTTCAGAGTCACGCACCTCCATCCGAGCATCGGAGAAACGCATGACCGCGATCGACACCTCGTCCGGCCTCGGCACGCAGCCGACCCCCGCCGTCGGCGCCCTCACCGTCAGGGCCGGCCGCTGGGTCGACGGCTGGGATGCCGAGAACCACACGCAGTGGGAGTCGGGTGGCCGGAGGATCGCCGGCCGCAACCTCCGGTGGTCGATCTTCGCCGAGTTCCTCGGCTTCGTCGTGTGGCAGCTGTGGTCGATCGTGGTGATCTCCCTGCCCGGCGCCGGGTTCGAGTTCGACGTCACCCAGACCTTCTGGCTGATCTCGATGCCCAGCCTCGTCGGCGCCACCCTGCGCTTCCCCTACACGTTCATGGTGCCGCGATTCGGCGGCCGCAACTGGACGATCATCTCCGCCGCGCTCCTGCTGCTGCCGGTGATCGGCCTCGCGCTGTGCGTGGGCGACCCGGACACGCCGTTCCCGGTGATGCTCGGCGTCGCGGCTCTCGCGGGCCTCGGCGGCGGCAACTTCGCCTCGTCGATGTCGAACATCACCTACTTCTACCCGCAGCGCGAGAAGGGCTGGGCACTCGGCGTGAACGCCGCCGGCGGCAACCTGGGCGCCGCAGTGGCTCAGTTCATCGTCCCGATCGTGATCACGATCGGCGCTGCCGCCACGCTCAACCTTCCGGCGGCCGGCTGGATCTGGGTGCCGCTCATCGTCGTCGCGATGGTCGGTGCGGCGCTGCGCATGGACAACCTGTCCAGCGCCCGATCGGACTTCGCGGCATCCCTCGCGGCATTCAGGGAGCCGCATCTGTGGATCCTCTCGTTCCTGTACCTCGGCACGTTCGGATCCTTCATCGGGTTCGCGGGAGTCTTCCCGAAGCTCATCGTCGACCAGTTCCCGGACTTCTCGGCCCTGCAGGTCGGGTCGGCGGCGGTGCCGCTGGCATTCCTCGGCGCCCTGTGCGGTTCGCTGGCACGGCCCTATGGCGGTCGGCTCGCCGACCGCTTCGGCGGATCCACGATCACCCTCGCGGCGTTCATCGCGATGGCCGTGCTCACGTCGGTGGTGATCCTGACACTCCCGGTCCTCGGGTTCTGGGGCTTCCTCGTGCTCTTCCTGCTGCTGTTCACCGCGAGCGGGATGGGCAACGGCGCGACATACCGGATGATCCCCACGGTCTTCGCCTGGCGAGCAGGCTCGGATGACGCGCATCGCACCGCGGGAGACATCGGCTCGCAGCGCAAGGCGGCAGCCGCACTCGGCATCATCTCGGCCCTCGGCGCATACGGCGGCTTCCTGATCCCTCAGGTGCTCGGCTTCTCCAAGTCGACGACCGGCGGGTACACGACGGGCCTCACCTGGTTCCTCGGCGCATACCTCGTGATGATCGCCGTCACCACTCTGGTCTACGTCCGCGCGAGCCGGCGGTCGGGTACCCGCCTGTGACGTCGACCCACTGCCCTTACTGCGCGCTGCAGTGCGCGATGACGCTGACGCCCACGGATGCCGGGGCCGAGGTCGCGCCGCGCGACTTCCCGACCAACCGCGGCGGGCTGTGCAAGAAGGGGTGGACGTCGGCCGAGCTGCTCCGGCATCCCGATCGCGTCACCGCTCCCCTGCGCAGGGGAGCGGGCGGCGGATTCGAGACCGTCACCTGGGACGAGGCGCTCGACGACATCGCCGGCCGTCTGCGAGTGCTGCGCGCGGAGCGCGGCGCTGACGCGATCGGCGTCTTCGGCGGCGGCGGTCTCACGAACGAGAAGGCCTATCAGCTCGGCAAGTTCGCCCGGATCGCACTCGGCACGAGCCGGATCGACTACAACGGGCGCTTCTGCATGTCGAGCGCGGCGGCAGCCGGGAACCGCGCGTTCGGAATCGACCGGGGGCTCCCGTTCCCGGTCACGGATCTCGATGAGGCCGGCACCGTCCTGCTTCTCGGATCGAACGTCGCGGCCACCATGCCGCCGCTGCTCAGTCATCTGACCGGCGCCCGTTCCGCCGGCGGACTGATCGTGGTGGACCCGCGCCGCTCCGAGACGGCGCGGCTCACCGAGGAGGGCGGCGGCGTGCACGTGCAGCCCGCCCCCGGCACCGACCTGATCGTGCTGCTGGGGCTGACGCACATCGTGCTCGCCGAGGGACTCGCCGACGACCGCTATCTCGCCGAGCGCACGACCGGCCTCAGCGGTCTGCGCCGCAGCGTCGGCGCGTGGTGGCCCGAGCGGGTGCAGTCGCTGACCGGCGTGCCGGCCGGTCAGCTGCGCGCGGTCGCCCGCCGGCTCGCCGCGCATCCGCGCACGTTCATCATCACCGGCCGCGGCGTCGAGCAGCATGTGGACGGGACAGACACCTCGACCGCCGCGATCAACCTGAGCCTCGTCCTGGGACTGCCGGGAACGCCGGGCGCCGGATACGGCACGCTCACCGGACAGGGCAACGGTCAGGGCGGGCGCGAGCACGGCCAGAAGTGCGACCAGCTCCCGGGGTACCGCAAGATCACCGACCCGGCCGCGCGGGCGCACGTTGCGAAGGTCTGGGGCGTCGAGTCCGACTCGATCCCCGGCCCCGGAGTGCCCGCCATGGAGCTGCTCGGCATGCTCGGGCGGGACGTCGCCGCGCTCCTGGTCCACGGCTCGAACGTCGTGGTCTCGGCCCCCGACGCCGCGGAGGTCGCGCGCGGGCTCGCCGCGCTCGACCTGCTCGTCGTGTGCGACTTCTTCCTCTCCGAGACCGCGCAGCTCGCGCACTACGTGCTCCCCGTCACCCAGTGGGCCGAGGAGGAGGGCACCATGACCTCGCTCGAGGGACGCGTGATCCGCCGCCGCCGATCGATCGACGCGCCCGGCGAGGCGCGGAGCGAACTGTGGATCATGCGCGAGCTCGCCGGCAGGCTCGGTGCGGCCGGTGCGTGGTCGACGGACGCCGCAGAGGTGTTCGACGAGCTCGCCCGCGCGTCGGCGGGCGGCCCGGCCGACTACTCGGGCCTCAGCCACGAGCTCCTCGACACCGGCATCGCCGCGCACTGGCCGTACCCGACAGGGTCCTCCGGGACGCCGAGGCTGTTCCAGGAGACGTTCGCCCACCCGGACGGGCGTGCACGGATCGTGGCTGTCGCCCCGGTGCAGCGCGAGCCGGGGCCCGCCGGAGAGCTGACGCTGGTCACCGGCCGGCTCCTCGAGCACTATCAGTCGGGGGCGCAGACCCGCCGGGTCGCTGAGCTCGTCGATGCGCGCCCCGAGGCGACGGTGCAGATCCACCCGGCGGCGGCCACGGGCCTCGGCATCGGGAAGGACGATCTCGTCGAGATCTCGAACGAGCGCGGAACGGTCCGCGCTCGCGCGGAGATCTCGACCGGCATCCGTCACGACACTGTGTTCCTGCCCTTCCATTTCCCCGGAGACGGCAGCGCCAACCTCCTCACCGAGTCGGCTGTCGACCCGATCTCGGCCATGCCGGAGTTCAAGACGACCCGGGTGACGATCTCGAAGGCGGAGGTGCCGGCATGAACCGGATCGTCGTGATCGGCTTCGGCCCTGTGGGTGCCCGGTTCGTGGAGAGGATCCTCCCCGCGGTGCGCGCCGGCGCGGCTTCCGTCACCGTCCTCGGCGCGGAGCGCGAGGACGTCTACAACCGGGTCCTCATCGCCGAGCACGCGGTCGGCAGGGCGACGCGGGAAAGGCTCGACCTGCCGGGCGCGACAGCCGCCGCCGATGCAGGGGCGGTCATCCGCCTCGGCGAAGCGGCCGTCGCGATCGACCGGCACCGTCGCGTCGTGCGGACGTCGTCAGGCGACCGGATCGACTACGACCACCTCGTCCTCGCGACCGGAGCCCGTGCCAACATCCCCACCCTGTTCGGGATGGAGAGGGCACGGCGCCACCGGCTGACCCGCGCGCAGCGACCGGAGGGCCTCGACGAGGGAGCGAGCCCGCTGCCGCGGGGTGTCACTGCCCTGCGTGATCTCACCGACGCCGCACAGGTCGCGGACGCCGTGCGACAGCACCGGCGGATCATCGTCCTCGGCGCCGGCGTCCTCGGCCTCGAGGTCGCGCTCGCCGCACGCGAGCAGGGAGCCGAGATCGTCGTGGTGCACACCGGCGACATCCCGATGGGCCGGAACCTGGATCGCGACGGCGGACGGATGCTGGCGCGTACCGCCCGCCTGGCCGGCATCGAGCTGCTCCCGCACTCGGTCGCGGAGAGCATCGTGACCCGCACCGACCCCGACGGCGAGCAGCGCTTCGACGGGCTCGTCTGCGCCGATGGCAAGATCGTCCACGGCGATCTGCTGCTGCTCTCGGTCGGAGCATCCCCCCGGGTCGAGCTGGCGGCCGCTGCGGATCTGGCGGTGTCGACGGGCATCCTCGTCGACGAGCGACTCCGCAGCTGGTCGGATCCGCACGTGTTCGCGATCGGCGACTGCGCGCATGTCGCGGCACCGGGCTCGGCGAGGGACGACGGGTACGTCGGCGGCGCCCCTGCCGGACTCATCGGCCCCGGCTGGCGTCAGGCCGATGCGCTGGCCGCGATGCTCTGCGACGGCGAGGAGGCCACGCCGTTCGTCGACCGTGCGAGCGTCGTCACGCTCAAGGCGGAGGCGGTGGACGTCGTGGCCGGGGGCACGGTCGACGCCGATCCCTGGGACGAGGAGTCGCATGCCGACACCTGCCTGCACGAACGCCAGGTGACGCAATGGCTCGACCCGGCACGCGGCGCCTACGCCATGATGGTGACCAGGGCGGGCGTGCTGGAGGGGTTCGTCGCCGTCGGGATGCCACGCGCCGGCGCTGAGCTGACGCTGCTGTTCGAGCGGGGCGGGGAGCTTCCCGCCGATCGCGGCGCTCTCCTTCGGCTGGATGCCGACGACGCCGGCGCGACGCTGACCGGCGACCCGTTCGCCCCTGAGGCGACGGTGTGCTGGTGCAACGGCGTGACCGTCGAGCGCATCGCCGACACCATCGCCGACGGGGCAGACACGGTCGAGTGCGTGGGATCGAGGACCAGGGCCGGCACCGGCTGCGGCGGATGCCGAGGGCGGATCTCCGAGCTGATCGCCCGCAGCGGGGTGCTCACGGCCTGATCCGGCCGGGAACAGCGCTCAGCGCGCGAGTTCAGCCGGGCGTCGTCCCGCGAAATCCGACAGTCCGTCGCGGAGCGCGGCGATCCGTTCGATGTCCATGCCGACGGCCGCCATCACCTGCACCGGCACGTCGAGGGCCCGCGCACGCAGTGCCCGACCCGCATCGGTCAGGGTGATCTCGAGGCGGCGTTCGTCTTCGATGCTGCGCAGTCTGGTGACGAGGCCGTCCGCCTCGAGCCGCTTCACGAGGGGCGAGGCGGTCGCCGGCTCCAGGGCGAGGTCGGCGGCGAGATCGTTGAGCATCCGCGGCGCACGCTCCCAGAGCGCCAGCATCACCAGGTACTGAGGGTGCGTGAGCCCGAGCGGCTCCAGGATCGGCCGGTAGATCGCCACCACGTTGCGGGCTGCCGTGACGAGAGCGAAGCAGAGCTGGTTCTCGAGCTTGAGCATGTCATCGGATGCGGTCACGGCTCCACTGTACATCGACACTAATCATTAGTACACTAATGAACATGACCGAACCCCGCGAGCGCGCCCCACTCCGCACCAGGATCAGGGAAGCCGGCGGGCTCTACGCCTGGATCAACAAGACCCTCATCCGGTACGCAGGCCCCGCATCCGTCGGCCCCTACGAGAAGACTCCCCCGCCGAGCGCGTCCGAGCGCGCGGAGAGAGCCTGCCCGCTCTGCGGTGCGCCGATGACCAGGCACGAGATCGACCGCTCCGGCCCCAAGCCGCTGATGCACTGCCCCTAGTCCAGTTCAGCGCCGCCGAGTACAGCGCCGGTCAGCTCAGCGCCCGTCAGCTCAGCGCCGCGTTGTCCTCGCGCGCGGCGTCCAGCCAGAACATCAGGTCGTCGTCCTCCGCGACGGCCGACGGAGCGACATCGAGCCAGCTCGGGCCCATCGTCTTTGCGCCCATCGCCGCCGTCGTCACGCCGGGGCGCACCAGCAGCGCCGCGCCGTTCTCGTCGCTGACCCGCACGAGGAGAACACCGCCCCTGCGTGCTCCGACGAGGATCCGGCCGTCGAGCAGGAACGCCCTGGTGCCGAACATGCGGCGCTCCTCGAGCTCGGTCCCGACGCTCAGAAGCGCCCTGATCCGATCGGCGAGCTCCTCGCCTGCGGCATCCATCCCGTCGTCTCCGATCTGCTCAGGCGTGCCCGGCACGCTCCATGGCCCGCAATTCCTTCTTCATGTCCTGCACCTCGTCACGGAGCCTCGCGGCGAGCTCGAACTTGAGCTCACCGGCTGCCGCGAGCATCTGATCGGACAGGTCCTGGATCGTCGCCTCGAGCTGCTGCGCTCCCTCCGCCGCGATGCCTGTGCGACGCAGGTTCGGTGTCGGGGATTTGCCCTTGCCGTTCGCACGCCCCCGCCCGGCCATCATGTCGGCAGTGTCGGCGCCCTCCCGGGCGAGCACCTCGGTGATGTCGGCGATCCGCTTGCGCAGCGGCTGCGGGTCGATGCCGTTCTCGGTGTTGTAGGCGACCTGCTTCTCCCGCCGCCGGTCGGTCTCCTCGATCGCCTTCGCCATCGAATCCGTGACCCGGTCGGCGTACATGTGCACCTCGCCCGAGACGTTTCGCGCTGCACGGCCGATCGTCTGGATCAGCGACGTGCCCGACCGCAGGAAGCCCTCCTTGTCGGCGTCGAGGATCGCGACCAGCGAGACCTCGGGGAGGTCGAGTCCCTCACGGAGGAGGTTGATGCCGACGAGCACGTCGTAGACGCCCGCCCGAAGCTCGCTGAGCAGCTCGACACGGCGCAGGGTGTCGACATCGGAGTGCAGGTACCGGACGCGGACGCCATGCTCGCCGAGGAAGTCGGTGAGCTCCTCCGCCATCTTCTTCGTGAGCGTCGTGACGAGCACGCGCTCGTCACGCCCGGCGCGGAGCCGGATCTCCTCGAGCAGGTCGTCGATCTGGCCCTTCGACGGCTTGACGACGATCTGCGGATCGACCAGGCCGGTCGGGCGGATGATCTGCTCCACGATGCCGTCGGCGATGCCCATCTCGTACTTGCCCGGAGTCGCCGACAGGTACACCGTCTGCCCGATCCGGTTCTTGAACTCATCCCATCGCAGCGGGCGGTTGTCCATGGCGCTCGGCAGCCGGAATCCGTGCTCGACGAGCGTGCGCTTGCGGGAGGCGTCGCCTTCGTACATCGCCCCGATCTGGGGAACAGTGACGTGTGACTCGTCGATCACGAGGAGGAAGTCGTCGGGGAAGAAGTCCAGGAGAGTGTGCGGCGGCTCGCCCGGAGCCCGCCCGTCCATGTGCCGCGAGTAGTTCTCGATGCCGGAGCAGAACCCGAGCTGCTGCAGCATCTCGAGGTCGAACGTCGTGCGCATGCGCAGGCGCTGCGCCTCGAGGAGCTTCCCCTGGCGCTCGAACTCGGCGAGGCGCTGCTCGAGCTCGGCCTCGATCGTGCCGATCGAGCGCTGGATGACGTCGGCACCCGCGACGTAGTGCGAGGCGGGGAAGATCGGGACGGCGTCGAGCTTCTCGATGACCTCGCCGGTGAGCGGATGCAGCGAGTAGAGCGCCTCGATCTCGTCACCGAACAGCTCGATCCGGATCGCGTGCTCCTCGTAGACCGGGATGATCTCGATCGTGTCGCCGCGGACCCTGAAGTTGCCGCGGGAGAAGTCGACGTCGTTGCGGTTGTACTGCATCGCGATGAACTGGCGGATCAGCGCGTCGCGGTCGTAGCGCTCCCCCACCTGCAGCGCGACCATCGCTCTGAGGTATTCCTCCGGCGCGCCGAGACCGTAGATGCACGAGACCGTCGAGACGACCACGACATCGCGCCTGCTGAGCAGCGAGTTCGTGGTCGAGTGCCGCAGGCGCTCCACCTCCGCGTTGATCGAGGAGTCCTTCTCGATGAAGGTGTCGGTCTGGGGGACGTACGCCTCGGGCTGGTAGTAGTCGTAGTAGGAGACGAAGTACTCGACCGCGTTGTTCGGCATCAGCTCGCGGAACTCGTTCGCCAGCTGCGCCGCGAGCGTCTTGTTGTGCGCGAGCACGAGGGTCGGCCGCTGCACCTGCTCGACCAGCCAGGCGGTCGTGGCCGACTTTCCGGTGCCGGTGGCACCGAGGAGCACGACGTCGGTCTCACCCGCGTTGATGCGCGCCGCGAGGTCGGCGATCGCCTGAGGCTGGTCGCCGGCGGGCGAGTACTCGCTGATGACCTCGAAGGGGCGGACACTGCGCGTGGGTTGCATACCTCCAGCGTATGCCGCCCCTCCGACATCGGGGCATGGTCCGGGAGAACGCCTAAAGTGGGGGCGTGATCGAGTTCATCATCGGAACCAGCCTCGCCGCCTCCGCCGGCCTGAACGCCTGGATGCCGCTGTTCCTGCTCGGTCTCGCCGATCGTCTCCTGCCCGCGATGGAGCTCCCTCCCGCATGGTCGTGGCTCTCCGGCGACATCGCCCTGTGGGTCGTCGGGGTCCTCCTCGTGCTGGAGATCGTGGCGGACAAGATCCCCGCGCTCGACTCGGTGAACGACGTCGTCCAGAGCATCCTGCGCCCCGCCGCGGGAGGGATCGCGTTCGGCGCGGGGTCGGGAGCCCAGACCATCGCGGTCGACGACCCGACCTCGTTCTTCTCGGACAACGCCTGGGTGCCGGTCGCCGTCGGCATCGCGATCGCCCTCGTCGTGCACGTGGCCAAGGCGACGACGCGGGTCGCCGCCAACGCGACGACGGGCGGGCTCGCCGCCCCCGTGCTCAGCACCGCCGAGGACGGTGCGTCCTTCGCCCTCGCGGCGGCGGCGATCCTCGTGCCAGTGCTCGCCGCAGTGCTCCTGGTCGTGCTGGCGATCGCCGTGATCGCGATCATCCGTCGTCGCTCTCGCCGTCGACGCGAGCGCGACGCCGATCAGTCGTCCGCGGGTCTCCAGACGTAGGGCGTCGTCGTCGAGACCTTGACGAGCCCCGCCCTCTCGAGGATCGGCCGGGAGAACTCGGTCGAGTCCGACTGCAGGTAGCGCTTGCCGCGTGCCAGCGCCGAACGTGCGCGCTCGGCTGTCAGGGCGCGGTAGATGCCGAGGCCGCGCCATTCCGGCAGCGTCGCCCCGCCCCACAGCCCGGCGAACTCCGTCCCCGCCACCGGCTCCAGCCGGCCGGCGCTGACCACGGCGCCCGCCGCCACCGCGATCCAGAGCTCCACGGTGTCGTCCTCGCGGATGCGGCGCATCGTCGTCTCCGCGCGGGCACGCCAGTCCGGGTCCTCGAACACGACCCCCTGCATCTCCTCCATCGCGAGCACCTCCTCGTCCGTGCGCGCGCGGCGGATCCCGACACCGTCGGGCAGGGCGATGTCCGTGGCGAGGAGCGCTGCCTCGCCGATCATGATCGATTCCGTCTCCTCCGGCACGAACCCGTGCGCGACAAGCGCGTCATGAAGGCCTGGGACCCGGTCGTGACCGCGCGTCTTCCACTCGACGGAGCGTATCCCCGGCGCGGACCGGAAATGCGCGAGGGCGGCGTCCACGAGCACGTCCAGCGCCGCGACATCCGCGTCGCCCAATCCCGCGTATGTCACGAATCCCCGTCCGCCTGGAAACTCAGCGAATCGCAGCGGCCCGTGCGCCGCCGTGCGGATGGCGTGCGCGAGTTCCGATTCCGTGCGCAGCTGGCTGTCGTAGGCGGCGAGGTAGGCGGGACGCATGGGACAACTCTGACAGAGTCGCAGCATCGCCTGAGCCGGCTCAGGCTCTTCCGGAAGGTGCGTGGCGGAGCGAGACGATCGCGGCGCCGGCGGCCAGGGCGCACATCGCCACGACCACGGCGATGAACCACGTCCAGTCCACCTGCCCGAAGACGAGGCCCAGCGCCCAGCCGAACAGGCTCGAGCCCGCGTAGTAGCCGAAGTAGTACAGAGACGAAGCCTGCGCCCTGCTCGCTCGAGCCGCCTCGACCGGAACCCAGCCGGAGGCGACCGCGTGTGCGCCGAAGAAGCCGGCGGTGAACACGAGGAGTCCCGCGAGCACGGCGGCGGTGGCGGATGCCGTCATCGCCAGCGCCCCGGCCGCCATCACCGCGATCGATGCGAGGAGCACGGGGTAGCGGCCGTGTGCGGACGCCAGCGCGCCGGCCCATGGCGAGGAGAGGGTTCCCGCGAGGTAGGCGAGGAAGAGCAGCGTGACCACCCAGGCAGGCAGGATGAACGGCTCCGCCACGAGATGGAATCCGAGGTAGTTGTAGACCGCGACGAAGGCGCCCATGAGCAGGAAGCCCTGTGCGTACAGCGCGAGCTGCCTGGGCGAGCGCAGCGGGGTGCGCAGCCGCTCGAGCATCCCCTGGCCGCGCGCGCCGGTGACCGGCCCTGGCGTGAATCCCTGTGCCCGCGGGGAGAGCAGGAGGAAGACCACCGCCGCAACCGCGCACATCAGCGCGACGGACCACATGCCGGTGCGCCAGCCCGCCCACTCCCCCACGATTCCCGAGACGATGCGGCCGAGCAGCCCGCCGACGGTCGTGCCCGCGATGTAGCTGCCGGCCGCGGTGGCTGCGTGCCTGGCGCTCACCTCCTCGCTCAGGTAGGCGAGCGCGACGGCGGGTACGGCCCCGAGCGCGACGCCCTCCGCGAAGCGGAGTGCGAGGAGCATCACGATGCCGTCGCTGAGGGGAGCCGCGAGGCCCAGGGCTGTCGCGGTGAGCACGCCGACGGCCATCGCCGGCACCCGGCCGATGCGGTCGGCGACCGCGGACCACGGGATCACGGCAGCCGCCAGACCGAGGGTCGCCGCGGAGACGCTGAGCGCAGCCGTCGCGGGACTCACCGCGAGCTCGTCCGACATCTGCGGAAGCACCGCCTGCGAGGAGTACAGCTGCGCGAACGTGGCGATGCCCGCGAAGAAGAGTCCTGCGATGAGGCGGCGGTAGGCGGACGACCCTGGTGCGTGACCGGCGAAGGTCACCGTTCGCGGATCCGGTGCCACAGCGCGTCGGTGCGCGCGAGAGTCTCCTCCATGGTCCCGGCGGTGTCGATCACGACGTCGGCGATCGCCAGACGCCGCTCGTCCGAGACCTGGGCGTCGATGCGGTCCCTGGCTGCGCGCTCGTCCATGCCGCGCAGCTCCATCAGCCGGCGAAGGCGGACGGATGCCGGGGCATGGGCGACCACGATGAGGTCCCATGGATCGTCGACTCTCGCCTCGACCAGGAGCGGGACGTCGTAGACGACCACGGCATCCGGGTCGCCGGTGAGCGCCTCATCGAAACGACGCTGCGATTCCGCTCGCACCGCGGGGTGCACGATGCCGTTCAGCCGGGTGAGCAGCGCGGGGTCGCCGAACACCTTCGCTCCGAGCGCCGCACGGTCGAGAGAGCCGTCGGCGGAGACGACATCATCGCCGAACGCCACACTGATGCGCCTGAGCACGTCGGAACCAGGCGTCTGCACGTCGCGGACGATCCTGTCGGCATCGACGATGATCGCGCCGTGCTCGGCGAGACGCCGGGCGATGGTCGACTTCCCGGAGGCGATGCCGCCGGTGAGAGCGATGAGAGGCATGGCCTCCATCCTGGCATGCGGCCGACGAGCACAGCTTCAGCGTTCGCGCGCGGCACGCCGCGACTGCGGCGGGCCCTGGCCTGAAGACGCGGAACGGGCCGCCACCCTCATCCGAAGAGAAGGTGACGGCCCGTTCAGAGCGTGATGCTTACGCGTTGCCGCCCGAGAGCTTCTCGCGCAGAGCCGCGAGAGCCTCGTCGTCGGCGAGCGTGCCGGCGCCGGTCGCCTCGCTGGAGAAGGTCTGGCCGCCGAAGTCGGCACCAGCCTCCGCCTCAGCCTCGGCCGCCTTGGTGACCTGAGCCTTGTGCGCCTCCCAGCGAGCCTGGGCCGCAGCGTACTCCTGCTCCCATGCCTCGCGCTGAGCGTCGAAGCCTTCCTTCCAGGCGCCGGTCTCGGCGTCGAAGCCCTCCGGGTACTTGTACTCGCCGTTCTCGTCGTACTCGGCGAGCATGCCGTACAGAGCCGGGTCGAACTCGGTGCCGTTCGGGTCGACCGACTCGTTCGCCTGCTTGAGCGAGAGCGAGATGCGGCGACGCTCGAGGTCGATGTCGATGACCTTGACGAAGACCTCTTCGCCGACCGACACGACCTGCTCGGCCAGCTCGACGTGCTTGCTGGAGAGCTCGGAGATGTGGACGAGGCCCTCGATGCCGTCTGCGACGCGCACGAACGCACCGAACGGAACGAGCTTGGTGACCTTACCCGGCGTGACCTGACCGATGGCGTGGGTGCGGGCGAAGACCTGCCACGGGTCCTCCTGCGTCGCCTTCAGCGACAGGGAGACGCGCTCGCGGTCGAGGTCGACCTCGAGGATCTCGACGGTGACCTCCTGGCCGACCTCGACGACCTCGGAGGCGTGCTCGATGTGCTTCCAGGACAGCTCGGAGACGTGCACGAGGCCGTCCACGCCGCCCAGGTCGACGAACGCGCCGAAGTTGACGATCGACGAGACGACGCCCTTGCGGACCTGACCCTTGTGCAGGTTGTTCAGGAACGTGGTGCGCGACTCCGACTGCGTCTGCTCGAGCAGCGCGCGGCGGCTCAGGACGACGTTGTTGCGGTTCTTGTCGAGCTCGAGGATCTTCGCCTCGATCTCCTGGCCGAGGTACGGCGTGAGGTCGCGGACGCGGCGCAGCTCGATGAGCGAGGCCGGCAGGAAGCCACGGAGGCCGATGTCGACGATGAGTCCACCCTTGACGACCTCGATGACCGTACCGGTGACGACGCCGTCGTTCTCCTTGATCTTCTCGACGTCTCCCCAGGCGCGCTCGTACTGCGCACGCTTCTTGGAGAGGATCAGACGGCCTTCCTTGTCCTCCTTCTGGAGAACGAGAGCCTCGACCTCGTCGCCGACCTTGACGACCTCATTGGGGTCGACGTCGTGCTTGATGGACAGCTCGCGCGAGGGGATGACACCCTCGGTCTTGTATCCGACGTCGAGCAGAACCTCATCGCGGTCGATCTTGACGATCGTGCCTTCGATGATGTCGCCGTCGTTGAAGAACTTCAGGGTCTTCTCGACCGCGGCCAGGAAGTCCTCAGCAGATCCGATGTCGTTGATGGCGACCTGCTTGGTGGCCGGGGCGGTCGTTGCGGTAGTCATGTAGTGGGTTGTCCTTGTGAATGGAGACTCGGGCTGGAGATGAAGGCCGCGCACGGCCGGAAGCACGCCTCTCAGCGATTGGATTTGGTTTTCTCGCCACGAGGGCATGCATGTGCACGCCACGAGTGACACTTCAGGCTACCAGACATCTCGGCCGACGGCAGGCCGATGCGGGCACTGTGACGTCCGGCCCGGCAGGTCCCGTTCGGACGCCGTCCCCGCATGCCAGACTGTCGTTCGTGACCGACCGTCTCATGCTGCTCGACACCGCCAGCCTCTACTTCCGCGCGTTCTACGGCGTGCCCGACAAGATCACCGCACCGGACGGCTCGCCGATCAACGCGGCGCGGGGTCTTCTCGACATCGTCACGAAGCTGATCACGCTGTACGAGCCGACGCACGTCATCGCCTGCTGGGACGACGACTGGCGTCCGCAGTGGCGGGTCGACCTGATCCCCAGCTACAAGACGCACCGCGTCGTAGAGGTGGTCGCCGGCGCACCTGACGTCGAGGAGGTGCCCGATCCCCTGGAGGCCCAGATCCCCCTGATCCGCGAGACCCTCGGCGCGCTGCGCATCCCGATCATCGGGGTCGAGGCGCATGAGGCGGATGACGTGATCGGAACCCTGGCCACGAAGTCGACTTTGCCCGTCGACATCGTCACGGGTGATCGCGACCTGTTCCAGCTCGTGGACGACGCCAGGGACGTGCGCGTCATCTACACCGCCCGGGGCATGAGCAACCTCGAGATCGTCACCGACGAGGTGGTGGCCGGCAGGTACGGCGTCCTCCCCTCCCAGTACGCCGACTTCGCCACGATGCGCGGCGACGCGTCCGACGGGCTCCCCGGCGTGGCCGGCGTCGGCGAGAAGACGGCCGCCACTCTCCTGCAGGCGCACGGCGATCTCGACGGCATCCGCGCCGCGGCGCAGGCCGGGGAGGGCATGAGCGCAGGCGTCCGCGCGAAGATCATCGCGGCATCCGACTATCTCGACGTCGCACCTGCCGTCGTCGCGGTCGCGACCGCGCTCGACATCTCCGCACCGGAGGAGCGACTCAGGGCCCTGGACCCCGCGGAATCGGATCACGCGCTCGCACTGGCCGAGAGGTGGAACCTCGGCTCATCGATGACGCGCGCGATCGCCGCTGTCGCGCGCACCGCGGACTGACTCAGCCCGCCCAGGCGAGCAGCCGGTCCAGGCCCCAGGTCGTCACGATCCGCGACGCGGGCACGCCCGCGCGCTCGGCGCGCTCGGCTCCGTGGTCGAGCAGCGACAGCTGTCCCGGCGCGTGCGCGTCCGAGTCGATGGAGAAGAGGCACCCGGCCTCGAGCGCGATCGCGATCAGCTCGTCCGGCGGATCCTGACGCTCCGGCCGGGAGTTGATCTCGACCGCGACGCCGTTGTCCGCGCACGCGGCGAACACCGCGGCCGCGTCGAACTGCGACTGCGGTCGCGTTCCTCTGCTGCCTTCGACCAGGCGGCCCGTGCAGTGCCCGAGAACGTTGACCCGCGGGTTCGACGCTGCGGCGATCATCCGCGCGGTCATCGGTCCCGGCTCCATGCGCAGAAGGGAATGGACGGATGCGACCACGACGTCGAGTTCGCCCAGCAGCGCTTCCTCCTGGTCGAGGGAGCCGTCCTCGAGGATGTCGACCTCGATGCCCGCGAGCATCGAGAACCCGTCGCCGGACTCGGTGCGCACCAGCGGGATCTGCTCGCGCAGCCGCTCGGCGGAGAGACCGCGGGCGACCCGCAGCCGGGGCGAGTGATCCGTGATCGCCTGGTACTCGTGCCCGAGCGCCCGCGCGGCCGCCGCCATCACCGAGATCGAGGTGGTCCCGTCCGACCAGTCCGTGTGGGCATGGAGATCGCCGCGGAGCCGGGCACGCAGAGCCGAGGTGCGCTCGGGCTCGACCGCACCGCGCAGCTCCACGAGATACCCGGGCACCTCCCCCGCCTGCGCCTGCCGGATCACGGCGAAGGTCGACTCGCCGATGCCCTTCGCTGCGCGGAGCCTCGTCGGGTCGTCGCGCACCTCGTCGGGAAGCCCCTGCAGCACGGCGGCGGCCTGCCGGAACGCCTTGGCACGGTACCGGGACGCCCTCTCCCGCTCGAGCAGCGAGGCGATCTCGAGCAGCGCGGCGACCGGGTCCATCGTCATTCCCTATGCCGAGGCGAGCTCGCGGCTCACGCCGATCCACTCGTCGAGCTTCGCCGCCGCCCTGCCGTCGTCGACGGCGGCGGAGGCGCGCTCATATCCCTCGCTCAGGCGCTCCAGGATCGGACGCTGGACCTGCCCGGCATCCTGCGACAGCTCGAACGCGACGATCCCTGCGGCGGCGTTCAGCAGCACGATGTCCCGCACCGCTCCCTGCTCCCCTGCGAGGGTCCGCCTGAGCACGTCGGCGTTGTGCTCGGGGGATCCGCCGATCAGGTCCGCGAGCTCCGCGAGGGGGATGTCGAGGTCGCGCGGGTCGAGATCGTGCTCGTGCACGTCGCCGCGCGTGACCTCCCAGATCCGGCTGTGACCGGTGGTCGTGAGCTCGTCGAGGCCGTCGTCGCCGCGGAACACGAGCGCGGTCGCGCCACGGGTGCGGAACACGCCGGTGATGAGCGGGACCCGCTCGATCTGCGCCACCCCGACGGCGTTCGCCTCGGCGCGGGCCGGGTTGCACAGCGGGCCGAGCATGTTGAAGACGGTGGGCACCCCGAGTTCGGCGCGCACCGGCCCCGCGTGCTTGAACCCGGGGTGGAACGCGCCGGCCCACGCGAAGGTGATGCCGGTGCGGTCGAGGATCGAGGCGACGGCCGCCGGATCGAGCGAGAGCTCGAGGCCGAGGGCGCCGAGCACGTCGGAAGAGCCGGATGCCGAACTCGCCGCACGATTGCCGTGCTTCACGACAGGGATGCCGGCCGCCCCGATGATGACCGCTGCCGTCGTCGACACGTTGACCGTGCCGACGCGATCCCCTCCGGTGCCGACGATGTCCAGCACGTTCGGGGAGACGGGAAGCGGCACCGCTGCTTCGAGGATCGCGTCGCGGAAGCCGACGATCTCGTCGATCGTCTCGCCCTTGGCGCGAAGCGCGACCAGGAAGCCGGCGAGCTGCGCCGGGGTGACGTCACCGCGCATGATCTGCCGCATGGCCCACGTCGACTCCCAGACGCTGAGATCACGGCGCCCGAGCAGAGTGGTGAGGACATCGGGCCACGTCAGGGAATCAGCCATGTGTGCGATCCTATCGGCGCCGGGAAAACGTGCAGACGTGTCGGCGAACCGCGTCAGAGTGCCGACCGCCGCCGTTTCCCGCGGATTCACCGGGTATTCGCAGTGTTTTCTTAGGGTCACCTAAGTCTTCAGGGGGTGAAATGGCGCCCCGCGGTGCAAGAATCACGCCTCCGGATCGGCCATAATGGAACCGTGACGACCTCAGCGACGTATGCCCAGGCGGCGAGAACGATCAAGCGGCCCAACCCGGTAGCTGTCGGCACCATTGTGTGGCTCGGCAGTGAGGTGATGTTCTTCGCGGGACTGTTCGCGATCTACTTCACCATTCGCAGCACCTCCCCTGAACTGTGGGCGGAGCGCACGGACCTGCTGAACGTCCCGTTCGCGTTCGTGAACACCGCGATCCTGGTGCTCTCCTCGTTCACGTGCCAGATGGGCGTGTTCGCGGCCGAGGATCTGCAGCCGTACCGCATCGCCAAGGGGCAGAAGAACGGCGCCGGCCGCCGTCGCCTCTTCGGCTGGGGCATGGTCGAATGGTTCTTCCTCACCTTCGCGCTCGGCGCGGTCTTCGTCTCCGGCCAGGTCTGGGAGTACGCGCAGCTGGTCGCAGAGGGCATGCCGATCAGCGCCGACTCGTACGCCTCCGCGTTCTACCTGACGACCGGCTTCCACGCGCTGCACGTGACCGGCGGACTCGTCGCGTTCCTGCTCGTCATCGGCCGCGCGTACGCCGTCAAGAACTTCCGGCACAAGGAGGCGACGTCCTCGATCGTGGTGTCCTACTACTGGCACTTCGTCGACGTCGTCTGGATCGTGCTGTTCGTCGTTATCTACTTCCTGAAATAAGAGCGGAGCTGATCCCCGAGATGGCACGAGAGAAGAAGCGCCGTTCGAACGGCCGTCGCAGCCCCCTGGCCGCGGCCGCCCTCATCGGAGCGGGCCTCATGATCACCGGCGCGGTGTACGCCGGCGCCTCTGCGGCGTTCGCAGCGACCGACACGCAGACCGCGGCGACGACCCAGCTGACGGTCGAGGACGGCGAGAAGCTGTTCACGGCGAACTGCGCGACCTGCCACGGCCTCGACCTGCAGGGCACCGCGAACGGACCGAGCCTCTACGGCGTCGGCGAGCTCGCGACGGAGTTCCAGTTGTCGACGGGCCGCATGCCGCTGCAGATGCAGGGCCCGCAGGCTCCGCAGAAGACGCCGCAGTTCACCGAGGAGCAGATCCTCGCGATCGCCTCGTTCGTGCAGTCGGTGGCGCCCGGCCCGTCCTACCCCGACGATCACATCCTGGACGGCGAGGGAGACGTCGCCAAGGGCGCCGAGCTCTTCCGCGTCAACTGCGCGATGTGCCACAACGTCGCAGCCGCCGGTGGCGCCCTCACCCAGGGCAAGTACGCCCCCGGCCTGAACGAGACCAGTGCGCTGCACATGTACGCGGCCATGGTCACCGGCCCGCAGAACATGCCGGTCTTCGGCGACACCAACCTGTCCGACGAGGACAAGCGCAACCTCATCTCGGCACTGCTCTACCAGCAGGAGTCGGTGCAGGTCGGCGGCTTCTCGCTCGGTTCCCTCGGCCCCGTCTCCGAGGGCCTGTTCGTCTGGATCTTCGGCATCGGCGCGCTCATCGCCGCCACCGTGTGGATCACGGCGAAGTCCAACTGACGCTTATTCATCGAAGAGGAACGTACGAGGAGCACCATGGCACACGACGACGACTCGCAGGCTCTTGACAGGGCCTACCAGCCCTCTCCGGGGCTGGGTGTCGCAGTCAGCGATCCCGTGCAGAACCCAGGGCTGCCGCCGCACCGCGCGCGGATGACCGACAAGGACCCGCGCGCCGAGAAGGCCGCGGCACGCACGGTCTACACCCTGTTCTACCTCTCGCTCGCCGGGAGCATCTGGGCGGTCGCCGCCTACATGCTGTTCCCGATCGAGAGCGGCGCGCTCATCGACATCCGTCAGAACAACCTCTTCATCGGCCTGGGCATCGCGTTCGCGCTGCTCGCCCTCGGTGTCGGCGCAATCCACTGGTCGAAGGCGCTGATGAACGACAAGGAGTTCATCGAGCACCGTCACCCGACCCGCGGACGCGACTCCACGCGCGAGGCCGCGATCCAGGCGTTCGCCGAGGCGAACGAGGAGTCCGGCTTCGGCCGGCGCACCATGATCCGCAACTCGCTCTTCGCAGCGATCGTCGCCTCGATCATCCCGGGCGTCACCCTCTTCCGCGGGCTCGCTCCGCACGCCAACGGCGACCCGGATCACCCCGGCGTCGGCGACCCCGTCGCGCTGCTCAAGCACACCATGTGGGAGAAGGGCCAGCGCCTGGTGCGCGACCCCGACGGCACGCCGATCCGCGCGGCCGATGTGACGCTCGGATCCGCCTTCCACGTGATCCCGGCGGATCTCGCCGAGCTCAGCCACCACGACGGCTACCTCGAGGAGAAGGCGAAGGCCATCGTGCTGATGATGCGCCTGCGCCCCGAGCAGCTGAACGAGGCCGAGGATCGCAAGGACTGGTCGTACGACGGCATCGTCGCGTACTCCAAGGTCTGCACGCACGTCGGCTGCCCCGTGGCGCTGTACGAGCAGCAGACGCACCACCTCCTCTGCCCCTGCCACCAGTCGCAGTTCGACGTCACGGACCACGCCAAGGTCATCTTCGGCCCGGCCGCACGTCCGCTGCCGCAGCTGCCCATCACCGTCGACGACGAGGGCTACCTCATCGCACGCAGTGACTTCACCGAGCCCGTCGGCCCGAGCTTCTGGGAGCGCCATTGAGCACCGCAACGCTGTCCAACCAGGACAAGGACACCAAGGCGCCCCTCGGCGGCCGCTTCGTCGGTGCCGCGTCGAACTACATCGATGAGCGCACCAGCCTGTCCGGCTTCGTCAAGGAGCTGGGCCGGAAGATCTTCCCCGACCACTGGTCGTTCATGCTCGGCGAGATCGCGCTGTGGAGCTTCGTCGTGGTGTTCCTCTCGGGAACCTTCCTGACGTTCTTCTTCCAGGCGTCCATGGTCGAGACGCACTACACCGGTGCGTACGCGCCGATGCGCGGCATCGAGATGTCCGCGGCGCTCGAGTCGTCGCTGGCGATCTCGTTCGACCTCCGCGGCGGTCTGCTGGTCCGCCAGATCCACCACTGGGCCGCGCTCGTCTTCGTCGCCGGCATCGGCGTGCACATGCTCCGCGTGTTCTTCACCGGTGCGTTCCGCAAGCCCCGCGAGCTCAACTGGGTGATCGGCTTCGTGCTGTTCGTCCTGGCGCTGGCCGAGGGCTTCACCGGCTACTCGCTCCCCGACGACCTCCTCTCGGGCAACGGCCTGCGAATCATCGACGGCATGGTCAAGGGCATCCCGCTGATCGGCGTCTGGACCTCGTACCTGCTCTTCGGCGGCGAGTTCCCTGGCACCGACATCGTGGGGCGGCTGTACACGCTGCACATCCTGCTCCTGCCCCTGCTGGTCATCGCGCTGATCGTCGTGCACCTGATGCTGATGGTGATCAACAAGCACACCCAGTTCGCCGGCCCCGGCCGCACGAACGACAACGTCGTCGGCTACCCGATGATGCCGGTGTACATGTCGAAGATGGGCGGCTACCTGTTCATCGTGTTCGGCACCATCGTGCTGATCGCAACGTTCTTCCAGATCAACCCGATCTGGAGCTACGGTCCCTACGACCCGTCCCCGGTCTCCGCCGGCACCCAGCCAGACTGGTACATCGGCTTCGCCGACGGCGCGCTGCGACTGGCGCCGTCGAACCTGGACGTCGTGTTCCTGGACCGCACCTGGTCGTTCGGCATCCTGATCCCGCTCGTGGCGATCGGCGTGTTCCTCGTCCTGGTCGCGATCTATCCGTTCCTCGAGGCATGGATCACGGGCGACAAGCGCGAGCACCATCTCGCACAGCGTCCGCGCAACGCGGCGACCCGCACCGCCATCGGCGTGGCCGGCGTCCTGTTCTACGCGGTCCTGTGGGCGGCGGCATCCTCCGACCTCATCGCGACGCACTTCATGCTCACGATGGAGGGCGTGATCCTCTCGCTGCAGATCCTGCTGTTCGCGGGGCCGATCCTCGGCTACTTCGTCACCAAGCGCATCTGCATCGCGCTGCAGAAGAAGGACCGCGAGATCGTCCTGCACGGCTTCGAGTCCGGACGCATCGTCCGTCTCCCCGGCGGCGAGTTCATCGAGGTGCACCAGCCGGTCGACCAGTACGACCGCTGGAAGCTCATCGATGTCGACGGCTACGAGCCGCTCGTGGTGCGCCCGAACGCCAAGGGCCGCATCCCGTGGTCGGAGAACCTCCGCTCGTCGATCTCCCGCTGGTTCTTCGAGGATCGTCTCGCACCGCTGACGCAGACCGAGATCGAGGTGGCGGATGCCCATCAGCACCACGTCACGGAGCACAACGACGAGATCGAGATGGCGGAGATCCAGGGCGCTCATGAGCGCGCCGGATTCCCGGATGCTCCGCTGGTCGCCACCGAGGACCGCGTCGGCGAGCAGCCGAACACGCCGAGCACGGTCATCGCCACCGAGCCCGTGAAGAAGCCCCGCAGGAAGAAGTCGGAGGACGGCGAGTAACTCCGCCGCACTCCCCCGAGAGAGGGCCCTGTCCAGTCGGACAGGGCCCTCTCTCATGTCGCCATGGAAGGATCGTCGCATGAGCCTCATCACGATACGACATGCGACCGCCGCAGATGCCGAGCTGATCCAGGCGATAGAGACGTCGGCGGATGCTCTTCTCATCGACACCCTGGGGACCACGGCATGGCCCCCCGCCGGAGACGGCCTGCAGCGGGTCGCAGCACCCGGGTTCGTCCTCGTGCTCACGGAGACCGCAGAGGGCTCCCCCGTCGGCTTCGTGCATGTCATGGACGCGGACGGTCATGCGCATCTCGAGCAGCTCTCGGTCCTCCCCGATGCCGGACGACAGGGGTACGGGCGTCGCCTGGTCGCTGCCGCGCAGCGCGAGGCGCGCGAGCGCGGCTACACCAGGATGACTCTGCGCACGTATGCCGAGGTGCCGTGGAACGCGCCGTTCTACGCCTCCTGCGGCTTCCTGGAGAGCCTCCCCGAGACGCCCTTCCTGCGCACGCTCACGGAGACCGAGTCGCGGCTCGGGCTCGATGCCCACGCGCGACGCGTGCAGATGACCGTCGAGCTCTGACCCCGCCGGGAATGGCGGAATCCTTCCGATCGCAGACCGGAAGCCGAGGGTGCGACCCTCGCGCCTCTTCTAGGCTGAGATCATGATCGATCGCGCAGACTTCTATGCAGCCAAGCTCGCCTACGAGACCGATGCCAGCGACGTCCACGCCGCTCGCAAGGCCGGCGAGACCGTATACGTGATCGATGTGCGCTCGGACGAGGCCTGGGCGCAGGGGCGAGTCGCGGAGGCGATCCACATGCACTACAGCGAGATCGCGGCGCGCGCGCCGCGGGAGATCCCGGCGGGCGCGGCGGTCGTCGTCTACTGCTGGAGTCCCGGCTGCAACGCAGGCGCCAAGGGCGCTCTGGAATTCGCGAAGCTCGGCTACGCGGTGCGGGAGATGATCGGCGGCTTCGAGTACTGGGTGCGCGAGGGCTACCCGGTCGAGGACGCGGACGGCGTGCACCGGCGCCCCGTCGACCCGCTCACCGGGGTCGCGCGCGTGCGCACGCGCGCCTGACACCGCCTGCCCGACGAAGAATGCCCCCGCCGAAGCGGGGGCATTCTTCATGGGAGCAGCTCAGCGGGCGAAGTTGCCCCGGTAGTACTCGTAGACCCAGCCGACGATCGCGACCACGAAGATCGCGAGTCCGATCGGGAGCAGGAAGTGCCCCACGGCGAGTCCGATGATGAACACGGCTGCGGATCCGGCCAGCACGATCGGCCACCAGGACCACGGGCTGAACTCGCCGAGCTCGGGGTCTCCGTCGTCGATGTCAGCGGTCAGGATGTCCTCCGGCAGCTCCCCGCCCTGCGCGCTGTGCGTGCGGTCGAGGTAGAAGGCGATCATCGCGCCCATGAACGCTGCGAAGAACAGGGTGACCGTGCCGACCCACTCGATCTGGTTGACGAGCGGCAGGGTCGGGTGGGCGAGGATGTTCCAGCCCGTGTAGACGACGCCGACGAGGGCGAAGAACGCGGTCAGGATCCACCACAGGATGACGTTGTCGCGCATGACTCAGTGGCCCTCTCGCTCGCCCGGTGCGGTCGTCGTGAACTCCGCAGCCTCCGGATGGTTCAGATCGAACGCCGGACGCTCGCTGCGGATCCGCGGGATCGACGTGAAGTTGTGCCGCGGCGGCGGGCAGGAGGTCGCCCATTCGAGCGACGCGCCGTAGCCCCACGGGTCGTTGACCGTCACCTTGGGCGCCTTGCGCGCCGTGATCCACACGTTCAGGAAGAACGGCAGCATCGAGGCGCCGAGGATGATCGCACCGATGGTCGACACCTGGTTCTGCCAGGTCCAGCCGTCAGCCGCCGAGTAGTCGGCGTAGCGGCGCACCATGCCGTCGACGCCCAGCCAGTGCTGGATGAGGAACGTCATGTGGAAGCCGATGAACAGCATCCAGAAGTGCACGTAGCCGAGACGCTCGTTCAGCATCCGGCCGGTCCACTTGGGCCACCAGAAGTAGAAGCCGGCGAACATCGCGAACACGACTGTGCCGAAGACCACGTAGTGGAAGTGCGCCACGACGAAGTACGAGTCGCTGAGGTGGAAGTCCAGCGGCGGGGCCGCGAGGATCACGCCGGTCAGACCGCCGAAGACGAACGAGACGAGGAAGCCGAGCGCGAAGACCATCGGGGTCTCGAACGTGACCGACCCGCGCCAGAGCGTTCCGATCCAGTTGAAGATCTTCACGCCGGTCGGCACTGCGATGAGCATCGTCATCAGGGCGAAGAACGGCAGCAGCACCGAGCCGGTGACGTACATGTGGTGCGCCCACACCGCGACGGAGAGCGCAGCGATCGCGATCGTCGCGTAGACGAGGGTCTTGTATCCGAAGATCGGCTTGCGGCTGAACACCGGGAAGATCTCGGACACGATGCCGAAGAACGGCAGCGCGATGATGTACACCTCGGGGTGTCCGAAGAACCAGAACAGGTGCTGCCACAGCAGGACGCCGCCGTTGGCAGGGTCGTAGATGTGAGCGCCGAGGACGCGGTCTGCACCGGCCGCGAAGATCGCGGCGGCGAGAACCGGGAACGCCATCAGGATGAGCAGGCTCGTGATGAGCGTGTTCCAGGAGAAGATCGGCATGCGCCACATCGTCATGCCGGGCGCGCGCATCGTGATGATCGTGGTGATGAAGTTCACCGCACCGAGGATCGTTCCGAAGCCGGAGATGCCCAGACCCAGCATCCAGAGGTTCCCGCCGGCTCCGGGCGAGAACGAGGCGCCTGCGAGCGGCTGGTAGGCGAACCACCCGAACGAGGCCGCACCCTGCGGGGTGAGGAAGCCGGCGACCGCGATGGTCGACCCGAACAGGAAGAGCCAGAAGGCGAAGGCGTTCAGACGCGGGAATGCCACGTCTGGGGCGCCGATCTGCAGCGGGAGGATCGCGTTGGCGAAGCCCGCGAAGAGCGGCGTCGCGAACATCAGCAGCATGATCGTGCCGTGCATCGTGAACAGCTGGTTGTACTGCTCCTTGGTGGGGACGATCTGCATCCCGGGTGCGAACAGCTCCGCGCGGATGACGAGTGCCATCACGCCGCCGAGGAGGAAGAACAGCACGGACGCGATCAGGTACATGTACCCGATGGTCTTGTGGTCGGTGGAGGTGATCCACTTGACGACGATGTTGCCCTTCTGCTCGACACGCGAGGAGCTCATCAGAGCGGCCTGGCGTGCGGGCAGGGCTGTCGGTCGGGAGCGGTTCGCCTCGTCGGTGCGGGGTGCTTCAGTGGTCGACATGGCTTACTCCTCTCCTTCCTCGGAGTCGGTCTTCCCGGTCGTGCCGGGGAAATTCGACAGGCGGTCATAGGCGTCGGTGATGTCGCCCGTGTTGCCCGCTTCCTCAAGCGACTGGAGGTATGCGTCGTACTCGGCCTGGGACACGACCTTGACGTTGAAGAGCATCATCGAGTGGAACTCGCCGCAGAGCTCGGCGCACTTCCCCTTGTACTCGCCCTCGCGGGTCGGGATGAAGGACCAGGAGTTGTCCTTCCCGATGTACATGTCCTTCTTGTACAGGAAGTCGATGATCCAGAAGGAGTGGATGACGTCACGCGACTGCAGCGTGATCGTGACCTTCTGGTCGACCGGGAGCACCAGCGTCGGCAGCTTCGCCTGATCGATGTTGCCGTCCTTGTCGGGCTGGGCCTGGATGCCCATCGACCAGACGGTGTCCTCCTCGGTCTCGCCGTCGTACTGGAAGTCCCACGCCCACTGCTTGGCGATCGCGGTGATCTCCACGTCGGGGTCGTCCCACATGGCTTCGATCTCGGTCTGATCGCGCGCCGTGAAGAAGAACATCCCCAGCACGAGGATCAGCGGCACGATCGTGTAGAAGATCTCGATCGGCATGTTGTAGCGCATCTGCACCGGCAGGCCGCTCTGGCCCTTGCGGCGGCGGTATGCGATCGCCGCCCATGCCATCAGGCCCCAGGTGATCACGCCGACGGCGAGGAGCACGATCCACGAGTTCACCCAGAGGGCGGAGACCCGCTCGGCCTGGTTCGTGGTAGCCGGTCCGTCCTCCACGAAGCCCGGGAGAAAGCCGTTCAACTCGGTGGGAGTACATCCCGCCAGAGCCACGGCTGCCACAACTCCCACAGGGAGTGCGGCCCAACGAAGGCGGCGTTTCGAGGGCACGATGCACCTTTCAGATCGCGGACAGGGCGTACCCAAGTCTAGGGCAACCTCACACCTGATTCATGCCAACCACGCAGGTTGGCGAGGGTGTGCGAGTCAGTGGAAGCTGTCGCCGCAGGCGCAGCTTCCGGCCGCGTTGGGGTTGTCGATCGTGAACCCCTGCTCCGAGATCGTGTCCTTGAAGTCGATGGATGCACCGTCGAGGTACGGCACGCTCATGTTGTCGATGATGACCTCGACGCCGTCGAAGTCGACCGTCTCGTCCCCCTCGAGGAACCGCTCGTCGAAGTAGAGCTGGTAGATCAGGCCGGAGCATCCGCCCGGCTGCACAGCGACGCGCAGGCGCAGGTCGTCGCGGCCCTCCTGCTCGAGGAGGTTCTTCACCTTGGTCGCCGCGGCGTCCGTCAGGTTCACGCCGTGGGCGCGGGTGGTCTCTGCTGCGGTCAGGGTGGTGTCGCTCATGTGTCGCTCCTTGTGACGGGCCGCGCTCGCACGGCTGGTGGTTCGATTTTACCCTCAGCTCCGGTGAGCCGGCTCAACGCACGACATCGTTCATGCGCGCGAGCAGCAGCGCCTCGGTCGCGACCGCGTGGCGGAACGTGTCGAGGTGCAGCGACTCGTTCGGGCTGTGCGCTCGCGAGTACGGGTCCTCGACGCCTGTGACGAGGATCTGCGCCTCGGGGAACTCGCGCACGAGATCGGCGATGAACGGGATGGAGCCGCCTACCCCGAGGTCCACCGGCGTCGCGTCATAGCCGTCGCGCATGGCGTCGCGGGTGAGCGCCACAGCCCAGCCGCTGGTGTCGACGAGGAAGCCGTCTCCGAGATCCGGGTCGGTGAAGGTCAGCTCCGCGCCCCAGGGCGCGTTGGCGCGCAGGTGCGCCTGGAGCGCCTCGTACGCCTCCTGACCGGTCTGCCCGGGGGCGACGCGTGCGCTGATGACGACGGTCACCTCGGGAAGCAGCGTGTTGGATGCTGCGGCCACGCTCGTCGCGTCGATGCCGATCACGGTCACAGACGGCTTGTTCCAGATACGGCTGAGGATCGTGCCGTTTCCGATCGGCGACGTGCCGGGCAGGAGTCCTGCCTCGTCGCGCAGCGTCTCCTCGGTGTAGTCCGGCGTCGGGGCGTCGCGCTCCGTCATCCCCTCGACCGCCACAGAGCCGTCCTCGTTCCAGAGGGTCGCGAGCATGCGGACCGTCGCCATCATGGCGTCCGGCACCGCGCCGCCGAACATGCCGGAGTGGGAGGCGTGGTCGAGGGTGCGCACGCGGAGGGTGAAGCGGGCGTTCCCTCGGAGCGACACCGTGAGGCCCGGGGTGACCGAATCCCAGTTGCCGGAGTCGGCGACGACGATCGCGTCGGCGCGCAGCGCCTCCTTGTTGTCGGAGAGGAACTGCGCGAAGGAGCGGGAGCCGTACTCCTCCTCCCCCTCGATGAACATGGCGATACCGAGATCCAGGTCGCCTGCGAGCACCTCGGACACCGCGCGGATCGAGGCGATGTGCGACATGATCCCCGCCTTGTCGTCGGCGGCACCGCGGCCGTACAGACGCCCGTCGCGCACCGTCGGCTCGAACGGCGGGGTCTCCCAGAGCGCGTCGTCACCTGGGGGCTGCACATCGTGGTGCGCGTACAGGAGGATGGTCGGCCTGCCGTTGCGGGCTGCGCGCTTCGCCAGCACGGCGGGCTGGCCCTGCTCGTCGGTCCCCGGGATCGCGGCGCGCAGCACCCGCACCTCGTCGAAGACGCCGGTGCCGGTCGCGAGGGCGGCGACCGCCTCGGCGCTGCGCTCGAGCTGCGTCTGGTCGAAGGCGGGCCACGCCATGCCGGGGATGCGGACGAGTCGGCCGAGGTCGCTCAATGCCGCGGGGATGCCGGACGCGGCGGTCTCCAGGATCGCGGCGTCGCGGTCGCTGGGCGGATTCGATGCGCTGGGCTGAGCAGGAGAGGTCATGCGAGTAATCTTAAGGTGATCCACCTTCAGCGAACCGAGGAACCTCGTGGCCACTACCCCAGCCTCCCCTTCGACGAACGACGACGCCCCTGAGACGCCCGCCGTCGGCAAGGGGCGTGCGACGCCGACCCGCGCGGAGCAGGAGGCGGCGCGCCGCCGCCCGCTGGTCGCCAACACCAAGGAAGCGAAGGCCGCTGCGCGCGCCGAGCTCAGCGAGCGCAGGGCGCGGGCCCAGGCCGGCATGGCCGCCGGGGAGGAGAAGTACCTCCCGCCGCGCGACAAGGGGCCGCAGCGCCGCTGGGTGCGCGACTACGTCGACGCCGGCTGGCACCCCGCCGAGTTCGTGATGGGCGTGATGGTGCTCGTCATCATCGTGTCCCTGCTGCCGCCGAACCTCGCGATCGGCGGGATCGCCGTCGGCGCTCTGGCCTACCTCGTGATGATGGCCTACCTGGTGATCGCGGTCGGCGGGATGATCCTGCTCGGGTTCCGCGTGAAGCGGAAGGTGGCCGCGAAGTTCGGCAAGGAGCGCATGGAGCGCGGCCTCGGCTGGTACGCCGGCATGCGCGCTCTGCAGATGCGCTTCATGCGTCTGCCGAAACCCCAGGTCAAGCGCGGCCAGTACCCCGACTGACCCCGCACGCACGACTGAGAAGCGCCTCATGCTCCGCGGAGCATGAGGCGCTTCTGCTGTGCCGTTCGGCGATGCCGTGTCGGTCAGCGTGATCCGCGCAGACCGCGGTTGATCTCCCGGCCCCAGAACGGGCCGCGGTAGAGGAAGGCAGTGTAACCCTGCACGAGGGTCGCGCCGGCGTCCAGTCGCGCCTGCACATCGGCGGGCGTCTCGACTCCCCCGACCGCGATCACGCAGAAGTCGGCGGGAACGGCGGCGCGGACGATCCCCAGCACCTGCAGCGACCGCGCCTTCAGCGGCGCGCCCGAGAGCCCGCCGGCACCGGCTGCCTCGACGGCGGCGGCATCCGTCAGCAGGCCGTCACGGCCGATCGTCGTGTTGTGCGCGATGATGCCCGCGAGTCCCTCCGCGACCGCCATCTGCGAGATGGCGGTGATCTCCTCGTCGGGGAGGTCGGGGGCGATCTTCACCAGCAGGGGCGTGTCGCCCGCGGCCTCCCGCACGGCGCGCAGCAGCGGCGCGAGGGTCTCCACGGCTTGGAGCCCGCGGAGCCCCGGCGTGTTCGGTGACGACACGTTGACCGCCAGGTAGTCGGCGAGCGGCGCGAGGCGCGTCGCAGATGCGACATAGTCGGCCGTCGCATCCTCGACGTCGACCACCCGGCTCTTGCCGATGTTCACGCCGATCACGGTGTCCGGTGCGCCACGGCGCAGCGTCGCGAGGCGCCGTGCGATGACATCCGCTCCGTCGTTGTTGAAGCCCATCCGGTTGATCAGGGCGCGATCGGCGATGAGTCGGACCAGTCGCGGCTTCGGGTTGCCCTCCTGCGGGATCGCCGTCACGGTGCCGATCTCGACATGCCCGAAGCCGAGGGCCGCCAGACCGCGGACGCCGACGGCGTTCTTGTCGAACCCGGCCGCGATTCCGAACGGCGACGGGAAGCTCAGGCCGAGGGCGTCGACGCGCAGGGACGGGTCGGGTGCGGTCAGCGCGCGCGTCGCCCAGGAGAACGGCGGGACTCCGAGGACGCGGATCACCGCCATCCCGGCGTGATGGGCGAACTCGGAATCGAAGCGCGAGAGGACAGCGCGGAAGAGCAGCGGATACATCCCTGCCAGATTACCGCTCGGACGGCTCCGGCTCCGCGCGGGTTTCGGCGTGATCCGCCCGCAGGTCGGTGATCGCGCTCTCGAAGTCCTCCAGCGAGTCGAAGGCCTGATAGACACTGGCGAACCGCAGGTAGGCGACCTCGTCGAGGTCGCGGAGCGGTCCGAGGATCGCCAGTCCGATCTCGTTCGTGTCGAGCTGCGAGACGCCGGTCTGGCGCACGGCCTCCTCGACCCGCTGCGCGAGCACCGCGAGGTCGGCTTCCGTGACAGGACGCCCCTGGCATGCCTTACGGACGCCAGCCATCACCTTCTCGCGGCTGAACGGCTCCATCACTCCTGAGCGCTTGATCACGTTGAGGCTCGCGGTCTCCGTGGTCGAGAAGCGGCCGCCGCACTCGGGGCACTGCCGGCGCCTGCGGATCGAGAGGCCGTCGTCGCTGGTGCGGGAGTCGATGACCCGGGAGTCAGGATGACGGCAGAAGGGGCAGTGCATCTGACAGATCCTACGCCGTGAACCTGGCCTCGATCGCCTCACCGTGCGCTGGCAGCACCTCGGTGTTCGCCAGCGCGACCACCCCGGCGCGGACGTCCGCGAGGGCCGAGCGGTCGTAGGAGATCACCTGCTGCGGACGCAGGAACGTGTACGCGCCGAGTCCTGGCGCGTAGCGCGCCTGTCCCCCGGTGGGCAGGACGTGGTTGCTGCCGGCCATGTAGTCGCCGAGGCTCACAGGTGTCTGGTCGCCGACGAACACGGCCCCGGCGCTGGTGAATGCGGATGCCGCCTCCTCCGCGTCCTCGAGGTGGAGCTCGAGGTGCTCCGGTGCGTAGGCGTTGCTGAACGCCGTAGCCATGGCGCGGTCGTCGACGAGGACGATCGCCGACTGCGGTCCCTCGAGCGCTGCGGCGACACGCACGGCGTGCCGGGTGGCCCCGCTCTGCTGCGCGACCTCGGTCGCGACGCGCTCCGCCAGCTCGGGCGAGTCGGTGACGAGCACGGCGGATGCCTGCTCGTCGTGCTCGGCCTGGCTCACCAGATCCGCGGCCACGAGCCGCGGATCGGCGGCGGCATCCGCGACCACGAGGATCTCGGTCGCGCCGGCCTCCGAGTCGGTGCCCACGACGCCCGCGACCGCGCGCTTCGCGGAGGCGACGTAGTTGTTCCCCGGCCCCGAGAGCACGTCGACGGGGTCGAGGCCGATCGACGGCACGCCGTGCGCGAAGGCGCCGATCGCGCCTGCTCCGCCCATCGCGTACACCTCGGTGACGCCGAGGAGGCCGGCCGCGGCGAGGATCGTGGGGTGGATGCGACCATCCTGGTCCGCCTGCGGCGGGGAGGCGAGCGCGATCTGCTGGACGCCGGCGACCTGAGCTGGCACGACGTTCATGATGACGCTGGAAGGGTAGACGGCCTTGCCGCCGGGAATGTACACGCCGACGCGGTGCACCGGCTGCCAGCGCTGCGTGATCCGCGCGCCCGGTCCGATCTCGGTGATCTGCGTCGCGGGCACCTGGGCCGCCGAGGCGATGCGCACACGGCGGATGGCCTCCTCGAGCGCCGCCCTCACCTCAGGTGCGAGCACCTCGAGCGCTTCGGCGATGTGCGCGGCCGGGACGCGCACATCGTGTCCGCTCACGCGGTCGAATCGCTCCGCCTGCTCGCGCAGTGCGTCCTCGCCGCGCTCGCGCACGTCGTCGACGATGCGCGCGGCGGTGTCGAGCGCCTCGGCGCGCGCCTGCGTGGCGCGAGGAACGGCGGCGAGCATGTCAGCGGGCGAGAGCTCCCGCCCTCGCAGATCGATCGTGCGCACAGTCAGCCCTTCGTGATGTCCGAGATGTCGTGCAGATAGCCGATCCGGCCGTCATCGTGTCGCACGACGTACGCTCCCCCGCGGTCCTCGATCACCAGGGCCCACGCGCTCGGCCCGATGGTGAAGAGCACGTCGCCGCGCTCGTCGTGGACCTCTCGATCCGTGGGTGCGAGGATCCAGAAGGGCTGGGGGTCAGGGGTCGCGCTCCGCGGGTTCGTGCCGTCGAGATCGATGTCGCCGGCCGAATCCGGCTCTCCCGTCGCGGCCGGGACCGCACCGGGCTCCGCCTCGACGGCGGTGTCGTCGGGGAGAGTCTCGTCGGGGGTGACGAGCGCGACGATGCTGTCGGTGTCCGAGACGATCTCCTCGCCCCGCGACCTGCGCGCGTATGCCGGCGTGTAGTCGTCGTCGATCGCGGTGTCGTCCGACGTGCCGGTTCCTCCGCCGGAGGCGTGACCTGCGAGCCGCACCTGCTCCGCGGCATCCGGGCGGGCGATCTCGTCCGTGGTCTGCTGACCGGACAGCTCGGGGTCGAGGGCGGCCACCGAGGTCGATGCGGCACTCGCCTCCGGCGTCGTCGGCACCGCCACGGGCCGTGGCCTCGCGATCACGGGCCTGACCGGGTTCGCGTTCCGGTGCGCCAGCGTCACGAGCCGCCCGTGGAAGTCCTCCCGCAGCCCGGGGATGATCGGCGCGAAGACCGTGAGCACGACCAGGGCGAGCGAGGTGAGGGCGAGCGCGATGCCGTTCCACGACAGGGCCCAGTACCCGCTGCCGATCACGGTGGCGATCGCGAGCCAGAGGCTCCCGATCCAGATCGTCGCCGACACCGAGAACGCGACGGACGCGAACTGGTCGATGCCGAGCGAGCCGACCCGGCGGATCCCGTCCGGCGAGAAGCGGCGCAGCACGATCAGGAAGACGGCGGCCGTCGGGAGAGCGATGGGCAGGAGCCACTGGATGCCGATGCCCCATAGGGGGACGTCCCCCACCACCGGGAAGAACGACAGCGCGAACGAGAGCAGCCATACTCCGACGATCAGCAGCTCGCGCAGGGTGAAGCCGAGGATGCCGTGCTCCGGCGTCACCTCGTCGTCATACAGCACGCCGTCGTCGACGAAGACGTCCTCCGTCTCGTCGCGGGCGGCGTCCTGGTCACCAGGCAGGTCCGTGCTCATCAGAAGTTCCTTTCGTCACGGGGCGCGGCGGGGAGACCCGTGCTCCCGACGCGTCCCGATACTACCCGCTCACCCCAGGCAGGACGGTCCGAGCAGTGACTTCAGGTCGCCGAACAGGTCGGCGGTGACCTTCACCGGCATCGGGACGTCGAACACCTTGGCGGTGCCACCGCGATGCACCCGCAGCACCACCTCGGTGTCGCCGTTGTGGCGGCGGAGCACCTCGGCGAGCTCGTTCATCACGCGCTCCGTCGCGCGCTGCTCGGCGAGCACCAGCGAGAGCGGACCGGCCGCGTCGAACGAGCCGACATCGGGCGCGAACGCGGACTGCGCATGCAGGTTGAGCCCGTCGTCGCGACGGGACACCCGCCCGCGGACCGCGAGGATCGAGTCCTGCTGCAGGGTGTGCTGGAACTCGGTGTAGGTCTTCCCCATGAACATCACGGTGACCTCGCCGTTGAAGTCCTCGACCGTGATCATGCCGTAGGGATTGCCGCTCGCCTTGGCGACACGATGCTGCACGCTCGTCACGAGACCCGCGACGGTGACCTGGTCGCCGTCCTGGACGTCCTCGGAGTTGTTCAGGTCGTGGATCGAGATGGAGGCGTGCTTGGCCAGCGGCACCTCCAGACCGGCCAGCGGATGGTCGGAGACGTAGAGTCCGAGCATCTCCCGCTCGAAGGCGAGCTTGTCCTTCTTGATCCACTCCGGTCGAGTGGGCACCTTGGCCGGCGCCGCCTCCTCCATGCCGTCGTAGAGGCTGTCGAAATCGAACCCGATGGCCCCCTGGGCCTCGTTGCGCTTGCGGTCCACCGCGGCCTCGACCGCATCCTCATGCACCTCCATGAGCGCACGGCGCGTGTCGCCCATGGAGTCGAAGGCCCCGGCCTTGATCAGCGACTCGACGGTCCGCTTGTTCGCGACGTGCAGGGGCACCTTGTCGAGGAAGTGGTGGAACGACGTGAACCGCTCCTCCTTGCGGGAGTGGACGATCCCGTCGACCACGTTGCTGCCGACGTTGCGCACCGCGCCGAGACCGAAGCGGATGTCGTCGCCGACGGCGGCGAAGAAGTTGATCGACTCGGAGACGTCGGGCGGCAGCACCTTGATGCCCATGCGGCGGCACTCGTTGAGGTAGAGCGCCATCTTGTCCTTGGAGTCGCCGACGCTGGTGAGGAGCGCGGCCATGTACTCGGCGGGGTAGTGCGCCTTGAGATACGCGGTCCAGTACGAGACCACGCCGTACGCGGCCGAGTGCGCCTTGTTGAAGGCGTAGTCGGAGAACGGCAGCAGGATCTCCCAGAGCGCGTTCACCGCGGGGTCCGAGTATCCGTTGGCGTGCATGCCGGCCTGGAAGCCCGCGAACTGCTTGTCGAGCTCGGATTTCTTCTTCTTGCCCATCGCGCGGCGGAGGATGTCGGCCTGGCCGAGCGAGAAGCCGGCGACCTTCTGCGCGATCGCCATCACCTGCTCCTGGTAGATGATGAGGCCGTAGGACTCCTCGAGGATCTCGGCGAGAGAGTCGGTGAACTCCGGGTGGATGGGCGTGATCGGCTGCTGGCCGTTCTTGCGCAGCGCGTAGTTGGTGTGCGAGTTCGCCCCCATGGGGCCGGGTCGGTACAGCGCGATGAGGGCCGAGATGTCCTCGAAGCTGTCTGGCTTCATCAGGCGCATCAGCGCGCGCATCGGACCGCCGTCGAGCTGGAACACGCCGAGCGATTCACCGCGGGCCAGCAGGTCGTAGGCGCCCTGGTCGTCGAGCGCGAGGTGCTCGAGGTCGAGCTCCTCGCCGCGGTTCATGCGGATGTTGTCGAGGGCGTCCGAGATGATCGTGAGGTTGCGCAGCCCCAGGAAGTCCATCTTGATGAGCCCGAGGCTCTCGCACGACGGATAGTCGAACTGCGTGACGATCTGGCCGTCCTGCTCGCGGCGCATGATCGGGATGATGTCGATCAGCGGCTCCGACGACATGATCACGCCGGCGGCGTGCACACCCCACTGGCGCTTCAGCCCCTCCAGACCCAGGGCGCGATCGAAGACCGTCTTCGCCTCGGGATCGGTCTCGATGAGTGCGCGGAACTCGCTGGCCTCCTTGTAGCGGGGGTGCGCGGAGTCGAACATGCCGTCGAGGGGCATGTCCTTGCCCATCACGGGCGGCGGCATCGCCTTGGTCAGCCGCTCCCCCATGCTGAACGGGAAGCCGAGCACTCGCCCGGCATCCTTCAGCGCCTGCTTGGACTTGATCGTGCCGTAGGTGACGATCTGCGCGACGCGCTCGGAGCCGTACTTCTGGGTGACGTAGTCGATGACCTCGCCGCGGCGACGATCGTCGAAGTCGACGTCGAAGTCGGGCATGGACACGCGGTCGGGGTTGAGGAAGCGCTCGAAGATCAGGCCGTGCTCGAGGGGGTCGAGGTCGGTGATCTTCATGGCGTAGGCGACCATGGATCCGGCACCGGAGCCACGGCCGGGGCCGACGCGGATGCCGTTGTCCTTGGCCCAGTTGATGAAATCGGCGACGACGAGGAAGTAGCCGGGGAACCCCATCTGCAGGATGATGCCGGTCTCGTACTCGGCCTGCTTGCGGACCTTGTCGGGGATGCCGGCCGGGTAGCGGTGGTGGAGACCCTTCTCGACCTCCTTGATCAGCCAGCTGTCCTCGGTCTCGCCGTGCGGCACCGGGAAGCGCGGCATGTAGTTCGCGGAGGTGTTGAACTCCACCTCGCACCGCTCGGCGATCAGCAGCGTGTTGTCGCACGCCTCGGGGTGATCACGGAACATCTGCCGCATCTCGGCGGCCGTCTTGATGTAGTAGCCGTCGCCGTCGAACTTGAAGCGGTTCGGGTCGTCGAGCGTCGAGCCGGATTGCACGCAGAGGAGGGCGGCGTGGGCATCGGCCTCGTGCTGGTGCGTGTAGTGCGAGTCGTTGGTCGCCACCAGCGGGATGTTCAGGTCCTTCGCGAGGCGGAGGAGGTCGGTCATCACACGGCGCTCGATGGAGAGCCCGTGATCCATGATCTCGGCGAAGTAGTTCTCCCGGCCGAAGATGTCCTGGAACTCGGCCGCCGCGGCACGCGCCGCGTCGTACTGTCCGAGGCGCAGGCGCGTCTGCACCTCGCCGGAGGGGCATCCGGTGGTCGCGATCAGGCCCTTGCCGTAGGTCTGCAGCAGGTCGCGGTCCATGCGGGGCTTGAAGTAGTAGCCCTCCATGCTCGACAGCGAGCTGAGCCGGAACAGGTTGTGCATGCCCTCGGTGCTCTGGCTCCACATGGTCATGTGGGTGTAGGCGCCCGATCCGGAGACGTCGTCGCTCTTCTGGTCGGGAGACCCCCACTGCACTCGCGACTTGTCGCTGCGGTGCGTGCCGGGGGTGACGTACGCCTCGAGCCCGACGATCGGCTTGACGCCGGCCGCCTGGGCCGCGCGGTAGAACTCGAAGGCCGCGAAGGTGTTGCCGTGGTCGGTCACGGCGATCGCCGGCATCCCGTACTCGGCGGCCGCCTGGGTCATCGCGCTGATCTTCGCCGCGCCGTCCAGCATCGAGTACTCGCTGTGGACGTGGAGGTGCACGAAGGAGTCGGATGCCATGGGTTCGAGTCTACGAGACGGCCCCGACACCGAGACTCGGTGCCGGGGCCGGACGAGCGGATGCCGGGGCTACGGCGCCTCGTCGACGACGGTGAAGTCGTATGTCGATCGACTCTCCCACCCTGGCAGGTCCTCGATCTGGTCCGGCTCACCGGTGATGGCACCGGACGACGTGGTCTTGAGGATAAGTCCGCGCGCTGTGTCGATGTCGATGAGTTTCCACGCCGTCCACCATTTCGTCGACCACTCAAAACGGATGGTCGTGACATCACCGTGGACAGACTCGACGCTCGAGCCGTCCAGCAGCGCCAGCGCCCGGAGCGATGCTGCCCGCACCTCAGCTGGTGCCACAGCGAACGTCGGATCGTCGACCAGGGTCTCCACGATCGAGCTGTCGGATGCCGAACTGTCTGGAGCTTCGCCGACAAGTGTCCGAAGCCACGTCACGAGATCCCGGGCGTCGGCAGTGGGCATCTCTGCCCAAAGGTGCCTCGTGTCGAAGAAGTAAGTCCGAGTGCCTTCTCCGTCTATGCCGTCGACCGTCTCATAGGCGCCACCGTCGGCCCGTAGAACTTCGGAGCCGTCCTCCAACCCACTGGGCGGGTTGACCTTCGCCCAATCCGTCAGCGCTTCCTGCGCATGCGAGCCCAAGGCATGGACGATCTTCGATGGTTCGGTCACCCGAACCCAGCTGCCCGACCGGTCTGCGGGAACGTAAAGCGATGATGTCCGTTCAGTGAGCAACACAGCCTCCGCGTTCGATCGGAGACCATTGAACCTCTCCCAGCCTTCACCCGCTCCTTCAGGAGTGTCGGCGTCCCAGAGCCTGAATCCCTCGCTCGTGGTCGTGATCCGCAGATATTTCCCCGCCGGCACGTTGGTATCGCCCGCCTGGATCACGACGTCAGCCGCCGCGTTGAGCACGTCCGCCGCCGACGCACTCGGCGCCTCGACCGGCGCGAGCACGGAGCCCGCCACGATCGCGGTCACGGCCGCACCCGCGACCAGTCCGCCGATCCCGATGCCCGCCCACGCGCGCCGCCGGCGTCGAACACGCTCCGGCCGGACGCTCCGCGCCATCTCCCGCATCAGCGCTTGCCGCGCGAAGCGGATCGTGTCCTCTTCGAGTCGCGCCTCATCGGCGCCGATCTCACGCACTCGTTCCGTAAGCAGCATCGCTCTCCTCCTTCGCCATCACGTGAACTATGGGTGTCAGCCGGGTCGCACCGTGCGAACCCGGTGGCGCGAGCTTCCGGCGAACGCGATTGAGCCGTGACCGGACGGTGCCGACGGGCACCCCGAGGGCGTCCGCGATCTGCTCATACGTCAGGTCGCCCCACGCGTGCAGGAGCAGCGTGTCGCGGTCCTTCACCGAGAGCGCGGCGATCCGCGGGGCAAGCGCCCGCAGCGCGGCATCCGCGTCGAGACGGGAATCGGATCCCGCATGCGGCGACTCCGCCGAGACGGCATCCGCGGCCGACGACGCCTCGAACGCCCTCCACTGCCGCGCCTCCGACGCGCGATGGCCTTTCACCACGCGGGTCGCGATGCCCAGCAGCCACGGCCGCGCCGACTCCCCCCGCGCATCGAACGCGGCCCGCTTCCGGAACGCGACGAGGAACGTCTCGCTCAGGACGTCGTCGACGGCATCCGCGCCGACCCGTCGCCGGATGTAGCCGCCGACCGGTCGGACGTGCCGCTCGAAGATCTCGGAGAAGACTCCCGGCTCTTCGAGCGATCGCTGAATGATCTCGCTGTCTGTGCTCACACTATGTATTGCCCGAAAGTGCGCGAATGGTTCGAAAACCGTCAGGGCGCCGAGTCGACGACGCTGATCGTGTTCGTCAGCCGGAAGTTCGGCACGCTGTCCGGCACGATCGGACTCCCCTCTCCGAACGTGCGGGCGCTCGCGACGAGCAGGCCCGTGGCTCGGTCGATCGTGACCGTCTCCCGCCAGTCGAGGGGGCTCTGCGGCTCGAAAGCGAGGGTGACGACCGCGCCCTCCGTCGAGACGATCTCGAGGCCGGGCAGGAGGTCGAGAGCCTGGTAGAGAGCCGCCCTGAGGTCGGCGGGCGCCGCATTCAGCTCCAGTGTCTGCACGATCCCCCAGATGATCGCGGAGTCCATGTTCGCGGGCTCGGTGCCGGTCAGACTGGACCGGAACCATTCGACGAGAGCCTGGGGATCGCGTGGCATGAGTGCGTAGTAGGCATCGGAGCCCTCATTCGGTTCCGTCGACCCTGGGTACGACTCGTGGATCCCGCCCGGGGTGCGGATGATGAAGTCCTCGTCGAGGATCTCGGCCGACCACTCCTCCTGATGCTGCTGGGCGTCCGTCCCGTAGAGAGCCACCACCGTACGCCCCGCCTCGAACACGCGCACCCACTCGCCATCGCGATCCGCGGGGATGTACGTGATGTAGCGGCCGCGCACCACCCACGCCGCGGTGGCGCCGGCGCGCGACCCGTCGAACACGGTGTGCTCGCCGGCGGCGTCATAGAGGACGAGCTGCTCGGTGGCATGCTCGACGCGGAGATACTGCCCTTCTCCGGCGACCGGACCCGACGAGGTGAGCGCAGTCTGCGCGGCCCCCTGAAGGACCTTGGACGCGGTCAGCGGCTCCTCGGTAGGCTCCGGTGTCGGCTGCAGCGTCGCCCCGGGGGCGCGGGTCGGGACCGCCTCGACGGTGGGCGCCGGCGCCGTCAGGTCGCCCGCGATCAGCACGCCGGCCGTCACCGCGGCGGCCACGCCGATCACGCCTGCGGCGAGGAGCCAGGGCCCGCGTGCCGAGCGCACTCGCGCCGGCTCTCGCACCTCGTGGATCTGGGCCATGAGCCGCGTCCGTGCGGCCGCGAGATTCTCCTCGGCGCCGCCGAGCTCGGGCTTCGTCCTCTGAACCTTCTCAAACACGTCCAACGGCCTCTCCCTTCTGCTGATCCTTCTCGAATGCCGCGCGACGGCGGCCGGGATCCAGCCGTCGCCGTACGCGGTTCAGTCGCGAGCGCACCGTGCCGACGGGCACGCCGAGCGATGCGGCGATCTCGTCGTAGCTCATTCCATGCCACGCGTAGAGCAGCAGCGTCTCCCTGTCCCTCGGGGCGAGGGCCGCGATGCGCACCTTCAGCGCGGCGACCTCGCGCTCCGCGTCCACCCGTGACAGCGCCTCGTCGAATCCGCCGAGCGAGGAGTGCTCCTCGCCGCCGATCGCGGCGGCGAACGAACGCCAGTGCTTCGCCTCCACGGCCCGGTGCCGCCGGATCAGCCGGGAGGCGATGCCGAACAGCCACGGCGCCGCCGACTCGACATCGAGATCGAAATCGGCACGACGACGGAACGCCACCAGGAACGTCTCGCTGAGGACGTCCTCCGCAGCATGATGGCCGATGCGGTAGGTCGCGAACGCGTTCACCGCGCGTGCGTGCCTGTCGAAGAGCTCGGCGAAGGCCGCCGGCTGCTGGAGAGATCGCTGGATGATCTCGCTGTCTGTGCTCACGCTGTGTATTGTCCGAGACACCGGGACGGGTTCACGGTTTCTTCCGGTTCACCGCAGGTCGAGTCGCATGAGCACTCGGGGAAACCCGTCCAGCACCGAGCCGGTGTCGGCGGCCCTGCGGAATCCGGCGCTCTCGAACAGACTCCTCGTCCCGACGTACGCCATGGTGAGATTCACCTTCTCCCCGCCGTTGTCGACCGGATACCCCTCGATCGCCGGGGCTCGTCGCTCCCTCGCGTACGCCACTGCCCCCTCGATGAGCGCGTGCGAGACGCCCTGCTTCCGATGCCCCGGCCGCACGCGGAAGCACCACAGCGACCACACGTCGAGGTCGTCGATGTGCGGGATGAGCCGGTTGCGGGCGAAGCTCGTGTCGCGCCGGGGATGCAGCGCCGCCCAGCCGACCGGCTCTCCGTCGAGATACGCGATCACGCCAGGCGGCGGATCGTGCCGGCACAGCTCGCGCACCCGGTCGGCTCGCGCCTCGCCGCGGAGCGCGACGTTCTCCCTGCTGCCGATCCGGTAGCTCAGGCAGAAGCACACGTTCGACGTCGGCTTTTTCGGCCCGACGAGCGCGGCGACGTCGTCGAAGACAGTGGCCGGTCGCACCTCGATGCTCATGCGCCCAGTCTGGCGCACGTGTCGGACATCATTGCGGCAGCGGACGCCGATCTGGCTAGGCTTCTCGCATGCCGTCCGAGCCGCGATCTCGCCTCAGTCCCGAAGACCGACGGGCGCAGCTCGTCGCCATCGGGGTTCGCTTCCTCGCCGAGCATCCGCTCGACGACCTCACGATCGATGAGCTCGCACGTCAGGCCGGCGTCTCCAAGGCCCTGATCTTCCACTATTTCGTGAGCAGGCAGGGCGTCGAGAGCGCCATCGTCACGAAGGCGCGCGACAGTCTGCTGCTGGCGACCGAGCCGCGCCCCGACCTCCCGCCTCGCGAGCGCATCCGGGACACCCTGCTTCGCATCACCGGCTTCGTGCACGACCACAGCGGCACTTTCTCCTCCCTGGTCCGCGGCGTGGCCAGCGGTGCGCCCGCCGTCCGGGCCATCGTCGACGAGTCGCGGGAGCTGAACTCGCTCCGACTGCTCACCGCCTTCCAGGCGCTGGGCGTGCCTGACGGGCCGGCCCTGCGGGTGGCCCTGCGGGCCTGGGTGTCTTTCGCTGAGGAGACGCTGCTCGAGCTCGTCGTCGATCGCCGCGCCGACGAGATCGCGGTCGTCGACTTCCTGGAGCAGACACTCGACGGTGTCGTCGCGGCGGCGCAGAACGCTCGCTTCTGAGCGGCGCCGGAGGGGCTACTCGCCGCGCAGGACGTCGAGCGCGTGCTGGAAGTCGGCGGGGTACGGCGACTCGAACTGCACCCAATCACCCGTGGCCGGGTGCGCGAACGCGAGCTGATGGGCGTGCAGCCACTGCCTGGTCAGGCCGAGACGCGCGGAGAGCGTGGGGTCCGCTCCGTACAGGGGATCGCCAACGCACGGATGCCGGTGGGCCGCCATGTGCACGCGGATCTGGTGCGTCCGGCCGGTCTCGAGGTGGATCTCCAGCAGCGAGGCGCCGGGGAACGCTTCGAGCGTGTCGTAATGCGTGACCGACGGCTTGCCGTCCGGGACGACCGCGAACTTCCAGGAGTGACTCGGATGCCGGCCGATCGGCGCGTCGATCGTCCCCGTCAGCGGGTCCGGATGTCCCTGCACCACCGCGTGGTAGATCTTGTCGACCGTGCGTTCCTTGAATGCGCGCTTGAGCGCGGTGTAGGCGGTCTCGGATTTCGCGACGACCATCAGGCCGCTGGTGCCGACATCGAGCCGGTGCACCACGCCCTGGCGCTCGGCCGCCCCGCTCGTCGCCACCCGGAAGCCCGCCGCCGCGAGAGCGCCGACGACGGTCGGACCCTCCCAGCCGAGTGAGGGGTGGGCGGCGACCCCTGTGGGCTTGTCGACCACCACGATGTCGTCGTCGTCGTGGACGATGCCGAGCTCGGGCACCGCGATCGGGATGATCCGGGGCGCCTCCTTCGGCTGCCACTCGACCTCGAGCCAGCCACCGCCTCTGAGCCTGTCGGACTTGTCGACCGTGACCCCGTCGAGTGTGACGCCACCGGCCGCAGCGACATCCGCGGCGAAGGTGCGCGAGAACCCGAGCATCTTCGCGAGCGCGGCGTCGACGCGCACGCCGTCCAGGCCGTCGGGGACGGGAAGAGAGCGCGACTCCACGGTCAGCGCTCCCCTGCCGTGGTCGCATCGCCCGCGGCTCCGGCGTCCGCGGCGTCGATCTCGGCCGCCTCAGCGGCGGCGACAGCCTCGGCCTCGGCGTCGGTCTCGACCGTGACATGGTCGCGTTCGCGCGTGCCGTCGAAACGGAGGCCGACCACGACGAGCAGCGCCACCGAGATCATCCCTGTGACGATGAAGATGTCGGCGACGTTGAAGATCGCGGGCATCATCCACGGCATCGAGATCATGTCGACGACATGCCCCATCGGGAAGCCGGGCTCCCGGAGGAGACGGTCGGTCAGGTTGCCGAGCACGCCGCCCAGGAGGCAGCCGAGCACGACCGCCCAGAGGCGGGAGCGCAGACCGAAGGCCTTCCACACGATCACGCCCGCCACGACGGTGAGTGCGATCGTGAAGATCCAGGTGACATCGGAGCCGAGCGAGAACGCGGCACCGGGGTTGCGCACGTAGTACAGCTGAAGGAACTCACCGAGCACTGGGACCGATTCCTGCAGCGGGAGGTTCGTGATGGTGAGGTGCTTCACAAACTGATCGGCGGCCAGCACGAGCGCTGCGAGAACCGCAACGATCGCACCGGCCGCCGACCGACGAAGAGGACGGCGTCCTGGCAAAAGGACGACCTACAGACCGATCGCGGAGACCGGGGTGGAGTCCGTCGACGCCGACTTCTCGTCGAGGTCGCGGAGCTGACCCTCGATGTAGCCGCGCAGCTGCGTGCGGTAGTCGCGCTCGAAGTTGCGGAGCTCGGTGATGCGAGCCTCGAGCGTGTTGCGCTCGCGCTCCAGGCGCGCCGACTCCTCGCGCTGCTTGGCCTCGGCCTCGGAGCGGATGCGCGCGACCTCGCCCTCCGCCTCGGCGATGAGCTGCTTGCGCTTCGTCTCGCCCTCCGCGACGTGCTCGTCGTGCAGGCGCTGAGCGAGCTCGATGATTCCGGCGGTGGCGCTGGCGGAGCCGGTGGGAACCTCGGCGGCGGACGCGGCGGGAGCCTCGACCACGGGGGCGGCGGCGGGAACCTCTGCGACCGGCGCCGGCGCGGCGGCCGGCGCTTCACCGGACTCGTAAGCGGCCAGCTTCGCCTTCAGCTCTGCGTTCTCCTCGAGGGCCTTGCGCCACTCGATGACGATCTCGTCGAGGAAGTCATCCACCTCGTCCGGGTCGAAGCCGTCCTTGAAGCGGACGTGCTGGAACTGCTTGGTGACGACGTCATCCGGGGTAAGTGCCATGGTGGCTCCTTCGATGAGTTCGGTTGCCAGTTTCGATGAATGGCGCGGTCGAGATTCGGCGCGAACCCTGGGCGCGCACCTGGGAGCCAAGCATAGTCCCCGCTCCTGTCAGCCGCGACGCCGCGACACCCAGGCATCGCGAAGTCGCCGGGTCTCAGATGAAGGCGCGGACGACGTTCATGAGGATGAGGACGATCAGGATCGTCAGGGAGAACCCGAAGTCCAGCGACAGCGATCCGATGCGCAGCGGAGGGATGATCCGCCGGAAGAACCGGACCGGCGGATCGGTGATCGTGTACACGACTTCTGCGGCGATGAGCCCCGCGCCCTTCGGGCGCCACTCCCGGTTGAACATCGGGATGTAGTCGAGGATCAGGCGCGCGAAGAGGACGAGGAGGTACAGCAGGAGCATCAGGTGGATGATGCTCGCGACGACGGAGACGAGCCCCACGGTCTACTGCTGGTCGAAGCCCGCGGACTCCGGATCCGCGTGCGCGATGCCACCGTGACCCGACACCGCGATGTTCTCCGGCGAGAGCAGGAACACCTTCGACGTCACGCGCTCGATGCGGCCGTAGAGCCCGAGCGAGAGACCGCTCGCGAAGTCGATCAGGCGACGCGCGTCGGCGTCGCTCATCTGGGAGAGGTTGATGATGACCGGCACGCCCTCACGGAAGCTCTCAGCGATCAGCTGGGCGTCGCGGTACTGCTTGGGATGCACGGTGAGGATCTCGTTCACGGCCCCTCCTGCGGGCTGGCGGACGGCGACCGGCCGGCGAAGCGGGGTCACCGGCGCGGGAGCGGCTTCTTCGCGCTCACGGTCACGGTCGCGGTGGGCGCGGGCGGGTGCCTGCGTCTCCTCCTCGTAGACCTCTTCCTCGTCGGCGAGGCCGAGATACACCATGGTCTTCTTCAGCGGGTTACCCATTGTGTCCTCCGGTTCGAACGATTCGGGCTGGTCTTCTGAAAGGTTAACCCCGGTCAGGCCGGGGTCCGGTTATTGCGGAACCGATCCGCAGGTGTGTCGCACCCGCGGCGATGGCCTCGGCGTAGTCGCCGGTCATCCCGGCGGAGATCCAGGTCGCTGACGGCTCCACAGCGCGGACGCGATCGGCCACGTCGCGCAGGCGGGCGAAAGCGGATGCCGGCTCCTCGTCGAGTGGCGCGACGGCCATCACGCCGCGCAGGCGCAGCGACGGCAGCGTGAGGACATGCTCGGCGAGGGTCTCGGCGTCACCGGGGGCGACGCCACCCCGGCCCGCATCGTCGGTGAGGTTGATCTGGACGAGCACGTCGAGCAGCTGATCGTCGTCGGCTGCGCGATGCAGCGCATCGGCGAGGCGATCGCGGTCGACCGAGTGCACGGCATCCGCACTCCGCCGGATCGCCCCTGCCTTGTTGGTCTGCGCCTGCCCGATGAAGTGCCAGCGGAGGTCGGTGAGCTCGGCGAGCTCACCCTGCTTCGCGGAGAGCTCCTGCTGGCGGTTCTCCCCCGCCTCCCGCACGCCGAGGGCGTGCAGCTCGCGTACGAGTGAGGCAGGGTGGAACTTGGTGACGACGATGCGGGTGATGTCCGCCGGGTCGCGTCCGGCGCGGTGCGCGGCGTCGGCGATTCGGGAATCGATCGCCGACAGCCGCGCAGCCAGGTCGGTCACTTCAGGAATTCGGGGATGTCGATGTCGTCATCGGCGAACGCCGGCTCGATGCTCGTCGCGGGCACGCGCTGCGGCTGCTCCGCCTCGACGGCGTCGGCCGCGCTGCTCCGGTCCTCGCTCGGCAGGGTCACCTCGGGCAGCGTCGACGCGGCCGCGGGGCGCGTCACGACCATGGGGTCGAGGCGCAGCGAGGGCTCGCCGCCGTCGAAGCCTGCAGCGATCACCGTCACCCGCACCTCGTCGCCGAGCGTGTCGTCGATGACCGTTCCGAAGATGATGTTCGCCTCCGGGTGCGCGGCCTCCTTGACGAGGTCCGCGGCGTCGTGGATCTCGAAGATGCCGAGGTTCGAGCCGCCCTGGATGGAGAGCAGCACGCCGTGGGCGCCTTCGATCGACGCCTCCAGGAGCGGAGACTCGACGGCCAGCTCGGCGGCCTTGATCGCGCGGTCGGCGCCGCGGGCGGAGCCGATGCCCATGAGCGCGGAGCCGGCGCCCTGCATGACCGACTTCACGTCGGCGAAGTCGAGGTTGATCAGACCGGGGGTCGTGATCAGGTCGGTGATGCCCTGCACACCGGCGAGGAGCACCTGGTCGGCCGTGGCGAACGCCTCGATCATCGAGATGCCGCGGTCGCTGATCTCGAGAAGACGGTCGTTGGGGACGACGATGAGCGTGTCGACCTCTTCCTTGAGCTTCGCGACGCCGGCCTCGGCCTGGCTCTGGCGACGGCGACCCTCGAAGGAGAACGGCTTGGTCACGACGCCGATCGTGAGCGCGCCGATCGACTTCGCGATCCGTGCGACGACGGGCGCACCGCCGGTGCCGGTGCCGCCTCCCTCGCCCGCGGTCACGAAGACCATGTCTGCGCCGGTGAGGGCCTGCTCGATCTCCTCGGCGTGGTCCTCCGCCGCACGGCGGCCGACCTCCGGGTCGGCACCGGCACCGAGCCCGCGCGTGAGCTCGCGGCCGACGTCGAGCTTGACGTCGGCGTCGCTCATCAGCAGCGCCTGCGCATCGGTGTTGACGGCGATGAACTCGACTCCGCGGAGACCGAGATCGATCATGCGGTTCACGGCGTTGACGCCGCCACCGCCGACGCCGACGACCTTGATCACGGCGAGGTAGTTCTGGTTCTGGCTCATGGCCGGCCTCCGAGTATTCGAGCCTGTCGTTTGGTGAGATTCCAGAGGATGAACCTTAAACCTCAACTAGAGGTGTAAAGTATTTCCCGGTATTGGTTTCTCTTGTTCGAAGGTAAGCGCCGCGTGTTCGCGCGCGCGCAGCGACACGGGCGTGTCGCCCGTTTGCCGCTCGTTTGCCGCCCGAATGTCAGCCGATGACGACTGCGGCCGGAGATGTCACGTCGATCGTCGTCGCATCGGGCCTCGCGATCAGCGCCTTGGCCAGCGTCTCCGCCTTGAGCGATGACTTCTCTGCGCTCCCCCACACGACCACCAGCCCAGTGCTCAGCGTCAGGGTGACGTCGTCGGCGGTGGACGCGGTCACGCCGGTGAGCGTCGCGCGGACGCCTTCCGGAAGCGAGCGCACCACGAGTCCTGCGCTCTCGAACGCGGTCGAGTCCGTCCCTCCCTCGATCTCGAGCAGCGGCTGGCCTGACGGCTGGTCCGATGTCGTCGACAGCGCCACGCCGGCGGCGTCGACGAGCGTGTAGCCTGCCCCCGAGCGGATGACGCCGACGGGCGTCCGCTCCACGATGCGGACGGTGAGATCGTGCGGCGGCCTCGCCTCGAGCGCGTACGTCTCGATCAGCGGGAAGGCGAGCAGCGAGGCCTTCACCTCACTCGCGTCGACGAGGGCGAGGGGCGTGCCGATCTGATCGCTCAGGGCCGTCTCGATCGCAGCCGGATCCAGCGAGCTCGCGCCGATGACCGTGATCCGCTCGACGGCGAAGAGCGGGCTGTAGGCCGCGACGACGCTGCCGCCGACGAGCAGGAGCACTGCGCCGATCGCGCTCATCCAGATGATCCTGCGCCGTCGGGAACGCTGCGTGAACCGGCGGATCTCAGCCCGGAGCGCCTTGCGGCGCGCGCGGGCGGCGCGCCAGACGTCACGGCTGGAGGTCGGCACCAGCTCCGCATCCGCCGGGTCCACGGCTGCGGCATCCGTTCCCGTGATCGCATCGGAGCCGCCCGGCGCGCCGGCCTGCCGTGCGGCCTCGGGCGTCGCGACCGGACGCCGCCTGCCGCGGCCTCGCGCCTGTGCGGTCTCCTCAGCCGTGCTCTCCCGGTCGGCCGGGAGCGGAGCGGGCCGGCGCATCGGCTAGGCCTCGGCGGTTACGCGAAGCGACTCGAGCACCTGCGGGATGATCTGGTACACGTTCCCGCAGCCGAGGGTCACCACGAAGTCGCCCTCGTGCGCGACCTTCGCCGTGTAGTCGGCTGCCTGCTTCCAGTCCGCGACATAGTGCACCCTGGACTGGTCGCCGAACGCGCCGCTGACGAGCTCTCCGGTGACTCCGGGCACCGGGTCCTCCCGCGCGCCGTAGACGTCGAGCATGACGGTGTGATCGGCGTACCGCTCCAGTACCTCGGCGAACTCGCGGTACATGTGCTGCGTTCGCGAGTACGTGTGCGGCTGCTGGATCGCGATGATCCGCCCGGATCCGGCGATGCTGCGCATCGCCTCGAGCGCCGCGCGGACCTCGGTGGGGTGATGCGAGTAGTCGTCGTACACCGTGACGCCGCGTTCGACGCCGTGCTGCTCGAGGCGCCGCACCGTGCCGGCGAAGCCCTCGACGGCCTTCGCGGATTCGGCGAGTCCGAAGCCGAGCGCGCGGAGCACGGTGATGGCGCCGGCCGCGTTGATCGCGTTGTGCACGCCGGGCACCGCGAGCTGCAGGCGGACGCTCTCGTCGCCGTGGGTGATGGTGGCCGCGACCGGGCCGGAGGCCACGATGTCGGTGATCCGCACATCCGCGTCGTCCGCCTGGCCGAAGGTGATCACGTTCGGGTGCGAGAGCCCCGCGCCCACTCGCAGCGCGCCGGGGTCGTCGCTGGAGATCACGACCGCCTCGGTCGCCGCGTCCGCGAACCGCACGAACGCGTCGTGGAACGCCTCGTCCGATCCGTAGTGGTCCAGGTGATCGGGGTCGACGTTCGTGATGAGCGCGACGGCCGTGTCGTACAGCAGGAAGGTGCCGTCCGACTCGTCGGCCTCGATCACGAAGAGGTCGCTGGAGCCGGTGGCGCTGGATATCCCGAGCTGCTCGATGACACCGCCGTTGACGAAGTTCGGATCTGCGTCGAGCGCCTGCAGGGCCGTCACGATCATGCCGGTGGAGGTGGTCTTGCCGTGCGCGCCGGCGACGGAGACCAGACGACGCGACCCGATCAGCCAGTGCAGCGCCTGCGAGCGATGGATCACGTGCAGGCCGCGCTCCTTCGCCGTGACGTACTCGGGGTTCTCCGGCCAGATCGCGCCGGTGTGCACGACGGTGTCGGCCTCCCCCAGATGGGCGGCGTCGTGGCCGACATGGACGGTCGCTCCGGCGGCCGCCAGCGCGCGCAGGTTGTCACTGTCGGCACGGTCGGTGCCGGACACGCGGATGCCGGCGTCGAGGAACATCCGGGCGAGGCCGCTCATGCCTGAGCCGCCGATGCCGATGAAGTGGGCGGAGGCGATCGTCTCGGGGATCGGGAGGGTGAGGTCGGGTCTGATCATGTCCGGTTCAGTCTACTTTTCGTCGGGGACGTCGCGGCGCAGCGCACGCTCAGCCGGCAGCGAGTGCGCGGTCGATGTGCGCGATGACGTTCTCGGTGCCGGTGCGGGTGCCGACGTCCTCCGCGGCCGCGGCCATCCGGGCGAGGCGTGCCGGATCCTTCAGCAGCGGGACGACGATGCGGCGGACGGCGTCGGCGTCGAAACCCGCGTCGTCGAGGAGATCGGCGGCGCCCGCAGCGACGGCGGATGCCGCGTTCAGGCGCTGCTCGCCGTTGCCGACCGAGTACGGGACGTACAGGGCGGGGATGCCGAGGGCGCTGACCTCGCTCACGGTCGCCGCACCCGAGCGCGAGACGATCAGGTCGGCGAGGGCGAAGGCGAGCTCCATGCGGTCGACGTAGCGACGCAGGGCGTACCCTGGCACCTCCGGATCGACGAGATCGCTCCGCTCCCCCGTGACGTGCAGGAGCTGCCAGCCCGCGGCGAGGACATCCGCCCACGAGCCTGCGACCGCGTCGTTCAGGCGCTGGGCGCCGAGCGACCCGCCGAAGACGAGGAGCACAGGGCGCTCGGCGTCCAGCCCGAAGTGCTCGGCCGCCCCGGCCCGCGCCGACGCCCTGTCCAGCTCGATGACCTCGCGCCGAAGCGGCATCCCGACGACCTCGCTGCCGCGCAGCGTCGTACCCGCGAACGCCACGCCGGTCGCGGCCGCCCACCGTGCGCCGAGGACGTTCGCGAGCCCGGGCTTCGCGTTGGCCTCGTGCACCACGAAGGGCACGCGCTCGCGGCGGGCGGCGACGTACGCGGGCGCGGATGCGTAGCCGCCGAAGCCGACGATCACCTCGACGCGGTGTGCACGGATGTGTGCGCGCACCTGGGCGATCGCCCGGCGGAACCGGAGCGGGAACGCGAGCGCCGCCCGGTTCGGCCTGCGGGGGAACGGGACCTTGTCGACGATCAGGAGCTCATAGCCGCGCTCGGGCACCAGCCGGGACTCGAGTCCCTCGGCGGTGCCGAGCACCAGCACGGATGCCTCGGGGTCGCGTGCGCGCAACGCGTCGGCGACGGCGAGCAGCGGGTTGACATGGCCGGCGGTGCCTCCGCCGGCGAGCAGGTACGTGGTCACCGTGCGACTTTACCCCGCCGCGCCGGACGGCTCAGCTCGACCGCGCGCTCCTGCGCGTTCGGGAGCGTCCTGGCGAAGGCGAGCAGCACGCCGCAGGCGATCAGCACGGCCAGCAGTGCGGTTCCGCCCTGCGACATGAACGGCAGCGGCACGCCCATCACGGGGAAGACGCCGATCACGACGCCGATGTTGAACACCGCCTGTCCGGTGATCCACACCGTGATGCCGCCTGCCGCGACCCGGATGAAAGGATCGTCGGTCTTGCGGATGATGTGGAACGCGCCGACGGTGAACAGTGCGATCAGCGCGAGGACGACGAGACAGCCGATGAGCCCGAGCTCCTCGCCGACGATCGCGAAGATGAAGTCGTTGCCGGCGGCGGGGAGCCACCCGTACTTCTCCTGCGAGTTGCCGAGGCCGAGACCGAAGATCCCGCCCGACGCCATGCCCCACATCCCGTGGATCGACTGGTAGCAGTCGCCCGTGTAGTTGGTCATGTCGCTGCAGACTGCGGTGATCCGCCTCATCCGGTCCTCGCTCGTCACGGCGAGGGCGATGACCGCCACGACGCCGAGGAGCACAGGCAGGATGAAGAGCCGCAGCTTGACGCCGGAGAAGAAGAGGCAGCCGAGCAGGACCAGCACGAGCACCATCGAGGTGCCGAGGTCCTTGCCGGCGAGCACCGTGCCGATCGCGAGTGCGCTCACAGGGATCACCGGGATGAAAACGTGGTGCCAGGTGCTGAGCATGGTCCGCTTGCGCAGCAGCACGAACGCGATCCAGAGCGCCAGGGCGAGCTTCAGGAACTCCGACGGCTGCAGGGTGAAGCCCGCGACCTTGATCCAGTTCCGGTTGCCGCCGTCGGCGACGCCCAGCGGTGTGAACACGAGCATCTGCAGGGCGATGGCGCCGAACAGCGCGGGCCAGGCCAGCTTCTTGAGGAAGGCGACCGGCAGCCGAGAGATCACGAACATGAGCGGGATGCCGAGCAGCGCGAAGATCCCCTGGCGCATGGCTCCGTCCATCGGGTTCGCGCCGTCGGCGACCGCGGTCGCGCTCGTCGCCGAGAGCACCATCACGAGGCCGAACACGGTCAGCAGCAGGGCGGTCGACGCGATCATCGTGAACTCGCTCGACACCGGGGTGAACCGGCGTCCGAGTGAGACGCGAGCCGCGAGGCCCCCTGAACCGGTGCGCGCCGTCTCAGTCCGCGGGGTGCGAGCCACCTGCGTCATCGGCGCTCCCCCGGTCGATCCAGTCCCGCACCGCTTCGGCGAAGCGGTGGCCGCGATCCGCGTAACCGGAGAACTGGTCGAAGGATGCCGCCGCCGGGGCCAGCAGAACCGTGCCCTCGTCGTCGACGATCCCCGCCGCGATCTCCACGACGCGGTTCATGACCTGTCCAGTCTCGCCAGCATCCACCTCGAACACCGGCACTGCGGGCGCGTGTCGCCGGAATGCCGCGAGCACCTCGTCGCGCTCGACGCCGATGACGACTGCCGCACGCGCAGTCCCGCCCACCTCGGCGACCAGGTCGGCGATGTCGACGCCCTTCAGGTCTCCGCCCACGACCCACACGGCGCCGGGGTAGGCCCGCAGCGAAGACGCCGCGGCGTGCGGGTTCGTCGCCTTGGAGTCGTCGACCCAGGTCACGCCCGCGTGCCGCGCGATCACCTGGATGCGGTGCGGATCGAGACGGAACTTCTGCAGGGCGGCGTGGATCGACTCGGGCTCGACGCCGAGGGAGCGCGCGAGCGCGCTGGCCGCGAGGATGTTCTGCACGATGTGGGGGGCCACGAGCCCGACCCGCTCGAGATCCGCGAGCGTGGTCAGTTCGAGCGCGCTGCGGTCCCGGTCGTCGAGGAAGGCGCGATCGACGAGCAGCCCGTCCACGACGCCGAGGTCGCTGGGCCCCGGCGTGCCGAGGTCGAACCCGATCGCGCGGGCCCCCTCGATCACGTCGGCCTCCTCGACCATGCGCCGTGTGGCCTCGTCGGACTTGTTGTACACGCAGGCGACCCGCGTGTTGCGGTACACGAGCGCCTTGGCGTCGCGGTAGGCCTCGGCATTGCCGTGCCAGACCAGGTGGTCGTCGGCGAGGTTCAGGCACACGGTCGAATACGGGAGGAGCTCCCCCTCGGGACTGGACAGCCCGAGGTACCACAGCTGATGGCTGGAGAGCTCGACGACGAGCACGTCGAAGCCCGCCGGATCGCGCACGGCGTCCAGCACGGGAACGCCGATGTTGCCGCACGGCGCCGCCCGCAGTCCGCCCTCGACCAGCAGCGACGCGGTCAGCTGGGTCGTGGTGGTCTTGCCGTTCGTCCCGGTGATGAGCACCCAATCGGCCGGCGTGCCGTCGGCCCTGGTCACTTTGTCGCGGACCCGCCAGGCGAGCTCGATGTCGCCCCACAGGGCGATGCCGGACTCCCTCGCCCAGACGATCACCGGATGCGAGGGCGAGAAACCGGGAGAGGCGATCACCACGTCGGCCTCGAACGCGGCCAGCGCGGCAGGCACCTCGGCGAGCGAGCCGAGCTCCAAGCGCACGCCGATCACCGGCAAGAGCCTCGCGTACTCCTCCTCGGCCGATTCGCTCAGCACGAGCACGTCCGCGCCGAGCTCCGCCAGGGTGTCGGCGACCGAGAAGCCGGTCATCGAGAGCCCGAGGACGGCGACGCGCAATCCGCGCCAGTCCGCGTTCCAGCTGGTGAGCCCTGCCAGGCGGGACTCAGTCGACACGCGTCAGCCATTCGACGTAGAACAGCCCGACCGCCGAGACGGCGAGGAGGCCGGCGATGATCCACATCCTCACCACGATCGTCACCTCGGACCAGCCGCGCATCTCGAGATGGTGGTGGAACGGGCTCATCAGGAACAGGCGCTTCCCGCGGGTGATCTTGAAGTAGGCGCGCTGCAGGATGACTGAGCCGGATGCCAGGACGAACACGCCGGCGATCACGAACAGGAGCAGTTCGGTGCGCGTGAGGATCGCCATCGCGGTGATGACGCCGCCGATGGCCATCGAGCCCACGTCGCCCATGAAGACCTTCGCCTTGGGGGCATTCCACCACAGGAACCCGATCAGGCTCGCGGCGAACGACGCGGCGATGATCGCCAGGTTGAACGGGTCGCGCACCTCGTAGCATCCGCCGATCGCCGCCTTCTCGACGCCGGCGCCGACGCAGGACTGCTTGAACTGCCAGAACGCGATGAGGCTGTAGGCGCCGACGACGATGACGCCCGCACCCGCGGCGAGGCCGTCGAGGCCGTCGGTGAGGTTCACGCTGTTCGAGGTCGCGACCCCGATCACCGAGATCCAGAGGAGGTAGAGGAGCCAGCCGAGGATCGCGGTGAAGGCGAACAGGTTCAGCCACGGGATGTCACGGAACAGGGAGATCGATCCGGATGCCGGCGTCTGATCGAACATGTTCGGGAAGTTGAGGGCCACGATGCCGAACGGGATGATCACGATCAGCTGGCCGATGATCTTGCGCCAGCCGGAGAGCCCGAGGCTGCGCTGGCTGCGCACCTTCATGTAGTCGTCGATGAACCCGACTGCCCCGAATCCGAGCATCAGCCACATCACCAGGAGCGCGGACAGCGCCGGCACCTCGCCGCTCGCGTACACGCCGGTGAAGTAGCCGACCAGGGTGCCCGCGATGAAGATCACGCCGCCCATGGTCGGTGTGCCGCGCTTCGCCTCGTGGCTCGGGTTCTCGATCGCCTCGGGCGTGCGGATGACCTGCCCCCAGCCCCACCGGCGGAACAGCCGGAGGAAGACGGGAGTCAGGAAGAGCGTGAAGGCGAGCGATATCGCCGCCGCCATGATGAGAGACCTCACGAGAACAATTCTCCCAGACGATCGCCGAGATGCCGGAGGCCCACGGAATTGGATGACTTCACGAGCACGCGATCGCCGTCGCGGAGCTCGGCGCGCAGGTACTCGAAGGCCGAGTCCTGGTCGGGGAAGTGCACTGCCTCGCTGTCCCACGACCCCTCGCCGATGGCGGAGATGTAGAGGCGCCGCGCCTCCGGGCCGACGACGACGATGCGCTGGATGTTCAGGCGCACCGCGAGCAGGCCGATCCGGTCGTGCTCCTCGCCCGCCGTCTCGCCGAGCTCGCTCATCGCACCGAGGACGGCGACCGTGCGCTCATCGGGGGCGGTGATCTGGGCGAGCGTGCGCAGGGCGGCTGCCATCGAGTCGGGACTGGCGTTGTAGGCGTCGTTGATGATGCGCACGCGGTCGTTGCCCATCGGCTGCATCCGCCACCGCTCGGCGATCTCGACCGTCTCCAGGCGCGCGATCGCGACCGAGGTCGCGACGCCGAGCACCCCGGCCGCCGCGATCGCGGCCAGCGCGTTGCTCACGTGATGGGCACCGAGCACGCGCAGGTGCAGCTGATGCCGCTCCCCCGCCGCCTCGATAGTGCAGGAGGTGCCGGAAGCCGACACCTCGAGGTCATCAGCGCGCACGTCCGCGGAAGGCCCCTGCCCGAAGCCGACGACGCTCATCCCGCGGGACTCGGCGAGCTCGCGCATCGCGGCGACCCGGGGGTCGTCGACGTTGAGCACGGCGGTGCCGGCCGGGAGCGCCGCCGACACCAGCTCGGATTTCGCCTTCGCGGTCGCCTCGATGCCGCCGAAGCCGCCGGCGTGCGCCATGCCGACCATGAGGACCACGGCGACGTCGGGCTGGACGAGCCCGGCGAGGCGGGCGATGCTGCCGACGGCATCCGCGCCGAACTCGCTCACCAGGTAGCGGGTGTCGTGCGTGACCCGGAGCATCGTGACCGGCGCGCCGACCTCGTTGTTGTAGGAGGCGATCGGCGAGATCGTCTCGCCTTCGTCAGCGAGGATGCGGGCGAGGAAGTTCTTCGTCGTGGTCTTGCCGTTGGAGCCGGTGATGCCGACGATCCTGAGGCCGCCGCCCGCGCGCACGCGTGCGACCACCTCCCTGGCGAGGTCGGCGAGAGCGCCGACGGCATCCGGCACGATGATCTGCGTGACTGCCTGCTCGACGGGATGCTCGACGATGGCGAGCACCGCGCCTGCGGCGACGGCCGAGCCGACGAAGTTGTGCCCGTCGGTCTCGGCGCCGGGCTTCGCGACGAAGATCGCGCCGGGCGTCATCTTCCGCGAGTCGGTGTCGACGACGCCGTCGACGAGGGTCTGCGCCGAGTCGGTTCCGGCGAGGCGCAGCTCACCGCCGAGGACGGCGGCGATCTCAGCGAGCGACAGGGCGATCATGACATCTCCAGGCGCGGCGGGTGCCGGCTAATCGAACTTGGGAAGCAGGGCGTCCATCGGGATGGAGGACGGCATCACGCGGTACGTCTTCATGACCTGCGTCACTGCCTTCTGGAAGGCGGATGCGGTCGCCGCGGATGATGTAACTCTAGTCGGCTGGTCGAGGGTGACCACGACGACGTACTGCGGATCGTCCACGGGTGCGAAGCCCACCATGCTCGTGTAGTACACGCCGGACTTGTATCCGCCGTTGACGAGATCGGCGATCTGGGCGGTGCCGGTCTTGCTCGTCACCCGGTAGCCGGGGATCTGGATCCGCTCGGCGTTCCCGCCCTGCACTGCGACGTTCTCGAGCATCCGCGTCAGGTCGGCGGCCGTCGACTTCTCGATGACCCGCTCGTGCTCCGGCTCGTCCTGCGTCACCTCTTCGCCGTCGGCGCTGCTGCAGGACTCGATCAGCGACAGGTCGATCTTCTCGCCGCCGTTCGCGATGGTCTGATAGACGCTGGCCACCTGCGGCACGGTGACCGTGAAGTACTGCCCGAAGGTCGTCGTGTAGAGGGACTGGTTGTCCCAGTCGCTCGTCGGATGCAGGGTCCCGTCGTATTCGCCGGGGAAGCCGACCGTCTTCTCGCCGACGCCGAAACGCTGCAGGTAGTCGTAGCGGACGTCGGGGCTCACCATGGTGCCGAATTTCGACAGCGCGACGTTCGACGAGTCGATCAGCGCACCGGCGAGGGTGTACTCGAATGCGGGGTGCACGAATGCGTCGTTGATCACGGCGCCGTTCGGGAACTTCTCGTGCGAGGAGGCCGTGACGGTCGGGTGCAGCGGCGTGACGCCGGCGCCCTCCATGACGGCGGCGGCGGTGACGGCCTTGAACGTCGAACCCGGCTCGAACTCGTAGCTGAAGATCTTGTTCTTGCGAGTCTCCGGGGTGGACGAGTCGAGGTCGTTCGGGTCCATGTACGGCCACTCGGCGGCCGCGCGGATCTTGCCGCTCTTCACCTCGACGACGAAAGCGGTGCCGCCCTGCGCCCCCTGCGCCTGCGCCTCCTCGCTGATCATCTGGGTGAGGTACCACTGCAGGTCGCTGTTGATCGTGAGCTCCACGGTCCCGCCGTCGACGGCATCCACGACCCGCTCGCTGCCGGGGATGACCACCCCGTTCGTCCCCTTGCGGAAGCTCTTCTCGCCGTCGACAGGAGCGAGGCATTCGCCCGCCATCTGCTCGATGCCGGCCTGGGCGGTTCCGGTGCCGTCGAGGAAGCCCAGCAGGTTCCCGGCGACGGCGCCGTTCGGGTAGACGCGCGTCTCTCTGGCGTCGAAGTGCAGGTACTTCAGCTTCAGCTCGCGCAGTTCGACGTGCTGCTCCGTGGTGAGCCCCTTCTTGAGCTGGTACCACTGCGAATCCGGCTCCGCCTCATGCTTCGCCGCGACTGCGGCGCGGAGCCCCTGCGCGTCGACGTCGAGGATCTCGGCGATGCGCTCAGATGCCTCTGCCCACGGCAGCTCCGGCGGATTCTCCTCGTTCTCATCGAGGAGATACAGGACCTTGGGATCCAGGTTGTAGTCGTAGACGGTCACGCTCTCCGCGAGCACCGTCCCGTTCGAATCGACGATCGAGCCGCGATCTCCGGAGATCTTCTCGCCGCCGGCCAGGTAGCTCAGCGACTCGGCGACGTGCTCGTCGGCGCGGACGATCTGGATGTCGACCAGGCGGACGATGAACGCCGCCAGGACCGACAGGACGACGGCCAGGGCGACGACGGTGCGTCGCCGCGGACCGCGGGTGGCTCGTGTCGTCATGGACTCTCTCCGTCAGGTCGTGATGTCGGTCGGGTGCGTCGTCTGCTAGCGGGTCGTGGGGCTGGGCAGCCCGTCGGTGATGGCGGGAGGCAATGGCTGCTCGCTCTGCCCTGTCGCGGCATCGGCCTCGTCAGCCGTCTCGGCCGGGGCGGTCTGGATCAGCGCGTTGCCCACCGCACCCGCGCCGTTCGGATCGACGGTCGACGACGTCCCGGCCCCCGTGCCGGCGCCGAACACGGCGGCGTCGCTGAGCCGGAGGTACGAGGGGGATCCGGCCACCACCATGCCGAGGCTCGCCGCGCTCGCGGCGAGTACCTGGGGCGAGCTGAGTCCGGTGAGCTCCTCCTGCAGCGCCTGCGTGCGCAGGTCCAGCTCGTGCTGCTGCGAGGAGAGCGAGGCGAGCGTGAAGGAGTCCTGCGTGATCGCGAGCGACAGTCCGATCTGGGCGGCGCCGATCGCCATCGCCCCGCCCAGCGCGATCAGCGCGTAGGCGAGCTTCGGCTTGCGCCTCGTCGCGGTGCCGGTGACCGGCTCGAGACGCGGCCGGGCAGGGCGCGCCGGTGCCGCAGGCGAGACCTGCGGCTTGCGCACCGCGTTCAGGCTCATGACCTCTCCCGCAGCTTCTCGGCGGCTCGCAGCCGCACAGGGATCGCCCGAGGATTGCGCGCGCGCTCCTCGTCGTCGGCGAGCTCGGCGCCGCGGGTGACGATGCGGAAGCGGGGCGCGTGCTCCGGAAGCTCGACGGGCAGGCCCTTCGGCGCCGTCGAGGCGGCCCCCGCGGCGAACGCCTGCTTGACCAGGCGGTCTTCCAGTGACTGATACGACATCACCACGATGCGCCCGCCGACGGCGAGTGCGTCCATCGCAGCCGGTATCGCGTCGGCGAGGACGTTGAGCTCGGCGTTCACCTCGATGCGCAGCGCCTGGAACACCCGCTTGGCGGGGTGCCCCGCGCGCTGGGCGGCGGCAGGAGTCGCGGCGATCAGGATCTCGACGAGCTCGCCTGAGCGCGTGATCGGCTTCTTCTGACGCGCGTCGATGATGAAGCGCGCGTACCTGCCGGCGAGCTTCTCCTCGCCGTAGCGCTCGAAGATGCGCCGGAGGTTGCCCTCGTTGTAGGTCGCGATGACCTCGGCGGCGGTGACGCCCTTCGTCTGATCCATCCGCATGTCGAGCGGCGCGTCCTTGGAGTACGCGAATCCGCGCTCGGCCTCGTCGAGCTGCAGCGAGGAGACGCCGAGGTCGAACAGGATGCCGGCGGCACCCTGCGCGTGCAGGCCGATCTCGTCGTACACCGTGTGCACGAGGGTGATCCTGTCCTTGAAGCGGGCCAGCCGCTCCCCTGCGATGCGCAGCGCGTCTGTGTCGCGGTCGAGTCCGACCAGGCGGATGTTCGGGAACCGCTCGAGAAGCGCCTCGGAATGGCCGCCCATCCCGAGAGTGGCGTCGACGAGCACCGCTCCGTCCGCCTGAAGGGCAGGAGCGAGCAGCTCGACGCAGCGCTCGAGCAGTACTGGGGTGTGGATGTCTCGGAGGTTCATGATCTTTCTCGGGTGGCCTCTGCTTTTCGAGGACCAGGGCCCTGATCCCCCTCCGCTTCGCGACCCGGCACCGGGGAAGTGTGTCGGGGCGGGAGCGGCGGGGCATCACAGCCTTGGTCAGAAGAGTCCCGGAATCACCTCCTGCTCGAGCTCGGAGTAGGTCTCCTCGCCGGCGGCGAGGTAGGTGTTCCAGCTCTCGGCATCCCAGATCTCGGCATGGGCGCCGACTCCGGTGACGATGAGCTCCTTCTGCAGTCCCGCGTACTGACGCAGGTGCGCGGGGATGGTGATGCGGTTCTGGCTGTCCGGCATCTCCGCGCTGGCTCCGGAGAGGAACAGGCGCATGAAGTCGCGGGCCTGCTTGTTCGCGAGCGGGGCCTGACGGATCCGCTCGTGCATCGCCTCGAACTCGGCCGTGCTGAAGACGTAGAGGCAGCGCTCCTGGCCTCGGGTGACGACGATGCCGCCGCCGAGGTCTTCGCGGAACTTCGCGGGAAGGATGACCCGTCCCTTGTCGTCGAGCTTCGGTGAGTGCGTCCCCAGCAACATCGGCCATCACCCCCTCTGTGTCCGGCCAACTTCGAGGTGCGCACCACTTTACTCCACTTTCCTCCACATTCCTACGCCCAATCCCTGAAATATGGGCACACTCAACGCCCCAGTCGCTCAAAATCCGCGTGATTCCGCGGTGGAGCGGAGTGGAGGATCAGTGGAGGGCAGGTGGAGGACTGTGGCGAGGCCTCCGTCAGAATGCGCGCATCAACGACGAAGGCCCGGATGCTCAGAGCATCCGGGCCTTCGAGAGGTGAAGAAGAGGGAGGGAGGTCAGCGACCGTCCTGCCGGCGATCCCAGCGGTCGTTCATGCGGTCCATGAAGGAGGCGGAGCCCTGCGGCTTCGATGCGCGCTCACGCGGCGCGGCCGAGACGGGACGACGCACGGGTGTCACAGCGACCATGACGCCGCCCAGCATGGCGGCGAATCCGATCACGCCGACGACGACACCCCACACGTCCCCGAGCACCACGCCGACGATCAGACCGCCGACTCCGGCGAGCAGCAGCAGCGCTCCGTAGACGAGATTCCGGTAACTCAGCGCGCGGTCGCCTGAAGGCGCACTCACGACGTCGGCGTCATTGTGCAGGAGATGGCGCTCCATCTCGTCGAGCAGACGCTGCTCCTGTTCGGAGAGTGGCATTTCGTCCCCCTCGGGTATCGTCTATCCATTCTACGCTCGCCCGAGGGCATGGGCTAGCCGTTCGGCACCTCTTTGGCTTTACGTATGCTGGGAGTCGTGCCGTCCCCCACCCTCGTCTCCGACGCCGTCGCAGAGCGCCTGCAGCAGTTCCTCGACCGGATGCGCGAGGAGTCCGCCGGTCACGGAGCGGATGCCGCGGCGATGCTCGATGCGGCGGCGGCGACCCTCGTCGGCGGCAAGCGCCTGCGCGCGCGCTTCTGTCATGCCGGATGGCAGGCGGTGGCGCTGTTCCGCGACCGGCGCGCTGCGGAGCCGATCGCGCTGTGGGACGTCTGCGCGTCACTCGAGATCTTCCAGTCGGCCGCTCTCGTGCACGACGACCTCATCGACAACTCCGACACCCGCCGTGGGCGCCCGGCAGCTCATCGCGCGCTGCAGGCGGAGCACAGCGCTGCCGGATGGTCCGGCGACGCGGAGGCGTTCGGGCGCTCAGCCGCGATCCTGCTCGGCGACCTGCTCGTCGCGTGGAGCGACGATCTCCTCGAGGAGGCGCTGGCCGGGCTCGCCGAAGCCGCGCCGGTGCGCCGCGAGTACGCCAGGATGCGCCGCGATGTGACGACGGGGCAGTTCCTCGACATCGCGGAGGAGTCCGCCTGGAGCGTCAACGACATCGCGACCCATGTGGAGCGGGCGCTCCGCGTCGTCAGCCTGAAGTCGGCGCGCTACAGCATCGAGCAGCCGCTCGTCCTCGGTGCGGCGCTGGCCGGCGCCGATGACCACCAGCTGCAGGCGCTGCGACGTTTCGGCCATCCGGTCGGGATGGCCTTCCAGCTCCGCGACGACGTGCTCGGCGTGTTCGGCGACGCCGCCGTCACGGGCAAGCCGGCAGGCGACGATCTCCGAGAGGGCAAGCGCACGGTGCTCGTCGCGCTCACCAGGCAGACGCTGGACGTCTCGGCGCGAAACCTCTTCGACGAGATGATCGGAGACGCCGGCCTCACCGCGCAGCAGGTGTCATTCCTGCAGGCGACGATCAGCGGATCCGGCGCACTGGCCCGCGTGGAATCGATGATCGACGGCTACGCGAAAGAGGCCGACCGAGCCCTGGCCGGCGCGCGTCTGGACAACGCCGCCGTCGGAGGCCTGCGGGACCTCGCCCGTGCAGCGACGGTGCGGGCCGCCTGAACCGGATCCTCAGGCGAGGGTGCGGGCGAGGCGACGGACCTCGCTCTTGTGCCCGGCCAGCAGCGCGTCGATCGGCGAGCGGCCGAGCGTGTCGTCCGCGGCGAGCAGCCAGTCGATGACCTCGTCATCGGTGAATCCGGCGTCCTGCAGCGCGATCACGGTGCCCCGCAGCGAGGAGAGCGGATGCCCGTCGACGATGAACACCGCAGGAACCGCGAACACGCCGCTGCGACGGGAGCCGATGAGGTAGTGGTCGTCCACGAGCCGATGCACCCGGCCGAGCGTCTCATCGAGCACCTCGACGAGGTCTGGCATCGTGAGCCACGCGGTGGCGGTGGTTCCGGGGACGTTCTCGTTCTCTTCAGGCAGTGCAGACACGTTGCCACTATCTCACCTCCGCGCCGATGGCGCATATCGTCACTCCAGTAACAGGCTTCACTTCCGTCACTTCTGTTGACTTCCGTATACTTCCGTGCCAGCGTTGACGGACGTCGAACAAGGAGGGGACCCTTGAGACCTCACGCCATTGCACGCCGGAGCCGCTTCCTTCCGATCGGAGCGCCGGCAGTCGTCCTGGGCGCTCTCGCCGGCACTCTCGTCGCCGCCCCCGCATCGGCCGAGGCCGCACCGCTCCCCGTCGAGCGCCTTCAGGGCTCGCCCACCCGGATCGCCACGGCCGAGGCGCCGCCGGCGAGCTACACGGTGCAGCCGGGCGACACGGTCTCCGCGATCGCCAACCGCTTCGGCCTGCGCACGACCGACGTCCTCGCCTGGAACGCGCTCACCTGGCGCTCCGTGATCTACCCCGGGCAGTCCCTCGCGCTCATCGGCACAGCGCCGGCCGCCGCCGCTCCCGCGCCCGCACCTCAGCCGACGGCGGCCACGCACGTCGTCGTCGCCGGGGACACCGTGTTCGGCATCGCAGGGAAGCACGGCACCACCGTCGACGCGATCCTGGCCGCGAACGGCCTCACCCGCGCATCCGTCATCTACCCGGGGCAGACGCTCGCGCTCTCCGGCGCATCCGCAGCAGCCCCGGTGGCAGCGCCTGCGCCGCAGCCCGTCGCGAGCCAGGTCGTGAGCGGCGCCGCGAGCCATGTCGTCGTCGCAGGAGACACGATCTTCGCCATCGCGAAGAAGTACGCCACCACGGCATCCGCCCTGTTCGCGCTGAACGGCCTGAGCTCGGCATCGATCATCTACCCGGGCCAGAGCATCGTCGTCTCGGCGCCGCCGCCCGTCGCAGCGGCATCCGCTCCCCCGCAGCTGAGCGCCTCACTGGATGGCGAGCAGGCCGCCAACGCCGCACTCATCATCAGCATCGGCCGCCAGCTCGGCGTCTCCGACCGCGGTGTCGCCATCGCGCTCGCGACGGCGATGGTCGAGTCCGGCATGCGCAACCTCGACTGGGGCGACCGCGACTCGCTCGGGCTGTTCCAGCAGCGCCCCAGCACCGGGTGGGGCGAGCCGGAGCAGATCCTGAACGCCGACCGCAGCGCCCGCGTCTTCTACGGCGGGCAGAGCGATCCCAACGGCCAGAGCAGCCGAGGCCTGCTCGACATCTCCGGCTGGGAGGGCATGGCGTTCACGGATGCCGCACAGGCCGTGCAGATCTCCGCCTACCCGGATCGCTACGGGCAGTGGGAGACGCAGGCGTACCAGTGGCTCGCCCTCCACGGGTGACTCTTCCGGCAAACCCGCAGCGTCGAGGGGCGAGCCGTTCCCGGAGCTTTCAGGCAGTTCTCCATAGAATCTTGACGTGACGACCAATCAGCAGGCCGACCCCCTCATCGGGCGGCTTGTCGACGGCCGGTACCGCGTCCGCGCACGGATCGCACGCGGCGGCATGGCCACGGTCTACGTCGCGACCGACCTGCGCCTCGAGCGTCGCATCGCCCTCAAGGTGATGCACGCCCACCTCAGCGACGACTCGGCGTTCCAGAGCCGCTTCATCCAGGAGGCTCGCGCCGCGGCGCGGCTCGCGGATCCGCACGTCGTCAACGTGTTCGACCAGGGACAGGACGGGGAGCTCGCGTACCTGGTCATGGAGTACCTGCCGGGCATCACCCTGCGCGAGCTCCTGCGCGAGCAGCGGCGCCTGACGATCCCGCAGACGATCACGATCATGGACGCGGTGCTCGCCGGGCTCTCGGCCGCGCACCGCGCCGGGATCGTCCACCGCGACGTGAAGCCGGAGAACGTGCTGCTCGCCGAGGACGGCCGCATCAAGATCGGGGACTTCGGGCTCGCCAGGGCGACCACGGCGAACACCGCGACAGGTCAGCAGCTCCTCGGCACGATCGCGTACCTGGCGCCCGAGCTGGTGACCAGGGGCACGGCGGACGCCCGCAGCGACATCTACGCCCTGGGCATCATGCTCTACGAGATGCTGGTCGGCGAGCAGCCGTACAAGGGCGAGCAGCCGATGCAGATCGCCTTCCAGCACGCGACCGAGTCGGTCCCCCGCCCGAGCGTCCGCAACCCCGGAGTTCCGGAGCCGCTCGACGAGCTCGTCCTCTGGGCCACGGAGAAGGAGCCGGACGAGCGTCCCGACGACGCCCAGCAGATGCTCGAGCGGCTGCGTCAGATCGAGCGGGAACTCGACATCGCGCCGGCAGTCGCTGCTGCGACGACCCCGCAGCGCTCCCAGCGGGATTCCGGAGACCTGACCAAGGTGATGCCGGCGGCGACCATGGTGATCGCCGGCGCGACCGCACCGGTGCCGCAAGCGGTCGACAATGCCACGCTCCTGCGTCGCCGCTCCTCCAAGCGACGCACCCGTGGCGCCTTCCTGCTCACGCTCGTGCTGCTGCTCGCCGTGCTCGCCGGCGGTGCCGGCTGGTGGTTCGGCTCCGGACCTGGTTCGCTGATCGCCGTTCCCGGTGTGGCCGGGTTGTCGTACGAGGATGCCGCGCAGGCCCTGGCCGACGAGGGCTTCGTGCCCGCGCGTCTCGACGAGCACTCGATCGATGTGGATGCCGGCGTCAGCATGCGCACCGAGCCGGGCGAGGGCGAGCGGCTCGAGCAGGGCGCCGCCGTGCAGGTCGTGGTCTCGGCCGGCCCGCAGAAGCACACCCTCGAGGCGCTCAACGGCCAGAACGCCGAAGAGCTGCGTGCCAGGCTCGCCGACGAGTACCGCCTCAACCTCGAAGACGATTTGCTGCTCTTCTCCGATGCCGCGTCGGGGGTCGTCATAAACGCCTTCGTCACTCCTCGCGGGAGCGAGGAGTCCTACGGCTGCAGTGAGGGCTGCGAGGTCTTCGAGGACGACACGATCCGGCTGTTCGTCTCGGTCGGCCCCGTGCCGGATGTCGTGGGCATGAACGTCGATCAGGCCACGAAGGCTCTCACCGACAAGAATCTCGTGGTGTCCGGAGAGCGCACAGAGCAGTACAGCGACGAGATCCAGGAGGGCCGCGTGATCGGCTACCTGGATCGCGCGGAAGAGGGCAACTGGCAGCCGGGCGACGAGATGCGGCTGATCGTCTCGCTGGGCCCCGAGCCCGTCGAGGTGCCGGACGTGGAGGGCGAGAGCATCCGCGAGGCTGTCCGCATCCTCGAGGAGGCCGGCTTCCAGGCCGTGTCGAACGTGCCGGAGATCGTGTGGGACCTCTTCACGGCGACGAGCACGGATCCCGAGCAGGGAAGCAAGCACCCCCGCGGCACGAAGGTCCAGATCCGCGCCGAGGGCTGACTCGAGCACTCCCCCCAGCCCGCCAGCCCGCGAGACTTCACGAATGTCACGTTTTCGGTCGGATTTCATGACATCTGCGAAGTCTCGCGGGCTCATCCGCCGAAGTCTCGGGCGCGGAGGGCGCGGCGGATCCGCTCGGCGAGAGAGCGGATGCCGGAGGGCTCGAGATCTGCGGCACCTGCGAGTATCACTCGGTACCCGGCATCCTCGAACAGCTGCGTGCGCGTGAGATCCTCCAGCCACTGCGCACGATCGGTCCTGTGGTGGTCTCCCTGGTACTCGATCAGCAGGCGCGCCTTCCGATATCCGAGATCACCATGACGGATGCCGTCGGCCGTGAGCACCTCGAGCTGCACCTCGGGCTCCGGCAGTCCGTGGTCGACCAGCGCCAGCCGCAGGAGCGTCTCCCTCGGGGAGTGGACTGGCGCGCGCATGCGGTCGATCGCCGCCCGGGCGTTCCTCACGCCGCGCTTGCCCTTGTGCCGGGCGAGGGCTGCGATCAGGTGCTCGCGAGTGCAGAGCGGAACACGAATGCCGTCGACCTTCGGTCCGGTGAGCAGATAGTCTCCCACAGCGACGAGCCACGCCGAGCTGAGACTCCGACGCCGTCCCGACTCGTCGGTGCCGGTGGCGCCGGGCATCGCGAGCTGGCACCACACCTCTGCGGGCTGCATGATCGGCACGCCGAGGTGGACGGTACGCCCGAGCTCGTCACCGGTCTCCCATCCGATGACGCCCGGACGTCTGACAGGGGCGGCGCCGGCATCCGCGATGGCATGCAGCGGTTCCTCGGGCGTCCAACGGAAAGGCAGTGGTATCCCCCACAGCCGCGCGGCCGTCAGATGACTGAAAGCGCATGATCCGTCGAACACGAGGGCGAGCCGGAGGCAGCGATCGAGCAGATTCTCCGCATCCGTGCGCTGCCCGTAGACGCCGTGGTGGGCATGCACGATGTCGTCAGCGCGAAGCCTGCTTCGGGCGATCCCCGCGCCGACAGCATCGTCGAAGCGGAAAGCATGGGGCGTCAGTGAATCGGGAAGCGGATTGCGTCGCAGCATCCGCTGATTCTGCCGAGCGTCCCTCCTCGCGCGCTGACGTTATCCACAGCCCAGCCCGCGAGACTTCACGAATGTCACGGAATCAGGCTGATTCGATGACATTCGTGAAGTCTCGCGGGCCGCGGGGCGCGAGCCGCGGGGGTCAGCGCTTCTCGAGCTCCTCAGCCACGAGGAACGCGAGCTCGAGGCTCTGCATGTGGTTCAGTCGCGGATCGCACAGGCTCTCGTAGCGGGTGGCGAGGCCCTCTTCGTCGATCTGCTCCGACCCGCCGAGGCACTCGGTGACGTCGTCACCCGTGAGCTCGACGTGGATGCCGCCGGGGAACGTGCCGACGGCGCGGTGCGCCTCGAAGAAGCCGCGGACCTCGTCGACCACGTCGTCGAAGCGACGGGTCTTGTAGCCGGTGGGCGTCGTGATGCCGTTGCCGTGCATCGGGTCGGTGACCCAGAGCGGCTGCGCGCCGGAGTCGCGGACGGCCTCCAGCAGCGGCGGCAGCGCGTCGCGGATCTTCCCTGCGCCCATGCGCGTGATGAAGGTGAGCCGGCCGGGCTCGCGCTCCGGGTCGAGCTTGTCGATCAGGGCGAGCGCGGTCTCCGGCGTCGTCGTGGGCCCGAGCTTCACGCCGATGGGGTTGCGGATCTTGGAGAAGTAGTCGACGTGAGCGCCGTCGAGGTCGCGCGTGCGCTCCCCGATCCAGAGGAAGTGCGCCGACGTGTTGTACGGGGTGTCGGTGCGCGAGTCGATGCGCGTCATCGGGCGCTCGTAGTCCATCAGCAGGCCCTCGTGGCCGGTGAAGAACTCGACGCGCTTGAGCTCATCGAAGTCGGCGCCTGCCGCCTCCATGAACTTGATGGCCCGGTCGATCTCGGCGGCCATGCGCTCGTAACGCTGGTTCGCCGGGTTCTGCGCGAAGCCCTTGTTCCAGGAGTGCACCTCGCGGAGGTCCGCGAAACCGCCCTGAGTGAAGGCGCGGATCAGGTTCAGCGTCGACGCCGCCGTGTGGTATCCCTGCAGGAGACGGGCGGGGTCGGCCTGGCGGGAGCCCTCGGTGAAGTCGTAGCCGTTCACGATGTCGCCGCGGTAGGCGGGCAGCGTGACGTCGCCTCTGGTCTCGTTGTCGCTCGAACGCGGCTTGGCGAACTGACCGGCCATGCGGCCCATCTTCACCACCGGCATAGACGCGCCGTACGTGAGCACGACGGCCATCTGCAGCACGGTCTTGATGCGGTTGCGGATCTGGTCGGCGGTCGCACCGGCGAAGGTCTCGGCGCAGTCGCCGCCCTGAAGCAGGAACGCCCGGCCCGAGGCCGCGCGGGCGAGACGCTCGCGAAGGTTGTCGACCTCACCGGCGAACACGAGCGGCGGGAGCGCGCCGATGCGCGAGGAGACCTCGGCGACACGGTCGGCGTCCGGCCACTGGGGCTGCTGCTTGATCGGGAGCGAGCGCCACGCGTCAAGGGCGTCGATGTGGTGCGGGAGCATGCCCTCAAGCCTAGTGGTCGCGCGGGATGCCGAGACGCTCAGGAGCGCCGTGTGACGCGCAGCGGAAGCCGGTCCTTCACTGTCGACGCGTAGACGTCGTCGTACTGCTGCTCCCCCAGCCGCTGCAGGGCCACCATGATCTCGTCGGTGACCGAGCGCAGGATGTAGCGGTCGTTCTCCATCCCGACGTAGCGCGAGAAGTCCAGCGGCTCCCCGATCACTATCCCGACCCGCATCACGTTGGGGATGCGCTGCCCGATCGGCATCGCGGTGTCGGTGTCGACCATGATCACGGGGACGACGGGGACCTTCGCCTCCAGCGCCATGCGCGCGATGCCGGTGCGTCCGCGGTACAGCCTGCCGTCGGGACTCCGCGTCCCCTCGGGATAGATGCCGAGGAGGTCGCCTCGCCCGAGCACCTGCAGTCCGGTGTTCAGCGAGGCCTCAGAGGCCTTGCCGCCGGAGCGGTCGATCGGGATCTGGCCGGTGGCGCTCATGAAGAACTTGGTCGCCCAGCCCTTGAGGCCGCGACCGGTGAAGTAGTCGCTCTTGGCGAGGAACGACATCGGCCGGTCGATCATCAGGGGCAGGAAGATCGAGTCCGCGAACGAGAGATGATTGCTGGCGAGGATCGCCGCGCCGCTCGCGGGCACGTTGCCGCGCCCCACGACCCAGGGGCGGAAGATCGCCTTGACCACGGGGCCGATCGCGACGTACTTCATCAGCCAGTAGAACATCGAGGTGAAGTCTAGCGCCGTGGCCGGCATCCGTCCCGGTGTCCGCTCTCGACTCTCCGAGATTGCGACTCAGTCTCAAAGCAAGTGCGACTGAATCCCATGGCGTAGACTCGGGGAGACCCGTGTCCGACCGGTACCGAAGGAGCTGCCGTGGTCCAGTTCGAAGTCCCTGCGATCGTCCCCGCCGACCCCGACGCCAACATCACCGATCTCCTGGTGAAGCGCGTCGAGGCGACCCCCGATCGCGCCCTGTTCTCCGTGCCGGAAGGCGACGGCTGGCGCGACATCACCGCCGCCGACTTCCAGACGGCGGTGATAGCACTGGCGAAGGGCTTCGCCGCCGCAGGCATCCAGCCCGGCGAGAAGGTCGGCTTCCTGGCGCGCACGACATACGAGTGGACGCTGGTCGACTTCGCCCTGTTCTACGCCGGTGCGGTGATGGTCCCGATCTACGAGAGCAGCTCCCCCGCGCAGATCCAGTGGATCATGGAGGACTCCGGCGCGATCGCGCTGATGGTCGAGTCACCCGAGCACTTCGCCCGCGTCGACGAGGTCCGCGGAGACATTCCCCTCGTCCGCGATGTCTGGCAGCTGCATCTCGGAGCGCTCGACGCGCTCGTGGCCCAGGGTGCGAACGTGACGGATGCCGAGATCGAGCGCCGCCGCAATCTCGCGATCGGCTCGGACATCGCGACGCTCATCTACACCTCCGGCTCGACCGGACGCCCCAAGGGCTGCGTGCTCACGCACAGCAACTTCGTCGAGCTGTGCCGCAACTCGGCCAAGGCGCTCGACGCCGTGCTCACGATGCCCGGCGCCTCCACGCTGCTGTTCATCACGACCGCGCATGTGTTCGCCCGCTTCATCTCGATCCTCGACATCCATGCGGGTGTCCGCACCGGCCACCAGCCCGACACCAAGCAGCTGCTGCCGGCGCTCGGCTCGTTCAAGCCGACCTTCCTGCTCGCCGTCCCCCGCGTGTTCGAGAAGGTCTACAACTCGGCGGAGCAGAAGGCCGAGGCAGGCGGCAAGGGCAAGATCTTCCGCACCGCGGCGGCGGCGGCGATCGAGCACTCGAAGCTCCTCGAGGAGGGCAAGAAGGTCCCCCTCGGTCTCAAGCTCAAGTTCGCGCTGTTCGACAAGCTCGTCTACAGCAAGCTGCGCACCGCGATGGGCGGGAACATCGCGTACGCGGTGTCCGGCTCCGCACCGCTCGGGGCGCGCCTCGGCCACTTCTTCCACAGCCTGGGCGTCGTCATCCTCGAGGGCTACGGACTTACAGAGACCACGGCTCCTGCGACCGTGAACCTCGCAGACAAGTCGAAGATCGGCACCGTCGGGCCCGCTCTCCCCGGTGTCGGCGTGCGCCTTGCGGACGACGGCGAGATCGAGGTGCGCGGCATCAACGTCTTCAAGGAGTACTGGAACAACCCGCAGGCGACCGCCGAGGTCTTCAGCGAGGGCGGCTGGTTCCGCACCGGCGACATCGGCAGCTTCGACACGGAGGGCTTCCTCACCGTCACCGGCCGCAAGAAGGAGATCATCGTCACTGCCGGCGGCAAGAACGTCGCCCCCGCGGCACTCGAGGATCCGATCCGCTCGAACCCGATCGTGGGCCAGGTCGTCGTGGTCGGCGACCGTCGTCCGTTCATCGCCGCGCTCGTGACGCTCGACCCGGAGATGCTGCCGACCTGGCTCGGCAACAACGGCCTCCCCGCGGACATGTCACTGGCGGAGGCGAGCACGAACGAAGCCGTCCGCGCCGAGGTCCAGAGGGCTGTGGATGCCGCGAACACCCGTGTCTCCCGGGCGGAGTCGATCCGCAAGTTCACGATCCTCGGCTCCGAATGGACCGAGGCGTCAGGCCACCTCACCCCGAAGATGTCGATCAAGCGCAACGTGATCATGACGGATTTCGCCGATGAGGTCGCGGCGATCTACGACGAGCCCGTCTCCACCACGAACGTGGCCATCGGCGGCTGACCGCTTCGGACTCACGAGCACAGCAGAAGGGCCCCGCCTCGGCGGGGCCCTTCTGCTGTGCGATCTCGCGTCAGAACCAGGAGCTCTCGCGCACCTCGCGCATCGCGACCTTCCGGGTCTCCGGGTCGAGGCGCGACAGATAGAGCTTGCCGTCCAGATGGTCGGTCTCGTGCTGCAGCGCCTGCGCGAGCAGCCCCTCACCCTCGAGCACGACCGGCTCGCCGTCCAGGTCGGTGCCCTCGACGCGCGCCCACGGGTGCCGGAGGGCGTCGTGCCAGAGTCCCGGCACGGAGAGGCAGCCCTCCCCCGTCGGCAGCGGCTCTCCTCGAACCTCGGTCAGCACCGGGTTGAGCACGTAGCCGACGTCGCCGTCGATGTTGTAGCTGAACGCGCGCAGCGCGACGCCGATCTGATTCGCGGCGACCCCGGCGCGACCGGGGAGCTCGACGGTGTCGATCAGGTCGGACACCAGAGCGCGGACGCCGTCGTCGATCGCATCGATCGGCGCGCACACGGTGCGCAGAACGGGGTCGCCGAAGACGCGGATCTCGCGGACCGCCATCAGGCGGCCTTCGCCCTGAGGCCCTCGACGAGCAGCGCGGCGAGCTCGCGGGCGGCGATCCGCGTCTCCGGCTGCAGGTTCGCGAACACGATCGTGCCGCCGCCGGCGATCTGCGCGTCGTACGGCATGCGGACCACCTGCTTCGCCCTGGTGCCGAAATGCGCTTCGAGCTCATTGAGCCGGACGAGCGGGGTACCCGGGGTGGACTGGTTGAGGACCACGATCGCCTCGCGCGCCTGCTCGGCATAGCCGTTGGTCTCGAGCCACGTCAGGGTCTCGGATGCCAGGCGCGCCTCGTCGACGCTGAGCCCTGACACGATGACGATCTGGTCGGCGAGATCGAGAGTCGCGGACATCACCGAGTGCACGATGCCCGTTCCGGTGTCGGTGAGCACCAGCGAGTAGTAGTGGGCGGCCACGTCGGCGACGTCGCGGTAGTCGCTGTCGTTGAAGGCCTCGGCGATGCGCGGGTCCGAGTCGGACGCCAGCACGTCGAGGCGCGTCGCGTCGCGTGCGACGATCGCGGAGAGGTCGTGATACCCCTTCACCTCGTCGTGGATGCGCACGAGGTCTCGCACCGATTTTCCGTGGTGCGGACGGACGACCCGGTCGGCCAGCGTGCCGCGATCGGGGTTCGCGTCGACCGCGATGACCCTGTCCTCTCGGGCATCAGCCAGCGCCATGCCGAGCAGCGCGGTGATCGTGGTCTTGCCCACCCCGCCCTTGCGCGACAGCACCGGGACGAACCGGGCGCCGCCGGACAGCGGGGCCGCGATCCTGGTGGTGAGGGCCTTGCGCTCACGCGCCCGCCTGCCGTCGCCGATGTTGATCCGGCGTCCGGAGATCGTGTAGAGGAAGTGGCTCCACGCGCCCTCCGGCTCGGGCCTGCTCAGCTGATGCGGGTCCAGGAGGCGGTCTGCGGTGAGCAGGTCCGCGGTCTCCCTCGATGCCTCGCCGAGGTCATCGAGTCGCTTCGAGGTGAGCGCGACCTCTGCGCGCGCCGGCTTCGCCGGCGGGGTGATCGCCTTCTCGTTCGCTGCATCCACTGCGCTGGTCTCCTTCTTCACGGCGGGTGACGGCACGGTCGCTGGGCGGGATACGGACCTGGCTGCGAAGTCGGCCTTCGCCCTGGCGATGAATTCGGCAGCAGCGGCTGCTTCCTCGGCCACGACGTCGACAGGTTCAGCGGCCGCCTTCGTGATCGGCGGCTCCGGCTTCTCCTGCTCCACCGGCGCCGCCGCAGGCTTCGCTGGCGCGATCTCGGCCTCTCCGGCCTCCTCGATCGCAGGCACCTCGATCACGATCGTCTGCATGACGGCCTCTTGCGCAGGGGGCGGAACGTCGTCGCTCTCGACCTCGGGCTCGGGCTCGGGGTGCTCATCGATGATCAGGTCGGCGATGACCTCGCCGTCGACGATGCCGTCGTCTGCGAGGTCGTCGTCCTCCTCCACCGGCAGGGAGACGCTCACCTGAGCGGTCCCGCCGAGGATGCCGATGCCGGCGGTGTCCAGGGAGGCGGCTTCGTCGAGCACCCCCCTGGACTCATCGTCCTGCGGGTCTGCGGCGTTCTTCGGGGTCACTGTGTCACTCCAGGCTTGTGCGGGGCTCGGGTGCGCACCTGAGTGCGCGGCCCTCGCCCGGACAAGATTAGTGCGCGGGGCGGATGACGACCAAAAGATCCCCGGCGTCCACCTGCTGCGTCTCGCCGATCGCGAGCCGCTCGACGATCCCGTCGACTGGGGTCGTGATGGCCGCCTCCATCTTCATCGCCTCGATCGAGGCGACCGGCTCTCCTGCCCTCAGCACGGCTCCGACCTCGACCTTCAGCGTGACGACGCCGGAGAAGGGAGCAGCCACCTGACCGGGCACCGAGGTGTCAGCCTTCTCGACCTCGTGCACGTCCACGACGATCGAGCGGTCGCGCACGAACACGGGCCGCAGCTGACCGTTCAGGGTCGTCATGACCGTGCGCATGCCCTTCTCGTCGGCATCGCCGATGGCCTCGAGACCCACGTAGAGCTGTACGCCCCGATCGATCTCGATCAGGTGCTCCTGCCCCTGCACGAGCCCGTAGAGGTAGTCGCTCGTGTCGAGGACCGACAGGTCGCCGTACAGGTCGCGCATCTGCGTGAACTCCCGCATGGGGGCGGGGAACAGCAGCGTGTTCAGCCGCGCACGCCGCGAGGGGCTGTCGCCCGCGAGTGCCGCCTCGTCGTCCGCGCTGATCTCCGTGAGCCCCACGCGCACCGCGCGTCCGGCGAGCACCTTCGTGCGGAACGGCTCTGGCCAGCCGCCGGGCAGATCGCCCAGCTCGCCCGCCATGAACCCGACGACGGAATCGGGGACGTCGTACTTGCCGGGGTTGGCCTCGAAGTCGGCCGGGTCGGCCTTCACCGCCGCGAGGTGCAGCGCGAGGTCGCCGACTACCTTGGAAGACGGTGTGACCTTCGGCACACGACCGAGGATCCGGTCCGCCGCGGCGTACATGTCCTCGATGAGCTCGAAGTCGTTCGCCAGCCCGAGTGCCTTCGCCTGCTGGCGCAGGTTCGAGAGCTGGCCGCCCGGGATCTCGTGGTGGTAGACGCGACCCGTGGGCCCCGGGAGCCCGGACTCGAACGGCGCGTACTGACGGCGCACGGCCTCCCAGTACGGCTCCAGGTCGGACACGCCCGCGAGGTCGATGCCGCTGTCGCGCTCGGTGTGCGCGAGCGCCGCGACGAGCGAGGAGAGCGACGGCTGGCTGGTCGTGCCGGACAGCGGCGCGGAGGCCGCGTCCACGGCGTCGACTCCGGCGGCGCTGGCCGCGAGCAGCGTGGCGAGCTGGCCGCCGGGGGTGTCGTGCGTGTGCAGGTGCACCGGCAGGTCGAACCGCTCGCGCAGCGCAGTGACCAGCTTCGCGGCGGCCGCGGGGCGCAGGAGCCCCGCCATGTCCTTGATCGCGATGATGTGAGCGCCCGCTCCGACGATCTGCTCTGCGAGCCGCAGGTAGTAGTCGAGCGTGTACAGGTCCTCCGCGGGGTTCAGCAGGTCGCCCGTGTAGCAGAGTGCGACCTCCGCGACGGCCGTCCCCGTGTTCCGCACGGCCTCGATGGCCGGCCGCATCTGCTCGACGTCGTTGAGCGCGTCGAAGATACGGAAGATGTCGATGCCGCTGGCCGCGGCCTCCGCCACGAATGCCTCGGTCACGGCGGTCGGGTACGGCGTGTAGCCGACCGTGTTGCGACCGCGCAGCAGCATCTGGATCGCGATGTTCGGGAGCGCCTCGCGGAGCTTGTCGAGCCGTTCCCAGGGGTCTTCGCCGAGGAATCGCAGGGCGACGTCATAGGTCGCCCCTCCCCACGCTTCGACGGAGAGCAGCCCGGGCGTGAGCCGCGCGAGGTAGGGAGCTGCGGCCACGAGGTCCTTGGTGCGCACGCGCGTCGCCAGCAGCGACTGGTGGGCGTCGCGGAAGGTCGTGTCCGTGATGGCCAGCGCCTTGCGGGCCCGCAGGTCGGCCGCGAAGCCCTCCGGCCCGAGCTCGAGCAGCCGCTGGCGCGAGCCTGGGGCCGGCTCGGCTGCGAGATCGATCCGCGGCAGCTTCTCGACGGGGTCGATGCTCCCGGGGTGCGCGCCGTGCGGCTTGTTCACCGTGACGTCGACGAGCCAGTTCAGCAGCTTCGTGCCGCGGTCCTTCGACGGGCGTCCGCGAAGCAGCTCGGGGCGCTCGTCGATGAAGGACGTGCTCACGTCGCCCGCGACGAACGCGTCGTCGTCGAGCAGCGCCTGCAGGAACGGGATGTTGGTCGAGACGCCCCTGATCCGGAACTCCGCGAGCGCGCGGCGGGCGCGGGCCACCGCGGCGGGGAAGTCGCGCCCTCGGCAGGTGAGCTTGGCGAGCATCGAGTCGAAGTGCGGGCTGATCTGCGCGCCCTGGTGGACGGTGCCGCCGTCGAGGCGGATGCCGGCGCCGCCTGGCGAGCGGTAGGTCGTGATCTTGCCCGTGTCGGGGCGGAAGCCCTGGGTCGGGTCCTCGGTCGTGATGCGGCACTGCAGCGCCGCGCCGCGCACGTGCAGGTCGCCCTGCTGCAGGCCCAGCTCGGCGAGCGTCTGCCCGCCGGCGATGCGCATCTGGCTCTGCACGAGGTCGACGTCGGTGATCTCCTCCGTCACCGTGTGCTCGACCTGGATGCGGGGGTTCATCTCGATGAAGACGACCTCGCCGGCGCGCTCCCCTGCGGTCTCGAGCAGGAACTCGACGGTGCCCGCGTTCTCGTAGCCGATCGAGCGGGCGAAGGCGACGGCGTAGCCGTGCAGAGCGGTGCGGATGCCGTCATCCAGGTTCGGCGCAGGCGCGATCTCGACGACCTTCTGATGGCGCCGCTGCACCGAGCAGTCCCGCTCGAACAGATGAACCGTCTCGCCGGTCTTGTCCGCGAGGATCTGCACCTCGATGTGCCGCGGCCGCAGGACCGCCTGCTCGAGGAACATCCGCGCGTCGCCGAAGGCGCTCGCCGCCTCGCGCATGGCCTCGGCCAGTGCCGGTGCGAGGTCGCCCTTCGACTCGACGCGGCGCATGCCGCGGCCACCGCCGCCGGCCACGGCCTTGGCGAACAGCGGGAAGCCGATCTCATCGGACTGCGCGACCAGCGTCTCGACGTCGTCGGAAGCCTCGGTCGAGCGCAGGACGGGAACACCGGCCTCGATCGCGTGACGCTTGGCCTCCACCTTGTTGCCCGCCATCTCGAGCACCTTCGCGGGCGGGCCGATGAAGACGATCCCGGCTGCTGCGGCCTTGCCCGCGAGCTCCGGGTTCTCGGAGAGGAAGCCGTAGCCGGGGTAGATCGCATCCGCACCTGCTTCGAGCGCGACGCGGATGATCTCGTCGACGTTCAGGTAGGCGCGGACCGGATGCCCGCGCTCGCCGATCTCGTAGGCCTCATCGGCCTTCAGCCGATGCACCGACCCGCGGTCCTCATAGGGGAAGACCGCGACCGTTCTCGCCCCGACTTCATAGGCCGCACGGAAGGCGCGGATCGCGATCTCGCCGCGGTTGGCCACAAGGATCTTCTGGAACATGCACACCTCTGAGAGCTCGATGCACGGCGTTTTCGGCGCGCATGGGGCGGGGCTGAGTGTTCCCCCAGCCTAGGGGAAGGTAACGTGGGGTTCGTGCACGTACTCAGCGTCAGCTCTCTCAAGGGAGGCGTCGGCAAGACGACCGTGACACTCGGACTGGCCTCAGCGGCCTTCGCCCGCGGTGTCCGGACGCTCGTCGTCGACCTCGACCCGCAATCCGACGTGTCCACCGGGATGGACATCCAGGTCGCCGGGCGGCTCAACGTCGCCGACGTCCTGGCGAACCCGAAGGAGAAAGTGGTCCGACAGGCGATCACCTCCAGCGGCTGGGTGAAGGTGCACCCCGGCACGATCGACGTGCTGATCGGCAGCCCGTCCGCCATCAACTACGACGGGCCGCATCCGAGCGTCCGCGACGTGTGGAAGCTCGAGGAGGCGCTCGCCTCCGTCGAGGCCGACTACGACCTCGTGCTGATCGACTGCGCGCCCTCGCTCAACGCGCTCACCCGCACCGCGTGGGCTGCCAGCGACCGCGTCATGGTCGTCACCGAGCCCGGACTGTTCTCCGTCGCCGCGGCCGACCGTGCGCTGCGCGCGATCGAGGAGATCCGCCGCGGCCTCTCCCCTCGCCTGCAGCCGCTCGGCATCGTGGTGAACCGGGTGCGCCCGCAGTCGATCGAGCACCAGTTCCGGATCAAGGAGCTGCGCGACATGTTCGGTCCGCTCGTGCTCTCCCCTCAGCTGCCCGAGCGCACCTCGCTGCAGCAGGCGCAGGGCGCGGCGAAGCCGCTGCACATCTGGCCGGGAGACTCGGCGCAGGAGCTGGCTGCCGACTTCGACCAGCTGCTCGACCGGATCATCCGGACCGGACGCATCCAGCTTCCTGAGACCGGCCCTCAGGCCTGACGCGTCGCTCCCCGCGCCCTCTCCAGACAGCGCTGGCGCGCTGCCCGGAGCCTCTGGGCGAGGGGGCCCGGCTCAGCGAGCAGGCGAGCGCACAGCTCCGCTTGGGTCCCTGAGCTTGTCGCTCCGCTTGGGTCCCTGAGCTTGTCGCTCCGCTTGGGTCCCTGAGCTTGTCGAAGGGTCTGAGGATCAGGCTGCGAGTCAGGCCGTGCGCTTGGCGCGGCGGGCGCTGAGCTCGTCGACGGGATCCGGGGCGGTCGCGTCGAACTCGACCAGCGTCGACTCCACCTCTCGGAGCACCTTGCCGACGGCGATGCCGAACACGCCCTGACCACGGCTGACGAGGTCGATGACCTCGTCGTTCGAGGTGCACAGGTAGACCGAGGCGCCGTCGCTCATGAGGGTGGTGCCTGCGAGATCGCGGATGCCGGCACGGCGCAGCTCTTCGACCGCGGTGCGGATCTGCTGCAGCGAGATGCCGGTGTCGAGGAGGCTCTTGACGAGCTTCAGGACCAGGATGTCGCGGAAGCCGTAGAGACGCTGCGATCCGGAGCCGCTGGCGCCGCGAACGGTGGGCTCCACCAGCTCGGTGCGCGCCCAGTAGTCGAGCTGGCGGTACGTGATTCCCGCCGCACGAGCAGCGACCGCACCGCGGTAGCCGACCTCGTCGTCCATCGCCGGCAGACCGTCGGTGAAGAGGAGTTCTGGCACGAACCGCGGGTCGCCTGCACGCTCGTCCGCATTCATCTGAAGTCCTCCCTGGAGCCGTTACCTCCACGCTAGAGCAGCGTCCAGGTGCGGGCAATGACATCCGTGCGACACCGAAGGTGTGTCGCAATCAGTTCGTTACGAAAGCAGGCGCGACAGCGCATCCTTGACGAAAAGCGACCGCACCTCGTCAATCTTCGAGGCCAGCGAGGGCGCCATCTCGTTCGCCTTGGCGCGCGACGCGGCATCCGTCCGCCGCAGCATCGCCGACATCGCCGACTCGATCAGCGCGACCTCGCGTTCGGCTCCCTGCCGCAGCGCCCGGAGGTGCCTCGGCTCGATCCCGTGCCGGTCGAGGGCGACCAGCCCGCGCAGCAGCGTCACGGTCGCCTCGGGGTATGCCTCCTGGGCGACGATCACGCCGGTGCTGATCGCGTCGTTGAGCAGCTGGGGCCCTGCTCCCGCCGCCGACAGCAGCTCCTCGCGCCGGTAGCGGCGCGGAGGCGGCGTGATCGACGGAGGGGGGACGAACCCGGTGGATTCGCCGTTCGCCTCGATGTCGTCCAGCTGCTCGCGGATCACGCTCAGCGGCAGATAGTGATCCCGCTGCAGCGTGAGTCCGAGGCGCAGCCGCTCGATGTCAGCCTGCGAGAACTTGCGGTAGCCGGATTCGGTGCGCGACGGGGTGACGATCCCCTGCACCTCGAGGAAGCGCAGCTTGCTGGAGGTCAGCTCGGGGAACTCCGGCGTGAGCCTGGCCAGCACCTGGCCGATACTCAGCAGACCCGCGGACGCTGTGCGTTCGCGGGCGGGGGACGCCGCCATCAGCCGTTCGCCGCCACGCGGTCGAGAGGCGATGCGAAGAAGTTCAGGCGGAACTTGCCGACACGCAGCTCGGAGCCGTCGACCAGCACGCTGCGGTCGACGCGCTCCCCGTTGACGTAGGTGCCGTTGAGCGAGCGCTGGTCGATGATCTCGAAGGTCGTGCCGCTGCGGGTGATCTCCGCGTGCCGGCGGGACACGGTCACATCATCGAAGAAGATGTCCGCCTCAGGATGCCGGCCGACCGTCGTCACATCGGTGTCGAGGAGGTAGCGGGCGCCGGCGAGTGCGCCGGAGCGCACCAGCAGCAGCGCCGAACCCGAGGGAAGCGATCCGATCGCGCTCTGCTCGACGTCGGTCAGCTCCACGCCGAAAGGCACGAAGGAAAGGTCCGAGTCGTGCCCGAACGTCTGCGTCACGTCGTGCCTCTGCTCGCCGGAACGATGGATCGCGGCGTCTCCGGCCGGTCGGCTCTCACTGTCTGTCACTATGCCCTCCTGATCGTCCAGACTAACTGATCCGGAGCGCCTCGCGGGAGGCCCCTTCGCACTCAGCCGCCACATACCGGGGATTCATAGGCTGGGCATGTGAAAACCACAGCCCGCAGCCTCCCCACCGCTCCGATCGCCCTCGCGGCCGCACTGCTGACGGCACTCCTGGTCCTGTTCGCGCCGCTCTCCGCCTCGGCTCATGATGCCCTCACCGGCTCCAGCCCCGCCGACGGCAGCACGGTGGACACGCTGCCGTCCGAACTCACCCTCACGTTCAGCGCGAAGCTGATCGGCGGCGAGGGGGCGACCGAGGTCGTCGTGACGGATGCGGCCGGCGCGACCATGACGGACGGCGCGGCGACCGTCGACGGCGCGATCGTCACGCAGCCGCTCGTCGCCGAGGCCGAGGCCGGCGAGTACCACGTGATCTGGAAGGTGGTCTCCAGCGACGGGCATCCGACCTCCGGCGAGTTCTCGTTCACCGTGTCCACGAGCACCGCCGCCGCTCCCGCCGTCGAGCCGACGACCGAGGCGAGCGACGAGCCTCTCGCGAGTACCGAGCCGGTGCCGACGGCGACCCCGGAGGCACCGGAGAACACGGGCGATTCCACCGGGATCTGGATGCTCGGCATCCTCGGCGGACTCATCGTCCTCGCCGTCGTCATCGTGCTTCTCTCGCGTCGTGGAAACGGGAGGCGGTCCGAATCGGACACTCCCGCGGCGCGATAGGCTGAGAGCATGCCACACTACGATGTCGTCGTCCTCGGTGCAGGTCCCGGCGGTTACGTCGCCGCGGTTCGCAGCGCGCAGCTCGGCCTGTCCACCGCCATCATCGAGGAGAAGTACTGGGGCGGTGTGTGCCTCAATGTGGGCTGCATCCCCTCCAAAGCACTCCTGAAGAACGCGGAGCTCGCCCACACGCTCAACCACAAGGCCGAGTTCTTCGGCATCTCGGGTGAGTTCACGATCGACTACGGCAAGGCGTTCGATCGCAGCCGCGTCGTCGCCGACGGGCGCGTCAAGGGCATCCACTTCCTGATGAAGAAGAACAAGGTCACCGAGTACGACGGCCGCGGCACCTTCACGGGGCCGAAGGCGATCTCGGTCGCCAAGTCCGACGGCTCGACCGAAGAGGTCACCTTCGACAACGTCATCATCGCGACCGGCTCGAAGGTCCGCCTCCTCCCGGGCGTGCAGCTCAGCGACAACGTCGTGACCTACGAGGAGCAGATCCTCTCTCGCGAGCTCCCGAAGTCGATCGTCATCGTCGGCGCCGGCGCCATCGGCATGGAATTCGCGTACGTGATGACCAACTACGGCGTCAAGGTCACGATCATCGAGTTCCTCGACCGCGCCCTCCCCAACGAGGATGCGGACGTCTCGAAGGAGATCGCCAAGCAGTACAAGAACTACGGCGTCGACATCCTCACGTCCACCCGGGTCGACTCCGTGGTCGACAACGGCTCGTCCGTCACGGTCTCGTACACCGCCAAGGACGGGCAGCAGAGCTCCATCGACGCCGACAAGGTGCTCATGTCGGTCGGCTTCGCCCCCAACATCGAGGGCTTCGGACTCGAGGCGACCGGGGTGCAGCTCACCGAGCGCGGCGCCATCGCGATCGATGACCACATGCGCACCAACGTCGAGGGCATCTACGCCATCGGCGACGTGACCGCCAAGTTGCAGCTCGCCCACGTGGCGGAGGCGCAGGGCGTCGTCGCCGCCGAGACCATCGGCGGCGCAGAGACCCAGACGCTGGGCGATTACCGCATGATGCCGCGGGCGACCTTCTGCTCGCCGCAGGTGGCGTCGTTCGGCCTCACCGAGCAGCAGGCGAAGGACGAGGGCCGCGACATCAAGGTCGCGACGTTCCCGTTCATGGCCAACGGCAAGGCGCACGGCCTCGGCGAGCCGGTCGGCTTCGTCAAGCTCATCGCGGATGCCGAGCACCTCGAGCTCATCGGCGCGCACATGATCGGCCCCGACGTCTCGGAGCTCCTTCCCGAGCTGACGCTCGCGCAGAAGTGGGACCTCACGGCTCTCGAGCTGGCCCGCAACGTGCACACCCACCCGACGCTGTCGGAGGCGCTCCAGGAGGGCTTCCACGGTCTCGCCGGGCACATGATCAACTTCTGATGCGGCGCGACTCAACGCGACGAAGGAGCGTTGAGTCGTGACGGATCAAGGTTGAGCGAGCGCCAGCGAGTCGAAACCCGAATCCATCGTCCATCGAAGCCCCCGGTCCCTGAGCTCATCAGGGGTCCGGGGGCTTCGTGCGTCACAGCCCCCGCATCGTGATGAGCCCGCCGGCCCATCCGCGCAGCGGCGCGGTGCCGAGGGTGCGGATCAGCAGCTCGCGGGCGCGCAGCGGCATGCCGGACGCCGGCGCCCCCATCGACATGTAGAACGCCGATCGCCGCTGGGCCGTGCGGGCGGATCGTCGCACGCGCCGCCCGTACCGGCCGAGATCGACCGCCCCGAGCGGCAGCCCGCGCACGATGTCCGCTGCCAGGCGCACGGCGTCGGCCCAGCCGAGGTTCATGCCCTGCCCTCCGATCGGGCTGATCTCGTGCGCGGCGTCGCCGGCGAGGACGACGCGTCCGCGCACCACGGCACCCGCGGTGCGCTGCGCGGCGCGGAAGGCGGTCGGCTGCGCGTCGTCGGGGATGCCGGGGCGGATCCCGGTGCGCTGCTCGATCTCTTGGCGGAAGCCGGCCGCGGTGCCGAGGTCGTTCTCGCCCCTCGCGTCGCGCAGCACCCATCGCCGCCGTCCCCGTGGCAGCGGGAACGACTCGACGAGACCGCCCTGCTCGCAGTGCAGCAGGGCGCGCCGCTCGACCCCGTCGTCGTGGACGTCCAGCATCGCGTAGTCCCCCGCGCCGGCGCGATCGCGCCAGGGGATGCCGAGCTGCGCCCTGAGGCCGCTGTGCACGCCGTCCGCGATCACCGCGACATGGCACGTCACCTCGCGGAGCCCCTGCCCGCCGTCCACCGCGACCCTCGCGAAGTCGCCTTCGTCGCGCACGCCGCGCACCACGTGACCGACGTGCAGGGCCTGGGCCGAGAGCTCCTCCAGGCGACCCCGCAGCAGGGCGTCCGTGCGCTGCTGCGGCAGGATGAGCACCGGCCGCTCGGGGGCGAAGTCCAGCGACGCGAGCACCCTGCCGCGGCTGAGCACGTCGCCGCCGTCGAGCCGCAGCGCCTCGGACCTCACGGCGGAGCCGATGCCCGCCGCATCGAGGGCTTCGAGACCGGGCCGGTGGATCCCGATCGCACGGCTCCTCGTGTCGGCATCCGCCCTGCGCTCGCAGACGATCGCGTCTACGCCCTCCTGCAGGAGCAGGCAGCCCAGCAGCAGGCCGACGGGACCCGCCCCCACGATCACGACGTCATGATCGGGCATCGCTACGCCTCCACCGCAGCTCGAGCCGGAACGGCACCCCGCGGCGCACGATCCACCCCGGCGGCACCGCGGCCGCGAGCTCGCGCGCCGTGTAGGACCGGCGGATGCTCGTGAGCCCGTCGGCGCGGATGAAGGAGCCGGCGAGCAGGTTGCGCGCGAACGGCAGGGTGGCCGCCGCGAACAGGAGGTGCGCGATGCGGCTGCGGGCGATGTCACGATGCACGACGCGCCCGCCAGGCGCGGTCAGCCGCACGCTGTCTTCCAGCAGGGCCGACAGCTCGGCGGCCGTGAGGTGGTGCAGGACGTGATTCGAGAGGACCACGTCGAAGGGCCCGTCGATGTCGGTGCTCACGCCGTCGACGTAGCGGATGCCGGCGCCCCGGTCGTGCGTCCGCGCCCAGGTGATCGCACGCTCGTCGGGGTCGAGTGCCGTGATCTCGGCCGTGAGCCGGTCTCTGCGCAGTCGCGCCGCGATATCCCGGCACAGGTCGCCGCCACCCGCGCCGATGTCGAGGATCCGGATCCGTCCGCGCCTGGCCTGCGGACGGATGTCGCGACGATAGAGCAGGCCGGGCCGCGACACCAGCCGGTTCACCGCCCCGAAGCGCAGGTACGTGCGCTCCAGCATCCGACGATCCGCGCCAGGAGCGTCCATCAGCTCGCGAGCATCCGTCGCGCGGACCGTGAGGTCAGGGCGCATCGCTCGCCGGCGCGTCGACGGTCATCAGGGCGCTCTCGGCGGTCAGGCCCGGTCCGAACGCCATCGCGGCCACCCGCTCGCCGTGCCGTGCGCCCTCCTCCTCGAGGATCCGGCGGAGGACGAACAGCACGGTCGCACTGGACATGTTGCCGTTCACGCGGAGCACCTCGCGCGCGGGGTGCAGCTGCGCGTCGCTCAGATGAAGGCGCTCCTGCACCCGGTCCAGGATGCTGCGCCCGCCCGGGTGGATCGCCCAGTGCTCCACCCTGTCGCCGACCCGGCCCTCCTCGAAGGCGGCTGAGAGGTCCTCCTCCCCCGTGTAGAGCGGCCGCAGCGCTCCGATGATCGTCTCGCCGATGATCTGCGGCACAGACGTGGAGAGGATCATCTCGAAACCCCGGTCGCCGATGGTCCAGGCCATGTCCTTCTCGCCCTCCACGGCGATCGCGGTGTGGAAGCGGTCGAGCCGGAGGCCTCTGACGGGTGTCGGCAGGTCGCGGGCGGTGACGATTCCCGCCGCCGCGCCGTCAGCGAAGAGCGAGGAGGCGACGATCGTGTCCGGATCCTCCGAGGAGCGCAGGTGCAGGGTGCACAGCTCCACGCTCGCGACGAGCACGACCGCCTCGGGGTCGGCCGCACAGAACTGGCTCGCCGCCCGCAGCGCCGGCATCGACGCGTAGCAGCCCATGAAGCCGAGGTGGAAGCGCTGCACGCCGTCGGAGAGCCCGAGGGCACGGACGATCTCGTACTCGGGGCCAGGCGCGTGGAACCCGGTGCAGGACACCGTGACGACGTGCGTGATGTCGGCTGCCTCGATGTCGGGATCCGCCTCGAGCGCGCGCCGGGCGGCGTCGACGACCATGCGAGTCGCCTCGCTCACGTAGAGCTCGTTGCGCTCGCGCGTGCCCGGCGAGAGCAGCCGCCCCGTCGCCCGGTCGAAGAACCGGGGCTCGGCGACGTCCGCGGTCAGCGACAGCTCATCGATGACCGTGTGCCGGGTGTCGATCCCGGAGCCGTTGAACGAGGCGCCGACGATGCGCTGCGCCAGCCGCCCGATGCCGGGCTGCGCGGCGAAGACGTCCCGCACCTGCTCCTGCACGAGGACCGTGTCCGGGACGATGGTCTGCAGGGATCGGAGCACGGCCTGACGCATGCAGTCACTCAAGCATGCGCCGCGTCCGAGGGGAAGGTGCTTGCACCCGCCCTCGGTGAGTCAGTATCGCGCGGGAGCGCTCAGAAGCCGAGCGCGCGGGCGAGCTTGGAACCGGATGCCGAGTGACGGCCACCCGCCGCGAAGATCGCCTGCTCCGCCGCGGTGAACAGCGCGTCGCGTCCGGCGGCATCCGACGGGGCCGCCGGGCCCAGCTCCAGCTCCCACTCGCGCCATTCGCGGGCAGTGCCCTGGCGGAGGTCCGTGGCGCGCACCCGGTCGTCGACGAACTCGGCGACGACGCCGTCGGGGCCGGTGAGCAGGTAGGCCGTGCGGCTGTTCTCGATGCGGGCGAGCGGGATGAGCTCTGCGGTGGTCCAGCGGGCGAGCGTCTCGGTGACCGCATCCGGGACGGCATCGTCGCCGCCGAGCGGCCAGCCGATCTCCAGACGGCCGTCGCCCTCGCGCGGCCCCTTGATGTGCCAGCCGGCATCCGGGCCTCCGGTCCGCCTGCGCAACGCGACGCCGGCGCGCGACAGGGCTGCGTCAGCGGTGTCGAGGTAGCGCGCGTCGAGTTCACGAAGTTCACCCTCGGAGACCGCGTCGACGCCGGGGATGCCCCGCCATTCGGGCAGGGGCGTTCCCTCGTCGACGTCGTACTTGCGCTCGACCTCGACGGTGCGCGACGGCTCAGTCATCGGAGCGGTTGAGGTCCTCGAGGGACTCGTCGTACCAGTAGTCGATCTCGGTGGGGCCGTCGTGCGGACCGGTGTTCGCAGGCTCGCCTCGGCGGTTGTACACCAGCTGGGTCTCGCTGTAGGGGACGATCAGCTTGTCGTCCGCGTCACCGAGGGGGATGATCTGCCCGTCCAGCGGGCCGCCGTGGAGTCTTGCGAGTGCCATGTGCTCACATTAGCGCCGCCTCCGGCCGCGGGGCTCTCACCCGACGGCGATGCCGAGAAGAGCGCCGGCGATCATCCAGGGCCCGAAGGCGATGCGCGTGGAGCCGTCCGCCCTGCGCAGGAGCATGAGGACCAGGGAGTAGAGCGCGCCGAGGACGAACGCGGATGCCGCGCCCACGGCCAGCGCC
>NZ_JADIJR010000049.1 GCF_017355365.1 Microbacterium sp. SD291 | reverse complement strand
CGGCTCTGTTGGTGGAGCAGCGATCCAAGCTAAGACCTTCATCGAGATGAAGCCGGGCGATCGCCGAGACCTGTACGCATCGCACCAGGTGCTGTACGTCTACCACGACACGATCGACGCCACCGGCGACAAGGCAGTGTCAGAGCACCGCACATTCACCGCCGCGGCGGACGCGATCCGCGAGCTGCTCGACATCATCAAGAAGCTCGCGAGCGCGAACGCGACGAATATCTTCGTGACGGCAGACCACGGCTTCCTGTATCAAAGATCGAAGCTGGCGCCGCAATTCAACCTCACCGTGAAGCCGCAGGGCGAGAAGATCGTGGCCGAAAAACGACGCTACGTCCTCGGTCGGGGTTTGAAGCAGGATCCCGCATTCCGGGCATTCCAGCCGGAGCAGATCGGCCTCTCGAGCGACCTCGAGGTGCAGATCCCGAACTCGATCCAGCGCATCGTGCAGCCCGGTGCCGGGTTCCAGTTCGTGCACGGCGGAGCGTCGCTGCAGGAAATCGTTGTGCCCGTGATCTCAATCAACAAGGGGCGCAGCGACACGGTCGAGCCTGTCAACGTCGAGATCCACCCAGAGTCCGACAAGATCACGACCGGGCAGGTCGTGGTGAAGCTGTACCAGTCGACCAAGGTGGAGCCGAACCGGCCCGCGCGGCGGCTGCGCGCTGGACTCTACTTCGGGGACCAACTGATCTCGAATGAGCAAGAGATGACCTTCGACTCGGACAGCGCTGAGGGACGAGATCGCTTCCAAAGCGTGACACTGCTGCTGAGCAAGGACGCCGACAGCGCGAACAACCAGAGCATTGAGTTCCGGCTGTCGGAACCGATCGAAGGCACCGACCAGTGGAAGAAGTATCGGGGTGTGCCCTACACGGTAAAGCGCGCCTTCGCGAGTGACGACGGATGGGATTTCTGATGAGCGACGACATCGACCTCACCGCAGCCCCGCCTCTCGCGGACGCTGTCGATAGCGAGGCCACACAGGAGACCCCCACGGAGAGCGAACTCGACCGGAAGATCAACGAGCATTTCGCTGGCGCCGTTGTTCGCAAGGATCTCGTCAAGGCTGTCAAGGGCAACGCGATCGTGCCGTCGTACGTGCTGGAATACCTGCTCGGCCAATACGCGGCATCCGACGACGAAGCGACGATCCAGGCAGGCATCGACAAAGTGCGGGGCATCCTCGCCCAGCACTACGTGCACCGCAACGAGTCAGAACTGGTCAAGTCGAAGATCCGCGAGAAGGGCCGCTTCCGAATCATCGACAAGGTCAGCGTCACGCTGAACGAGAAGGACGACGTCTACCAGGCGTCGTTCGCGAACCTCGGCATCAGCGGTGTGATCGTCGAGGCGAGTACCGTCAACGCGAATCAGAAGCTCTTGGTTGGTGGGGTGTGGTGCCTCTGCGACATCGAGTACTTCCACAACGAAGATGCCCGTGTCGTGCCGTGGATTCTGGGGAGCCTGAAGCCGATCCAGATGTCGAACTTCGACTACCAGGGTTACCTCGAGTCCCGTGCGAAGTTCACCACCGACGAGTGGATCGACTTGCTCATCCAGTCGATCGGCTTCAACCCCGAGATGTTCGGGCGACGCGCCAAGCTGCTGCAGCTCATCCGTCTGATCCCGTTCGTCGAGCGGAACTACAACCTCGTTGAGCTCGGTCCGAAGGGCACCGGCAAGTCGCACATCTACTCGGAGTTCTCGCCACACGGCATGCTGATCTCCGGCGGCGAGGTCACAGTACCCAAGCTGTTCGTCAACAACGCCAATGGTCGCCTCGGCCTTGTCGGGTACTGGGACGTGGTGGCCTTCGACGAGTTCGCGGGCAAAAAGAAGCGCACCGACAAGGCGCTCGTCGACATCATGAAGAACTACATGGCGAACAAGTCATTCTCTCGGGGCGTTGAGACGCTCGGTGCCGAGGCGTCCATGGTGTTCGTCGGTAACACGTCGCACACTGTGCCGTACATGCTGAAGCACTCCGACCTGTTCGACGAGCTGCCAGAGAGCTACCACGACTCGGCGTTCCTCGATCGGCTGCACTTCTACATCCCGGGATGGGAAGTCGACACGATCCGCAGCGAGATGTTCTCGGACGGCTACGGGTTCGTCGTCGACTACATCGCCGAGGTACTCAAGTCGATGCGCAACCTCGACTACTCCGATAGGTACCAGCAGTACTTCACGCTCGGCTCGGACATCTCGACTCGTGATCGCGATGGCATCCACAAGACCTTCTCCGGTCTCATGAAGTTGCTCTACCCGCACGAGCAGGCAACGCCTGAAGAGATCGAGGAGATCCTGCGGTTCGCGATCGAGGGCCGCAAACGCGTCAAGGACCAGATCCTGCGGATCGACGACACGATGGTCGACGTGAAGTTCGTGTACAACTCGCTCACCGCGGGCCGGACCGCCGTCACGACCCTGGAAGAGGACGAGTACCCGTCGCATTACTATCGCGGCCGAGCAGTTGCTCCCGGTGTCGAGCACGCAGCAGAAGCTCCTGCGTCCGCAGCCGACCGTCCGATTGCACCCGAGCCGGTGCAGGCGGAGCTGTTCCAAGGACAGCGCGACTTCATGGAGAACCAGCGAGGCATCTCCTACGAGAACCTGCTGTTGCCCTACTTGCAAGGCGCGACCGAGATCGAGTTCCACGATCCGTACATCCGCCAGCCTCACCAGGGACGCAACCTCGTAGAGTTGCTGGCTCTGATCGCCGCGGCCAAGGACCCCGCGGACGAAGTCACGTTCAAGCTCTTCACCCTGCTCGAAGACGACATGGAGTACCAGCAGCGCCAGCTTCAGATGCTCAGCCAGATCGTGAACGGCGCGGCGCAGCAGGGCATCAAGGTCGACGTCGGCAAGGACCCCGGCGGTCACGATCGATGGATCCGCACCGACACGGGTTGGCGGATCAACCTCGGACGCGGACTCGACATCTTCCAGAAGGCCGACGGCGGTTGGTTCGACTTCGGAACGACGCGCCAGGAGTTCCGCCAGGTCAAGGCCTTTGGCGTGACGTACATCCGCGAGGCCTGATTGATGGTTGAAGAAGAGGGATCGGCGGACGCGGTGCCGCTTGACGAACTGAAGAGAGACCTTCTGCAGCGCGTCACATCGGCCTACCTCAATTCCGCCGACTTCAACGGAAGCGGCGTAAGCGAGCTTTTCGACATGAACACGACCGACTCTCGCATGGTCGAGGAGGCAATCAGGGCGCTGATCGTTGACGGGGACATCTACGCGAACTTTGGTCACGAGATGGTCAACCCGTTCATCCTTGGGTTTGCGCCGCAATCCGCTCGCGAGAACATCGCTGAAGTTGAACGTCGTGGTGGAGCCTCACGCGCGATCCTCTACCCCAGGCAACGAGCACTCGTTGCTGCGGCGGCGGGCGACCGATACGTAGGCGCGCCGTACTCGGCCGCACTGGCACTAGGTCGGGCGCAACTGGAGTCTGTCTTCTTCCATGCCGCCGTGCTTGCCAAATATCGAGACGATCCACGCTACGACTACACGCTTGACATTGGTGGTGAGATCCGAGGGCAGGAAGGAACGCCGCTCGACACGTACCTCACCACATTCAGCATCGGCTTCCACCAGGATACAGAGAACGACGAGATCGTCGTCGGTGTCCCTCTTCGGTACTTGCATGACCTCACGCCAGCCGAACAGTCCTACTGGCGGTCCTTTGAACATGAGGATCAGAACTGGGTTCTTCACCCTGACTGGGTACGACCGCATCTCCTCGGCGAATTTCCCGAGCGCGTCAGCCCCTACACGGCAATCCTCATGGAAATACGGCTGGTCAACGACATCTGCTTTGCGATCGACTACCCACCCCTGTTCAAGGTCGTTCATGATGGCTCCGATCGGCCGACGGACTACGGCTATCTGATTCGGCCGACGATGCGCGAACTGTCGACCTTCGTTGAGCAACTGAACAAGCTCCTCATCGAGCCACTCAACGTCAAGTTCTTTGAGCGCGCGCGAGTAGCGACGACCGACGAAAGATCTGATTCTGACGGAAACCTGTTTCGTGCCCCTCGAGGAACCATGAGCATGCTCATCGAATGGATGGAGCGGACAGTCACGCATGATCCCGAAGAGCTGGTGCCATCGGCGAAAGCGATCTTGAAGGAGATCCGAACCAAGCGGTCCAAGTCTGCGCACTCGATCCGGGAGAACGAATATGACCAGTTGAACTGGAGTGAGCAGAGGCGTCTCGTCTGCGAGTCCTACCTCGCGGTTCGGACGGTCAGACAACTCCTGCAGTTTCATCCACGTGCGTCGGCCGTGAATGTGCCGGATGAACTCGACGAACCGAGAGTCTGGCCCTTCTAGCGTCACCGATCATGGCGTGGAGTTTGTCGCGGGTTTCCGTCATCATCAGGCTTCCACGCGTCTTGCAGATCGAGGTGGCACCTGCGTAGGTCCTGGCACCCAACGCAATTGATAGCGCTCGTCCACCTCTTCCGTAACGGAGGGGCGGTGAGCGGCGTGACAGTGTCGATGCGCGTGATGTCTGCGGGCGACGGCTACAAGTATCTGCTGCGCACGGTCGCCGTTGGCGACGGCGACCGGGCCCTATCCACCCCGTTGACGAGGTACTACAACGCAGACGGGACGCCGCCCGGCCGGTGGATGGGCAGCGGCTTGTCGGTCCTCGGCGGCGGGCAACTGCGCGAAGGCGACGAGGTCAGTGAAGCGCAGCTGCAGTTGCTGATCGGTATGGGCCGAGACCCGCTCACTGGTGATCCACTTGGCCGCGCCTACCCGGCCTACCGAACGGCGGCCCAACGCGTCGACGAGCGTGCATCGGCGCTCGACATCGGCCTGGGCGCTGGCGAGCGGGGCCGTGCCGTCGCCGCAATCGAGGCTGAGGAATCTGCGCGTGGGACACGCCGAGCGGTTGCAGGGTACGACTTCACCTTCTCGATTCCGAAGTCGGCGTCGGTGCTGTGGGCGGTCGCCGACGCGGGTACACAATCCCTGATCGCCGATGCTCATCACGCCGCGGTTGCAGAGGTCATTGCGTTCATGGAGCGAGAGGTTGCGGCGACGCGCACCGGTGCAACCCCCGGCGACGGCGCTGTCGCTCAGGTCGACGTGCGCGGACTCCTCGCGACCGCCTATGACCACTACGACTCCCGGGCGGGCGATCCGCACCTGCACACGCACGTCGTCATCAGTAACAAGGTTCAGACGGTGCTCGACAACAAATGGCGAAGCCTGGACGGCAGGCCGCTCCATGCCGCGACCGTAGCCCTCTCCGAGTTCCACGAAGCGGCGTTCGCCGACCACCTGACGCGTTTGCTCGGCGTCGAATGGGAATCCCGCGATCGTGGCCGAGACCGAAACGCCGCATGGGCAATCTCCCGAGTCCCCGAGAGGCTCGTGTCGGAGTTCTCATCGCGCTCACGTCACATCGACGACGAGAAGGACCGTCTCATCGGGGAATACATCGAGCGGCGCGGCAGGCAGCCCTCGTCCGCAACGATCATCAAGATCCGCGCGCAAGCAACGCTCACAACCCGGCCCGCGAAGGAGGTCCACTCGCTCGCGGACCTCACCGCTGACTGGAGTCGCCGCGCAAGCATCGTGCTCGGAGTGGACGCCACAGGCTGGGCGCGCACGGTCACTGCGAACGAGGCGCCGCAGCTGTTGTGTGCTGACGATGTTCCGCTCGATGTCGTCCGCTCTCTCGGCCGGAGTGTCGTGGCGGCGGTGGGCGAGAAGCGCTCGACTTGGCGTCGCTGGAATCTGACCGCCGAGGCGGCCCGCCAAACGATGATGTATCGCTTCGCCAGCACGCTCGACCGCGAGGCGATCATCGGGTTGGTCGTGGATGCCGCCGAGACGTTGTCTCTGCGGCTTACGCCTCCCGAACTGGCATCCGGTCCTGCTGTCTTCCGCCGGAGCGACGAGTCATCGGTGTTTCGACCGAAGCACTCCACAGCCTTCTCGTCGACCGAGCTGCTGGACGCTGAGGATCGGCTTCTCGATCGGGCCCGTGCAACGACCGGTCCGTCAATCGCGCTCGGCACCATCGAGCGCATGGTTCGCAAACGGGATGGTGAAGGCCGACTGCTGGGGGAGGATCAGGCAGCTGCTCTGACGGCGATCGCGATCTCCGGTCGCGTCGTCGACGTCCTCGTCGGACCCGCTGGTGCGGGAAAGACCACAGCCATGAGCGTGCTGCGCCGCGCGTGGGAGGCTGAACACGGCAGAGGCTCGGTCGTTGGACTGGCGCCGTCTGCGGGCGCGGCGCAGGTGCTCGCCGATGACCTCGGGATCGCGACTGAGAACACGGCTAAATGGTGGCAGAACCACATCGCGACGGGGGAGACCCTTCATGCTGGACAGCTCGTCATCGTCGACGAAGCATCCCTCGCCGGAACACTCTCGCTCGACAGGATCACCCAGCTCGCAGCGGAGACTGGCGCGAAGGTACTGCTTGTCGGGGACTACGCCCAGCTCCAGTCCGTCGATGCGGGCGGTGCGTTCGGCCTCCTCGCTCACGATCGCGACGATGCTGCCGAACTCGTCGACGTACACCGCTTCACGCACCCCTGGGAGAAGACAGCATCCCTCGATCTCCGGCACGGCTGCACCGACGCGATCGACAGTTACGACGCACACGAGCGCATCCGCGACGGCGACACCAACGCGATGATCGACTCGGCCTACGCGGCCTGGCGTGTTGACATGCTGAACGGGCGCTCGACGGTGCTGGTCTCCGACTCCAACGAGTCCGTGACCGCACTCAACGACCGTGCCCGCACTGACCTCATTCTCGACGGCACCGTTCGCGGGCCGCGCGAAGCCGAGCTGCACGACGGGACGCGCGCCGCGACAGGCGATGTGGTGATCACCCGCAAGAATGACCGTCGCCTCCGCGCCGGGCGCGGCTGGGTTCGCAACGGCGACCGCTGGAACGTCGTCGATGTCCGCACCGACGGCTCAGTTCTTCTCCAACGCTCCGGGCATGCCAGGGGTGGCAAGGTGCTGCTGCCAGCCCACTACGTTGGCGAGCATCTCGAACTGGGCTACGCCGTCACGTCATACCGAGCGCAGGGCATCACGACGGACACCGCCCATGTCCTCGTCGATGCTGCCACGACCCGGGAGAACCTCTACGTCGCGATGACTCGCGGCAGAGACGGGAACGTTGCGTACGTCGCCGTCGACAAGCCCGACCCATCTCACGACGGTCCCCACCCGGGTGGCAACAGTGAGGCCACCGGGCGCACCGTGCTCTACGGCGTTCTCCAGCACACCGGGGCTGAACTTTCTGCTCACGAAACCATCGCCGTCGAGCAGGAGACCTGGGGTTCGATCGCACAGCTTGCAGCAGAGTACGAGACCATCGCCGCAGCCGCGCAGCGCGACCGGTGGGCATCGCTTGTCCGAGCGTCGGGGCTCGCTCCGGAGGCGGCCGACGAAGCGATCGCCTCCGATGCCTTCGGTCCGCTCACGGCTGAGTTGCGCCGCGCTGAAGCGAACCACCACGACATTGAGACCCTGTTGCCGCGCCTCGTTCAGGCGCGCGGTTTCGACGACGCCGACGACATCGCGGCCGTGCTTCACCACCGAGTCGCCGCGGCAACTCTGCGGCCCGGTGGATCGGGACGAACGCGCAAGAAGCCGCGCCTCATCGCGGGCCTTGTTCCTGAAGCAGCCGGACAAATGTCCGACGACATGCGCCAAGCGCTCGACGAACGCCGCGATCTCATCGAGCAGCGGGCCGATGCCGTGCTTGACGAGGCCATTGCGGACAACGCCAGCTGGGCGGTGCAGCTCGATGGCCCTCCCGCGGGTGCCGCGCGACAAGAGAAGTGGCATCTATCCGCGCGCACCGTCGCCGCCTATCGTGATCGCTACGCAGTAAGCGCATCAGGCGCACTCGGTGCTCAACCGAAGACCACGGCCCAGCTGATAGACCACGCCCGCGCGGAAGTCGCTCTGAACGAGATCCTGCGCACCAGAAATGCCAAGGACGATGAGCAACCGCACAGTGACACGGGAAGGCGCGACTCGGTGGTTCGCTCGCTATGAGCTACAACTCTGTAGGGCGTCGATCTGACATGCGAGGACAGCCCTGGTAGAGGGGTGGCTCGGAGCCAACACACCCCGGCGCCGTGACACTTGTTGGCGATGATCGGATTTGGTGATCAGCGTCTGCTTTGCCGTAATCCGCGTATACGCCGACGGACATGGACGGAGCCGGTCACGTCTGGATCTTGCACGCGCCCGCTAAGGTGATGTTGTATGAGCATCGACCACGGCAATCGGTTTAGTGCTGCAGGCTCCGCGCTCGGTTACCTCGCCCAGGTCGAGTACGCATTGCTCATCGCTCTCCAACGGATGGATACCGATGAGAGTCTCCGACTATCGCTTGAGACTGTGGACGACATCACGTTCGAAGCAGTAGGGCAGCCGCAGGAGTTGTGGCAGACGAAGCACCACGTCGGTCGACGCGGCTCTCTCGGAGATGCGAGCCCGGATCTATGGAAAACGCTGCATAACTGGATCGAGACATCGGACGAGCGGTCCGCATGCTTCCTTTACACCACAGCAATCGCGCAGGTCGATACGGCAGCGGGCTTGCTCGGCCCCGTGCGTAGCAGCGATGACGTGGTCGCTGCCCGAGAGAAGCTCGACGTCGTTGCCCGCGCTGCAGGGAATGCGGCGTCCGCTGAGTTTTACGATCGGTATCTCGCACTCAACGAGACTCAGCGAACAGATCTGCTGGGTCGCGTCGTTGTTCTTGGAGCCGTAGGTGCGGGTGAGCAGATCACCGAGCAACTTGTCGCCACCGTTCGCAAGGCAACAGTGCAGCAGCGTCGCCGACCGCTTGTGGAGCGTTTGCGCGGGTGGTGGCACGGGCGAACGATGGAGCATCTCACCAAGGTCGCCCGGGGCGAGAAGGACTGGATCGATATCCGCGAGATTGAAGATCAGCTGCACCTGATTGCCCAGTCGCTCCGGGATGACAACTTGCCACTCGACTACGACAACGAACCGGAGCCGACCTCCGATGAGGTTGCCGGAGATGACAGAGTCTTTGTCGAGCAGCTTCAGCTGATCCTGCTGCACCATGAGCGCATCCGGCAGGCGGTGTACGACCACAATCGGGCCTTCCTCCAGCGGTCCAGGTGGCAACGCGAACAGTTGCTTGCGATGGGCGAGATCGACGCCTACGACCGGCGGTTGATGGAGGAGTGGAAGCGTGCATTTCTTCCGTTGGAGGAGGCGGATGTTGACGACGCGATCAGTGATGACGACAAGCGGAAGTTCGCGCGAACGACATATGCGCGGATCCAGGAGCGCGCTCTGCCAGAGATCCGTGCGGAGGTTCGGTCTGGTTACATTCCGCTCGGGTCGCTACATATACTTGCCGATCGGCTCCAGATCGGTTGGCATCCAGATTGGCTTGACCTCCTGAAGCATCGCCTTGCCGAGGTGCAAGGGGCTGCCGAAACGCAGGAGGTTGCATGAGCATCACCATGCCGAATCCAGTAGCAGACTCCGAGACCAGCGCACTCTTCAATCCGGCCTTCTGCGCGCTCTTGCTCAACAAGGCATGCGCGGCATATGAAGCGAAAGCGGAGGCAGCGATGCCGGTCACATTCGCGTTTCTCATACTGCCCAGTGCGCTCCACAAGCCTACCCGCGACGCTCTGCCGGGCACGACCGGGTCATTGATGTGGTCGTGGCTTCGAAACAACCCGGTCATTCTTATGGACTTTGCTGATCGGGTCCGCACCTTCCGAGCCTTCACTGGAGCGGCGATCGGCTACGGACTGCAGCACACCGTGCTCATCGGGTCGCCCGGGTCGATCTCAGCAGGAAACCTCGGTCGTCGCCCACGCACACTGTTCCCCACGAGCGACTGGACGGATTGCGTGAAAGCGGCCGAATTTCTCGGGCGCTGGATCGGAGCATCCGACGCAGACGAATCCACCACACTCGCTCATTGGGGAGTCAAGCCATGATGCAACTCGATGCGCTCATCCTTTACAACGCTGACGGACACACCCGTCAGATTCGGTTCAGACCGGGGCAGCTCAACATCATCTCCGGCGAGTCTGGAACGGGTAAGAGCAGCATCATCGGCATCCTCCGGTTCCTGTTGGGCGGTGACAGCCCACACGTCCCGCTCGGTCCGATCCAGGACACCGTGGCCTGGTACGGCCTGCTCGCGCACGTCGGCGACACGCGGTTCTTCATCGGACGCCCGGCACCGGCACATGGAGTTACGACATCGCAGGCAATGCTCACGATCGGCGAGAGTCAGGTTCCCGTGCTTGCGACTCTCGCGGTCAATGCCAATGCTGCGGACCTCGTCGAATACCTCGGCGGCCTGATCGGGATCGAGGAGAACCTCCACGTTCCCGCAGAGGGACGTACCCGCCGGTCACTCGCCGCGAACTTCCGACACTCGCTGTATTACAACTTCCAGGGCCAGGGAGAAGTCGCTAACCCTGAGCTCCTCTTCCACCACCAGAACCGCGACTACCAGAAGCAAGCAATCCGAGACACATTTCCCTACTTTCTCGGTGCTCAGGGACCTGATGCCCTTCGTAAGCGCGAACAGCTCGCTGAGCTCCGGCGTGACATCCGACGCCAAGAAACGCGGCTCGCTGAGGCTCGCACGACGCGTGAGTTGGGCGTGGGACGTGCAGCGGGACTCATCGCCGATGCACGGGCCAGCGGACTGCTCCCGGTTGACACGACACCTACCGACTCAGGTGAGGCCATCGATCTCCTTTCTGCGGTCCTTGAGCGGGTGGAGCCGTCGGCACACGTAGACGACGTCGATCATGATGCGGAAACAGAAATTCTCATTGCGCGCCGTGTCGAACTACGCGGTGCTCTCCGCGACATCAACGACAAGCTCCGCGGACTTGACGAGTTCGCCCGGGTCGGGACAGAGTACAGCGCGGAACTCAACGAGCACCGCGTTCGTCTTGCCTCCATCGGTCTCATCCCGGACTCGACTGATGTGGACGCCACCTGCCCGGTCTGCCAGACAGCCCTGACTGACGCCAGCACCCATGACGCCATCAAGCACAGTCTCGGCCGTGTGGCGCGCCGCATTGAGCTAGCACAGCGGGACCAGCCGCGTATCACCACGGCGCGCACCGAACTACTTCAGGTCCGAAGCCGAGTGCGCGCCGACTTGACCGATATCGACACATCGCTGGAAGAGCTGGCCCGAACCGATGATATTCGGGCGACTGCGCAGCGCACCTGGGATCAGCAGAGCTTCGTTCGGGGCCGCGTCGCCCAGTATCTTGAAACGACCACGCTGGAAAGCGATGACACCATCACAGCGCTGGAACGGGCGGTCGAAGCCCTCGAAGACAAGGCCGAGAAACTCGCGGAAGAGCTGAATCCGGAGGCTCTTCGCTCGGCGATGGAGTCCCTCCTTAATATCGTCGGGCGACGAATGACCGCGCTCGCGCAGTCGTTCCCCCTTGAACACTCTGAGCACGGCGTGCGAATAGATCCGTACCGCCTCACGGTCGTAGCCGACACGCTCCAAGGCCCTGCCTACATGGATGCCGGTGCTATCGGTAGCGGCATGAGCTGGGTCGGCTATCACCTCACCGCCTACTTGGCGCTACAGGACTACTTCATCGAGGCGAACCGGCCCGTTCCCAGATTCATCGTCTTGGACCAGCCCAGTCAAGCATTCTTCCCCCGGGACCGGGAGAATGGGGGAGACCTCACCGAGCTGTCCGATACCGATCGGGACAACACGCGCAAGCTCTACTGGATGATGTTCGACGCGGTCACTCGTCTTGACGGACAGTTGCAGATCATCGCCTTCGACCACGCGGACTTCGCTGACGAGTGGTTCCAGGCATCGATCATCGAAACGTGGCGCGATGGCAGCGCGCTTATCCCGGGCGATTGGTACGCGGCGGACCGACAGTCGCAGCTCGCTCTTCCGGCTGCCGCTACGGATGAGCAGTCATCGTCGCCGTCTGGTCGCACCGGCGACGATGACACAAAGGGCGCATGACAATGACATCGGGCTTCTACTTGGCGATCGGATCCGTATTAACGGAGTCGGTTGCTACTAAGATCACGACGGCAGGTAACGAGTACAAATCCAAGAAACTGTCATCCTTGCCAGAGAATTGGTGGACTATAGTCAGCCTTCTTAGGCGGTCGGACCTTCTTGGCGTAATCGTGAAGCTCACGGCTAACGATTTTGAGCGCGTTTGCAAGGAACCTTATGCGGCCGTTGCGACGGCGCTATTCGAGGAGCTCGCCCGGAAACCGTACCTCATCGTTGCCCATGAGGCCGTCGTTGGTGATGTCGATCTTGAGCTGACGACGTCTGACGATGTGCCTAGCGAGGACTGGGATGGCTACACCTGGAATGATCAGGCAGCCAGAGAGTTCTTCGGGACACTGGAAAGCAATATTCGTGAGCATGTCCTTGACCTATTGGCCAAAAATGAGCTGACAATTTCGACCTACAAGCGGAATGCAGAGGCATCAGTTCTCGCAGCCTCGTTCGTCGAGGACACTCAGAGTAACCTCTTGTTCCGAATATACGTGCCCGCTGGGCGTCTCTATGAGGAGGAGCTGACCAAGCTGCTCGGCATGTTCCATGATTGGTCGGGATCCGTGAAGCATCGGACCGTTCGTCAAGGTGGCTACAAGACGCCGAGCGGTCGCGTCATCGAGTTCTATGGTGAACAGGGAATGACGACTGAGTCGGTCGGAACCGAGCTTGAGGAGTTCGCGCGGTTCCTGGGGTTGCTCGATCAGCCGGGTGCCGCGGAAGCCATGTTGCAGGGACTGGGCATGGACCGGATGAAGGCGATCAATCTCGTAGCACGATATGGGAAGGAGGCCCGCCGCGTCCTCCTCGACACCAAACATGAGCGCGATCGGAGGATGCTTGCCATTCAACAGCAGATTGAGTCGGAGCTTGTTGATGATCTCGACTCGGTGGCATCGAATGAGATCGAGAGTCTCGTACAACTTCTTGTGCCTGCCTCGCCGTTCGCGTCCAGCTCAATGACTATGCAGCTCGCTACAGGCCCTGGAACCCTACCGTCAGTGATGATCCAGCAGCAGATCTTTCAGCACGTCGAAGGAGTCGTAGCTCAGAACCTGAACGGAGCTGTCACACTTGGCGTCCCTGCCGAACAGCTCATCAAGCTGGTGCGCGAGCTGGGCGCGGACGCCGGAACTGCCCTCGAAAACGACGCTCGCGAGCTTGCGGACCCGGGTGCCCCCACTTCCGCGAGGATCGGTGCGCGACAGCGATTGAAGGCCTTCTTGGTTCGGAATGGCCAGAGAATTGAATCCGCGACCTTTCAGATGGCGTGGAAGTGGATCGAGGCTCAGGTCGGCGGCTCGGCCAGCTGAAGGAGAGGCGAAGGCCGCGTGATTGATCGCGCAGTGAAGCGCTCGAACGGCGGTCGATCGAGAAGTTGGTTCGCCTGGGCTCACACGATCCAGAAGCCCGTTTCCTGCTGTCGCGGTGAAGGTAGAATCGAAGCGTGTCACGGTCCCGCCGCAGCTGGCGAAGGTACCCAATTTCTAGGAGTGGCACGCAGAGGGCACGGCCCCGTGGCAGCCCCCAAGAATCCGCGGAATCACGCGGCCCACGACTAGAACTGGGACTTCTGAATCACTGACCCAGCCCAGGGCCCGCGAGGACTGACGGGAGGCCCGGATCTGCAGGTTTCTGCGGATCCGGGCCTCCCGTCATATTCACGCGCCCGCAGCTACCGCCCGCCTCCGGCGATCGGATACTCGACGAACGCGATCCGCGACCCGTCGGGAGACCAGCTCGGGACGTTCATGGTGCCCTGCCCGCCGCGCAGGCGACGGAGATCGCGGATGCCGCTGCGGTCGGCCGCGCAAAGACGCAGGATCACATCACGATCCGCCGGGTGTCCCTCCGTCCCCGGCGGGAAGCTCACGTAGGCGATCCGTACGCCGTCGGGGGAGAGGTGCGGGAACCAGTTCACCCTCTCGTCGGAGGTCAGCTGCTCGGCATCCGTCCCGTCCGTCCGCATCCGGAACAGCTGCGCGTGACCGGGGGCGGTGCGTGCGCGCTCGGAGTTGAAGTAGATCCATGCGCCGTCCGGTGAATACTCCGGGCCGTCATCGGGGAAGCCGTCGTCGGTGAGCTGCGTGTCCTCGCCGCCCGAGGCGGGGATCGTGAACAGGTTCGGCGGCGACCAGGAGCCGTCCTCGGCGACCTCCAGTCCGACGTACGCCAGCGTCGTTCCGTCAGGGCTCACTCCGTGCAGGAAGTGCAGGCGCCCGTCGTCGTTCGTGACACGCACTGGCGCTCCGCCGGCGAGCCGCACGCGATGGACGTGCCCGTCATCCGCCGAGAGGAAGACATGCACGCCGTCGGGAT
>NZ_JADIJR010000048.1 GCF_017355365.1 Microbacterium sp. SD291 | reverse complement strand
GGGCGAAAACGGTGACATTCGTGAAGTCTCGCGGGCTGTGATCGTGAAGCGTGGTAACAATGTAGTAGCGTATCTATCATGCAGCCCCTCCTGGTAGACCGTCTCCTCCAGATCGCCGACCTGTTCCAGAAGGACATGGCCCGCGCGTTCGAGGGCACCGGTCTGACGCCGGCGCGTGTGCATCTGCTGTGGGTGCTGCAGCACGCCGGACCCTCCACGCAGCAGGCTCTCGCCCGGCTCTGCGAGGTGACTCCCCGCAACATCACAGGCCTGGTCGACGCCCTCGAGGGTTCCGGTCACGTGCGCCGCGGTCCTCATCCGTCCGACCGCCGCGCGGTGCTGGTCGAGCTCACGCCCGAGGCCTCGGAGACCATGGCGCGGATGCAGGAGGAGCACGCCGCGCTCGACGAGACGCTGCTCGGGGCCGTCGCGCCGGAGGATCGTGCCGCTGTCCAGCGCGGGATCGCGGCGATCACGGCGCACCTGGAGACCCTGGTGACCGAGGCAGCGGAGACGCCACGATGACCACCTCGACGACCGTCGCCCTGCCGTCGCGCGGCGCGCGCGTGCTGGACATGCTCCGGCGGGCGCTGCTCGCGGAAGTCCGCGTGTACACGAGCATCGGCCGCGCGATCGCCCGCCGTCCGGCGATCGCCCCCGGCGCGACAGGCATCGGCTATCACCGCCCCGTGCTCTCCGTGCTGTTCATCTTCATCGGGCTCTCCGCCGTGGAGATCCCGATCTTCGACCTCATCGTGCACCGCTGGCCGGTGGTGAGGATCACGATGCTGATCCTCGGCATCTGGGGCGTGACCTGGATGCTCGGCCTGCTGTGCGCAATGCTCATGCGTCCGCACACGGTCGGCCCCGACGGCATCCGGATCCGCAGCGGCCTGGAACTCGATGTGCCCGTCTCGTGGGACGACATCGCCTCGGTCGAGATCTCGCGGCGGGTCGACGAACCGAAGCAGCCCCGGATCACGGGGGTCGAAGAGGGCGGCGAGTACGCCGAGCGGATGCAGAACGAGACGAACATCCTGGTCGAGCTCGAGCACCCGACGAGCATCCGCCTCCCCGGGCTCGCCCCGAAGGGCGGACAGCACCAGGTCACGAGCATCCGCCTGTGGGCCGACGACCCCCGCGCGTTCCTCGACGCCGCCCGTCCCTTCCTCGTCGGCTGAGCCTCACTCCAGCTTTGCCCGTCAGCCCCGACCGGCCCGCGAGACTTCACGAATGTCACGAAAATCGTGGAAAACGATGACATCTGTGAAGTCTCGCGGGCTGAGCTCACTCCAGGCCGCGGTCGGCGAGCCAGGTCTTCGCGACGCGAGCGGGCGCGCGCAGCAGCCAGGCGTCGTCGATGATCTCGGCCAGCCGATCGCGGTCGATCGCGTCGAGCTCCACGAGGAGCGCGGGGTAGCCGTCGAAGTGCGGGATCGTGAACAGCCACCCGGGTTCGGCGGCGAGCAGCGCCTCCTTCTCCTCGAGGCTTCCGACGCGCACCCCGAGTACGGGTCCTTCCGGCCACTGCCTGCCGAGCTCGGCCAGCTGGCGGAGGTCGGAGCCGGTCGGGCCGCGGAGCCAGGCGAACTGGCCGCTCTTCACCCGCCAGGCGGCCGCGCCGGTGTGGCCGCCCGTGGCCTCCTCCACCCAGGGAAGCGCGAGGGCGAGTTCGCGCACATCGTCGACGGTCGCCATCCGCCCATCGTCCTCCGCGCGCGTGACGCTCGCAACGCCTCGCCGGGGCGCTCTCGTCGGACCTCTGCGGTCGCGTGCCGCCCGATGCGAGGTCGATAGAGCGCGGGAACGGGGCGGTTCGCGTGCGTTTCTGACCTCGCACGGCCGTCCGACACGTGCGGGGTCAGAAACGCACCGTTCAGCGCACGATGCGCAGCGTCCGGACCTCGAACGGGCGCAGCGTCAGCTCACCGCCGATCCGGGGGTCCTCGAGTGCGTCCTCGATCAGCGAGACCTCGCGGATCTCGCTGTGCTCGAACCCTGCCGTCAGCACGCCCGCCGCACGGCGCCCGAGGGCCTCGTACACGCGGACGATCACATCGCCCGAGCCGTCGTCGGCGAGCTTCACGCCCGACACGACGATTCCGCGACCGTCCATCGCCACGAGCGGTTCGACCTCGCGACCGCCCTGCACGACGGTGGCCGGAGAGTTGAGCCGGATGCCCTCGGCTGTGGCGACCTCGGCATCCGCCCCGATCACGAACCCGACGGTGATCTCATGGGCGCCGTGGTCGGTGTCGGGGTCGGGGAAGCGCGGAGCGCGCAGCAGCGAGAGCCGCACGACGGTCGTGACGGCGTCGCCCGACACCTCGCGCGCGGTGTCGTAGCCGTAGATCGAGTCGTTCACGAGCGCGGCGCCGAAGTCGGCCTCGCGCACCAGCACGAACCGGTGCATCGAGGTCTCGAACTTCGCGGCCTCCCAGCTGGTGTTCGTGTGGGTCACCCGCGACTGGTAGCCGAACTGCGTCTCCGCCTCGGTGTGCGTCGCCTGGATATCGAGGGGGAACGCGAGCTTGAGCAGCTTCTCGGTCTCGTGCCAGTCGATCCGGTTGCGCAGCACCACGGTCCGCTCGCCGGGGGCGAGGGTGATCGTCTGCTCGATGGCCGACTCGGAGAACTTCCGGGTGACCACGATCGTGGCGACGCCGTCGGCGACGGATACCGCGATCGATGCGACGCCGGTGAGGTCGTCGACGCTGTTCCGGTAGTACCGGTCGATGTCCCACGCGTCCCACATGTTCGGGAAGTCCTGGTGCAGCTGGAACAGGTTGGCCGCACGCCCCTCGGCGACGGTCTCACGGCCCGTGCCCTTGTCGACGGCCGAGACGATCAGGCCGTCGGAGGAGACGAGAACCGAGACGAGGTCGTTCTCCAGGCGCCATCCGTCGCCCTCCTCGGCGAGGGTCACGGCGCGTTTCGTCTCGCTTCGCTCGCTCGACGACCGAGTATCGAGGGCGGTACCGCGGGTCGGGTCGAAGCGCAGCTCGCGCTCCCCGGAGCCTGCGAGCGAGCGACGTGCGGCATCCGCGAGCGCACGGGCATCCGCCAGCACGCCCGAGAGCACCTCGACGGCCTCACGGTGCACCCAGGCGATCGAGGTGCCGGGGAGGATGTCGTGGAACTCGTGCAGCAGCACGATCTGCCACAGCCGGTCGAGCTCGGCCTGCGGGTACGCGGTGCCCGTGCGCACGGCATCCGTCGCCGCCCACAGCTCGGCCTCGACCAGAGCGTGCTCGGCCCAGCGGTGCAGCGCCTTCGTGGCGTGCTGGCTGGTGAGGGTTCCGCGGTGCAGCTCGAGGTAGAGCTCGCCGACCCAGACGGCCGGATGCGGCAGCTCGGCGCGCGCGGCGTCGAAGAAGACGTCGGGGTGCTCCCAGACGACCTGCGCGCTGCCCTCGAGGTCCGCGAGCCTGGCGGCCTTGCCGGTCATCTCGCGGGTCGTGCCGCCGCCGCCGTCGCCCCAGCCGACCGGTGCGATCGAGCGGGACGTGACGCGGTTCTCCTTGAACTGCCGGGATGCCTTGGCGACCTCCATGCCGCTCAGCTGGGAGTTGTAGGTGTCCATCGACGGGAAGTGCGTGAACATCTGCGAGCCGTCGATGCCCTCCCACAGGAACGTGTGGTGCGGGAAGACGTTCTGCTGGTTCCAGGAGATCTTCTGCGTGAAGAACCACTCGAACCCTGCCCGGCGCATGAGCTGCGGAAGCGCCGGCGAGTAGCCGAAGCTGTCGGGCAGCCATACGCCCTTCGAGCGGATGCCGAACTCGCGCTCGAAGAAGCGCTGCCCGTAGGAGAACTGGCGCACGAGTGACTCGCCGGTGGGCATCACGGTGTCGGATTCGACCCACATGCCGCCCAGCGGCAGGAATCTCCCCTCGGCGACGGCGGCCTTGACGCGCGAGTACACCTCTGGGCGGTGCTCCTTGAGCCAGGCGTACTGCTGGGCGCTGGACATGCCGTACAGGAAGTCGGGCTGCTCCTCGATGAGCGTCGTCATCGAGGAGGTGGTGCGGGCGACCTTGCGGATCGTCTCGCGCACCGGCCACAGCCAGGCAGAGTCGATGTGCGCGTGACCGACCGCAGAGATGCGGTGCGCGCTCGCCTCGGCGGGGGAGGCGAGCACGTCGGCGAGCTTCGCCCTGGCGTCGGATGCCGTCTCCGCGATGCGCTGCAGGTCGAGCACGTCGAGGGCGTCGTCCATCGCCTGCAGGATGCGCATGCGACGGGGCGAGGTCGCCGGCAGCTCCGCCTGCAGGTCGAACAGCACCTCGAGGTCGAGGGACAGCTCGAAGATCTCCTCCTCGAAAACGGCGAGGTCGATGCGGCGGGTGCGGTACAGCGGCGCGGGCGAGGACGTGCGGATGTCGCCCTCCTGCGTCGGCAGGAAGGGGTGGTAGTCCAGCAGCACCGGGTTGGCGGCGGCCTCCAGGTACAGTTCGATCGGCTCGTCGCCCGCGGCGGTCTCGGCGATCGGCAGCCACTGGTTGCGCGGGTTGATGCTCTTGACCGGTGCTCCGTCCGGGCGGTAGACGAGGGCCTCGCACTGGAAGCCGGGCATGTTGATGTCGAAGCCCAGGTCGATCACGGCCTCGACGCGGCGACCGGCCCACTCCGCCGGGACGCGGCCGGTGAGCTTGAACCAGGTGGTCGACCAGGCCGGACCCCACATGCTCCCCACGGAGGCGGGAGCGAACTCGAGGGCGAGGCCGTCGGTCGGGCTGATCGGCTCGCCCGGCAGCTCGTTCACCTCGATCGTCAGGGGCGCGGATGCCGAGTGGACGGCGGGGCGGATGCGCTCGTCGAGCACCCGCTTGACGCGGCCGATGGTGAGCGAGGTGTCGTCATGCATGAAGTTCGTGTCTCCGGTTTGACGGTGGGGTGGCGGGGTGCGGATTTACTCAGGCTATTTTACTAAATCGCTATAGTGGGAGCGCTCTCTCGAGCATAGTTCAGCACGGACGCGGTCGACGCTACCCGGCGGATGCCGTGGGCCGCGTCGAAACACCGATCCGCGTGTCGATCGCGCAGAACTCGTCGTGCGTCAGACGCGATCCCGCGTTCCACGCGCGCTCGGCCATGGCGCGCACGGGGCGCCGCGTCGCGGCGAAGACCTCATCGACGCTCTGCGCCTCAGGATCGTCGGCCCACACGGCGAACGCCGCGCCGCGGAGCACCTCCGGGTACGGGGCGGCGAGTTCCTGCCGGAGACCACCCGGCAGTGCGGAGAAGAGACCGGGGTGCCACTCGGCACCCCAGATCCGCGAGCTGTCAGGGTACTTGTACCCTGACAGCTCGCCCAGCACGTGGTAGAAGAGACCGTCGTTGAAGTTCACCAGCTCGTGACCGGCGTCGACCGCGGCGGACAGCGGACGCATCTGCGCGTGCCAGTTCGTCCACCACGCGAGCGCGACGCGGCGATCCAGCGGCACGACGGCGCCACGGAGCATCCCGTCGTTCCATGCCCGCGTCGCGAATCCTCCCTCGCGCAGGTGCGCGGCCGTGCGATTCACGAAGTCGGTGAGCAGGTCGAAGCCGGTCGCCTGCGCCCCGAAGCGCTCACCTGCGGTCTCGGCCAGGAGCGGATGGTCGTCGACGCGCGCGAAGTCGACGAACTCGTCGCCGCCGAGATGCCAGCTCGTGCTGTGCGGGAAGAGCGGAGCGAGGTCGTCGATCAGCCCGTGCGCGAAGGCCACCGCCTCGTCGCGCGTGATGTCGAGGGCGTGGTCGGTGTCGAGCCCACGCGACGACGGCAGCCGGAGCTCCGGATGCGCGGACAGCGCGTGACGGAGGTGCCCGGGCATGTCGAGCGAAGGGATCAGGTCGATGTGCAGCTCCGCCGCGGCATCCGCGATCGCGAGCGCCTGATCGCGGGTGACGTGCTCCGGGGAGACGATCTCGGGAAAGGACTCCGAACCGATCCGGAATCCCTCGTTCTCCGACACGTGCCACTGGAACGAGTTGACGCCGACGTCGGCGAGTGAATGCAGGAGCTCGACGATCCGCGCGGCGGGGAAATGCTTGCGGGCGGCGTCGAGGTGGAATCCGCGCTCGCGGACGGCGGGCGATGAGTGCACCCTGCCGCGCGGCACGGAATCCTGCGCGCGCAGGTTGTGCAGCAGCTGACGGGTGGCGCGGAAGGCGCCGGCGGCGTCCCCCGCCCGCACCTCGATGTCGTCGTCGACCTCGATCGAGAAGGACTCTGCCGCGCGATCCTCGAGACGCAGGCGCACGACCGCGCGACCGCCGCCGGCGATGCCGAGCGCCCTCAGCTCGCCCTCGAGACGCACGGCCTCGCGGACGAGTCGGCCATCGTAGGCGATCACACGCACCGACTTCGGCCGCCAGCGCCCGCCGGCCGGCGCGAACAGGGACGGCTGCGGGAGAGCGAGCCAGCGCTCCCCCGCAGCAGTCCCGGCATGCTGTTCGGTCACACTCGGTTCCCGATCAGCCGCAGGCCGGCGCCTCGTACGACGCATCGATCGAGCTCTGCCCGTCGGGACCCGTGAGGTCCACCCGCACCGACCCGTCGGCGGTCGCGCCGCGCTTCGCCTGATGCACGGCGGTGCCGGAGTCGCCGGGGGCGATGCCGGTGAGGGTGCGCGTGCCGATCGACGACATCACCTCGGCGTCCACGGCCGCGTCATCGTCGTTGACGACGGTGACCTTGACCTTGACGTCGCCGCCGGCGCACGTGGCGACCGCTTCGACGTCCACGTCGTACCAGGGCGCCCTGTACGACGTCTTCAGCCCCGTGAGGGGTTCGGTGATCGAGGAGAGGTACCCGGAGTGGTCCCCGGCGGTCAGGTTGTAGGTGACGATCGCGCCGTATCCCTCGTCGGCTGTCCGCTGCGCGAAGGCGGCAGCGGTGCTCTGGCCGGTCGCGGTCAGGTTGATCGCGCCCGGAGCGAGCTGCGCGGCGTCCATGCCCACGGTCTCCGGGACCCACCAGTAGCCGTACCAGGGGTTCCAGGCGTAGTCGAGGAGGTCTCCCGCCCGGACGCCGTCGTACTCGGTCGTCTCTGCGGCCTCGCCGATCTTGTAGAACGTGAGGAGCTTGTCGTCGCCGAGGCGCTCGCGCAGCTCCTCCACCAGGTACACGAACGAGTACTCGTTCGCGGGCCCGGTGCCGTTCGTGCCGTACTTCGACCACTCGTCGTCGAAGTCGATGCCGTCGAGGCCGTACTGCTCGACGACGGCGGCGAGCTCGTCGGCGAAGGCGCCCGCGGCCTCGCGCGTCGGGAAGTTCGCGATGCCGGCGCCCTGATGGTTGCCGAGGATCGACAGCAGCACCTTGGTGCCGCGCTCCTGGAGCGGGCGGATCTGGTTCTCGGCATCCTGCAGCGTCTCGGTGACGCGCTCGTTCAGGTGCAGGTAGGCGCTCTGCGTCGCGGTGTCGTAGTTGATGTTGGCCGCGAAGATCACCGCGATGTCGAAGGCGGGGCGTTGCGTGCCCTCCAGCGTGTAGTCGGCGACGTTCGCCATGTCGTTGCTGTTCACCTCGACGTACACGACGCGCTTGGCGTCGTCGTCGGGCGTGATGCTCCCGGCGTCGGCGGATGCTCCGGCCGGAACAGTGAGTCCTGCGATCGCCAGGCAGGCTGCCGCGGCGGCGGTCAGTCGTGCGCGGCGACGGTCTCGGCGTTTCTTCGTCGAATCGATCATGAACCTCGTACCTCTCTGCGTCGTTGCAATGACTGCGTCATTGCATTTTCCGGAGCGGGAGCCCGCTCAGGTCGAAGAGCTCGAGCTGTCGCAGCTCGAGCGGCATCACCGCCCGCGCCCGCAGCATCCGCGTCGCGACGGGACGGGCGAAAGCGAAGGGCGTCGTGCGGTCGGGGCGCAGCGGCTCCGCGTGCGTCGTCGGCACCGGCAGCCAGGCCTCTCCGTCGTCGCTCGCCTCCCAGAGGAGGGCGCCGGCCGGCGATGGCGACGCGGTCGTCACTGTCACGTCCGTCACGGTGACCGGCATGGCGAACGCCCATCCGCCCGCCTCTCCCGCGGCGAGCGCGGTGACGGTCTCACCGCGATCGTCGAACAGCCGCGCAGGGCCGATCGCCGCTCCGTCATCGCCACCGGCGAGGTCGCGACGCCACGGCAGCGGCTCGTCGGCGTGCGCCCAGAGCGGGCTGCGCGCCGCGGCATCCGGATCATCCGTGAAGGTGAGCTCCAGCTCGGCGTCGCCGGCCGCGCGAAGGGCGTCGACCGGCAGCACGGCCCTCTCGAGCGCCTCGCCGTTCAGCCGCGCCTCGACGAGGAATCGCGAGGCAGGCGTCGAGCGCGTCGAGCGCACTCGCAGGCGGATGCCGTCGCCCCGGCGCACCGCGATGTCGTCGATGAGCGGAGAGCCGATCCGCAGATCGCCGGAGGCGAGCTCGAGCGGGTAGAGCCCGAGAGCCGCCCACAGCCACCAGCCGCTCATCTCGCCGTTGTCCTCGTCGCCGGGGAAGCCCTGGCCGATCATGGCGCCGGCGAACAGCCGCTCGGCGAGGCCGTGCACGACCGCGCCGGAGCGCCACGGCTGGTCGCCGTGCACGTGCATCCACGGGATGTGGTGGGCGGGCTGGTTCGAGATCGCGCACATGCCGGAGCGCTGCGCCCGCGCCTCGCGCTGCTCGTGGATGACGGTGCCGTACGGGCCGCCGAACGCCTCGTCGGCCGTCTCCTGCTCGGCGAACAGCCGGTCGAGATGCGCGCGGAGCCCCGCAGGACCCCCGTGCAGCGCGGCGAGCCCTGCGCCGTCGTGGACGGCGCTCACCGACATGCCCCAGGCGTTGGTCTCGACGTTGTCGCCGCCCCAGACCCGCGGGTCGAACGGTCCGTCGCCGAAGCGGCCGGCGTCGTCGCGGCCGCGGAAGAACCCGTGCCGGTCGTCGAACAGCGACCGGTACGAGCGCGAGCGGTTCGCGAAGTACCGGGCGAACGCTCGGTGCCGAGCGGCATCCGGCCCGCCGCGCCCGGCGATCCTGGACGCGAGGCGGCCGATCGCGGCATCCGACACCGCGTTCTCCAGGCTCCAGCTCATGCCCTCCGGCACCGCCGACGACACGTATCCGTTGAACCGGGCGCCGCTGATGCCCTTGCGACCGCGGCGCGGGTCGTCGCTCGGCTCGCAGGCGTTGCGCCACGCGCTCTCGAACGCCTCGGGGTCGGCGAGCGCGAGGCCCCAGCGCTCGGCATCCGCGAAGATCTGGTCGCTGGAGGTCCCGACCATCGAGTCGACGTAGCCGGGTGCGCTCCACCTGGCCATCCAGCCGCCGCGGCGCCACTGCTCGAGGATGCCATCGAGCATGCGCTCGGTGCCGCCGGGGTCGACGAACCCGAGCAGCGCCCAGGCCGTGCGATAGGTGTCCCAGTAGCCGTTGTTGACGAACAGGGCCCCGTCGCGGACCGGGGCTCCGGTGCCGTCCTCGCCGTGCGGGCCGGCCGGCGCGAACGGGTCGGCGAACCGGGGCCCGCCGGGTCCGCTCTCGGAGGCGTCGTTCGGGTACAGATGCAGGCGGTACAGGGCGCTCGCGATGCGCTCCCGCATCTCGCGGTCGGCGAGCACGGCGTGCGGGCCGGCCTCCGCCGGCGGGATCTCGACGGCGCCGAGCAGGTCGTCCCATTCCGACTGCAGCCGCTCGCACAGCTCGTCGAACCCGGCGGTCAGCGGCAGCTCGCCCTCCAGGGAGCGCCGAGCCTGCTGCACCGACACGAACGACTGCGCGACCCGCACCTCGAGGGTGCCCGCACCTCCGAGGAACCCGGCGACGCGCGACCGTCCTGCGTCCGCCAGCACTCCGCTCTCGGCATCCCCGGCGACGAGGCCGGCGAAGTACGTCCGCGGCGGGTTGCCCCAGTCGGCGCTCCCCTCGGGGACCCAGCCGTCGAACGAGCCGTCGGCGTGCAGCCGCAGCCGTCCTTCGTCGGTGAGCTGGTCGATCACGAAGCCGATCGTCGCCGCCGGATCGTCGGCAGTGACGCGGAAGGCGCCGCCGTGCGAGGTCGCCGTGACCTCCACGGCGAGGCCGCCGCGCAGTTCGGCGCGATAGGCGTGCGGTCGCGCCGACTCGGTGCCGGGCACGATCCGCCGTCGCCGGGCGGCGCGATCGGATGCCGGTTCACCGAGGAACGGCATCAGCTGCAGCACCCCGCGGTCGCCGATCCACGGGCTCGGCTGGTGGGAGAACTGGATCGCCTCGAGCGCCCGCCCCTCGTCGTCGTCGTCATGCACCGACCAGCGATACGGCCAGCGCGAGTCCGCGGCATCTGTCGCGGGCGTGAGGAAGCAGAATCCGTGCGGCGCCGCGGTGATCGGGATCGTGTTTCCGCGCGAGAAGCGAGAGCCGGAATGGCTGCCTCGGCGCGTGTCGACGAGGTCCGACGGGCGCGCTGCGCGCTGCGGCATCCGCCCCCAGGCCACCTCCACGAAGCCGGTCGCCTCACCGGTGAGACCGGTCGCTCCCAGCACGATCTCGACCGTTCCCCGGCGTCCCGCCCAGGGCGCCAGCGAGACGCTGTCGGCGTTCCACTGCTCCGGCATCGACCAGGCGGCGGCGAACTGCGCGTCCGGCGTCATGGCGAACCCGTAGCGGTCGCGCGCATCGGCACCGTCACTGAGCCGCGAGCCGTCACTGAGCCGCGAGCCGTCGTCGAAGACGACGTCCACCGTGACGGCGAGGGCGGCGTGCGGTGCGAGCACGGCATCCGCTCCGTCGGCGTAGAACGCCCAGTGCAGCACGGCATCCGCCGGGATCGGCACGTCCGTCTGAGAGGGCAGCGCGAGGCGCTGCACCGCGCGCGCCGCGTCGAACCGGTACGCGAAGACCTCGCCGCCGAGCACGCCGGACGACGGGCGGGACGACGGCGGGTCAGCCGGGCCGTCGGACGCCAGCAGTGTCGGGAGGGTCATCCCTTGACTGCCCCCTCCTGCACGCCGCGGAAGAAGTAGCGCTGCATGATCGAGAACAGCACGATGATCGGGATCAGCGCGACCATGGTGCCTGCGGCGATCAGCCGGGGATCCGGCGAGAAGTTGCCGTTGAGGTACGCCATGCCGACCGTCAGCGTGTAGTTGTTCGGGTTGGTGAGCACCATCAGCGGCCACAGGTAGTCGTCCCAGGCGCCGATGAACGTGAAGATCGCGACGACGCTCGCCATGCCGCGCACGTTCGGCCAGACGATGTGCCTGATGCGCTGCCAGGTCGTCGCGCCGTCGACCGTGGCGGCATCCAGGACGTCCTTCGGGATCATCCGGCACGCCGTGGCGATCAGCAGCACGTTCATCGCGCCGATCGCGCCGGGCAGGTACACGCCCCACAGGGTGTTCGCGAGCCCCAGCGAGTTGATCGTGAGGAGGTTGCTGGTGATGGTCACCTCTCCGGGCAGCAGCATGGTGGAGACCAGGATGCCGAGGGCGATCATCTTGCCGCGGAACCTCATGCACGCGAGCGCGTAGCCGCCGAGGACCGACAGGATGACGTTGGTGATCACCGACCCGACGGCGACCAGCAGCGAGTGCCACGCGTAGGTGTACACCGGGACGATGTCGGTGACCTTGGTGTAGTTCTCGAGCGTCGGATCGACCGGGATGAGGTTCGGCGGGAAGGTGTACAGGTCGTCGCCCGCGCCCTTGAAGGACGTGGAAAGCTGCCACACGAACGGACCGATCACGAGGACCAGCACGAACAGGAGGAGCACGTACCGGAGGATCAGGGAGCCGAGCGTCGGCTTGCTGAAGTCTCCTGAGCCCTTGCGCCGGTACCGTCGGTCCTTGAGGAGCTTCTGCTCCTCGGCCTGCACGGAGGGGCGCTCAGCGGTGAGGGTCATGCGGCCACCTTCTCCTTCTTCTCCCGGTTCAGCAGCAGGATGGCGACGAGCGGGATGAGCGTGAGCAGGAACAGCACGACACTGATCGCGGCCGCGTAGCCGAGGTTGCCGTTCAGGCCCGATCCGACCTGGCGGATCAGCATCACGATCGACATGTCGTAGCCGCCCGGGCCTCCGGTGCCGTTGGACAGGATGTCGAGCTCGGTGAACACGCGCATCGCGGAGACCGCGATGAGCACCGAGATCAGCAGCATCGCGCCGCGGACGCTGGGGATCGTGACGCTGAGGAACCGGCGGAAGCTCCCGGCGCCGTCGAGCATGGCCGCCTCGTGCAGCTCCTTGCCGGTGTTGCCGAGCGCTGCGAGGTACACGACCATGTAGTAGCCGACGCCCTTCCAGACCGTGAGCAGGATCGCGCAGCCGAGCAGCCACCAGCGGTCGACGAGGAACGCGATCGGCTGGTCGACGATGCCCATCCACTCGAGCGCCTGGTTGATCACGCCCTTGCTGTCGAACAGCCAGCTCCAGATCAGCGCGACGACGACGACCGAGGCGATCACCGGGAAGTAGAACGTCGTGCGGAAGACGGCGATGCCGGGGATGTTCTTCTCCACCAGCAGCGCCAGCAGCAGCGGCAGGACCGTGAGCAGCGGCACGCACACCACCACGTAGATCAGGCAGGTGAGCAGCGCGTACTGGAACTGCTCATCGGTGAGCAGCCGCTCGTACTGGGCGAGCCCGACGGGGTTCGCCGGTCGCAGCGGCCGGGCGTCGGTGAAGCTCAGCATCACCGTGTTGATGAACGGCCAGAGCGAGAACACCAGCACCCAGAGGATGGCGGGGCCGATGAGCAGCCATGGTGTGAACCATCTGTGGGATTTCATGCGGACCTCTTCCTCGGGGTGCTGGTGTCTGCGCTGCGCGACTACTGGTCGATGCGGTTCTCGTTCGCGTAGTCGACGATCTTGTCGAGCGCCTCCTCGGCGCCCAGGTCGCCGCGGATCGCGAGGGCCATCTGCTGGTTGAGGTAGTCCGTCATCGCTCCGGTCCACTGGAACGGCGTCGCCTCGGCCTCATCGAGTGCGTCGAACATCACCGTCATCGCCTCGGCCTGGGCCGGGTCGAGATCGGCCGAGACAGATGAGACGACCTCGTCGGTGCCGCCGGCGGTGCCGGGTGCGAACCCGACCGCGAGCTTCACGAACTCGACCTGGTTCGCCTCGTTGGTGACGAACTCGGCGAACGCGAGTGCCGCGGAGGGGTTCTTCGAATCGGCGGAGACGTTGATGCCCTGCACGAACAGCGGCGGGACGCCCGGACGCGCCGTCGCGGTGGTCTGCTCGAGAAGCGTGGGCGCCTTGGTCCGCAGGTCGCCGGCGAAGCCGGAGCCACCCGTCGTGTACGCCACCTTGCCCTGCAGGAACATCTCGGCGTTGCCCGCGTAGCTGCCCGTCAGCGCCTCGGCCGGCATGGCGCCTGCGGCGTACGCATCGGCGTACTGCTGGACGATCTCCACCGCCTCGGGGCTGTTGAACACGAAGGTGCCGTCCTCGTCCATCACGGGAACCTCGGCGGCGATGAACGTGTCGAGGCCCGGCATCGAGGAGACCAGCTGCACCTCGCCCGCGGAGTCGGCGGCGACGGTCTTGGCGAGCTCGAGCCAGTCGGTCGTGGTGGTCGGCAGGCTGTCCTTGGTCACGTCGTACGGCGCCAGCTGCTCGAGGTTCCACCAGGAGAGGTCGCTGCCGAGGTACCAGGGCAGGCCGTAGGTGCCCTCGACTCCGCTGAACCCGCTGTAGGCTGCCCAGCCGCCGGCGTTGTACGCGGCCTCCAGATCGGGGTCCGCGGCGGCGAGGTCGAGGAGCTTGCCTGCCTGCACCAGCGGGAACGCGATGTCCGGCGGGAGGTTCAGCACGTCGGGAAGCGTGTCGGAGTTGGCCTGGCTCAGGATCTTGTCCTGATAGCCGTCTCCCGGCTGGTCGATCCAGTCGACCGTGACCTCGGGGTTCTCCTTCTCGAAGTCGTCGATCAGTGCCTCGAAGTACGGCGTGAACTTCTCGTTCTTGAGCGACCAGGTCTGGAACTGGACGGTGCCGCTGAGCTCTCCGTCGGTGTCGATCGGGCCGGCTGCACCACCGCCGCCGCCGGCACCTGTGCATCCGGCGAGGAGGAGCGATGCTGCGGCCGCGATACCCGCGACTGCCGTTGAGCGATGCTTCATGGACGTTCTCCTTCGAAGTGTCCAGGTTGCTGCGTCTCGTCCGGGTCGCGATCACAACCTCTTACTAAAACGGTATAGTGACCATAGCATGCCATAACGGCCGACGGAACGTCCATCCGTTTCACGCCGGATCTCGAAAGGACAGCGATGCCCAGCTCGACAGCCCCGCTCCGCTTCGGCGCCAACTACACGCCGCGCTCGCAGTGGATGCACGCGTGGATGTCGCTCGATCTCGACGAGGTGCGGCGGGACTTCGAGGCGCTGGCGGATCTCGGTCTCGACCACGTGCGGATCTTCCCGCTCTGGACGCAGCTGCAGCCGAATCGCACGCTCATCAGGGACGAGGCCGTCGAAGACGTCCGCGCCGTGGTCGACATGGCGCGGGAATTCGGCCTCGACGCGAGCGTCGACGTGATCCAGGGGCACCTGTCGAGCTTCGACTTCATCCCGTCGTGGCTGTTCACCTGGCACGACAAGAACATGTTCACGCATCCGGAGGCGCTGAGCGGCC
>NZ_JADIJR010000047.1 GCF_017355365.1 Microbacterium sp. SD291 | reverse complement strand
CGTTCGGTCGCGTTCGCGGTGCGGCAGACGGCGGATGCGGTGCTGCTCGCGCTCGGAGACGCCTCCGTCGTGTGCACCGAGGTGCGCATCGACCTGACGGACGACAACGGGAAGGTGTTCTCCCGGCCCTGGCTGCATCCGACCTGCTTCGACGCCGCGGATCTGGTGGACCGGGTGCGGTGGCAGCTGGAGGCGCTGGCCGCCGAGTCCGCGAAGGGCCCCGTCGACGAGGCCAGGGCCTTCGGCGGCATCGCCGCGGTGCGCATCGTGCCGGTCGCCGTGGACGATGCCGCCCACCACCAGCCGGGGCTCTTCGGGTCAGGCACCGACGAGCGGCTGCACCACGCCGTCTCCCGCGTGCAGACGATGCTCGGGCATGAGGGCGTGGTGACCGCTGCGGTGTCCGGCGGCCGCTGGCTCGCCGACCGGCAGGTGCTCACGCCGTGGGGAGAGCGGGCGGTCGCCCCTCGGTCGCCGGATCGGCCATGGCCGGGGAGCCTGCCGGATCCGCTTCCCGCCGAGGTGTTCCTGCCGCCGCGCCCGATCGGGGTGCAGGGCGCCGGAGGCGAGGTGATCGTCGTCGACGAACGCGGGACGCTCTCCGCAGAGCCCGCCCGTATCGAGGGCGGCGAGGTGCAGGCCTGGGCCGGGCCCTGGCCGATCCACGAGCACCGGTGGGAGGCATCTGGTGGCAAGCGCGGGCACCGGCTGCAGATCGTCGACGACCGTGATCGGGCCTGGCTGGTCTTCTGCGCTGGCGGCCGCTGGTGGGCGGAGGGGCGGTACCGCTGATGGGCTGGCACAACCCTCCCCTCACCTGGAAGGAGCTGGAGCGCACCCTCAGCGGCGAGGAGGCGACCCCGCACCCGGCCGCGGCCGAGCCCCGCGGCGACAGGACGGATCCCGGTCCGGTGTCGCGACGCCGTGCGCGCACTCCTCTGACCGAGGTGCCGAGGCCCGCGGACGCGGTGCCCTATGCCGAGCTGCACGCGCACTCCTCCTACTCGTTCCTCGACGGGGCGTCCTCGCCGGAGGAGCTCCTCGCCGAGGCGGAGCGGCTCGGCCTCACCGCGCTCGCGATCACGGATCACGACGGCTTCTACGGCGCCTCCCGCTTCGCCGAGGTCGCCGAGCTGATGCAGGCGCAGGTGCAGACGGTGTACGGGGCCGAGCTGTCTCTCGGTCTCGACGCCCCGCAGCGCGGCACCCCAGATCCGGTCGGCGATCATCTGCTCGTGCTCGCCGACGGGCTGGAGGGATACCATCGCCTCTCGGGTGCCATCACGACCGCGCAGCTCCGCGGCGGCGAGAAGGGCCGTCCGGTGTACGACCTCGACGAGCTTGCGGCGAGCGCGGGCGGCCACTGGACGATCCTCACCGGATGCCGGAAGGGCGGCGTGCGGCGAGGGCTCGAGACCGGGGACGCGGCGACCCCGCTGCGACGCCTGGTCGACCTGTTCGGGCAGGACAGGGTCGCCGTCGAGCTCTACGATCACGGCGACCCGCAGGACTCCCGCCGCAACGATGCCCTCGCCGAGCTCGCGCGACGCATGCGGCTGCCGGTGGTGGCGACGAACAACGTGCACTATGCCACCCCCGATCGGGCCGGCCTCGCCGAGGCGGTGGCCGCAGTGCGGGCGGTGCGCAGCATGGACGATCTCGATGGCTGGCTGCCGGCGCACGGCGGCGCGCACCTTCGCAGCGGTGCGGAGATGTCGGCGCGCTTCCGCCGTCATCCCGGCGCGATCCCGTACGGGCTCGAGTTGGCCGCGGCATCCGCCTTCCCGCTGAAGCTCGCCCGTCCCGCCCTGCCGAAGCAGGAGGTCCCGGAGGGGCACACCCCGATGAGCTGGCTGCGGCATCTGGTGTGGGAGGCGGTGCCGGAGAAGTATCCGCGGCTGGATGCCGAGGAGCACCACCGGATCGGGCGGGAGCTCGACGTGATCGAGGAGAAGGACTTCCCCGGGTACTTCCTCATCGTGCACAGCATCGTCGCCGAGGCGAAGCGCCGCGGCATCCTCTGCCAGGGCCGGGGCTCCGCCGCGGCGAGCGCGGTCTGCTACCTGCTCGGGATCACTGCGGTCGACCCCATCCTCTACCGGCTCCCGTTCGAGCGGTTCCTCGCCACCACCCGCACGGAGGAGCCCGACATCGACGTGGACTTCGACTCCGACCGCCGCGAGGAGATCATCCAGTGGGTGTACGAGCAGTACGGGCGCACGAGAGCGGCGCAGGTGGCGAACGTCATCCAGTACCGGCCGAAGAACGCGGTGCGCGACATGGCGAGGGCGCTCGGCTTCTCACCGGGGCAGCAGGACGCCTGGTCGCGCCAGGTCGACGGCTGGGGTGCCGGCCTCGAGCCCGTCGAGGGGCACGACATCCCCGCGAATGTGCTCGAGTACGCCGGTGAGCTGCTGAAGGCGCCCCGCCATCTCGGCATCCACTCCGGCGGCATGGTGCTCACCGCGAGACCCGTGGGCGAGGTGGTGCCCGTGGAGCACGCGCGCATGGAGAACCGCACCGTCATCCAGTGGGACAAGGACGACGCGGCCTCGATGGGACTCGTCAAGTTCGATCTGCTGGGCCTCGGGATGCTCGCCGCCCTCCAGCACTGCTTCGATCTCGTGCGGGAGGCCACCGGTGAGGAATGGAAGCTGGAGACCCTCCCCAAAGAGGAGCCGGCCGTCTACGACATGCTCTGCCGCGCCGACTCGATCGGAGTGTTCCAGGTGGAATCCCGCGCGCAGATCGGGCTGCTCCCCCGGCTGCAGCCGCGCAGCTTCTACGACCTCGCGATCCAGATCGCCCTGATCCGGCCCGGGCCCATCCAGGGCGGGGCGGTGCATCCGTTCGTCCGCCGCAAGATGGCGAAGGATGCTCTCGACGAGGAGAATCGCGAGCGCGCCATACGCGGCGAGGAGCCGCTGGACTTCCCGATCCCCTACCCGCACGACGATCTGAAGCCGATCCTGGAGCGGACGCTCGGCATCCCGATCTTCCAGGAGCAGCTCATCCAGATGGCGACGGCGATCGGCGACTGCACGGCCGACGAGGCCGACCTGCTGCGACGGGCGATGGGCTCCAAGCGCGGCCAGGAGAAGATCGAGAAGGTCAGGAAGCAGCTGTACGCCGGTATGGAGCGCCGGGGCATCGACCAGCAGACGGCCGACCGCATCTACGCGCAGATCCAGGCCTTCTCCAACTTCGGTTTCGCCGAGTCGCACTCGCTGTCCTTCGCGCTGCTCGTCTACGCCAGCTCCTGGCTGAAGCTGCACTACCCCGCCGCGTTCCTCGCCGGTCTCCTGCGCTCGCAGCCGATGGGGTTCTACTCGGCGTCGACGCTCACCGCCGACGCGCGGCGGCACGGGGTGGAGGTTCGTCGCCCCGATCTGCACGCGTCGGCGGCGACGGAGATGCTGGAGCCGGTCTCGGGTGCGCCGTCGAGGAGGCCGACGGGGCGGGACGCCTGCCTGGCCGTCCCCCAGCCGCCGGCACTGCGCTTCGACAGGAGTCTTCCCGACGAATCCGCCGCGCACCGGAGGGACGGCGGGTACGCGGTGCGTCTCGGCCTCAGCGGCGTGCGCGGCATAGGGCTGCCGCTCGCCGAGCGGATCGTCGCCGAGCGCGAGGCGAACGGCCGCTACCGGGACCTGCACGACCTGGTGCGGCGGACGGATGCCACGACCGCGCAGGTGGAGGCGCTCGCCACGGCCGGCGCCTTCGAGAGCCTGGGGCTTCAGCGCAGGGAGGCGATCTGGCTCGCGGGCGCCGCGGCCGAGGATCGCGCGCGGTTCCTGCCGGGGACGACGGTGGCCGTGCAGCCGCCGCTGTTCGCCGACCAGTCCAGCTACGAGCAGCTCTCCGCCGACCTCTGGGCGACCGGCGTCTCCACCGACGATCATCCGATGGCGCACTTCCGTCAGTCGCTGCACGAGCGCGGGGTGCTCACAGCCCTCGAGCTTCAGGACCACGAGGTGGGCCGGCGCATCGAGGTCGCCGGTCTCGTCACGCACCGCCAGCGCCCGGCGACCGCGGCCGGGGTCACGTTCATCAACCTGGAGGACGAGAGCGGGCTGGTGAACGTCGTCTGCTCGACGGGGGTCTGGAACCGCTACCGCCGGGTGGCCCGCGAATCCCCCGCCCTGATCATCCGCGGCATCCTGGAGCGCTCGGCCGAGGGCGTCGTGAACGTGCTGGCCGACGCCTTCGAGGATCTCCGGACGGGGCTCGCGCACCGGTCCAGGGATTTCCGCTGATCGTGGAGGCTTCTCAGCCGGCGATGGCCGAGAGCCGCGCTCTCACCAGAAGCGCTCGGCCTCGGGTTCCGGTGCCCGGTCCGTGCCGCCCCAGCGGTCGGCTTCCGCCTTGGCCGCCTCGGCGGCCTCGTCCGCTCCGTGCAGCGCGACTCGCGCCCCTGCACCGCCGGCATCCTCGGGGTCGACGAGGAGCGTGGTGTGCGCGCCGCTGCCGCCGATCGTGACGGTGCACTCGAGAACCCGCCCGAGCCACCGCGCCGTCTCGCCTCTCGGATCCTCGGCACGGCGGTACCGGATGCCGCTGTCGAGGTCGACGACGGCGAGCACTGCGAGCTCTCCGGTGACGGCGTCGATCTGCTCCGTGACCTCGAGACGATGCCCTTGCGCGATGGCGAGCTGCGCGTTCAGCACGAGCCTTCTGTCCATGTCACCACTCTATGGAGGGAGGCAGAAAGGGCAACACCCGTAACGGAACGGACACGGTCGCAGATTTTTTTGTCCCCCAAATGGCGGACAAGCCGTTTTCGCGGTATTCTGCTCTCAGTAGCGGGGGCTACTGGCTGAGGACTGGGGGAATCAGCCGCTGAGACAGCGAGAACTTCGCCGCCTCCCTCACCGTCCGGGACGGACGGTTAAGCCCTCTCGAGCGATTCGTCTGGGGCGGATGACTCGGGAGGGCAACCACCCCCGCGCGCGCCCGACGCCGATCTTCTGAGCATCGCTCACACGGTGCATCTCCGCGCCCGGCACCGCGCTCTCCGGCACTAGCGACCACCTCGCCGCCCGTCAACCCCGGTCACGACCCTCGTCCGCAGACGTAGCGTCGAAGCGACGGCGAACGACGAAGGGATTCGAGATGAGCGACATCCAGAGGGGAAACACCAAGCACGGCCCCAACCTCGACGAGCAGATGGAGCAGGAGTCGCGCGGGATGGTGCAGGGGCATGGGAGTCCCCACGCCGAGCCGTTCCGGGAGAGTGAGCCGCTGCCCGACGACACGGATCAGGACGACGTCGAGCGCGCGTTCCGCCACGACGGCCCCGAGGCCGAGGAGGCGGACGAGGATCGGCCGGATGCCGATCGGCCGGAGGATGAGTCATGATCGGCCGTGAGGAGCTGACCGCACTGCTCGAGCGGCCTGGCCCGTGGACGTACGCGTACGTCGACGGCCGCGGTCCTGAGCCGCAGGTCATCGAGGAGCGCCGGCGCGACTCGGTCGAACGCCGGCTCGTGGAGGCCGGAGCGCCGGCAGAGGATGCCGCGGCGGTCGCTGCCGCACTGGAGCGGACCGCCGGTCTGCCGGCTCCGTCATCGAGGTATCTCCTCGCCGACTGCGGAGAGATCGTGGTCGACGAGTCGATACCCGGCCCGCGCCTGGGCCCCGAGGTCGTCGGCCGCTCGGCGATCCCGCCGATCGTCCCGCTTCTGCGGGACCGTGGTTCCGGCATCCGCTATCTCGTCGTCGAGGCCGGCAGAGGGGACGCGGAGGTCCGACTGGAGCGCGCAGGGCGGGACCCGGAATGGACGGGGTCCGTCGAGGGGCGGACGGATGCTCTGCCCAAGGTCCAGGCGGGCGGATGGTCGCAAAGCCGGTATCAGCGCACCTCGGAGGAGATCTGGAAGCACAACCAGGAGCAGCTCGCCGAGGTGGTCGACCGGCTGGTGCAGCAGCATTCCCCGAGATTCGTCGTCGTCGCAGGCGACGTCAGGGCGCGTCAGCTGCTGATCGATCAGCTCGGGCACGCGGCGCGTGACCTCGTCGTCGACGTCGACGCGCACACCCACGCGGCCGGCGCCGACAGCTCAGCGCTCGATGAGGCGATCGCGGCGGCTCTCGACGAGCACCTGCGCACCGACGAGCAGCGGATCCGCGACGATGCCGCGACCGACTCCGGGAGCGCGCGCGCACGCGGGACCGCCGCCGTGGTCGAGGCGCTTCGCCAGGCCAGGGTCGATCGTCTTCTCCTCGACGCGCGGATGCTGGAATCGGACAGGACCCTGGACGCCCTGGACGAAGCTCCCTGGGTGGCGTCGGACGACGAGGATGCGCTGTCAGCGGGGATCGTGGATCGCATTCCGGAGGCGGAGGCGCTTGCGCGTGCCGCGCTGCTCACCGGCGCCGAGGTGGTCGTCGAGGAGGAGGCGACCGCCGAGGGTGAGGAGCGCGGCGACCGCGCTCCGCGGGAGCCGGTGGCCGTGCTGCGGTGGGCGGAGGACTCGTGATCTATTCTTCGCGTCGTTCTTCGTCGAGCGGCACTTCCTCGTGCTGATCGGCGACATCGGCCGGGTCGGCCTCGGCACGGTCGAACGGCGGCTCCGCCTCGGCCGGCGATTCGGGGTCGTCCGGCTCATCGAAGTCGGGGCGCTGCTGCTCCTGCAGATCCGCCGTCGGCTTCTGGTCTTCGATCGGGTCGTCTCCGATGGACATGCTTCTCCCCTTCCGTTGATCGAACATCACCAGGGTGCGATGCCGGCGCCGCACGAGCAAGGGCCTTGACGGCATCGGGAATGGACAGGCAGTGGCTGCGAGCTCATCCCCCGGCACGGTGCGCATCGGCGTCTCGGGCTGGCGGTATGCGCGCTGGCGCGGCGACTTCTACCCGAAGGGGCTCCCTCAGCGGCGCGAGCTCGAGTACATCGGCGAGCGTTTCTCGACGGTCGAACTGAACGGCTCGTTCTACTCCCTCCAGCGGCCGGAGAGCTATCGGCGGTGGCGCGAGAGCGTCTCCGACGGCTTCGTCTTCGCCGTGAAGGGGTCGCGCTACATCACGCACATGCTGAGGCTGCGGGGAGCAGAGCAGGCGCTCGCGAACTTCTTCGCGTCGGGCGTGCTCGCGCTCGGCAGGCAGCTCGGCCCGATCCTGTGGCAGCTGCCGGAGCGGCAGAGGTTCGACCGTGATCTCCTCGCCGAGTTTCTCGGAGCTCTCCCGCGGTCGACCGGCGAGGCGCGCGAGCTGGCACTACGGTACGACGATCGGCTCGAGGGCAGGTCATGGCTCGAGATCGAGGCGGATGTGCCGCTGCGGCACGCGATCGAGCCGCGCTCGCGGAGCTTCGCCGACCCGGAGAGCCTTCGCCTGCTGCAGCGGCACGGCGTCGCGCTCGTGGCCGCCGACACCGCAGGCCGGTGGCCGCGGTTCGACGCTCTCACTGCGGACTTCGCCTACGTGCGCCTGCACGGAGCACGGATGCTGTATCACAGCGCCTATACGTCGGAGGAGCTCGAGGTCTGGGCCGAGCTCGTCGCCGCCTGGGGGGACGGCACCGGTGCCGGCGACGGCAGGCCGCGCGACGTGTACGTGTACTTCGACAACGATGCGCGGGGCCATGCTCCGCACGACGCGGAGGCGCTCGAGGCGCTCGTGGATGCCGCGCGGGGGTGATCTGCTGCCGGCCGGCGCCGCCTGCTCAGCGGCGGTCGACGAGTTCCGCGGCCGCTCGGAGGTCGGCGACGAAAGCGCGGAAGGCGGCCTCCCTGTCGGCATCCTCGCGCAGTCGCAGCAGGCTCGACGGGTGCACCGTGACGAGCGAGCGGATGTCGGGCCATTCCTCGGCGGTGATCTCTGCGCCGCGGACCTCGCCGATCTTCACGGGTCGCCCGAGAACGGAGCGGGCCGCCGTGGCTCCCATCGCCACGATCACCTGCGGGCGCACCGCCGCGATCTCCGCCTCCAGCCACGGGCGGCAGGCGACGAGCTGACCCGTGGCCGGCTTCTCGTGGATGCGGCGCTTGCCGCGCAGCTCGAATCGGAAGTGCTTCACGGCGTTCGTGAGATACACCGCGCCGCGGTCGATCTCGGCCGCGTCGAGTGCGTCGTCGAGCATCCGCCCGGCCGGTCCGACGAACGGCTCCCCCGTACGATCCTCACGGTCGCCCGGCTGCTCGCCGACGAGCATCAGGTCGACGCCGGCGGATCCCGTCGAGAAGACCACCTGCGTCGCGTCCTTCCAGAGCTCGCAGCCGCGGCACGCCTCGGCCGCGTGCCGCAGATCGTCGACGCCGCCGTGCTCCGGCACCCATTCCTGTGCTCCCGGCCGCTCGACCGGGTTCTCGGTCGACATGGCCCGCGGACTACGCGGTGTCTCCGACGTGCCCGGGTGCCGTGAGCGAGAGCACGCGCTCGATGAAGGCCGCGTACTCGCTCATATAGTGCTCGAGGAACTTCTCGGTGTCGGCATCCTTCACCTCGCCGTCAGCTCCGAAGACCTCTGGCTTGAACGAGATATACGCCTCCGGCGCATTGAGCTGCGGGGCGTTCAGGAAGCTGAGGACGCTTCGCATCGACGACTGCATCACGGCGGTGCCGATCGCTCCCGGCGATGCGCCGATGATGCCGGTGGGCTTGCGGGCGAAGGAGTTGTGACCCCACGGGCGCGAGCCCCAGTCGATCGCGTTCTTCAGCGGTGCCGGGATCGAGCGGTTGTACTCGGGTGAGATGAGCAGCAGTCCTTCGGACTTCTCGACGGCGCGCTTGAACTCGGTGACCGCCGGCACAGGGTCCATCTCGTCGTCACGGTTGTACAGCGGGAGATCGCGGATCGAGATCTCGGACAGCTCGAGACTGGGCGGCGCCAGGCGCACGAGCGCCTTGGACAGGACGCGGTTGATCGAATCCTGCGAGAGGCTGCCGATGAGATAGCCGATGCGATGCGTCATGATCTGCTCCTTGTGGGTCGAGGGCTCGCCTCCGGTCTATCACCGCGCGGCAGGATCCCGTCACCCCTATGATCATCCGCACAGGAGGTGTATATGAAACTCGTCCAGGTCGCCCAGCGGGCCGTCGATCTCGACCGTGCCGCCGCCTTCTACACGGAGCTCATCGGCTCCCCGCCCACGGGACGATTCGACCCGCCGGGGCTCGTGTTCTTCGATCTCGACGGCGTGCGGCTGCTTCTCGAGACGGGCGCGCCGAGCTCATTGCTCTATCTCAAGGTGACCGACGTCCACGCGGTGATCGAGCGTCTTCGGGCGAGCGGAACCGTGATCGTCGGCGAGCCCCACGTGATCTTCACTCACATCGACGATTCGCTCGGCCCTGCGGGAGCTGAGGAGTGGCAGGCGTTCGTCACCGACAGCGAGGGCAACACCGTGGGGCTGGTGGAGCTGCGCTAGCATTCACGTCCCCTCATGGTTGAGGGGTTACCATCACGCCATGAGACGGCATGCGTGGTCTGCGGTTCTGGTGGGGCTGGTCGGCATGTCTGCAATCGCCTGTTCCGCGCCGGCGGCGGCACCCTCGCCTTCGCAGCCGCTCGCGGTGTATCCGGACCCCGATCACGGGATGGATGCTCTGTTCGAGGGCACGTTACGGGTGACGGACGGGTGCGTCACGGTCGAGCCGGCCGACGGGGATGCTGTGACGCCGGTCTTTCCCGAGTCGGATGCGAGTTGGGACGACGGCACCCTCACCTGGAAGGGCGACGAGTATCGCGACGGCGACCGGATAGCGCTCGGTGGCGGTCTCGGCGAGGCCGACGATGCATACATTCCGGACGGATGCCGGGAGTATGCGACGTTCCTCGTCTCGCCGTAGATGACGTCAGAAACGCACGAGGCCCGATCCATTTCGGATCGAGCCTCGTGCGTTTTCGGTCGGGCTGACAGGATTTGAACCTGCGACCCCTTGAGTCGAAGAAGGGTTCTCCCTCCGTCACGCTTGATAGCCGTAGATCCCTTGCGGGAGTAGGCAAGTCGGGAGATCCCACAACCCGTCAGATCCCGTCAAAACCGGCAAAAGCCCGGAGCTTGCGGGTACATTTGCGGGTACATGGATTTTGGGCTTGAGCGCTCCACAAGGAGCTGGCACGTACTGGTAGCACCGATTGTTGCTGAGTCGCGTATTCATCAGATGTCGACTGCTGTTTCGCCTTGTGGCGGAGGCTGATGCATCCGGCGATTGATCAGTCTGTGCTGTATAGTTCAGTGCATGCTGACTATTGCTTCTCGACTCGACGTCATGAACCGGCTCGGCCGGGCCATGGCGGATCCGACGCGTTCCCGGATCCTGATGACCCTGCTCGAGGGACCGAGCTACCCGGCGGTGCTCTCGCGTGAGCTGGAGCTGACTCGCTCGAACGTGTCGAACCACCTCACCTGCCTGCGCGACTGCGGCATCGTGGTCGCTGAGCCGGAGGGTCGCCAGACTAGGTATGAGATCGCTGATCCGCACCTCGCGGCCGCTCTCATCGCGCTGGTGGATGTGACTCTGGCTGTCGACGAGCACGCTCCGTGCGTGGACTCGTCGTGCACCGTTCCGGGTTGCTGCGGAGCGGGAGCAGACGCGTGAGCGCGGCATGCGGCTGCGAGCACGAGCCGACGACCACGGCAGTCGATGAGAGCGAGGAGAAGGAGCGGCCCTGGTGGAGGGACCGCGGGATCATGGTGCCGGTCTTCTCCGGTGTCGCGTTCCTCGCTGGTCTGATCCTTGAGTGGTCCGGCATGGAGATCCCGGCACTGGTGCTGTTCTGGGTCGGCTTGCTGCTGGGCGCGTCGACGTTCACGCCGGGCGCGATCCGGAAGCTGTTCAAGGGCAAGCTGGGCATCGGGCTGCTGATGACGATCAGCGCGGTCGGCGCAGTCGTCCTCGGCTACGTCGAAGAGGCTGCGGCGCTGGCGTTCCTCTACTCGATCGCAGAGGCGCTGGAGGACAAGGCGATGGACCGCGCCCGCGGCGGGCTGCGAGCGCTGCTGAAGCTGGTCCCCGACACCGCGACCGTGCGCCGCGACGGCGCTTCGGTGGAGATTGCGGCGAAGGACCTCGCGGTCGGGCAGGTCATGGTGGTTCGTCCCGGCGAGCGGATCGCGACCGACGGAGTCGTCCGTGCGGGGCGCTCCAGCCTGGACACCTCGGCGATCACGGGCGAGTCGATCCCGGTCGAGGTCGAGCCCGGCGACGCCGTGTCGGCCGGCGCGATCAACAGCGCCGGTGCGCTGGAGGTCGAGACGACGGCGGCGGGCACCGACAACTCGCTCACGACCATCGTGGAGCTGGTGGAGCAGGCGCAGGCGGAGAAGGGCGAGCGAGCGCGCCTCGCGGACCGGATCGCGCGCCCGCTGGTCCCGGGCGTGCTGGTCCTCGCGGCCCTGGTCGCCCTGGTCGGCTCGCTGTTCGGGGACCCGGAGCTGTGGATCACCCGAGCCCTCGTCGTCCTCGTCGCCGCCTCCCCGTGCGCGCTGGCGATCTCGGTGCCGCTGACGGTGGTCGCGGCGATCGGCGCGGCGAGCAAGTTCGGCGTGATCATCAAGTCCGGCGCGGTGTTCGAGCGCTTCGGCACGGTCCGCCACGTCGCCGTCGACAAGACCGGCACCCTCACCCGCAACGAGCCCGCCGTCACCGCGGTCCTCGCCGCGGACGGCGTGACCGACGCCCAGGCGCTGGCCTGGGCGGCTGCGCTGGAGCAGCACAGCACGCACCCGCTGGCCGCGGCGATCACCGCCGCAGCCCCCGGAGCCCAGGCTGCGGAGGGCGTGACCGAGCAGGCCGGGCACGGCATCGAGGGCAAGATCGACGGGACTCGGATCACCGTCGGCAGCCCCCGCTGGCTCGACGCCGGGGTGCTCGGCGACCAGGTCGCGGGCCTGGAGGAGCAGGGCATGACCGTTGTGATCGTGCACCGCGACGGGGCCCCTGTCGCCGCGATCGGCGTCCGCGACGAGCTGCGTCCCGAGGTCCCCGAAGTGGTGCGGACTCTCGCGGCGCAGGGCGTCGGGGTGACGATGCTCACCGGCGACAACGCCCGCACGGCACGGGCGCTGGCAGCGCAGGCCGGTATCAGCGACGTGCGCGCGGAACTGCGTCCCGAAGACAAAGCGACCGCGATCGGGGAGCTGTCAAAGGCGGGGTCGGTTGCAATGATCGGCGACGGCATCAACGACGCCCCCGCTCTGGCCGCCGCGGACATCGGCATCGCGATGGGCGCGACCGGCTCGGACGCGGCGATCGAGTCCGCCGACGTCGCGTTCACCGGCCACGACCTCCGCCTCATCCCGCGCGCGTTCGACCACGCCCGCCGCGGACGCCGCATCATCAACCAGAACATCGTCCTGTCGCTGCTGATCATCACCGCGCTGCTGCCGCTCGCGCTGTTCGGCGTCCTCGGACTCGCCGCTGTGGTGCTGGTCCACGAGATCGCCGAGGTCGTCGTGATCCTCAACGGACTCCGCGCCGCCCGCACGCGTACCCCACGGCTGGAGAGCTGATGCTTGCGACCATCGGCTCAGCGATCGGCTTGTTTGCTGCGACCAACATCGATGACATCGTCGTGCTGACCGTGCTGTTCCTGGCCTCCAGCCGAGGGAAGCCGCGACCGTGGCAGATCGTCGCAGGCCAGTACCTCGGGTTCATCACCCTCGTCGTGATCAGCGTGATCGCCGCGCTCGGCCTGACCATCGTCCCCGACGAATGGGTGGGCTTCCTCGGCCTGATCCCGCTCGGCATCGGCATCTGGACCCTCGTGCGGGGCCTGCGACGCAACGGTGACGACGATGACGACGACGAGAAGATCACCGCGGTCGGGCTGTGGGGCGTCGCCGGGATCACGATCGCCAACGGGGCCGACAACATCTCCCTCTACACGCCGATCTTCCGCACCAGTTCGCCCGGCGACGTCGTCGTCATGATCGCGGTGTTCCTCGTCCTCGTCGCCGTCTGGTGCGCTGCTGGACGCCTGATCGGAACCCACAAGGCCGTCACCGAAACGCTTGAACGCGTCGAGCACTGGCTCGTACCCGTCGTGTTCATCGGCCTGGGCCTGTTCATCCTGATCGATTCCGGCGTCATCGTCCGCCTCGTCGAGGTCCTCGCATGACCCCGGACGCGGCTGCCGATGCTGAGCTGACGTCGGGAGAGCGGCAGCAGAGGGGGCGTTGGCGGCTCACGGCGGGGGCACTCGCGCTCGGCGGGCTCGTCCTCCTGATCGATCAGGGGACGAAGGCATGGGCGGAGGCCACGCTCACAGTAAGTGAGCGCCTCCCGCTGATCGGCGACCTGCTGGGCCTGCAACTCGCTTACAACCCCGGCGCGGCGTTCTCCTTCGGTGAGGGTTCCACCTGGGTGTTCGCGCTGGTGGCCGTCGCGGCCACCGTCACCGCGATCGTGTTCGCGTTCCGTGTCCGACACCCCGGGTGGGCGATCGTGATCGGCGCGCTTGGCGGGGCCGCCGCCTCCCACGCCGGCGACAGGCTTTTCCGTGCTCCAGGGTTCGCCCAGGGGCACGTCGTGGACTTCCTCGCCTACGGGAACTGGTTCATCGGGAACGTCGCCGACGTCGTGATCGTCACCGCCGCGATCGCCGGAGCGCTTCTGATGATCCGCGGCAACGAGAACTGAGAGGACCATCATGGAGATCATCCTGCAGTATTTCAACGGCTGCCCCAACTGGGAGGTGCTCGACCAGCGGCTCGCTGAAGTAGTCAACGACCGATCCGATGTCAGGGTCATACGTCAGCTGGTCGAGACCCCCGAGGACGCCGTGCGCCTCGGGTTCCACGGCTCCCCAACCGTGCTCGTCGACGGCATCGACCCGTTCGCCGACGAGCGTACCCACGTCGGGCTCGCCTGCCGGATGTTCCGCACGCCAGCTGGGATCGCCGGGTCGCCGACCGTCGAGCAGTTGCGCGAAGCGATTTCCGGCCCGGGCGCTGACGTCTGATGCTCGTTCAGGCGTGGTCGGAACGGAGTGCCGGATAGTCGGACCAGTCACCGCCGGCGAGACGCGACCATGCGGCGGCGGACGAGGTCGTGATGCCGAGGAGATCCGAGACGATCAGGGGATGCATTTGCCGGGTGAGCTCGATGAGCGCTGTGGTGCGTGCGCTTCCCGCGAGCAGGCCTTCGGCGCGAAGACGACGGCTCAGCGGGCCCGGGGTGAGGTGATTGCCTGGGTTCCGGCCGGGGAACAGCCATCCTTCAGGATGGTGCTTCGCGGCGTCGGCGAGATCGCTGATGGCGTCGCCAAGGATCTCGGGGAGCCCGATCGGCTCGGCCCCGACGGTCAGCGTGACGGGCCGCGAGCTCGTATCGATCTGTGTCCGGGTGATCGTGACGATGCGGGTCAGCTGGATGCCGTAGAGCAGTACGAGGAGCCCGGCTGCCCGGGTCTTCGGGTCCATGCCGGCATCCGACAGGAACTTGCGAGCCATCTGCCATCGGTGGTCGGAGGCGTAGCTTCGCCCTTCGAGGCGATGGGCTCGGAACTCGACTCGGAGGGTGCTCATCCGGTGCCGTCGTAGCCAGCGAGTGAATGGTGCCAGCGCGTCACGCTGGCTCGGTGAATCAGTCAGATATGCGTCGAGCCGGCGCTGCGGATAGGTTGCCAGCGTCTCTTGCTGTGACCGAATCTCTCGAAGAAGCGCGGCGCAGTACTTCAGCGCGGCCCGTTGCCTTTGGAAGCCAGCGGCTGGACT
>NZ_JADIJR010000046.1 GCF_017355365.1 Microbacterium sp. SD291 | reverse complement strand
TGTTCTGCACCGGACACCACGCCCTCAAGCACCCCGACATCGACGAACGCCACCGGTGGCAGGCGAGACAGCTCCCCGACGGCTCCGTCGAATGGCTCAGCCCCCTCGGCCGCACCTACGTCGACCCGCCACCACGACGCGTGATGTTCGTCTGAACAATGCCCGGGCCGCGGAGGCTCGGGACATCGGTCCCGCCTGTGCGGCGGCCCCGCCTGTGCCGTGGTTCAGGCACAGACAGGATCACGGCTCCGCCCGACCATGCGCGAGAGTCAGGCAGGGATCACGATCACGCCCGACCGTGCATGAGAGTCAGGCAGGGATCACGATCACGCCCGACCGTGCGCGAGACTCAGGGCAGGGATCACGATCACGCCCGACCGTGCATGAGAGCCAGGCAGGGATCACGATCACGCCGATGGTTCAGGCCGAGGCGGAAGCCGGTAAGGCAGCAGCGGCAGCGGCAGCAGCAGCCGGAAGCGCCGCCTCGATCAGGCTGAGCTCCTCCTCGCCGTGCGCGGCGGTGAGGAACCACGCCTCGAACACGCTCGGCGGGAGCGCGACGCCCTGCTCGCGCATCGAGTGGAAGAACGGCGCGTAGCGGAACGACTCCTGCGCCTGCGCCTCCGTGTAGTCCCGAGGAGCGGTCGCGCGGAACGCCGCATTGAACAGGTTCCCCGCCTTCGCCACCGCATGGGTGACCCCGGCGTCTGTGAGCGCGGAGTCGAGCGCGTCGGCGAGACGGACGGATGCCGCGTCCACCGTCGCGTACACCTCCGGAGTCGCCAGGCGCAGGGTCGCAAGACCCGCCGCGACCGAGAGCGGATTCCCCGACAGCGTGCCGGCCTGGTACACCGGGCCGAGCGGGGCGAGGAGGTCCATGATCTCGGCGCGCCCGCCGAGCGCGGCCAGCGGCATGCCGCCACCGACGACCTTGCCGAACGTGATGATGTCTGGCACGTAGTCCTCGCCCGCCTCCGCCTGCAGACCCCAGAATCCCGCCGGGTGCACGCGGAAGCCGGTGAGCACCTCGTCGAGGATCATCAGCGCGCCGTGGGCGTGAGCGGTTTCGGCGATCAGGCGGTTGAAACCCGGGAGCGGCGCGACGACACCCATGTTCGCGGCGGATGCCTCGACGATCACGGCCGCGATCCGCCGGCCGTGCTCGACGAACACCGCCTCGAGAGCCGCAGCGTCGTTGTAGTCGATCACCAGGGTCTGCGCGGCGATCGGCGCAGGCACGCCTGCCGAGCCGGGGAGCGCGAGCGTCGCGACACCGGAGCCCGCTGCGGCGAGCAGTCCGTCGGAGTGGCCGTGATAGTGACCGGCGAACTTCACCAGCAGGTCGCGTCCGGTCGCACCACGGGCGAGGCGGATCGCCGTCATGGTCGCCTCGGTGCCGGTGGACACCAGGCGCACGCGCTCGACAGGGCGCACCTCGCCGAACCGCACCCGATCCGCGATGACGGCGGCCAGCTCGACCTCGCCCTCCGTGGGCGCGCCGAACGAGAGACCGCGCGTGGCCGCCTCCTGCACGGCCGCGACGATCTCCGGGTGCGCGTGACCGAGCAGAGCCGGCCCCCACGACGCGACCAGGTCGACGTACTCGCGCCCGGCGGCATCCGTCACTCTGGCGCCCTTCGCGGACGCGAGGAACCGAGGCGTGCCGCCCACCGAGCCGTAGGCGCGCACCGGCGAGTTCACTCCGCCGGGGATCACCGCGCGGGCAGCGGAGAACAGGTCGTCATTGCGGTCGGTCATGGAAACTCCTACTTCTCTACCGGTCGTTGAGTGAGCGAAGCGAGACGAAACGCCGCGCGACCGAGTCGAACTCAGCCGCGCAGCCAGCGGGCGGCCTCGGTCGCCCAGTAGGTCAGCACCGCGTCGGCACCGGCGCGGCGGATCGACAGCAGCGACTCCAGCACGGCGGCCTTCCGGTCGATCCAGCCGTTCGCCGCGGCGGCCTCGATCATCGCGTACTCACCGGACACCTGATATGCCCACACCGGAATATGGACGGTGTCCCTGACCTCACGGAGCACGTCGAGGAAGGACATGGCGGGCTTCACCATGACGATGTCGGCACCTTCGGCCTCATCGACGACGGCCTCACGGACGCCCTCGCGGCGATTGCCGGGATCCATCTGGTACGTGCGGCGATCGCCCTTCAGCTGCGAATCGACGGCCTCACGGAACGGGCCGTAGAAGGCGCTCGCGTACTTCGCCGAATAGGCGAGGAGCAGGGTGTCGGTGAAGCCCTCGGCATCCAGCGCTCCGCGGATCGCTGCGACCTGGCCGTCCATCATGCCGGACAGGCCGAGCAGCTGCGAGCCGGCACGCGCCTGCGCGAGCGCCATCGCCGTGTAGCGCTCCAGCGTCGCGTCGTTGTCGACGTGGGTCCCTGAGCCTGTCGAAGGACCGTCGGTCGCGAGCACGCCGCAGTGGCCGTGGTCGGTGAACTCGTCGAGGCAGAGGTCGGTCTGCACGACGAGCGCATCGCCGACCTCGGACGCCAGCGCCTCGGTGGCGAGGTTGAGGATGCCGGTCGGCGCGTCGGCCCCCGAACCCGTGGCATCTCGCACGGCCGGCACGCCGAACAGCATCACGCCGGAGACGCCGGCCTCGGCGGCCTCCACAGCGGCTGACCGCAGCGAGTCCATGGAGTGCTGCATCACGCCGGGCATCGATCCGATCGCGGAGGGCTCGGTCAGCCCTTCACGCACGAACATCGGCAGGACGAGATGCCGCGGCTCGAGCGAGGTCTCGCGCACGAGTTCGCGCACCGCCGGCGACTGCCGAAGACGGCGGAGCCTGGTCTCGGGGAAGCTCACGGTGCGAACTCGTCGGCCGCGTGCGGAAGCGTGAAGTGCGAGACGGCGTCGATCAGGGCGTCGACGGTCTGGCGATCTGCGACGACCGTGATCGGCAGGCCCGCCTTGCGCGCGTCCTGCGCCGTCCGCGGGCCGATCGCCGCGAGCAGCGTCTCGTCAGGGATCTCGGGGAACTGCTCGCGCACCTGCTCGGCGACCGAGCCGCTCGTGATCAGGATCGCGTTGATGCGCCCGTTCTCCACGTCGCGCTTGATGCGCTCGGTGACCGGAACGCCGACCGTGCGATACGCCACGACGCTGTCGACATCGTGACCGGCCTTCTTCAGGAGCTTGCTCAGCACCGGCTTCGCTATCTCGCTGCGCAGCGCCAGGATGCGCCGGGAACCGGACTCCAGCCCGATGAGCTGCTCGGCCATACCCTCGGCCGAGTTGTCCAGGTCGGGGACGAGAGCGACCTCGTAGCCGACGGCCTGGAGGGCTGCCGCGGTGGTCTCTCCGACGGCCGCGATCCGCGTCGACTTCGGCACGACCGCCCGATGCGCGAACATCACGTCGACGGTGGTGGCGCTCGTGATCGTCAGCCAGTCGTAGGCGCCGGCGGCGAGCTGCTCGAGGGCGACGTCGAGAGCCGCCTGGTCGGTGGTCGGCGCGAAGTTGATCAGGGGGGCGACGACGGGAACCGCACCCTGCGAGCGGAGGCTCGCGGCGACGCCGTCGCCCCACGGCCCGCCGCGGGGCACGAGGACACGCCAGCCGTCCAGCGGTCGGTCCTGCTTTGAATCAGTCATGAGGAATGCTCTCGGGAGACGAGGTCAGCCGCCCCTTTTTCGAGCAGCCGACGGGCAAGAGTCAACCCGAGCTCGCGTGCTGCGTGCATCGGGTCTGCACCATCGGCAGCATCCGCTCCATTGCCACTGCCGTTCCGATGAATATACTCCCCGTTCAGGCGCTCCGTGACGTCGAGACCGATTCGACGCCCTCCGTCGGTGGCGTAGACGACCGTTCTCACGCGGATGATGTCCCCCTCCACGACCGCGTGCGCGGCCATCGGCGCCTGGCACCCGGCATCCAGCCCCTCGAGGATCGCCCGCTCCACTGTGATCGCGAGGCGGGTGTCCTCGTCGTCGAGCGCGGCGAGCGCCTCGAGCAGCTCGGCCGGAGCATCCGCCCTGGTCTCCACCGCGAGCGATCCCTGGCCAGGGGCCGTCGGCCATTCGGCGAGGCCCATCGCCTCCCAGCCGAGGGAGGAGCCTGTGCGCTGCAGCGGCGACTCGTCGCCGAGGCGGGAGAGTCCTGCTGCTGCGAGGATGACCGCGTCCAGGTCGCCAGACGACACGCGCGCGAGGCGCGAATCGACATTCCCGCGGATGTCGACGATCTCGGCGCGCGGGGCGTGCCGATGCACCTGCGCGATGCGACGGGGCGAACCCGTGCCGACGGTGCTGCCGGCGGGCAGCTCGTGCAGCGGGGTGCCGTCGCGGGTGATCACGATGTCGCGGGCGTCCTCCCGCTCCGGGGTCGCGGCGATCACGAGACCGTCCGGGATCGCGGTCGGCAGGTCCTTGAGCGAGTGCACGAGCAGATCGCACTCCCCCGCCAGAAGAGCCTCACGCAGGCGGGTCGCGAAGATCCCCTGCCCGCCGATCTCCGAGAGCGACGCCCGGTTCGTGTCGCCCTCGCTGGTGATGGCGACGAGTTCGACCCGGCGTCCGGTGACCTTCTCCAGGGCGGCGGCGACGTGGCCGGACTGCGCCTGGGCGAGTGCGCTGCGGCGGGTGCCCAGCCGGATCGGGGCGGACGGACTGCTCTGCGTGTTCATCGCCGGCCTACTGCAGCACGTCCGCGATCTCGTCGAATCGAAGCCTGCGCCCCGTGTAGAAGGGCACCTCCTCCTTCACATACAGCCGCGCATCGGTGTAGCGGAGGTCGCGCATCAGGTCGACGAGCTCGGTGACGTCGTCGGCTTCGAGCGGCAGCAGCCACTCGTAGTCGCCGAGCGCGAAGGCCGCGACCGTGTTCGCGATGACGCCGGTGAACGCGGCACCCTTGCGACCGTGGTCGGCGAGCATCTTGCGGCGCTCCTCCTCGGGGGCGAGGTACCACTGCGGGGTGCGCACGAACGGGTACAGGCACAGCCAGTCCTTGGGCTCGATCCCCCGCAGGAAGCCGGGCACGTGCTGGCGGTTGAACTCGGCGTCGCGGTGCACGCCCATCACGTTCCAGACCGGGATGAGGGTGCGCAGCAGCTCGGTGCGGCGCAGGCGGCGCAGCGCCTTCTGCAGCTCCTCGGCGGTCGCGCCGTGCAGCCACACCATGAGGTCGGCATCCGCCTTGAGTCCGGAGACGTCGTAGAAGCCGCGGACGGTGACGCCGGAGTCCTCGATGTGCCCGACGATCGTCTCGAGCTCGGTGGAGTCGGACTCGGTCACCGGAACATCGGGATTGCGTCGCCAGACCGCCCAGAGGGTGAAGCCGGACGGGTTCTCATCGCGCTCTTCGGACATGCTCCCAGTCTGCCCTCTTTGCGCAAGGCGCGCGAACGAGCGCTGCGACAACCTCGGCGACGCTTCTTTGGCGACCTCGCCTCGCTGCGCGTCAGCGCGACAGTGCGCGGGCGATCACCCAGACCGCACCGCCGATGACTGCGGCGATCACGACGGCCGCGGCGACGGCGGCCACCGGGTTGTCGTCGGCGAACCGGCGGGCCTTGGCCGCGGCGCTCACGGAGGCCTTCTCGATCCGCCGGGGGAAGTTGCCCTTCACCTCGATCGCCGCGAGTGCCGCCTTGAGTTCGGCGCGGGCTGAGGCGACGGGGTCGACGAGACCCGCGGGAACGACGGTCTTGGGCTGCCTGATCGCGGCGTCAGAATTCGTCATGACCGGATTCCTTCACGAGTCGGATGTCTGCGGCGACGGCCTGCGCGGGGTTCTGCCGTGCCAGCACCTTGCGGAACTTGAGGATGCCGAGCAGCGCGAACAGCAGCACTGCCAGGAGGAGGATGCCGAACACCGCGAGCGCCGAGAGCCACACCGGCCACCACGACGACAGGCCGGCGATCGCGAACACGAGGACCACCGGCACGGCCCAGAACAGGAAGAACAGCGCGACGAGGAACCAGACGGAGCCGATCCCCGCATCCTTCGCGGTCCGCGAGACCCACGCCTTGGCGGCGTCGACCTCGGCCTTGACGAGGTTGGTGACGAGTTCGGGAAGGTCGCCGAGAAGAGTCAGCAGGCTGTCGTCGGCGCGATCGCGCCAAGGCCTCCGCTGCGAGGTGCCGTCAGGCCGCATCTCACTCGCCAGTCTTCTTGGCGGCGGTGCTCCTGGCCGACGTGCTCTTCGGTGCGGCCGGCTTCGTCCCGGCGCGCTTCGCCTCCTCGACCGCGTCCTCCGTCGCCTCGGCGAGGTCGTCCGCGGCCTTCCGGCCGGTGGCGATCGCCGAGTCGAGGCGCTGACCGGGGGTCCCGTTGCCGCTCACCGACTTCGCGACCTTGACGACGCCGGTCCATAGCGCACCAGGCACTGCGGCCGCCTTGTCGCCGACGAAGTCCTTGACCTTGCCGACCTGCTCCTGCACAGGGTCGAGGTGCCAGACCTTCAGCCACTGCGTCCTGATCTGCTCATACCGCTCGCGTCCGGCACGAGTGCCGAGGACGTATCCGACGCCGAGTCCGACGACGAGTCCGATCTTCCCTTTCATGGGGTCTCCCTCTCGTTGCAGTCCAGCATCCGTTCGGCGTGCCAGGCTCCCAGCGTAACCCCGTATGCCGATTTCGGCATCTAGACGTCAGAGGGTTGACAGATCAGAGTCGTTCACTCCCACAGCAGAGCGTGACGGAGGCGGTCGGCCTCCTCCGTGGCATCCGGGATCACCTGGGCGAGTCCGGTGCCGGCAAGCCAGGCGCCGACAGCCGCGAGAGCGGGTACGGCCTGCACGGCGGCCCTGGCCGCCGCACGGCGGCCTGCGGAGCCGATGATCGACGCGGGCTGCGACTGCACGAAGCGCCCGCGATGCGCGGCGATCAGATCGCCCTCGGCGAGCGCGACCCCGAGGAGAGCGGATGCCTCGCGCACGGCGAGCGCGGCCGCGTCCCCGTCGTCGAGCGCCGCAGTGGCCGCCGGCTCGCCCTGGGCGCCGAACGACACCCGGACGACGTGCCGGTCGCCTGCGGCCCGGCGCACCCAGTCCCATTTGGCGCTCGAGTGCGTGAGCGCCTTGGCGATGTGGCTGCCGGGCACGGTGAGCACGCCTGTCCCCCGCGGTGCGGCGTCGAGCGCCGGGGCACGGAGCAGCAGCGTGACGATCTCGATCTCAGGGGATGCCGCGGCCTCGGTCTCGACGAGCGCGGGCGCGACCGCGGAGAGCAGCGCGCGTGCCGAGCTCTCGGCGGTGGCGACGATGACGGCGTCCGCCGCGAGCTCGGCCTCGTCGGTCGCGAAGCCGGGCACCGGATCTGCTCCGGAGGCGTGCACTGCGGCCTCGACGATCGTCTCGGCCTCGTCGCCCGCGGAGTCGCCCTGAGCGGCGTCGACGACCTGCACGCTCCATGCCTCGCCGGAGCGCGTCACCCGATCCACGCGCACACCCGTGCGCACGACGCCGCCGAGCCGTTCGAGGTCGGCCACCAGCGCGTCCACCAGGCCGGTCATCCCGCCCTCGAGCCCCTCGACCGCCGACCCCGGCGCCTTCGCGGCCCGCTCGGCGCCCTCGTCGAGCAGCACCTGCACGGCACCCGAGAGCGATCCGACGCTCGTGAGCGCCGCGTTCAGACCGGGTGCGGCGATGTCGACGTCGACGTCCTCCGGCGACGCCGAGTACACGCCGGTGGTCACCGGAGCGACCAGCCGATCGCGGACCTTCGCGCCCATCCGCGTGGAAACCAGCCTGCCGAGGCTGTGGTCGTGACCGATCGTCAGCGGCGGGCGCACCCGGTCGAGGTACGCGCGCCAGACACCCGACCAGCCGATGATGCGGCGGACGTCCTCCTGGAACGGATTCGCCGGGATGCCGAGGATGCCGCCGGCAGGCAGCGGCGCGGCCCCGACCCCCGGGATGCCGGCGAGCCAGGCGCCGCCGGCTGCTGGGGCGACGATCCGGTCCGCGAGCCCCAGTTCGGTGAGCAGCCGGCGGACGTGACCGCCCCTGGTCGCGAAGCTCTCGGCGCCCGCATCCACGACCACGCCGTCGAGCTCTGCACGGCGGAGCGCCCCGCCCACGGCATCCGCCGCCTCGAGCACCGTGACGCGCATGCCGACCTTCGCGCACTCGCGCGCGGCGACCAGCCCGCCGATCCCGCCGCCGATCACGATCACATGCTTCTCGGCTGCCCTGGCGGCGAGCCTCTCCGGGGAGTTCTCCGGCGCCGGGCGCTCAGTCATCGGCGTGGACCAGCTCGACGATCCGGGTGAGCTGGTCGGGGTCGGTCTCGGGCGGCACGCCGTGGCCGAGGTTGAGGATGTGGGCGCGGGCCGCGCGACCACGCGCGAGCACGTCGCGCACGTGCGCCTCGAGCACAGGCCAGGGCGCCCCGAGCAGCGCCGGGTCGATGTTGCCCTGCACGGTGACATCCGGCCCGAGGATGCGCGCCGCCTCGTCGAGCGGCTGACGCCAGTCGACGCCGACGCCGTCGGCGATCCCGCCGAGGCGCATGTCGGAGAGGAAAGGCCCGGTGCCCACACCGAAGTGGATGCTCGGGATGCCGATGTCCTGCAGCGTCGCCGTCGAGTGCGGAGCGATGAAGGCCCGGTAGTCGGCGGGGCTGAGGGAGCCGGCCCAGCTGTCGAAGAGCTGAACGACGGATGCCCCGGCGTCGCGCTGGATCTCCAGGAACCGGCGCGAGACCTGCGCCAGCCAGCCAGCCAGACGGTTCCAGGCTTCGGCGTCGGCGTGCATCATGGCGCGGGCGCGCAGGTGCTCCTTCGATGGCCCGCCCTCGAGGAGGTAGGCCGCGAGCGTGAAGGGCGCACCGGCGAAGCCGATCAGCGGGGTGTCGCCGAGTTCTGCGGTGACCATACCGACGGCCTCGGCGATCGCCGTGCCGTCGAGTGACGCCGGGTCGATCGCGGTGATCCGGTCGACATCGGATGCCGTGCGGACGGGATTCGCGAACACCGGCCCGCGGCCGGGCTCGATCTCCACCTCGACGCCGGCGAGCCGCAGCGGGATCACGATGTCGCTGAAGAACACGGCAGCGTCCACGCCGTGCCGGCGCACCGGCTGCAGCGTGATCTCGGCGGCGAGGTCGGGCGTGAGGCAGGCGTCGAGCATCCGCGTGCCGACCCGCAGGTCGCGGTACTCCGGCAGCGACCTGCCGGCCTGCCGCATGAACCAGACAGGGGTCTGCTCGGGACGGGAGCCGGCGAGGGCGCGGAGCAGCGGGGCGTCGGAGAGGGCCATGCCTCCATCCTCCCATCGACTTCCTATGACTCTCCGTGACGCTCAGCGGGCGGGAAGCGGCGCGAAACGTCTGCGTAACCCGCGCTCGGGTACAATCGAAGGGTGCTGCTGTGTGTGACGGCGAGTCACAAGACCGCCTCTTTCGAATTGCTCGAACGCCTGAGCCGCACCCCCGATGACGTCGCCTCCACCTTGGTGGGGCTGACGCCTTGCGTGCAGGGTGCGGTCGTTCTCGCGACGTGCAATCGCTTCGAGGCGTACGTGGAGATGGATGAGCCCGTCACCGCCGCCGGCGCGATCGGCGTCGAAGCCGTGCTCGAGGCGGTCGAATCGGCGACCGGCATCCCCGTCGCCGACCTCGACGGCGCCTACCAGGTGCACTCGGGTCGCCGCGTCGCCGAGCATCTGTTCTCCGTGGCATCCGGCCTCGAATCCGTCGTCTCCGGCGAGGGCGAGATCGCCGGCCAGGTGCGCAGGGCGTTGAAGTCCGCTCGCAGGGACGGCACCACTTCCGCCGAGCTCGAGCGTCTGTTCCAGCGCGCCAGCCAGGCGCAGCGCAAGGTCAAGAACGTCACCGCCCTCGGCCGCGCCGGCCGCTCCCTCGTGCGCCTGGCACTGGAGCTCGCCGACAGCCGCATCGCGGACTGGGCTGCCGAGCGCGTGCTGCTCGTCGGCACCGGCGCCTACGCCGCGGTCACCCTCGCCACGCTGCGCGAGCGCGGAGCGGTGAACATCTCCGTGTACTCCCCGTCCGGCAGGGCCGAGGCGTTCGCCGCGAAGTACGGCATCCGTCCTGTGCCCGCCGAGGACTACGCCCGCACCGCGGCGCGCTCCAGCCTGCTGATCACGTGCACGACCGCGACCGAGCCCGTCCTCGGGCCGGAGCACCTGCAGTCGCCGGCCGGGGCCCCCGCGGCGGCCGGCTGCCCCGTCGGCGCGCACAGCCGGCTGGTCGTCGACCTCGGCATGCCCCGCAACGTCGACCCGGCGATCGCGACGGTCGAGGGCACCGCCCTGCTCGATCTCGAGACGATCCGCCTGCACGCGCCGCTGGAGGAGCTGCAGGCCACGGATGCCGCGCGCAGCGTGGTCCGCGAGGCCGCCGACACCTTCCATGTCGTGGGCAGCCGCCAGAGCGTGACGCCGTCGGTGGTCGCGCTGCGCTCGCACATCTTCGGCCTGCTCGAGACCGAGATCGACCGCGCAAGGGCGCGTGGCGACGAGGACGGCAAGGTCGAACAGGCGCTGCGGCACCTCGCCGGCGTGCTGCTGCACGCCCCCACCGTGCGGGCGCACGAGCTCGCCGCCTCAGGCCGGGCTGACGAGTTCACGGCCGCGCTCTCTGCGCTGTACGGCGTCGAGCCCGAGATCGCGGGCTCCGCGGAAGACGCCGCGACCGCCTGAGCGGCCGAGACCCGACCGATACCCCAGATATCGATCGGGTCACCTCAGCCGGCCGCCCGTCCCCAGAACGGACGACCCCGCGTGTCGCTCACAACCGGGCCCTCTCCGGTTCGGAGCAGCCGATGCGCGGTCACGATGGGGCGCGATGCCTCGGCGTCTCCACCGTAGGGTGCACGCGCCACGCCGGCAGGCGGGTTCAGCCACCAAAATCGGTGGCATGCTCGTCGATCGCCGCGCTCACGTCGACCGTGCGGCCGACGGGGAGCATCCGGCCCAGGAACGACGACTCCGCGCGCCGTGCGCCCTCGGCGAGCCAGTGCAGGATCGCCTCCAGGCTGGCGTCGCTCACCTCCCGCTCCGGTACGTCGTCGATCAGCACCACGTCGACGCCGCGCCTGCGCGCATCGGCGACGGCCGAGATCACCGGCTCCCGGGCGAGACGCCCTCCCCGGTACTCGTCGCGCAGGCGTCCCTCCAGCACGCGGCACTCGGCCGCCTCGGCCGCGGTGAGGCGGCTCCCCTGGCCGATCCGCTCGAGCATGCCGCCGACGAGCGCCTGCAGCCGCAGTGCGTTCGCGTGCGAGGAGTCCCGCTCGGCGAGCTGCCATGCCTTGGCCGTGGTCGCCGCGAGCACACGCCGCAGGTTGCGCTTCGCATTCGCCCGAAGCCGCCGTATCCCCACGGCGAGCACCACGGAGATCAGGACGATCGACACAGCGCGCACCAGGCCGGCAGCGAGCTGCCCGTACGGTCCAGGGGCGAGGAAGAGCATCGTCGCGGACAGGTCGATCCCGGCGAGCAGCACCGCGGCGCCCGGCCTGCCGCGCAGGCACAGCAGGCCGATCGCGAGCATGTGGGCCGTGAGCGGCCAGAAGTCCGCGTACGACGGCCCCGTGGCGTCGCCGCGCCAGGCGGTGAGCGTGCTGAGCCCCGCGACGCCGAGCACGGCGAGCAGCGCCGTCTGCAGGCGCGCGTGTCGCCTCGGCCACCACGTCACCACGGCCAGCGACACGAGCGCCGTGCCGGTGACGAGCGGGGCCTGATGCGCGTCGCCGGTGCGCACCGCGTCGTAGCCGCCGAGGAAGACCTGCCCGAGCATGAGGACGACGGCGACGGCTCTGAGCGACCCGCCGCGCAGCAGCGGCTCTGCCGGCACCGGTCGGTCCGCGATCGGCGCCGGCGCGTCGTCGACCGGAACCGGTCGCCAGTCGAGATGCACCTCGGTGCCTCCGCCGATCTCGGACAGCACGGAAGCGTCGCCGCCCGGCAGGGAGCGCATCCGGGTGAGGATGCTGATCGCCACTCCCATGCGCTGCTCCGACGCCTTCGCGACGTCGAAGCCAGGGCCGTCGTCGACGATCCGCACCCGCAGGGCATGCTCCGTCCACTCCAGTTCCGCGGCGCAGCGGCTTCCAGGCGCGTGCGCCGTCCTGTTGACCAGCGCCTGCTGCGCGGCGCCGAGCAGCGCGTCGACCACGGGACCGGGGATCGGAGCGAACGCCGGGATCCCCGTCTCGGCGAAGCGGGCGTCGTGCTCGATGCTCAGGGTGCGCAGCTCTTCCGCGAGCCGCCGTGGCGCGACATCCGTCCCGGCGGGCCGGACCGCCGAGAGGTCGCGCACGAACTCGCTCGCCCGACGGGCCTGCGCGGCGAGGGGTGCAAGCATGGCGTCCGATGGGCGGCCGGCGAATCCGAGCGCCGCGAGCACCTCATCGTGGACGATGAGCTGCGCCCGCATCTGCACGTCGTGCCTGGCCGAGGCCACGGCAGCGCGGATGCCGGCGCGGCGCGCCTCGGCTGCCGCGGCATCCGCCTCCCGTGCGGCCGCCAGCACGCCGGTGCCGAGGGCGCACAGCACGATGGCGGTGCTGAAGGTGTGGATGTCGTTGGTGATCGAGTTGGCCGTGACGCTGCCGACCGAGAGCCGCAGGCCGGCGACGAGCACGATGAGCGCGGCGAACGTGCACCAGCCGCCGACGGCGCCCCACGCGAGCAGCGCCGACAGCACCGGGATCGCGACGACGATCAGCATCCAGGACAGCTGGCGTCCGGGCAGCGGCACCTCGACCGACACGATCAGCCCCCACGCGGTCAGCAGGAGCAGCACGTGCAGCACGACGAGGGTCCCGTTGACGGCGCGCAGCGCTCGAAGGCTCAGCAGGGCGGCGAGCGCACCGGCCAGCGATGCCCCGAGGAACAGCCCGAACTGGAGGCCGAGCAGCACCCCCGGGAGTGCGAGGCTCGCGGGCCGGGCGACCTCCGCCGCCATGGCGATCATCGCGATCGCGGCGACCACCCCGATCCCGAGTGTGAAGAGGCGGACCGACCGCAGCTCGTCGCTCGACGTCGAGACCTCGGTCTCGGAGGGCGACGCGCCGATCACGCGCGCTCGTCCGGGACGGGGATGAATCCGTCCTCGATCCCGCGCCGGTACAGATCGACCTTCGTCGGCGCCGGGCGGCCGAGCCTCTGATACATGAGCTTGATGCGCTTCAGGTGGTCGTTGACCGTGTTCTGGCTGATCTCCAGCAGCGACGCCACCTGCTTCGCGCCGATCCCCGACGCGTACAGCGAGAGCACCTCGTGCTCGCGGTCGGTGAGCGGCGCGGTGCGGAACTCCGGGTCGTCGTCGAGGGTGATCGCCCACTCCGCATCGACGACGAGCTGGCCGGCCGCGGCCTGCGTGATCGCGGCGAGGATCTGCGCGGCCGGCGCCGACTTGCGCACGACGCCCAGGGCGGGGGTGCGCAGCGCCTCTCGCACCAGGAACCGGTTCTCCCCCGAGGTGAGCACGAGCACCTCGGCTCCTGCGGCATTGAGCTGGCGGACGTTGTCGACCGGAGCCGAGCCGTCGCGCAGGAGCAGGTCGAGCACGACGAGGTCGGGGCGCAGTCCCTGTGCCCGGAGATCGGCGACCCCGGTCGCGGCTCCGAGGTAGCGCAGCCCCGGCGCCGATTCGATCAGAGGGCCGATCGCCAGTGCGACGAGCGCATGATCGTCGACGATCGCGACCCCGCACGTCCGCTCCATGTCACACACGATATCGCCACGCGGCGACGGCGCGGATCACCGGATGACCGAACGACGCCTCGGTGCGACACTGGAGGCATGGCCCTTCACATCACCGGAGACACCGCCGCTGACTCCCTGCTGTCCGACAACCCGCTCGCGCTCCTGGTCGGGATGCTCCTCGACCAGCAGGTGCCGATGGAGACCGCGTTCGCCGGTCCGCTCAAGATCGAGCAGCGCACGGGGGCGACGGATGCCGCCACGATCGCGCACATGGACCCTGACGCCTTCCTCGAGGCGTTCAAGCAGACCCCGGCCGTGCACCGGTTCCCCGGCTCGATGGCGGCGCGTGTGCAGACCCTCTGCCAGGAGCTGGTCGACCCGTGGGGCGGCGACGCCGCCACGCTGTGGACGGAGGGCGACCCCTCGGGCGCAGAGGTGCTCAAGCGCCTGAAGACGCTGCCCGGCTTCGGCGAGCAGAAGGCGAAGATCTTCCTCGCCCTGCTCGGCAAGCAGTACGGCTTCACCGGAGAGGGCTGGCGCGAGGCATCCGCCCCCTACGGCGAGGAGGGCTCGTACCGCAGCGTCGCCGACATCGTCTCCCCCGAATCGCTGACGAAGGTGCGCGAGCACAAGAAGGCGATGAAGGCGGCGGCGAGGGGCCCGAAGCAGTGAAGCCCACAGGAGACGACGTCGCCGGCCTCATCGCGCGCTCGAGCCCCGCGGTCCGCCGGCGGGATGCCGAGACGCTCACCGCGCTGATGCAGGAGATCACCGGGCGGGAGCCTCAGACCTGGGGCACGATCATCGGCTTCGGCTCGGTGCACTACCGCTACCCGACCGGCACCGAGGGCGACAGCGGGCTCCTCGGTTTCGCCCCGCGGAAGGCCGCGACCACGATCTACCTGTTCGACGGGGTCGGCGAGCACGCGGACGCCCTGACGAAGCTCGGGCCGCATACGACCGGCGTCGGATGCCTGTACATCAAAGACCTCGAGCAGGTCGACCTCGACGTGCTCCGCGGCATCCTGGAGCGCTCGCTCGCCTGGGTCGAGGCCGGCGGCACGGACCAGGTGCAGCTGACCGTCACCGGCTGACGCGAAGACCCGCCGCCCGCGAGGGCGACGGGTCTTCAGCGCGCCGCGGCTCAGCGCAGGCCGGCAAAGAACGTGCGGATGTCGCCGGCGACCAGCTCCGGGCGCTCCAGCGCCGCGAAGTGCCCGCCCTCGTCGAAGCGGCTCCAGTGCACGATGTTCGAGTTGTCGCGCTCGGCGAAGACCCGGATCGTCTGGAAGTCGTCCTTGAAGACGGCGACGCCGGTGGGCGCCTGGTTCACGGCTTCCGACGCCTCCGCCCTGGCGTTCTCCAGGTAGCTGCGCGACATGCCGGATGCCGCGTTCGCGAACCAGTTCACGCTGACCTCGAGCAGGATCTTCTCCAGCGGCACGAGCGAGGTGCCGTTGCCGAACGAGTTGAACAGCTCGCTGTATGCGAGCAGGCCGATCGGCGAGTCGCTGAGGCCGACCGCCACGGTCTGCGGACGCGAGGCGTTCATGGTGTTGTAGCCGCCGACCGACTGGAACCACTGCATGTGCTCGAGCCCCGCGTAGTCCTGCGGCTCCAGCTTCTCGAACTCGGCCGGGTCGCCGGAGGGGAACGAGAACAGCTGCAGCACGTGCAGGCCCAGGAACCCGTCGGGGTTCTGCAGGCCGAGCTCGCGGGCGACCATCGCGCCGTTGTCGGAGCCGTGGATGCCGTAGCTGTCGTAGCCGAGTCCGCGCATCAGCCGGTCGTAGGCTGCGGCGACCTTCGCCGTCGTCCAGCCGGCCGAGGCCAGGGGCTGCGAGAAGCCGTAGCCCGGAGCATCCGGGATCACGACATCGAAGGCGTCCTCCGCCCGCCCGCCGTGCGCCACCGGGTCGGTGAGCTGCGCGATCATGTCGAGGTAGTCGACAGCGGAGCCGGGGTAGGTGTGCGCGAGGAGCAGCGGCGTCGCGCCCTCGTGGGCGGAGCGGACGTGGATGAAGTGAATCGTCTGGCCGTCGATCTCAGTGGTGAAGTGCGGGGCGGCGTTGATCCGCTCCTGCGCGGCGGCCCAGTCGAACTCCTTCCAGGCGGCGATCGCCTCGCGGAGGTAGGAGTTCGGGGTGCCGGCATCCCAGTCCTCCGCACCGCCGGTCTCCGTGGGCGAGGGCTGCGGAAGGCGGGTGCGGGCGAGGCGATCGTGGAGATCGGCGACCTCGGCCGCGGCGACCGAGACGGTGAAGGGGCGGATGTCGATGGGGCTGGGGGTGAGGTTCGTGTTTTCCATATCTCGAGAGTAGGAACGCAATAGGCTGGATTCGTTCCTAATGGAACAACGTCTTTCGAGAGGATTCCGATGCCCGATCCGACCGCCCGCCTGCTGGCACTTCTGGGCCTGCTGCAGACCGGAGCAGAG
>NZ_JADIJR010000045.1 GCF_017355365.1 Microbacterium sp. SD291 | reverse complement strand
CGGAGAAGCGAATGTGTTGTCCCCACGGTTCGTTCATCATCGTCACATCTGCAAGACACCGGCCGCGGCGGATTATGACGCGGGTTCGCAGACGGACTTCACGATCCGTGGTGAAGGTCGGCCTCGTCATGCCCGCCGTGCTCGTCCTCGAGGATCATCCCCACCGAGGTGGCGCAGGCGTCGCCCTTCCATGCCTCCACGCCTTCGCGGACCGCGAACGCGGCGATCACGAGTCCGGCCACGGCATCCGCCCACCACCATCCGAGGACGCTGTTCGCGATCAGCCCGATCAGCACCGCGGCCGAGAGGTACGTGCAGATGAGGGTCTGCATGGAGTCGGCGACGGCGGTGGCGGACCCGATCTCGCGACCCGCGCGGCGTTCGGCGTACGACAGGAGCGGCATGATGACGACGCTGACCGCCGTGAGGACCATGCCGATCGTGCTGTGGGACGGGTGCTCCCCGCCGGCGAGGGATACCAGTGACGAGGACGTGACGTAGATCGCGAGCGCGAAGAAAGCGACGGCGATCACGCGCAGGGTCGGCTTCTCCCAGCGGTCCGGATCCCGGCGCGTGAACTGCCAGGCGACGGCCGCCGCGGATAGCACCTCGATCGTGGAATCCAGCCCGAATCCGATCAGCGCCGCCGACGAGGCCGCGGCGCCGGCCCCGATCGCGACCACGGCCTCGACGAGGTTGTATCCGATCGTGACGGCGACGATCAGGCGGATGCGGCGGTGCAGCGTGGCGCGTCGCTCGAGCGTGAGCGCGGTGCCACCCATCAGCAGGTGCATCCTTCGCCGTCGCAGCATCCGGGCTCGAGGATCAGCGTCACGCGCATGAGTTCGCTCAGAGCCTCCGCGAGGTGGGCGTCGGCGAGCCGGTACAGGCTGCGCCGTCCGTCGGGAGTGCTGTCGACGAGGCCGCATCCGCGCAGGCAGGCGAGATGATTCGACATCGTCTGACGGGAGACGCCCAGTTCGTCGGCGAGGTCCGACGGATGGGCCGGCGCCTGTCTGAGTGCGAGGAGGATGCCGGCGCGAGTGGGGTCGGACAGGGCATGCCCGAGGCGTGCCACCGCGGCGGTGTGCGTGGCGGAGGAGGTCGCGGTGGCGGGTGTCATACGCGCAATGATACATAAAATCATGAATTCAGATACGGATGGATCATGTGGGAATCGCAGTGAGGTGACGTCCGCGGCCGGGGATACCCTCGACGCATGCCCTCCTTCGGAACGCTCGAGACGCCGGTCGGAGTCATCGGCGTCTCCAGCGACGGCGCGGCGATCACCGGCGTCGCCTGGCGCTCCTCGGCGCCGCCCGGCGCCGACTCCGCTCCCGATGCGCTGCTCGGCGAGGCGCTCGGCCAGGTGAAGGCGTACTTCGACGGCGCCCTGAAGGTCTTCGACCTGCCGATCGATCTCGGGCCCCAGACCGAGGCGACGAGCGCCGTTCTGATGGCGCTGCACGACACGGTCCGCCACGGTGAGACCGTCACCTACGGTGGGCTCGCGGAACGCAGCGGCACCCAGGTGCCCGCCCGCGGGATCGGCGCGATCATGGGCGCCAATCCGGTGCCGCTGATCGTGCCGTGCCACCGCGTGGTCGCGGGCGACGGGCTCGGCGGATACTCCGGCGGCGACGCGGGGCAGGGGATCGCGACCAAGCGCTGGCTGCTCGAGCACGAGGGTGCGCTGCCGACCGCCCTCTTCTGAACAACGGCGGGTCTGACCGGCGAGGGCGACGAGCGGATGCCCACGGCATCCGTCATCCCGTCACCGGGCAGTGCGACGGCCTGAGAGAATGGAAGCCCGTGCCGATTCCGAAGCAAGGAGCCCCCGTGCAGTACATCTCCACCCGAGGCGGCATGCAGCCGCTGCCGTACTGCGAGACGCTGCTGGAAGGCCTCGCCACCGACGGCGGACTCGCTGTCCCCGAGGTCATGCCGACGGTCGACGGCGAGACGCTCGAACGCTGGCGCGCGCTGACGTACCCCCAGCTCGCGACTGAGGTGCTCGGCCTGTTCGCGACCGACATCCCGCGTGCGGATCTCGCCCGGATGACCGCCGCGGCGTACGAGCCGTTCCCCGAGGAGGTCGTGCCGCTGCGGTCGATCGGAGACGACCTCACGCTCGTCGGTCTCTCCGAAGGTCCGACGCTGGCGTTCAAGGACATGGCGATGCAGTTCCTCGGCCAGGTCGTCGAGTACGCGCTCGAGCGCAAGGGCTCGGTCCTGAACATCCTCGGCGCGACCTCCGGCGACACCGGTTCGGCCGCCGAGCACGCGCTGCGGGGCAAGGACCGCATCGCCGTCTTCATGCTGTCGCCGCAGGGGCGGATGAGCGCGTTCCAGCGCGCGCAGATGTTCTCGCTCGACGACGCGAACATCCACAACATCGCCGTCGACGGCGTCTTCGACGACTGCCAGAACCTCGTGAAGGATCTCGCCGGAGACCTCGACTTCAAGCGCACCCAGCACCTGGGTGCCGTCAACTCGATCAACCTCGCGCGCATCACGGCGCAGGTCGTCTACTACTTCTGGGCCTGGCTCAGGGCGACGGATGCCGGCGGATGGACCGAGCTGTCGTTCACGGTGCCGTCCGGCAACTTCGGCAACATCCTGTCGGGCCTCTACGCGAGGCAGATGGGCCTCCCGATCCGGCGGCTCGTGCTCGCGGCGAACGAGAACAACGTCCTCGACGAGTTCTTCCGCACCGGCATCTACCGTCCGCGCAGCGCGGCCCAGACCCTCGCGACCTCGAGCCCGTCGATGGACATCTCGAAGGCGTCGAACCTCGAGCGGTTCATCTTCGAGCTCGTCGGCCGCGACGCCACGCGCGTCGTGGGCGCCTGGCGCGACCTCGGTGAGCAGGGTTACTTCGACTTCACGGCCGACCTGCCTCGCTTCACGGAGGAGTTCGGCATCGTCAGCGGAACCTCGACGCATGCGGACCGGCTCGAGACCATCCGCTCGGTGCACGAGGCGGCGGGTGACATCATCGACCCGCACACGGCCGACGGCGTGAAGGTCGCTCGCGAGTACGTGGAGTCGGGTGTGCCGATGCTGGTGCTCGAGACCGCGAAGCCGCACAAGTTCGCCGAGACGATCCATGAGGCGATCGGCGTGGAGCTCGAGTACTCGCCCGAACTGCGCGCGATGCTCGATGCTCCCCAGCGTGTCACCGAGATGGCGGACGACGAGCACACGCTCCGCGCCTTCATCGAGGCGAACGCGCTGCGCTGAGAGTCCTGTGCGGCCGGACCGGCCGCACAGGACTGACGTCCGGTTACTCAGCCCTCCGCGTCTGCGCTCAGCATCCAGGCGATGCCGAAGCGGTCGACCAGCATCCCGAACAGGCCGCCCCACGGCGCCGTGTCGAGCGGTATCGTGATCGTCCCGCCGGCGGAGAGCTTCTCCCAGACGTCGCGAGCGGTCTCCTCGGAGATGCCGCTCAGCGACACCGAGATGCCCTGCGGGGTCTCGTAGGTCATGCCGTCGGGCGTGTCCGACGCCATCAGCACCAGGCCGTCCGGCGTGGTGAGCTGCGCGTGCATCACCAGGTCCTTCTGGCTCGGGTCCTGCACCATGTCGGGGAACTCCCCGAACACGTTGATGTCGAGGTCGCCGCCGAGGACGCTCTGATAGAACTCCATCGCCTTGCGGGCTTCGGTGCGGAATGAGAGATACGGGTTGAGATTCGCCATGGGTTGCTCCAGATCAGTGTGAGATGTTCTCGGCCGGCCCCCTGCAGGCTCATTCTGCGCCGGGGCTCCGACATCTGCAAGGGAGATCGTTGCTACTGTCCTGGCCATGAACACTTCTGCGGCTCCTGTGCTCTCGCAGCGCGCCCTCAACCGGGCGCTGCTCGAGCGCCAGTTGCTGCTCGCCCGCGCCGAGGTCGATGTTCCCGAGGCCGTCGCCCACCTCGCCGGCGTGCAGGCACAGGTGCCCGGCGCGCCCTACATCGCCTCTGGTCGCGCGTCGCGGATCTCGACCCAGACGACCTCGGTCGCCGCATCGCGGAGATGTCGCTGGTGCGGCTCATCGCGCAGCGTGCGACGATCCACCTGCACACCGTTGACGACGCTCTGGCCTGGCGTCCGCTCGTGCAGCCCACGCTCGGCAAGGCGCTCCGGAACGGATTCCGCGCCCAGCTCGACGGCCTCGACATCGCTGCGGTCGCCGCTGCGGGAGCCGCCCTTCTCGTCGAACGGCCACGACCGCCCGCCGAGCTCGGGCGCGCGCTCGCCGCGCTGTTCCCCGGACGCGATCCGACGGCCCTCGCGGCAGCCGTCGCCTACACCGAGCCGGTGCTGCAGCTCCCGCCGCGAGGAGTGTGGGGTCGCACGGGCAAGGTGATGCTCGCTCCGGTCGCGCATGCGCTGGGGAGACCGCTCGCCGCCGATCCTGCGCCGGACGGTTTGATCCTGCGGTATCTGAGGGCGTTCGGTCCGGCCACCACGTCGGACATCCGGACGTTCACCGGCCTCACCGGCATCCGCGAGATTATCGACGAGCTCCCTCTGCGCCGCTTCGCCGACGAGCGCGGCCGGGAGCTGCTGGACGTGCAGGAAGGCCCGCTGCCCGACCCGGAGACGCCTGCTCCGCCGCGCTTCCTCGGCGAGTTCGACAACCTGCTGCTCGGCCACGAAGACCGCACTCGCGTCCTTCCGGCCGAGCACCGCGCGAAGGTGCTGCTGCTGCCGGCGCGGCCGCTTCTCGTCGACGGGATGGCGGCCGGGATCTGGACGTCGGGCGCGGACGGCATCGTCGTCCGCGCGTTCGAGCCCATCCGGGACGAGGCCGCGGTCATCGCGGAGGGGGAGCGGATGCTGGCGGTGCTCTGGCAGCAGTCTGAGCGCACGGTCCGGATCGAGGCGCACTGACACGGTGGCCGGGCGGTGAGACACGACCGCCGCTCGTTCAGCCCGCCGTCGCAGCCGGGCGACGATGGAGCAGGCCGGATGCCGCGCCCAGGGCGGCACCCGCCAGAGTGTCGACGATGCGCTCCCACGCCACGTCCATCGAGCCGATCCCGCCGGTCGCTGCTCCGGTCAGCAGCAGCACCAGCGGCGTGATGAACACGAGCGCAAGGGCGTAGTGGCGCACCACGACGAGCTCGATCGTGAACTGCAGAGCGCCGAGGAGCAGGGCGAGCCAGAGCCCGGCCGGATGCAGCAGGGCGAGCAGCGCATAGACGCCGGCGCCCACGATCGTGCCGAGCATGCGGTGCAGTCCGCGCTGGAACGCGGCTCGCCGCGCGGCGGCCACGCCGACTACGGCGATCGCCGAGCCGACGACCCAATAGGTGCGAGCGGGGTCGATCACGAGACCCAGGAGCACGCCGATCACGGTGACGATCGCGACGCGGAGCAGGAGCACGCGGGAATCCGCGTCGAGCGAGGGCCCCGGCAGCAGTTCGCTGAGAGGACGAGCCGCCGCGGAGCGCCCACGGGGCAGCAGCAGCGGAGCCATCGCGACGAGATAGGAGAACACGCACCCGGCGGAGAGCGCGACGACGTACGCGAGCGGTGTGATCGGCGCACTCGCGACGACGTGTGCGGAGAGCCCGAAGATCAGCACGAAGAACAGAGGTCCAGGCGGCCCGAGGCGGAAGCCGAACGACAGCGCCGCGCTCACGATCGCGACCACGATGACACCGATGCTCACCAGCCAGTCGCTGCCCGACGCGAGCACGCCGAGCACGGCGCAGGCGATCAGGCCGGCCGCGACCAGCGGCAGCACGCGGGCGCGGTCGATCGCTGCAGCGGAACCGGCGAACAGCACGGTGAATGCGCCGGATGCCGCGACATAGCCGAGCGGCGCCTGGCCGAGTGCCGTCATCACGGCGATCGGCACCGCGATGCCGAGCGCGGCCTGCGTGGCCAGCGGCCACCGCGGACCACGAGAGGGGGCGAAGGCGAACAGGCTCACCCCTGCATTCTCCTCTCCTCGCTGCGACTGACCGTCGTTCTAAAAAATAGTCCTCTTGATTTTAGAGGGCGATCGGGTCTCTAATGGAGGGAAGCTCAAGGAGGCCGAGATGACCTTGTCCCTTGCCTATGACGACGAGGAAGCGGAAGGACCGGTTCTGCCGCATGGGCGGATCCCGATCCGCGCCATGCTGCCGGCCGTAGACCTCCCTGCCGCCGAGCACGCCGGCCGGCTGTTCCTGCGCGCACTGGGGATCGACCCCGATTCCTCGGAGACGCCAGACCTGGCCAGGACGCCACGGCGCTTCGCCGCCGCCTACGCCGAGCTCCTCAGCCCGCAGCCCTTCGACTTCACGACCTTCGCCAACAGCGAGGGCTACGACGAGATGGTCGTCGTCCGCGACATCCCGGTCCGCTCCGTGTGCGAGCACCACCTCCTCCCGTTCACCGGCGTCGCCCACGTCGCCTACCTCCCGGCCGCTCGTGTGGTCGGCCTGTCGAAGATCCCGCGCATGGTCGACCATCACGCCCGCCGCCCGCAGACGCAGGAGCGCCTGACGGTGCAGGTCGCCGATGCGCTCGACCTGCACCTCGAGCCGCGTGGCGTCGGCGTGGTGATCGAGGCCACGCACAGCTGCATGACGCTGCGGGGCGCCCGTGCCGGGGACGTCGCGACGATGACCTCGGCCGTGCGGGGCTCGATCCGTGACGACGCGCGCACGCGCGCCGAGTTCTTCGCGCTCGCCACGGCGCACGCCCGGTAAGGCGCCCGCGAGAACAACACCGCCAGAACATCACCGGCCAGAACACCCGAGAGAGGACCATCATGACCATCGCGATCGTCGGCGGAGGACTGGCCGCGGCCACCGCGGCCACCGAGCTCCGGCAGCAGGGCTACCAGGGCGAACTCGTGCTCTTCGGTGCCGAGCATCGGCTTCCGTACGAGCGCCCGCCACTGTCGAAGGACGTGCTGCTCGGCAAGAAGGAGGTCGATGAGGCCGCCGTTCACGACGGCGACTGGTACCGCGACAACGACGTCCGTCTCGAGCTCGGAACGCGTGTCACGGGCATCGACCGGGCCGCGCACACGCTCAGCGCGGAGACGGACGGGGGAGAGGAGCGAGAGGTCTCCTACGACCGGCTGCTGCTGGCGACCGGCTCCGTCCCGCGCCGGTTCGCCCTCGCCGACGCGGCGGCGAGCCCCCTGTATCTGCGCACCGCTGAGGACAGCGTCCGGCTCAAGGAGCAGCTGCGCCCCGGTGCCAGGATCGTGATCGTGGGCGCCGGCTGGATCGGCCTCGAGGTCGCCTCGGCCGCCCGTCAGGCCGGCGCCGAGGTCACCGTGTTCGAGATGGCCGAGCTGCCGCTCGTGCGGGTTCTCGGGCCCGAGATCGCGACGGTGTTCGCAGACCTGCACCGGCAGCACGGCGTCGACCTTCGCCTCGGCGCCCAGGTCGCGGCATCCGATCTGGCCGACGCGGACCTCGTCGTCGTCGGTGTCGGCGCCATGCCGGACACCGCGCTCGCCGAGGCAGCAGGGCTCGCGGTCGACAACGGGGTCCTGGTCGACGCGAACCTGCGCACCTCGGATGCCGACATCTTCGCCATCGGGGATGTCGCCAACCACGATCACCCCGTTCTCGGCCGGCGCATCCGCGTCGAGCACTGGGACACGGCGATCGAGCAGGGCAAGGTGGTCGCGCGCAACCTCCTCGGGGCAGAGGAGCCCTACACCCGCCAGCCGTACTTCTTCACCGATCAGTACGATCTCGGCATGGAGTACGTCGGCAGCGTCGGGCCGGAAGGCTACGACCGGGTGGACATCGAGGGATCGACAGACGTCGCCACCGGCGGCGCGTTCCGCGCGTACTGGGTCGCCGGCGGCCGGGTCGTCGCCGCGATGCACGCCAACGACTGGGACGCCTCCGACGCCATCCGCGAGAGCATCGGCACCGCGCGATGATGCCGGGAGTCGGGAGAATGCGGCGGATCGGCGGGCGGGACTTCGACTTCGACCGGCAGGTGGTCGTGATGGCCGTCGTGAACCGCACCCCCGACTCGTTCTACGACCATGGCGCGACCTTCGCGCTCGATCGGGCGGTGCAGAGCGCGCTGCGCGCGGCGGAGCTCGGTGCGGAGTGGGTCGACATCGGCGGAGTGCCGTTCGGCCGCGGACCCGCGGTGTCAACGGAGGAGGAGATCGAGCGAGTCGTGCCAGTGGTGGAGGCGATCACCCGTGCGCAGAGCGATCTCGTGATCTCGGTCGACACGAACGACCCCGAGGTCGCGCGTCGCGCGGTGCAGGCGGGCGCCGCGGTGATCAACGACACCAGCGGACTCGCAGATCCGCGCATGGCGGAGGTCGTGGCCGAGTCGGGAGCGCACGTCGTGATCACGCACAGCGTCGGCCCGCCCCGCGCCGAGAAGCCCGCGGCGCGCTACGGCGACGTGGTGGCCGAGGTCGGCTCGTTCCTGAGGGATCGGATCGCGCGGGCCGAGGACGCCGGCATCCCGCGGGAGCGGATCATCATCGATCCAGGCCACGATCTCGACAAGAACACCGTGCACTCGCTCGAGATCACGCGCCGTCTGGAGGAGATCGCCGCGATCGGGCCGCCGCTGCTCGTCGCCGTCTCGAACAAGGACTTCATCGGCGAGTCGATCGACCGGCCGCAGGGCGAGCGGCTGGCTGGTTCTCTCGCCGCGATGACGGCATGCGTCCTGAAGGGGGCGCGCATCGTGCGTATGCACGACGTGGCGGATGCCGTGGACGCGGCGCGCATGATCGAGGCGATACTGGGGATGCGGCCGCCGGTGCGGCTCGAGCACAACACGCATCCGACGCACAACGTCTGAGGAGGCAGGATGACGCGGATCGACCGGGTCTGGCCGGATCCGGCGGACGACCTCGATGACGAGGCCCTGCTCGCCGAGACGCGGATGCCGGATGCGCCCTGGCTGCGGATGAACTTCATCTCGAGCCTGGACGGGGCGGCGACGCGCGGTGGACGCTCCGGGGGACTCGGCGACGACGCCGACCGTCGCCTGTTCGATCTGCTGCGCCGGCCGGCCGACGCCGTGCTCCTCGGTGCCGGCACCGCGCGGACCGAGGGGTACACGGCGATGCGGCTCGATGATGCCGCAGCCGCCTGGCGGGAGGCGCGCGGGCTCGCGTCCCATCCCACCCTGGTCATCGTCTCGCGCCGGCTCGATCTCGACCCTGCGTCCGCGATGTTCACCGACGCCCCCGTGCGCCCGGTGATCTGCACGGTCGGCTCTGCTCCGCAGGAGCGCCGCGAGCGGCTCGCGGAGGTCGCGACGATCATCGACGCCGGCGCGACGGAGGTCGACCCCCGCCTGCTGCGCGAGGAACTGTCATCCCGACGCCTGCGCCGCGTGCACAGCGAGGGCGGGCCGACGCTGTTCGGGTCGTTCCTCGAGGCGGATGCCGTGGACGCGCTGCACCTCACGATGGCGCCCCGGCTCGAAGCGGGCGCCGCGCGGCGGATCGCCTCGAGCGCCGAGGCAGTGGGAGCGGAGATGCGGCTGGTGTCGATCCTGCGTGCGGGCAGCGAGCTGCTGCTGAGCTACCGGCGCTGAGCGCCGGTCAATCCGCCACGAGGGCGCCCCGCGGCGGGTTGTGCATGAACTCGATCCGGATGCCGCTGTCGTCCTCGACGAACGAGGCGTAGTAGCGGTCGCTGAAGCGCTCGTAGATCTTCGGCTCCCGCACGACCGTCCATCCGGCATCCACCGCGATCGCATGCAGCCGATCGACCTCCGCCTGCGAGTCGACCGCGAACGCGAGGTGCTGCCAGCCGGCGCGCCCGTGCACGTGCGGATCGACGTCCTCCTCGTGTGGCGCGAAGAGGATCAGCTCGGTGTCGTCGCCGCGGTGCCAGGAGATCCCGCCCCCCGCCTCGGTTCCGAACTCGTACCCGAGAGCCGTGAGCACCGGGTCGAACTGCGCCCGCCCGCGCTCGAGATCGCAGACGGTGATGCCCAGGTGATCGAGAAGAGCCATGCCTTCAGTCTCTCCCACGCGAACCGCGGGGCCCGGCGCACGAGTCCCGTGTCAGTGCGGTGCGTGGTACTCGGCTTCGCCGCGCTTCCAGTAGCCCTTGACGACGGCTTCGGCCGGCTCCACGCCCCAGCGCCCGAGCAGCGCGCGTCCCGGCTTGACGATCGACTGCTCGGCGGCGATGAAGACGAAGGGGTCGTCGCCGACGGCATCCGCTGCGGTGAGGCCGTCGATGAACGCGACGAGCGCGGAACCCGCGGGCGCATCGCCGCGGTGCAGCCACTGAACCTCGACGGGTGCGTCGATCTCGACCTCGCGGTCTGGCGCCGTCGTCTCGATCACGATGCGCGCCGCGGCGCCGTCGGGGATGAGCGCCGAGAACCGGCGGATCGCGGGGATCGCCGTCTCATCGCCGACCAGGAGCCAGGAGCCGGGCGTGCCGGTCAGCACCGCCGACCCGCGCGGGCCGCCGACGCCGATCGATGATCCGATCGGGGCCTTCGCCGCCCAGGATGCGGCGACGCCCTCATCTCCGTGCACGGCGAACTCCACGTCCAGCCAGTCGTCCCCCCACGCCAGGGGCGTGTACTCCCGGCTCGGTGCGGCTCGCAGCTCCTCGACCGAGCCGATCGGGCCGGCAGGGAAGAACAGCCGCATGTGGTCGTCGGAGCCGAGTGAGTCGAAGCCGGCGAGGTCGCTGCCGGTGAGGCGCACGCGCACGAAATCCGGGGCGAGCCACTCTCGGGAGGTCAGCGTGACCATGCGGAAGCGCAGCTCGAGGCCGTGACGCTCGATCGAGAAGCCGGATTTCAGATCGCTCATGATTTCAGGCTAACGTACTTTGGAGTGAGGGTAGGCAACCCTAACCTTGCTGGTCCGGCGCAGTGCGCGCATCTCCCCGCAGAACAGGAGTCCCTCCATGTCCGTGCCCAGAACCCTCATCACCGCGAGCCTCGGTGCCGTCGGACTTCTCGTCCTCGCCGGGTGCGCCTCCGGCGCCGCCGCCGAACCCGAGGATGAAGCCGGGGCCGCGGCCGCGACGGTGACCATCGAGGACAACTCGGGCACGCATGAGATCGCCACCCCGCCCGCGTCCGTCGTCGCCCTCGACAACCGCACCTTCCAGACGCTGTCCGATTGGGACGTCGAGCTCTCCGCCGCCGCGGTCGCACTGATGCCCGACTCGGTGTCCTACACGAAGGACCCGGAGCTCGTCGACGTCGGCCTGCACAGCGAGCCCGACCTCGAGTCGATCGTCGCCGTCGAGCCCGACCTCATCATCAGCGGCCAGCGGTTCACCCAGCACAACACCGCCATCGCCGAGCTCGTGCCGGATGCGACGATCATCGATCTCGAGCCGCGTGAGGGAGAGCCGTTCGACGATGAGCTCAAGCGCCAGGTCACCGTGCTCGGCGAGATCTTCGGCAAGCAGGAGGAGGCGAAGGCCCTCGTCGAGGAGTTCGACGCCGCAGTGGAGCGCGCGAAGGATGCGTACGACGACGCGGACAAGGTGATGGCGGTGAACACCTCGGGCGGTGAGATCGGGTACATCGCGCCGACCGTCGGCCGCTCTCTCGGCCCGATCTACGACATCCTCGGCCTCACTCCGGCTCTCGAGGTCGCGGACGCCACGGACGACCACCAGGGCGACGACATCTCCGTCGAGGCGATCGCCGCCTCGAACCCCGACTGGATCCTGGTGCTCGACCGCGACGCCGTCTTCGCCGACGAGACCCCGGACTACGTGCAGGCCGCGGAGATCCTCGAGCGCTCCGAGGCGCTCGCCGGCGTCACCGCCGTCGCCGAGGGCAACATCGTGTACATGCCGACCGACACGTACCTGAACGAGGGCATCCAGACCTACACGGCGTTCCTCAACGACCTCGCGGACGCCCTCGAGAAGTAGTCGCTCACCCGGTCGTCGAGCGCGCTCCTCGCTCGACGGCCGGGAGGTGAATCATGACCTCCACCACCTCCACCGCCGCCCGCTCCGCCGGCCGGCTCTTCGATGTCAGGCTGCTGGTCGGCGTGCTCGTCGTCGCGGGGCTCCTCGTCGTCTCGCTGTTCACCGGCGTATACGACGTCGCCGGCGCGCCCGACGGCGGCGAGATGTTCCAGATCACGCGCGTCCCCCGCACCATCGCGCTCGTCCTCGCGGGCGCGGCCATGGCGATGGCGGGCCTGGTCATGCAGCTGCTCACCCAGAACCGGTTCGTCGAGCCGACGACCACGGGGACGACGGAATGGGCGGGTCTCGGCCTGCTTGCCGTGATGGTCCTCGTGCCGCATCCGTCCATCCCGCTCCGGATGGCCGGCGCCGTCGTGGCCGCGTTCATCGGCACCATGGTGTTCTTCGCGTTCCTGCGCCGGGTGTCGCTCAGGTCGTCGCTGATCGTCCCGATCGTCGGCATCATGCTCGGCGCTGTCGTCGGAGCGATCTCCACCTACCTGGCGCTCGCGACGAACTCGCTGCAGGCCCTGAGCGTCTGGTTCGCCGGAAGCTTCACCTCGGTGCTGCGCGGCCAGTACGAGATGCTGTGGATCGTCGCGGTCGTCGGCGCGATCGTGTTCGTGGTCGCAGACCGGCTCACGATCGCGGGTCTCGGCGAGGAGGTCGCCACGAACGTCGGGGTCGACTACGACCGGATCATCCTGCTCGGCACCGTCCTCATCGCCGTCGCCACCGGCGTCGTCACCGTGGTCGTCGGCAATCTTCCCTTCCTCGGTCTCATCGTGCCCAACATCGTGTCGATGGTGCGCGGCGACGACCTCCGCAGCAACCTTCCCTGGGTGTGCCTGCTCGGGATCGCGGTCGTCACGGTGTGCGACATCATCGGACGGACGATCATCATGCCGTTCGAGGTCCCGGTCTCGCTGATCCTCGGCATCGTCGGCGCCGTCGTCTTCATCGCGCTCGTGGTCAGGCGCCGCCGTGCGTGAGGCGGCTGAGGCGCCCGCCCCGGCGCGCGCGAGCGGGGCGCTCCCGGCATCCGCGGCGAAGATCCGGTACATCGCCGTGCTCGTCGTCCTGGTCGTCCTGGCAGCGGGTGCGGGTTTCGGTCTGCTCGCCTGGGAGAACCCGATGCCCGCCGGATCTGCCGGCTTCTGGCGCATCGCCAAGCTGCGAGCGACCGACGTCACGGTGATGGCCGTCGTCGCCGTCGCGCAGGCCATCGCCACCGTCAGCTTCCAGACGGTGACGGACAACCGCATCATCACGCCGTCGATCATGGGCTTCGAGTCGCTCTACCGGGTGGTCCAGACCTCGACCGTGTACCTGTTCGGAGTTGCAGGGCTCGTCGCGATCCAGGGTCTGTGGCAGTTCGGGCTGCAGGTGGCGATCATGGTCGGGCTCGCGATGGTCCTGTACGGCTGGCTGCTCTCGGGGCGGCGCGGCGACCTCCAGGTCATGCTGCTCGTCGGCATCATCATCGGCGGGGGTCTGGGCGCGATCGCCACCTTCATGCAGCGGATGCTCACGCCGAGCGAGTTCGACGTGCTCGCCGCGCGGCTCTTCGGCAACGTCTCCAACGCCGACCCGTCGTATCTGCCGCTCGCGATCCCGCTGTGCGTCGCAGCATCCGCTCTGCTGTGGCTTCGCGCCCGGCGGTTGAACGTGATGGCACTCGGCGCCGACAGCGCTCGCTCGCTGGGCCTCGACCACAAGCGGGAGCTGCTCATCGTGCTGTTCCTCGTCGCGGTGCTGATGGCGACATCCACCGCCCTGGTCGGGCCGATGACCTTCCTCGGGTTCCTGGTGGCCACGCTGGCGTACCAGTTCGCCGACACCCACGACCACCGGCTGATCTTCCCCGTGGCGGTGCTCACCGCCTTCACGATCCTCGCCGGCGCCTACTTCGTCATGAAGAACCTGTTCTACGCCCAGGGGATGGTCTCGATCCTCATCGAGGTCGTCGGCGGCACCGTCTTCCTCATCGTCATCCTCAGAAAGGGCAGGCTGTGATCGCACTCGACCGCGTCCGCAGGGTTTACAGCAGCGAGGTCGAGATCGGGCCGATCGACCTGACCATCCCGGCAGGCGGGATCACCGCGCTGATCGGCCCGAACGGGGCGGGCAAGTCGACGCTGCTCACCATGATCGGCCGTCTGAGCGGAATGGATGCCGGATCGATCGAGATCGCCGGATTCGACGTGGCATCCACGCGCTCCGCGGATCTGGCGAGGATCGTGTCGGTCCTCCGGCAGGAGAACCACTTCGTCACCCGGCTCACGGTGCGCCAGCTGGTCGGCTTCGGGCGCTTCCCCCACTCGAAGGGCCGGTTGAACCAGGCCGACGAGGCGATCATCAGCCGTGCGATCGACTTCCTCGACCTCGGCGCGCTCGAGGGCCGCTACCTCGACGAGCTCTCCGGCGGACAGCGGCAGCGCGCCTACGTCGCGATGGTTCTGGCGCAGGACACCGAGTTCGTGCTGCTGGACGAGCCGCTGAACAACCTCGACATGAAGCACGCCGTGCAGATGATGAAGCACCTGCGACGCGCATCGGACGAGCTGGGTCGCACCTTCGTCATCGTGCTGCACGACATCAACTTCGCCGGGCACTACGCCGACCGCATCTGCGCCATGAAGGACGGCGCGGTCGTGGAGTTCGGCACCCCGGAGGAGATCATGACCGACGAGGTGCTCACCCGCGTCTTCGACACCCCGGTGCGGGTCGTCGACGGCCCGTCCGGCCCGCTGGCCGTGTACTACTGAGCCTGTGGTCCTCTTCGCCGAGTGGTCGCCGGTCAGAGCTCGATGCCGTGGTCCTCGTCGTTCACGCCCGCGTTGTGCCCGCGGCGGGACTCGTAGCCGAGGAACCAGCCGAGCCAGATGATCACGGCGAGCAGCACGCCGAGCCAGACGTTCTCGAAGATCAGCCCGAACACGACGCCGAGGATCAGGAGACCAGCGGGGACCAGAAGGCGGAGCGCGAGGCGTGGCATGCGGCCAGCCTACGACCGCTCAGCGCCGGCGGTGGTCCTCCGGTGCGAGTCGTGGCCCTCGGCGCGGCTCGCGGACGCCGCTGGCGAGGATGAGACGGATCGCGCGCTGCCGCTGCCCCGCCCACGGAGCGAGCAGCTCGAGCATCCCGTCGTCGTCCGTGCGCCTGCCGGTGAGCGCGTAGCCGACCTCGTGCGCGAGATGGTAGTCGCCGACGCTCACCGCATCGGGATCGCCGAGCGCGCGGATGCGCGTCTCGGCCGACGTCCAGACGCCGACGCCGGGCAGGCTCGTGAGCACGCGGTCGCGGGCCTCGCCGGTCGGGGCGGCGAGCACGGCGCGACGGATGCTGTCGCCGCGCTCCGCGACGCGGACGATCGTGCGGGACTGCGGCGGTTCGACGCCGGCGCGATGCCACGCCCACGAGGGGATGCGCCGCCACTCGGCCGCGGAGGGGGCGGCGAACATCGGCCGGGGAGTGGGGCCGGGTGCACGGACGCCGAACCGCGACACCAGCACGCGCCACGCCCCGAACGCCTGCAGGCCGGTGACCTTCTGCTCGATGATGGCGCACGCGAGAGCGTCGAACACCTCTCCGGTGCGGGTCAGGCGCAGCCCCGGATTGCGGTGGGCGGCGTCGGTGATGAGCGGATGCCGCGACGCGTCGAAGTCGGCGGGGTCGTCGTGCGCGCCGCACAGTGCCGGCACGGTCTCGAGCGCGTGGGCCGCGCCCGCACCCCACGCGGTCGCCCTGATCTCACCCTTCCCGCCGCGCAGCGCGAGGGTCGCGGCGCCGAGAGGAGTGCGCAGAGCGCGCCAGATGACGTGGCCGTCGTGGACCGTGGTCGGATCGCCGGGGCCGCGGCGCAGCACGCCGACCGTCGCGTGCAGATCGACCGCCCGATCCGGACGGTAGACCGTCTCGAGCGGCGCATCCGGGGTTGCGGCGTCGGCCGCACCGGCATCCGCTGTCAGGGTCATGCGCCCACCCTACGCGGGGCGCCCGACAGCGGACCTCAGAAGCGGTCGGGCGAGGGGGTGCCGTGGCCGTAGCGGATCACGACGTCGGCGTGCCGGTCGAACCGGTAGCCGATCCCTCGCACCGTGCGGACGATGTCCTCGTAGCGGCCGAGCTTGGCGCGGAGGCGTCGAACGTGCACGTCGATCGTGCGCTCGCCCGGGGTCTCGTCGTCCTGCGCCTGCCACAGCGCCGAGACGAGCTCGCTGCGCTCGATCGTGCGGCCCTCGCGGAGCACGAGGTACTGGAGCAGTTCGAACTCCTTGTACGTGAAGGCGGCTGACTCTCCGTCGATCAGGACGCGCTTGCGCGAGATGTCGACGACGACGCCACCCTCTTCGGTGCCGGTCTCCTCCTCGGCCGCGGCCTTGGTGCGGGCGATCGCACCGGGCTCGTGCAGGGCGAGGCGCACGACGTCGAGGTCGCGACCACCCGAGCCGTGCGGGGCGAGGGCGACGGTGGCGTGGGTCTCGGCGCCGGGGGCCAGCTCGGCGAGCGTGCGGCGGAGGGCGTCGACGAGGAGCGGGAGGCTGACGCCCGCCTCGGCGGCCTTGATCTCGTCGAGCCCGACATAGAGGGCGAAGCCTCGGGGGGAGCGGAGCGCC
>NZ_JADIJR010000044.1 GCF_017355365.1 Microbacterium sp. SD291 | reverse complement strand
GTGGGAGATCCGCATGGCAGGCGGTGTTCCCCAGATCCGGGGCCCTGCCTGGTGGGACCCCGACCGGAAATGGCGCACCCCACGCCCCAGCCTCGGCTCCTTCACCCCCGTGAGAACTTGAGGTCAAGGCAGTGCCTGCGTGACCATCGTCGCCGTGCGCTCCCCGCCGCACCGTGCCAATCGCGATCGCCGCCGGTCGACCCGCCCGCAACCCCGTCGACGGCCGCTCCCACCGAGCTCTCGCGCCGGTTGCTCGCCGCTGGCAGCCCAGAACTCGCCGCTGGTAGCCCAGAACTCGCCGCTGGTAGCCCAGAACTCGCCGCTCGCAGCCCAGAACTCGCCGCTCGCCGCTCGGCAGCTCACCGCGCGTCGCCGGTCGCTCACGCCGCGCGTCGAGTGCCGTCCGTCGCGCGTCGCGTGCTTCCCGTCGCGCGTCGCGTGCTTCCCGTCGCCGTCGCCGTCACCGTTGCCGTCGCCCGTCGCGGTTCTCCCGTTGTGCTTTTTCTTCAGTCCGCCGCCGCCCCGCCGCCGCCCCGCAGCCCGCCGCGGCGCATGGCGCCGGAGGCCGCCCCTGAGCGCTCCGTCCGCCGAGCGCTGCGCACAACGGGACGACGGCGCACAGCCCCGGGCGCCGCGCGACTCGACAAGGGCGCGAGCCGTCAGCCGATCCGACACGTCACCCCGGGGCGTACGCTGGTGCTGTGACTGCGTACGTCTCGGCCTTCGACCTGTTCTCCATCGGAGTGGGGCCCTCGAGCTCCCATACGGTCGGACCGATGCGGGCAGCTCTCGCGTTCGCGCAGCGGCTCACCGCGACCGGCGGCCTCACCCGCGTCGCACGCGTCGGCTGCACGCTTTTCGGCTCCCTCGGAGCCACCGGGATCGGGCACGGTACGCCGGATGCCGTCGTCGCCGGGCTCCGCGGACTCGCCCCCGAATCGTGCGACCCCGCCGACGTCCGCGCGGCCTGGACCGACCTCCCGTCGGGTTCCACCATCCGCGTCGACGGGACCCACGACGTGCCGTTCGTGAAGGACGACATCGTGTTCGCCCCGCGCACCCGCCTTCCGGGGCATCCGAACGCGATGACCATCACCGCGTGGGATGCCGACGGCGATATCGTCGCGGAGGAGACGTACTACTCGATCGGCGGCGGGTTCATCCGCCGCGACGGCGAGGAGGCGAAGCTCGCCACCGCGCCGCTGCCATACTCGTACGCGGACGCCGCAGGGCTGCTCGCGCTGTGCGACGAGCACGGCATCACGATCGCTGAGCTCGCCAAGCGCAACGAGATCGCGATGCGCCCCGAGGAGGAGGTCGCGGCCGGGCTCGACGCCATCTGGGACGCCATGTCCAGCTGCGTGGACGCAGGGCTCCACGCAGACGGCGTGCTCCCCGGCATCCTGAAGGTGAAGCGCCGGGCCGGTGCGATCCGTGAACAGCTCGATTCCTCCGAGGCCGAAGGGCATCGCGAGCTCCCCGGCGAATGGCTCGGCGCGTTCGCGCTCGCCGTCAACGAGGAGAACGCGGCCGGCGGGCGAGTGGTCACCGCGCCGACCAACGGCGCCGCTGGCATCCTCCCCGCGGTCGCGATGTACTGGTGGCGGTTCCTCGCCGACTCCGGCCTCGGCGCCGGAAACGCGGTCACCCCCTACGGCGAGCTGGTCGGCAGCGCCCTGCTCGGATTCGACGGAAACCGCGCGGTCGAGGCCGCGGCGTCGAGCGACCCCGACGACGAGCTGGTCGCCGAGGCGAACCGCCGCCGCGGCATCCGCCGGTTCCTGCTGACGGCCACCGCGCTGGGCTCGCTGTTCAAAGCCAACGCGTCCATCTCGGGCGCGGAGGGCGGCTGCCAGGCCGAGGTCGGATCCGCCTGTGCCATGGCGGCCGGGGGACTCACCGCCGTCATGGGCGGCACGAACCGCCAGATCGAGAACGCCGCCGAGATCGCGATGGAGCACCACCTCGGCCTCACCTGCGACCCGATCGGCGGACTCGTGCAGATCCCGTGCATCGAGCGCAACGCGATCGCCGCCTCCACCGCCGTGACGGCCGCACGCCTCGCGCTGCGCGGCGACGGCAGCCACTACGTGTCTCTGGATGCCGTCGTGGAGACAATGCGCCAGACCGGCATGGACATGTCGACGAAGTACAAGGAGACCAGCGAGGGCGGCCTCGCGGTCAACGTCATCGAGTGCTGAGTCGTACCGGGCGGCACGTCGGCGGTTGCGGGTAGCCTCCTCGGGGGAGGTGCGGATGGACTCGATCTGGATGCCGGGCAGCCGTCGCCGGCGCGAGCAGCCGGTGGTGTCAGTGCGCCCGCACAGCGACGCCCCCGCGCCCGATGCCCGCTGGCCTTCTAGCATCCCCGCCGTCGCGCAGGTCCTGCGTGAGGGCATCGACCTCGCGCCGGGCGTGACGTTCCTGGTGGGAGAGAACGGCAGCGGCAAGTCCACGATCGTAGAAGGCGTCGCCGTGGCCTACGGGCTCTCGCCGGAGGGCGGGTCGCGCCAGGCGATGCACAGCACCAGGCCCACAGAGTCGCCGCTGTCGGACTGGCTGCGCATCCAGCGGGGGATCGGCTCCAGCCACTGGGGCTTCTTCCTGCGCGCCGAGACGATGCACTCGTTCTACACGTACCTCGAGGAGAACCCGTCGATGAGCGGGCCCGACGTGCCGTTCCACGAGATGAGCCACGGTGAGTCCTTCCTCGCGCTGCTGGAGAGCCGCTTCGACGGCCCGGGGTTCTACGTGCTCGACGAGCCCGAGGCGGCGCTGTCGTTCCAGTCGACCCTGGCGCTCATCGCGGTGCTCCAGCGCATCGTCGGCGACGGCGGACAGGTGCTCTGCGCGACGCATTCCCCGGTGCTCGCCGCGCTCCCCGGCGCCCGCATACTCGAGGTCGGCGAGTGGGGGATCCGGGATGCCGAATGGGGCGAACTCGAACTCGTGAACCACTGGCGCTCGTACCTCGACTCCCCTTCCCGGTATCTGCGCCACCTGCTCGACTGAGGCTGAAACCGGAGGCATCTGCGAGGTCGTAGGCTGACCGTCATGACCGAGCAGCGTGCGCCGAGGCGTCGGGGGCGTCCTCGTGGCGGCTCCGACTCGCGTGAGCGCATCATCGCGGCGGCCGTCGACGAGTTCGGCGAGCACGGCTACGACGGCTCGACGGTCCGCTCGATCGCGGGCCGCGCAGGTTTCGACTCGGCTCTCGTGCACCACTACTTCGGCACCAAGGCAGACCTGTTCGCCGAAGCCATCGGCATCCCCCTCCGACCGGACATCGACGTCCCCGGCATTCTCGCCGGCCCCAGGGACGAGGTCGGCGAACGCATGGTCCGCTACATCCTTGAGGCGTTCGAGCAGCCGGACGTGCGCCGCCGCGGCGTGATGCTCATGCGCACCGCGATCGGCAGCAGGCTGACCACGCCGCTGCTCGCCGGCTTCCTCACCCGAGAGCTGATCGGGCGCATCGCCAAGCAGCTCGGAGTCGAGGATGCCGAGCTGCGCGCCACGCTCGTCGCCTCGCAGATCGCCGGGCTCCTGCTCACTCGGTATGTGCTCAAACTGGGGCCGATCGCGGCGGCGCCGATCGACGAGCTCGTGGCCAGGGTCGGGCCGACGGTGCAGCGCTACCTCTTCGGCTGAGAGGCGGATGCCGCGGCATCCGGGTCGTGCCTGCCATCGGTGTCGCATGTCGCCGCGGGGGCCGACACGCCAGATGTCGGACGGATGCGGCCATTCGGTCCGACAAGTGGCGTGTCGGCCACCCGAGGTATGCCGTGCCCGGCGTCCTCTTGTGCAGCCGGGCGCGCAGGCGCATAATTCATCACATGATGAATAACTCGGCTGTCGAGATCTCGCAGCTCCGTGTGCGACGAGGGAAGACGCACGTGTTCGACGGCATCGACCTGACGATTCCGCGCGGCGAGATCACCGGGCTCCTCGGACCGTCCGGCTGCGGCAAGACCACGCTGATGCGCTCGATCGTCGGCGTGCAGCGCATCGCCTCGGGCGAGGTCACGGTGCTCGGGCATCCGGGTGGATCCCGCCAGCTGCGCGATCGGGTCGCGTACGGCACGCAGGGTGCGGCCGTGTACGGCGACCTCAGCGTCCGCCAGAATCTCGCGTATCTCGCTGCCCTCCTCAAGGCACCCAAGCGTGACGTCGACCGGGTGCTCGACGAGGTGGGGCTGCGGCCGCAGGCCGACCAGCTCGTCGACTCGCTGAGCGGCGGCCAGGAGATCAGGGTCTCGCTCGCCCTCGCCCTGATCGGGTCGCCGGAGCTGGTCGTGCTCGATGAGCCGACGGTCGGCCTCGACCCGGTGCTTCGGACCGAGCTCTGGGGGCTCTTCCGTGAGCTGGCCGATCGCGGCGTCACGCTGATCGTCTCGAGCCACGTGATGGACGAGGCGCTGCGCTGCGACCGCCTCCTGCTGATGCGCGACGGCCGGATCATCGCCGACACCACCCCGGCGGCGCTGCTCGAGGACACCGGCACCGCCGATCCCGAGGCCGCGTTCCTCACCCTGATCGAGCGCGACCGCCAGCTCTCCGGCGACACCCGCAGATCGCGACGCGAGCAGCGAGAGGAGGGCTCAGAATGAACGGACGACGGATGTTCGCCACCGCCGGGCGCGTGCTCGGCCAGCTGCGGCACGACCCTCGGTCGATCGCACTGATGCTGATCGCGCCGAGCCTGCTGGTCGGGCTCTTCGCGTGGCTGTTCAGCGACCAGGAAGGCGTCTTCGATCGCTTCGGCGGCGCGATCCTCGCACTGTTCCCGTTCATCGTGATGTTCCTGATCACCTCGATCACGACACTGAGGGAGCGCCGTTCCGGCACGCTCGAGCGGCTCATGACGACGCCGCTCGGCAAGGCCGACTTCATTCTCGGGTACGCGCTCGCGTTCGGGCTGATGGCGCTGCTGCAGGCCACGGTCACGGTGTGGTTCGCGGTCGCGGTGTGCGGGCTCGATGTCGACGGCCCGCTCTGGCAGCTCGGGCTCGTGGCGGTGGTGGATGCCCTGCTCGGCACCGCTCTCGGGCTGCTGGCGAGCGCCTTCGCGCAGACCGAGTTCCAGGCCGTGCAGTTCATGCCGCTGCTCGTATTCCCGCAGATCATCCTCGGCGGGCTCTTCATGCCGCGCGACCAGATGCCCGACGTGCTGTACGCGATCTCGGACTGGCTGCCGCTGAGCTACGCGATCGACACGATCAACGCCGTCACGGCCGCGGAGGAGGGGTGGGACGTGTTCGGTCCGCTGCTCGTGGTCGTCGCCTTCGCACTCGGCGCGCTGGTGCTCGCCTCGCTGACGCTCCGCCGGAGGACGCCGTAGCAGATCGGTCAGTCCCGCGCGACACGGTTCTTGGTGTGCTTCGTCGGGGCGGCAGCCCAGGGATCCTCCGGCCAGGGATGTCGGGGGTAGCGACCGCGCATCTCGGCGCGCACCTGACCGTACGGACCCGACCAGAATGAGGCGAGGTCGTCGGTGACCGCGAGCGGGCGCCCCGCGGGGGACAGCAGGTGGAAGAGCACCGGCACCCGGCCGTCGACGAGCCGCGGGATCTCCGCCCAGCCGAAGCACTCCTGCAGCTTCACCGCGACCACAGGCCGGGCGGTCGGGTCGTCGTCGGGCTCGGGGTAGTCGATGCGGACGCGGGATCCGCTGGGCACCTCGAGCCGCTCGGGGGCGAGCTCGTCCAGACGCACCGCTTCCGGCCACGGCAGCAGGCGGCGCAGTGCCGATGACAGATCCAGCCGCCCCGCGGGGGCGCCGCCCGCCAGGACATCGAGCTCGGGCGCCAGCCACGCATCGAGGGTCGCGACCAGTCCGGTGTCCGACACGTCGGGCCAGGGGTCGCCGAGTTCCCGTCGCAGCAGCGCCAGCCTGCGGCGCAGTGCGTCCGCGGAGCCGGACCAGGTGAACATGCCGAGCCCGTCTCGACGGAGTGCCCGGCGCACGGCGTCCCGCCCCTCCTGAGCGGACGCGCGCACGGGTGCCGACGACCGCAGGATCGCGCCGATGCGCCGCTCGCGACGTGCTTGGACGCGGCCGCCGACGAACTCCGCCTCGACGCGGTCGGTCATCAGGTGGCTCGCGGCGTGCTCGATCTGCGCCTCGGTGAGCGCGGCGGCGGAGCGGATGATCGCGCCCGAACCTGCGGCGGCACGGGTAGAGGCGCGAGCGACATCCGCGACTGCGAGCCACTCGGCACCCGCGAGCGGGCCGCGCACACCGGCACGGGTTCCGGATGCCAGCAGGAACGTCGCCCCTTCGGCCGAGCGCTCGACCCGGCGGGCGATCCGCTGAGGGAAGGCCAGTGCGATCACGAGGCCGACGCCGTCGAGATCCGCGCGGACGCCCGGCGTCCGGCGCACCATCCGCTCGAGGCGGTCCGCGTCGGCACGCCATCGGCGGGCATCCGGCGTGCGCCCGCCCCTGAGCGCGACGAGCGCCTGCGAGACATCGGCCTCGACGATGCGCAGGTCGCCCCCGAGGACGGCGACGACCTCGGCCGCGAGCCGGCTGCCGACCGCCGGGCTTCCGTCGCGGAGAGCACGCGCGAGCCGAGGATCCGTGGGGATCCGAGCCAGGGCGCGGCCCTCGGCGGTGACGCGCCCCTCGTCGTCGATCGCGCCGAGACCGTGCAGCACCGCGGTGGCATCGGCCAGATTCTCGGCGGGCAGCGGGTCGATCATCCGCAGGCCGGCCGCGCCCGGGGCGCCCCAGCAGGCGAGCAGCAGGGCGGCGTCTGCGAGGTCGGTCACCGCGATCTCGGGCACCGGCCGGGCAGGGGCGGCCGCGTATGAGCGCTCGTCGGTGCATCGGATGACGGCGCCTGGACCCTGGCGAGTTGCGCGGCCTGCGCGCTGCACGCACGACGAGCGGGAGGCGGCGGTGGTGACCAGGCCCGTCATCCCTCGGGCGGCGTCGCGCTGCGGATGCCTCGACAGACAGCTGTCCACCACAAGGCGCACTCCCGGCACTGTGAGTGAGGACTCCGCGAGCGACGTCGTGACGATGATGCGCGGCGGGTGGTCCGGCGTGCGACCGCGGATCACGGCATCCTGCTCCGCTGCGGGGATCTGGCCGTGCAGCTCCCGCACATCGAACGCGTCACTCGCGTCGCGGATGCGCAGGGCGATCTCCGACACCTCTCGGGCGCCCGGTGCGAAGACCAGCACATCGGCCTGCGGGTCCCGGCGGGTCAGTTCCTGCGCCGCGGATGCCGCGGTGCTCGCGACGTGGTCGAGAAATCCCCAGGTGACCCCGCGCTCGTCGATACGGGGTACGGGACTCGGCGCCCAGCGCGCGGAGAGCGGGAAGGCGGGGACATCGTGGTCGACGATGGGGGCGGGGACGTCATCCGTGCCGATGACTGTGGCGATGCGCGCAGCGTCGAGGGTGGCCGACATCGCGATGACCACGAGGTCGTCCCGCAACTCGCGTACCTCCGAGAGCAGGCCGATCAGGAGATCGGTCTCGAGCGCGCGCTCGTGCACCTCATCGATGATCACGGCATCCACTCCGTCGAGACCCGGATCGTCGAGCATCCGTCGCAGCAGCACCCCGGCCGTGACGAACTCGACCCGGGTGTCCGGTCCTGCCGAGCGCTCGCCGCGGACCGTGAAACCCACGCGCGTGCCGAGCGGTGAGCCGTCGAGGTGGGCGAGCCGGCGGGCGGCCGCACGGGCGGCGACGCGACGCGGCTGGGTGACGATCACGCGACCAGCGGACCGCGAAGCCATGAGCGGAGGCACGAGCGTGGTCTTGCCGGTACCGGGCGGTGCGCTCACGACCACGGACGCGCTCGCGTCCAGCGCCGCCGAGAGCTCGTCGAGTGCTGCCGCGAACGAGAGACCCGCGCCGATCGCTGCGAGGTCGAATGCGGCGGGCGTCATCCCTCCAGTCTGCCCGGTCGGAGTCGCCGCGTTCACAACTCCTCAGATCCGTGACCTATGCGGTGCCAGAGCGGCGCAGGCGACACGGAGCGCCCGGATTCTGAGGAGTCATGCACGGCCGAAGCCAGAGACAGAACAGCGGATGCCGCGACCGATCCGGCCGCGGCATCCGCTGTGCTGCTCTTTCGACTACTCCGCTGCCGCCGCCGTCACCGCGGGCGGCGGAGGCGTGGTCGGCTCGGGCACGCGGACGGCGAGCGGGGCGGATGCCTCTGCGATGCCCTCTCCGATGCCGCGGCCGACGGCCTGGCCCTGGATGATCGAGGCGAGGTCGATGCCGGTCGCCGAGCTCACGCTGTCGAACACCGACTTCAGCGCGATCGCACTGTCGGCGCCGACCAGCCTGGATGCGCCGTCCTCGCCGGATCCGCCGATGATCGAGACGCTGCCGATCGCGGCGTAGCCCTTCGAGAACTCCGCCATGATCGACGGCAGCACCTCGAGGACCCGCTGCGACAGGAACGCGTCCTGGTTGGACGCGATGGCCTTCGCCTCGGCCTCGACGGCGGCGGCTCGCGCCTCGCCCTCGGCACGGATCGCGTCGGCTTCGGCGTTGGCGCGCAGACGCCGCGCCTCGGACTCGGCTTCAGCCTGGGCGCGCAGCGCATCGGCTTCACCGGTCGCACGGGCGATCGCGGCTGCTGCCTCACCGGCTGCCTTCGCCTTGTCGGCCTGCGCCTGCTGCTCGGCGATGCGGGTGCGGGCCTCCGCCTGCTTGACCTGCTCGATCGCGGCAGCCTCGGCCGCCTTCTCGCGGGTGTACAGCTCGGCCTGGGCGCGGGTCTCGGCCTCGTACCGCTGCGCGTCGGCGACGCGCTTGACGTCGGCGTCGAGCTGGGCCTGCTTGTTCTCCGCCTGCTGCTGGAGCACGGCCTGCTCGGTCTGCGCGCGGGTCAGGTTCTCGGCCTGCTCCGCCTCGGCGCGTGCACGGCCGATGCCGGCGTTCGCGTTGGCGGTGTTCGTGTCGAGGGCTGTCTGCTCGACCAGGTTGGCTTCCTGGTTGGCGATGTTCTTCTGGTTGATCGCACGGTCGGCGTTGGTCTGCGAGATCTCGGCGGCCTGACGCTTCGCCTGGATCTCGGGAGCGCCGAGCGACTGGATGTAGCCGACCTTGTCGGTGATGCCCTTGATCTGGAACGAGTCCAGGATCAGGCCCTGCTCGGCGAGCTCCTGGGAGACGTCGGCGGCGATCTGGTCGGAGAACTTCTTGCGCTCGCGCATGAGCTCGACGACCGAGAGGGTGGCGACGATGCCGCGGAGGGCGCCCTCGAGCTGCTCGGTGGTGAACTGCTCGATGGCCTTGTCCTGCGAGGCGAAGCGCTCGGCGGCGCGGCGCACGTAGAGGGGGTCGGAGCCGATCTTCACGATCGCCACGCCGTCGACGTTGAGGGTCACGCTGTCGAGCGACTGCGCCTCGGCGTTCAGGGAGACCTGCCGCGAGCGCAGCGAGATGATCTCGTGGCGCTGCGTGATCGGGTTGACCAGCGACTTGCCGTTCACGATGACCGTGACCGGCGACTCCTCGGTCTCGCCGTGCGTGGTGCCGTCGGCAGCGATCACGGTGCGCTGCACCTTCTGCTTGCGGCCTGAGATGACGAGGGCCTCGTCGGCGCGGGCGACCTTGATCCAGCTGCGCGCGAACAGCAGCAGGATGAGCAGCAGGACGACTGCGATTGCGACGGCGATGCCGACGATGACGAGGATGCCGACGATTCCGGCGATCTCCATGAATGACCTCCCTGGTTCCCCCCGAGGGGGCGGTCTCCGATGCCGGCGCGGTCGCGCGGGCGTTCAGGCTCCACCCTGCCAGATATCCACGCGCCGTCGAGCGCCAGGTCAGCCGCGGCGCAGCTTCTCGGCCAGATCGCGGAGTGCCCGCAGCTCGTCGTCCTCGAGATGCGACATCCGGTCGGCGATCGAGCGTCCGTGCACCATCGCGAGGGTGCGGAACGCCCGCGTGCCGGCATCCGTCGCACTGATCAGCGCGCCGCGCCCGTCGTCGGGGTCGGCGCACTTGGCGACGAGCCCGCGGGTGACCATACGGTCGACGAGGCGGGAGACGCTGGGCTGGCTGATGAGCATGTTCGCGGTGACGTCACGCAGTCGTGCGGTCCTGCTGGGGGAGCGGGTGACGGTGAGCAGCACGTCGTACTCGGCCTGTGACAGGTGGGCGTCGTCGAAGTCCTTGACCATCTCGGTGAACAGCTCGTGCTGCGCGCGGAAGAGACTCTCCCACGCCTCCAGGGCGAGCTTGCGATCGGTCATGAGAGACAGCGTACCGGGACGCAGTAAGAGCCGGTCGGAGAGGCTCCCGACCGGCCCTTGTCCCTTGCACCAAGAGTGTCCTGCAATCACATGCGGTGGATGCCACAGCAAACATTCACCGTGTGATCATCATATAACGGCGAGGTAACGAATGCAACGGTTTGATCACGGAAACTTTCGCTCTCGCCCGAGTTGTCCTGTCTCACCGGATCTGTAGAAATCTCATCTACCTGTAGAACGTCGCGTCGGAGTTGTAGATTCTCGCCCGAGTTGTAGATCGGCGGCGTGTTGTCGGCTCCGCGCCGAACAGCGGAGTAACTTGCCGGTCAAGTCAGGACCCGCACCGCGGAACACCTCCGAGGACTCCGGGGCCGAACGGAGTCCGCAATGACGCTGACGACCAACTGGCTTCAGGCGATCGATGGAACGAACGCCCTGGCGGCCACAATTCGATACTCGCTTCACGGGTTCGCTCGAGAAGTGACACCAGCCGACGCAGGGTCGATCGCCTTCGAGGAGACGGCACCCGTCCGGAAATTTCCCGACTACCCACACAAGCGCAACGTTGAAGGCCGCTTCTGGCTTGCCTCGACCGGCCAGCACGTGCCCTTTGAGTCCTTCTGGGAGCGGGCGTTCTTGATGAGTCTCGATCGAACCCGGAGTGCGGAGTCGGTGTCGAGCCAACCAATGTGGATTCACTGGCGCAACCCGAAACGCCGACATGCCCCTGACTACTTCGTTCGCCGCAAGGACGGCACTGCTCTTCTCGTCGACGTGAGGGAAAGGTCAGAGATCGAACCGGAGGATGCGGCGAAGTTCGAGCTCACTCGGCGGATGGCGGCCGCTCTGGGATGGGACTACCTCGTGTTCGACGATCTACCCGGAGCGACGCAACAGAACCTGAGGTTCCTGTTGCGTTACCGCGACCCGCAGTGGCTCGAGGGCGTGGCTCTCAGGGATCTGCCGGATTCCGGCGCGATCCGACTTGTTGACCTCGTCGCGCTCCTAGGCGACGCGCCAAACAGTGCACTCGGAGCGGCATACGCCCTCATATGGTCCGACATTGCTCGATGCGATCTCAGCCGTCCGCTGAGCATGTCCGCCGTAGTCCGATTCGGGCCAGACCGATGATCGTCCATCCCGGCGACTTGGTGAGATGGAACGACGAAGACCTGCAAGTCGTCGCTGTCCGAGCGACTTACACCACGCTGCGCAACGCCGAGATGGGTGAGGATCTCGAGGTACTGAACGCCGATCTCGCTGAACGCGGCGAGCCGGCAACAGTGCGGTCGACGACCGACGTGTTGGATTTGGGTGTCCTTGACGAGCTCCCACCCGCGGACCGCAAAGTCGTGGACGTGTGGCTCGAAGAACTCGACCGACTCTCGGACCTCCTTGAAGCCGGGACGAAGAAGACGCCTGCCTACCAGGTGACCGTCGACAATGTGAATCGTCGACTTGGAACGGACTACAACGCGATAAAGGTGACGCGGCAGCTTGCCGCTCTCGACGAGTTCGGCGTCGCTGGGCTTCTTGACCGGCGCCGATTCGGGATGGCGGACAGGCCTCGATCAACACAGGATCCGCGTCTCATCGAAGCGATCGTCTCCGCGATGGACGGTCAGACTCGAGCGTCGACTGGGACGGCCGACCGTCTGATCTGGATGGTAGAGCGCGATCTCGAAACTCGGTATGGAAAAGGCGCGGTTGACGTGCCCAGCAGGGCAACGGTCTATCGCCTAGTGGAACGGTTGGAAGCCGGACGGCACACATTCGGAACGGCGCGCACGCGCAGGACGACGGCGAACCAGCCCAGCCACGTGTTCGGCAACCGGACCGGCATGCGCCCCGGCGAGCAGGTACTCATCGACACGACGCCGATGGAGATCCTCGTTGATTGCGACGGGGAACAGGTGCGCCCTGACCTCACGATCCTGCTCGACGAGTGCTCGCGAAGTGTTCCGGGCGCGATCGTGACGATCGGCACTCGCAGCATCGATCTCGTTGTCCTGCTCGCCCGCGCACTCGTTCCATACGCCTACCGGCCCGAGGGCGTTCGCGCCAACCGTCGAAATATCGCCCAAGCCTGGGTGGGAGACGACGACCTCATTGCGCAACGCTTCGAGGACGCACGCGACGCGCAACAGTACATCTTCCCCGAGACGATCACCACCGACCGAGGAGCATCCTATGTGTCGAGACACTTCACCGATGCATGTCGCACACTCGGCATCTCCCTGAACCTCGCGGCGGCATACACGCCTACCCAAAAGGCAAAGATCGAGCGCATGTTCCGCACGATCAAGAACCGCTTCACGCAGTACGTGGTCTCGTTTCTCGGCGAAAGCGCCGACATGCGCGGCGACGAGAGGTTCCCGACCGACCGGCTGCTCACGCTCGAACAACTGCAGGAGCTGCTCGAAGACTGGATCGCGGCGATTTGGCAGAACCGCCCCCACGGCTCACTACGGGACCCACGCCACCCGAAGTTCAAGCTCAGCCCGAATCAGATGGTGAGCGCATACCGACAAGCTGTCCCCGAGCTGCTGATCCCGCTCACCGCCGATCACTACATCGCACTGCTCCCGAAGAAATGGCGTGGAATCCATCACTACGGAGTGAACCTCGATCTCCGACGGTACGACTCCGAAGCGCTGGGTAACCTGCGCAACAAGCGGTCGCCCGATCGCCGGCACGCGGGGCAATGGCCGATTCACGTCGATCCATACAACCCGATGATCGTCTGGCTCCAACTCGAGGATGAGTTCATCCCCCTCAACTGGCGATCGCCCTACTCGAACATGCCGATGGCCGACGAGATCTGGCGAATCGCACGCGCACAAGCCGCAGCGCGCGGTGAGGAAGCGCCGACGAATGACGACCTGAACGAGGTCCTCCGCCGCTTCATGAGCACCGGCAACAAGTCCCTGACCTCACGCGAGCGCAAGCGCGCGAAGTCGAACATGACCGATCCTCTCGGGATCACCAACCAGTTGGCGACGCTCTCCCCAGCATCTACGGACTCGGAGCGAGAGATCGCGCCGACCAGCAGCGACGACTCGACCGAAGAGGCTGCATCCAGCTGGCCGGTGGCGCCTCCGTTCGGGCTCACGCGTCAAGCGGAAGGAACTGAGTGATGTTCGACGAGTTGCTCGCCCAGTTCGACTTCGATGCCCCGACGGTGAACTTCGACTACACGACGAAGGAAGGATGGCGGGAGTTCGTCGAGTTCGATGCTCCACGACCCGCGCCTTGCACCATGAGCGAGTATGAGGAGATGGCCGCATCGGATCGAGCCATCTACAACATCGCTCGCGAGCGCTTCATGTCGGTGGGTGCTCGTATCGCCACACCCTCACTTCGGAGATTCGTTGCGGCAGCCAGCAGTGCGATGGCCGACAATCGCTCGCCCGACGCCAGCAAATCCGGAGTAGTCATCTCCGGACGACCCAGCATGGGGAAGACGACGGCCGTCCAAGAATTCGGGCGAGCATATGAACGAGCTCGGCGAGAACGTGCGGGTACACGAAGAAAGGACCTGATCCCCGTCGCCTTCGCTCAGGTGCCCACACACGCGACCGAGAAGACGATGATGAAGAAGCTCGCGGAATTCTACGCGCTCCCCTTCTCTCAGACAGCGTCCTACGAAACGCTGCTGGGCCGGGTGAGTAACGTGATGCGGGCCTGTGAGACCGAGATCGTCATCATCGACGACATCCATCGCCTCGATCTGCGCTATCGCGCGAGCGAACAAGCGGCGGATGCGCTCAAAGAACTCTCGGAACGCTGCCCCGGAACGATGATCTACGCCGGAGTGAACGTCGCGCAGAACGGGCTCTTCTGGGGGTCGCGGGGAGAACAGATCATGGCCAGATTTGAGACTGTCCAGTTCGACGAATATGACGTTGCAACAAACGAGGGAGCTGCGGTCTGGGGAAGAGTCCTCACTGAACTTGAAGACTCGCTCTGTCTCATCCGCCAGCCTGAAGGCGACATTCTGAAGATTGCCGCGGAGCTTCGCGAAATCTCGCGAGGATCGCTGGGCCGCATGGCCAAGGCGATCCGGCGCTGCGCTCGCGATGCGATTCGTGATCGTTCCGAACAACTTGACCTAGACCATCTCCTGGTGGTTCTCGAGACGATACGGCGGCTCGAAGATCGCGTAGCCGGCGAAGCGGCACAGAGCACACGACGACCACGAGGGCGACGGGTGAAGGCTGGCCGATGAGAGTGCTGCCGGCGACGGTCAGCCCGTTCCCGGGCGAAACCGTGCGGAGCCTTTACAGCAGGCTCGTCGAACGCAATTCTCTGACAGCCGGGGAACTCTGGACCGCCATCCGTAAGTCGAAAAAGGGGCTTCCGTTGCGGACAACGCCGGAGGCCGCGCCCGACGTGGTCGCGCAACTCGACGATCTGCCAGCGAACTGGTTCGACCGAGATGACACCACCAACCGACTCTTCAGCCGCTGCATCCACAACAACTGGGCCCACGCGCAATGCGCGCGCTGTTCCGCGCTTCCCAAGCCGGTCACGATGTGTCGGCGGTGCGCACGCGGTATGAATGTCGAGGTCCAATCTCGGGCCGGCGCTTTCTGCGCACGCCACGAGCGTTGGCACTACGACGGACGCGACGAGGCGATTGGGATCCCCGTCGCGTATGCCCGCGCGGAAAGATGTCTGACAGGAACCCTCTGGGCGCGTGGGATCGGCCTCGACACGGGCGAGATCGAGCTCGCTTGCGAGATCATCTCGACCTACCGTGAACTCGTCGATGGTGCTCCATACACCGGCGGCGCCGACCAGCAGATGCGTGACTTCTATCCTGAAGCTGTCGAACTGACCGCATTCTTCACGGTGGCTTCGGCGCAGGCGTTCCTTCGCAACAGACAGATCGGGCACCTCCCCGTCGCCGCGATGGTCGAGGCAGCTGCGATGGCAGTCGCGTCGCGATCACGGCACCGACTCAGCTCCGTGCACGGGATGTTCCAGGCCTCCGGTCGCGAACTACGACTGGGCGATTCAGCAACCAAGCCCCTACGGCACGGGCGATCCCTTGAGATGGGGGCACTTGGCGTCCTGATTCGTGACAATGTCCCTCGCATTCGAGCGGTCTTTCTGCGCCACGACGACGCTCGTCGTCCACTGCCGACGCGGCGCGACCAACCTCAACGCCATCGATAGGCGCGATGCGTACCCTTCCCATCTATGTCGCCCCGGTGGTCGCCGAGACGGTCAGCGGGTATGTCGGGCGCCTCGCCCAGACACACTGCCTGGGGGTTGGGGAGATTCGCCGCATACTGATCCGAGAGGCTGGGCGTTCAACATGGAGCGAAAGCGATCCACGTATCGCGGTCGCCCTCGCGCGGCTCTGCAGCTTGCCGGACGACGCATTCGAGGTGTCGTTCGAGGATCACGGGATGTGGACTCGCTGCGGTCATCCGCGCTGGAAGCCTCAAAAGTGCTCGCGGTGCCGCACGCTTGCCGAACCACGCACCGCCTGCCTGGAATGTGCCGGCGGTCTCGAAACCACCACCCGAGCCAGAACAGGCCCTCTCTGCCTGCACCATAGCCGCTGGACCCTCAGGGGCCTGTCCGTCAAGGTCCCTGTCGGAGCGCCCGCGAGCCGCGCAGAACTGACCCTTCGTGGATCATTGTGGGAACGCGGCATTTCCTTGCATACCGGCGAATACAATCTCGCGGCCGCGGCGGTACTCGCATGGTCCCAAGGAGGAGACGGCGGCACCTTCCTCGAGGACCGTGCCCAGCGGCTCGGCCTGACTGCACCGACCACGTTCGAGGAGGTGATGTTGTGTGGCTATCCCGAAGTAGTGAGAGTTGTCGAAGTCGCCATGAGCCCGCGAATACTCCGCGGCGTCCTTCAGGTGTCGCGATCGGCACTACCGCAGATCGATGGCTTCGCAAACGCAATAGCAAACACGCTGGGTGCAACCGTAAACGAGCGCTTGCACGACTGGGCGGGCGCCGTCATCGGTCACGCGCACCGCGCGGTCCTCTACGCTGCGGGGCTCAGGCGAACCACGAGCGCCAAGAACGCTCTATGCCCGCAAGATCGCGCGCTCATCGTCGCGTCCGGCACTCAACGGGCATGCCTGCTCCGACACGTTTCGCCACGAATACTGGACGGGCTCAGACGAGGCCACACTGAGGGCACCTCTCGACTGAGCGTGACCCGAAGATATCCCCTGGAACCAGATGAGTTGGCGCTGCCGTGACCTAGCGGCTGCGGAGATCCGGGGCGCCGTCCGGGATTAAATCACCCAGAGGCGTACCAAGCACCTGCGAAAGCGCAAGAAGGGTCCTCAGCGTCGGGTTCGCCGGGTTCCCTGGGCGCGACTCTCCCTTTTCGTACTTCTGATACGTGTAGCGCGTGAGCCCCGACCTGTATGCCACATCTTCCTGACTCAGCCCAGCACGCTCCCGCGCAGAACGAAGTGAGGTCGCGAAGCGCTGGGAGTACGCACTCCACTCCGCTTCAATCTCATCGTTCCGTCGGGCCACCTACCAAGCGTCGCGACGGGCCACTCCTCGTATGGCCTAATCGGTATGGCATAATTTCGAAGGCCATACGAAACAATCTCGTCCTCGTCGGATCGCTCCGCTCTCCCCTGCACGTGTGCTGCCCATCCCGATGACAGGCGGTCGCGTCGCGGGAAGGCCCGTGCAAGCGACCGCGATTGTGATGGTTGAGATGCTCGAGTCGTACCCGATCTGGTGGCAAGAAATCGATGCGCCGCCGCCAGCCGAGTGGGTCTTCATGTTTGAGGACTTCACCGGCGACGACACGGCAGAGCAATGGGCGCTGGCCGCGGCGATCTTCATCGCCCAAACTCGCCGCCGCACGACAGCAGGCCCGACCTTTGCAGAGCTCTTCACATACCTTCTGCCAGACACGGACGGGCTCCCCGGACCCCTGCCACGAAACCTGGACTTCATACAGCGGCGCCGCGCCGTCGCGGGCTTCCGCGGCCACGCGGCAATCGAATGGCGTCGCCGAGGAATGATCAGCTTCGACAACGGCGTCATGCGTAGCCTGCGTGTAGGACGTGAGTTTCGCGAGCGGTCGCGGCGTCGCCAACAGGCCCGAGAAGCCGCGCGTCACCCGGGCAAAACGGAGCGCGAGAGGCTCGTTGAGCCCGCGGATACCGATGCCATCACGGAACGAGAGAGTTGACATGACCGAGGAATATCCGCCTGAACTCCGCGGCCTCCTTGCTCGGATCGCTCCAGGCTGGCCAGAACAGTTGGAAATCGGTGCCGGCTGGTACCCGCTGCTGGCGACACTCGATGCGACCCTGTCCGTCATCGCTCCGAGCTACATCGTGCAGCAGGTGAAGTCGAAGTTTGGCGCCCTGAGCTTCTATGCCGACCCGTCCGATGACCCATCGAACTTCGATCAGGCGTTCACGGACGCGGTGCGTGCGGCTGAGTGGGAAAGTACCGAGACGTGCGAGGTATGCGGGGCTCCGGCGCGGCAGTACGTGATCAGAATGTGGGTATCGACACTCTGCCAACGTCACGCGGCCGAGGCGAGAGGTGACGTGCTCGACCCAGATCCGCCGCCTTCGGCAGCCTGACTTGACGTCGCTGGCCGACACAGATTCGCACTCCTGCCGAGCCGTAGACTCGACTGCATGTCCTCTCAGCCCGGAGCCAAGCCGCGCGTCGGCGCTGCTCTGGATCGGGGAGCCGCCGAGGAACTGGCGCGCACGCTGAGAGCTGTCGCCGACCCCACACGTCTGCAGATCCTCAGCATCATCCTCGGGTCAGTTGACGAGCGCGCGACCGTCGGTCAGCTTGCAGACGTTCTGGGGTTGAGGCAGCCGACCGTCACCCACCACGTCCGAATCTTGCTCGACGACGAGTTCCTCACCCGGCAGCAGGACGGAAAGCTCGGCTGGTTGTCCGTCAGTCCTTCGCGACGCAGCGCAGTTGAGGACTTCCTCCGGTGAATGATCGCGCAGAACACCGCGTCGGTCGACCACTGGACGAGCAGTCAGCTCGGGATCGCGCCGCGCAGGTCTCGGTGTTGGGGAACCCCGACACCCTTCGAGTTCTCAGTGCACTCGCATCCGAAGTGCCGATCGGTGACATCCCTGCCGAGTTGGCGCTCGATGTTGGAGTCGTCGATGCGGCGCTCACGTCGCTACGGATGACAGGGCTGCTTCGTGACTTCGACGGAGTTGCGACACCGACGGTCGATGCCTGGGTGCGATTTGGGCGACTGCTGGCGAGCGAATCGATACAGCCCGCAGCCCCGGCGCCTGCGGCCACCGCGCTCCCACCCGGCGTAGCCACGATCGTCTCTGATCTCGCGTATCGGTTCAACTCGACGTTCAGCCGCGAAACGGTCGCCAGCTACGTCGCACAGAGCTATCTGCTTCTGAGTCAGAGGGCTCGTGTGCGCGAACATCTGCTGACGATGACGGCGAGGTATGCGGCTGATCGCCTAGA
>NZ_JADIJR010000043.1 GCF_017355365.1 Microbacterium sp. SD291 | reverse complement strand
CGGGAGTGCGGACGGACGTGCCGTCAAGCCCCTGGGCTGCCAGCGGTGTGAGCGGCATCCTGATCCGGACGCATCGCGAGACGAAGGAGCCAACATGTCCGACACGACGCCCCAGACCCCCCACCCAGCCGAGCAGGCCGACCAGTCACTGCCCGAGGCCGCGTCGACGTCCGAGGAGGCGCCCGCCGCGGAGGTGCCGTCGACCGAGCAGCTCGAGGAGCCGAGCACCGAGAAGGAGCCGGCCGAGGAGCCGAAGGCGCCGGAGCACCGCGAAGACCCCGAGCCCGACCATCAGGCGGTCGGGATCGGCGTCGTCGGCGGAGAGCAGTCGACCGCCGGCGACGAGGCGGACTCCGAGGACTGAGCTACTCGACGAGCTTGCCGGCCGTGTCGACGTCGCGCATGAGCTCGGCGATCTCCGCGGGGACGGGCGGGATCTCCTCGCGTGTGACCCCCGAGACCGGAGACCAGACCAGGTTCACCTGCAGCGCGGGATCGGTGTCCGGATAGTCGCTGCGGTTGTGGCATCCGCGGGTCTCGCGTCGCACGAGCGCGGCCTCGAGCGTCGCCCTCGCCGCGAGAGCCGACGCCTTGAGATCGAAGGCGTGCGCGAGGTCCTGAAAGCCGGCGATGTCGGGGTGGATGCCGATGTCCTGCATCCGCGCCTCGATCGCGTCGAGCTCCGCGATCCCTGCCAGCAGCCCCTCCTCCGAGCGCACCACACCGGCGTGCGCCGTCATGGTGTTCCGGATCGCCCGCTGCAGCGCCCGCACATTCTCGCGCCCATCGGCCGCGAGCAGGCCGTCGATCTCCGCGCGCGCGGAGGCCACGGCATCCGCTGACCGCCGCTGCGCGTCGAGCCCCGCCGCGTGCGCCATCGCAGCCTGCCCGACCAGTCGCCCGTAGACCAGCAGCTCGATCAGAGAGTTGCCGCCGAGACGGTTCGCGCCGTGAAGTCCGCTCGACGCCTCGCCGATCGCGTAGAGCCCGTCGACGTCGGTCCGGTGATCCTCCGGGCGCACCCACACGCCGCCCATCGAGTAGTGCGCGGTGGGCGCGATCTCGATCGGGTCGGTGGTGATGTCGAGCATCTGCAGCTCCATCATGGTCTGGTACACCCGCGGCAGCCGGGTCATGATCGTCTCGCGCGGCAGGTGCGACACGTCGAGCCAGACGCCGCCGTTCTCAGTGCCTCGGCCCTCGGCGATCTCGGTGTATGCGGCGAGCGCGACGCGGTCACGCGTCGACAGCTCCATCCGCTCGGGGTCATACTTCGCCATGAACCGCTCGCCGAGCGCATTGCGCAGGATGCCGCCCTCGCCGCGTGCGGCCTCCGAGATCAGCGTGCCGGCCGCGTTCTCCGGCTCGATGATCCCGGAAGGGTGGAACTGCACGAGCTCCGGATCCCGCAGCCGCGCACCGGCGTCGACCGCGAGCCGGAACGAGTCGCCGGTGTTCTCGTCTCGGCGGGACGAGGTGCGCCGCCAGATGCGGTTGTGTCCGCCGGCGGCGAGGATCACGGCATCCGCATGGATGAGGTAGCGCGTGCCGTCGGCCTGGTCGAAGCCGTAGGCGCCGAACACGACGTTGTCGCGCACCAGGAGCCGCGTGATGTAGACGTGATCGAGGATCGGCACCTCGAGCTGCTCGGCCTTCGCGACGAGCGTCCGCTGGATCTCGAGCCCGGTGTAGTCGCCGGCGAACGCGGTGCGGCGGAAGGTGTGCGCGCCGAAGAAGCGCTGCGAGATGCGTCCGTCGTCCTCCCGTGCGAAGTCCATGCCCCAGCGCTCGAGATCGCGGATGCCGCGCTCGGCGCCCTGCGTGACGACCTCGACCGTGTGCGGATTGGCGAGCAGGTAGCTCTCCTTGATCGTGTCGGCGGCGTGCTGCTGCCAGGAGTCCTCGTGATCCATCGTCCCGAGCGCGGCGTTGATGCCGCCGGCGGCGAGGGACGTGTGCGCGTCCTGCCGGGGACGCTTGCCCACGGCGAGGACGTCGATGCCGTGCTCGGCGACCTCGATCGCGGCGCGCAGCCCGGAGCCTCCCGTCCCGATGACGAGGACGGTGGTGGAGATCTGACGTTCGTTCATGAGTTCAACGCTAAGAAGGGCAGGCCGATAACTCCAATGCATTGTTCCACTTGAATCGATAGACTGCGGGCATGAACCTCGAGCAGCTGCGCGGCTTCGCGGAGGTCGCACGACTCGGTCACTTCACCCGGGCCTCCGAGAGCCTGCATCTCGCCCAGCCTTCGCTGAGCCGGCAGATCTCGACTCTCGAGCGTGAACTCGGCGCCGAGCTGTTCCACCGGGCACGCGGGCACATCGCGCTCACCGCTGCCGGCGAGACGCTGCTCCCCCGCGCGCAGCGGATGCTCGCTGAGGCCGAATCCATCCGCGAGGAGATGGGCGACCTGCGCGGACTGCGGCGGGGTCGCGTCCGCCTCGGCGCCCCGCCCACCCTGTGCATCAGCCTGGTCGCCGAGGCCATCAGCGCCTTCCATGCCGCCCATCCCGGCGTCGACCTGCACCTCACCGAGAGCGGCTCTCGACTGCTGATCGAGGAGCTCGCGGTCGGCGCGGTCGACATCGCGCTGATCACCGAGTCGGCTGGACAGGGCATGCCCGGCGTGAGTCTCACGCGGATGCCGCTGCTCGCCGAGGAGCTCGTGGTGGTGTCATCCGCCTCGGCCCCTGCGATCTCCGACGAGCCTGCGATCGACCTGGACGAGCTCGCCCGGCTTCCCCTGATCGCGTTCGCCGAGAGCTACGAGCTGCGCGCCACGACGGACGCGGCCTTCCGCACAGCCGGACTCACGCCCTCGCCGGTGCTGGAGGGCGCCGAGATGGACGCGGTGCTCCGCTTCGTCGAGCGCGGCGTGGGAGTCGCCGTCGTGCCGGCCATGGTGCTGCTCGACCGGCCCGAGCTGCGAGCGACCCGCCTCACCCATCCGCTGATGACCCGCACGGTGAGCCTCGCGCACCGTGCGGACGTGACACCCGCCGCAGCGGTCGCTGCGATGCGCCGGGTCATCGTGTCGACGGCGGCCGAGGTGGCGCACCGCGACCCGGCGATCCGCAGCCTGCTGTGAGCGTTCGGTGATCACCGACCGATACCCCGATCAAGTGGCACCGGGTACAGCAAAACCCCCGCCGCTTTCGCGACGGGGGTTTCAATACTGTCTCAACACAGTGTGCGCCCGAAGGGACTCGAACCCCTAACCTTCTGATCCGTAGTCAGATGCTCTATCCATTGAGCTACGGGCGCTCCTGGACCGCTGAACGGGCCGTGGAACAGCCTACAACAGACTCGACGCGGGCGCGAATCGGGGCTACCTCCCCTTGGCCTCTGCCTTCTCCAGCTTCTTGCGCCGTTTGGCCTTGGCCTTCTGCGACGACGAGAGCGCCTGCAGATCGACGAGCCGCAGCGCCTGCATCCGCGCCTCGCGCATCCGGTCGTAGTCCGGATCCTGGTCCGGTCGCATGCCCTCGACGCGCAGCCGGCGGTCGAGGTTGTGACGCACGTCCGCCCAGGCCGCCTCCCGCGCCTCCTCGACGATGACGCCGAGAGCCTCCCGGTTCTCCATCACCTCGCGCAGCTTCGTGGCGACGCCGTGCGACTGCTTGGCGCGCCGGCGGAGGTTGCGCACGTCGCGATCGCGGTAGTCGTGGGTTCCGGACGGGTCGGAGTGCCGGCCGCGGGCGCGCTTGCGCAGCTCGGTCAGCGTCCGCTCCGCCTCTTCCGACTCCTCGGCCATCGCCCGCAGCGCCTCGCGCGTGTCGGCGATGTACTTGTCGGTGTCGAAGATCCCGTCCTCGGCGATCGTGCCGACGAGGATGTGATTCTTCACGGCGAGGCGCGCGGCAGCGGTCGCGATCGCAACGCCTTCGGCGATGGCATCCGCAGTTCGTCCCACCGCTACCTCCTCTCCACGAGCGTACCGGTATCGCCCCCGCGACAGGCGGGCGAGAATCGATCGCCGTCCGAGAGCTGCAGCGGCCTGCCCGGGGCGGCGGCCCAGGGCAGGCGACTCACGCAGAAGGCTCAGCGCACATGGCTCACGGCAGTCGGTTCGCGATCGCCAGGTTCGCGGCGAGCTCCTCCGCGTTCTGGCGGGCGACGTACGCCGGGCGATCGCGCTCCACTCGCCACGACTCGCTCAGCGGGCCGATGTTCACGGTGTCGAATCCGGCCTCGTCGTAGAAGCGCGTGGCGAACTCGACAGCCTCTGCGTCGTCGCCCGCGGTGGCGAGCGCGCGGCGGTTCGGAGTCCCTGCCGGCGTGCCGCCGGTCGTGATGTCGGAGGCGAGGATGTGGTTGAACGCCTTCGCGATCTTCGCGCCGGGGGCGTGCTTCTGCAGCAGCTCCGACGTCGTGGTCTCCCCCTTGTCGAGCGCCTCGATGTGGCCGTCGCGCTCGAAGTAGTAGTTGTTCGTATCGAGGACGATCTTGCCGGCGAGAAGCTCGGCGGGAAGCTGGTCGATCCTGCCGAGCGGTACCGTCACGACCACGACGTCACCCGCGCGCGCCGCGTCCTCCGCGGTCGCCGCCTGCGCCTGCGGACCGAGCTCGGCGACGAGTCCCGAGAGCGTCTCCGGCCCCCGCGAGTTGGCGATCACCACGTCGTATCCGTTCGCGACCGCGACCCGCGCGACCTGGCTGCCGATGTGTCCTGCACCGATGATTCCGAGAGTTGTCATGCTCGCCCCAACGTCAGGGAGCCCGGGCTATTCCCGGGGAGCACGGCGGATGACGGCGGATGACGGCGGATGACGCGGACCCGTGGGCTCAGAGCGCGAGCGCCAGGCTCTCCTCGACCCGCCGGTACCCGAGCCGCTCGTACAGGTCGATCGCGCCGGTGTTGAACCCGAAGACGTGCAGGCCCATCGAGCCGGCGCCCAGCCGGCGCGCCTCGCGTTCGGCGGCGTGCATCAGCTCGCGGCCGTAGCCCTTGCGACGCTGGTCCTCGACGACCTCGACGTCGAGGATGAACGCGTGCGGACGGCCGTCTCGCCTGCGCATCCCGATCCAGAGGATGCCCACCTCGACGCCGTCGACGGATGCCGTGAACAGCTCCTGCCCCTCGGAGGCGACGCCGTCGGGCAGCTCCGCCGCGAACTGACGCCGGGATTCCGCGACGGCCTCGTCACCGGAGTACCTGCCCGAGGCTGCGAGGTCCTCGGCGAAAGCAGCCACCGAGTGCTCCGCGTAGTCCGTGTACCGTTCTGCAGTCATCGGGACGACGTCGATGCGCGCGGCGTCGTCGCGCTCCGGGATCGGCTCGAGGATCATCTGGATCGACGCGACCTCGAACCCGCGGCCCTCGATGAGGCCGCGGGCGGCCGCGTCCTGCGGGAACAGACCGATCGAGATCTTCTCAGCGCCGTGCTCGCGGGCGAAGTCGGCGATCGACGAGAACAGCTCGTCGCGCTGCCCGCCCGCGAGCTCCTCGCGGATCGAGAGATCGATGAGGAACACCCTCTCGCCGTTGACGCCCAGCCAGATCGTTCCGAGCTCACGGCCGTCGTCGACGATCGACAGGATGCGGGTGGTCGGCGTGGCGAGCCCGTCGGGGAGCAGCTCCGCGACGAACCGGTCTGCGAAGGCGACGGCATCCGCGCCGATGCGCATGCCAGAGGCTCGGTTCCGCCGGATGATGCTCGCCCGCGTCATGGTCTTCCACGCGGCGAAGCGCTCGGCGGGCAGGGGCGTCAGGTGGACGGACATGAGTCCATCCTGCCGGGTACGCCTGTCAGATCGGATGCACACCTGTCAGGTGATCGAGGCAGGATGACATGACACCCGTGTTTCTGACCTGACGAGTGAACCGTGGCGATCGGCCGCTCAGCCCTTCGAGAGGGCATCCTCCGCGGCGACCCAGGCGAGCATCGCGCACTTCACGCGGGCGACGTACTTCGACACCCCGCCGAGGGCGGCGGCGTCGCCGAGCAGCTCCTCGTCGGGCTGGATCCTGCCGCGCGAGCGCATGGCCTCACGGAAGGCGGCGATCCGCACCTCGAGGTCGTCGACCGTGAGTCCCTCGGCCAGCTCTGCGAGGAGCGACGCGGATGCCTGCGAGATGGCGCAGCCGTGGCCCTCCCACGCGATGGCCTCGACGCTGCCGTCGGTCGCGCGGTGCACCTGCAGGGTGACCTCGTCGCCGCAGGTCGGGTTCAGCTGATGCGACTGCGCCGCGATCTCGCCGCGCAGGCCGTACCCGTGCGGGGTGCGGGAGTGGTCGAGGATGAGCTCCTGGTACAGGTTCTGCAGGTCGCTCATGCGCCCCTCCGGAAGAAGTCGATTGCGCCCTGGACGCCGGCGATGACGGCATCCACCTCGGCATCCGTCGTGTAGAGGTACGTGCTCGCCCTGGTCGACGAGGTGACGCCGAGCCTGCGATGCAGCGGCTGGGCGCAGTGGTGCCCGACACGCACGGCGATGCCGAGGTCGTCGAGGAACTGCCCGACATCGTGCGAGTGGATGCCGGCCACGTCGAAGCTCGCGAGTCCCACCCGCGGCAGGTCGATCCCGGCGCCGAGCACGCGGACGCCGTCGATCGCGCCGAGCCCGTCGACCAGCCGGCGGCCGAACGCGGCCTCATGCGCAGCGATCCGCGGCATTCCGACCGCGGTCAGATAGTCGGCGGCCGCGGCGAGCGCGATCGCCTGCGACACGCGCTGGGTGCCCGCTTCGAACCGCTGCGGCGGCGGCAGGTACTCGGCCTCGGTGGTGGTGACGGTGGTGATCATGGAGCCGCCGGTGAGGAACGGTGGCATGATCTCGAGCAGCTCGCGCCGGCCGTAGAGCGCGCCGATGCCGGTGGGGCCGAGCATCTTGTGGCCGGACAGCACCGCGAAGTCGACGTCGAGCGCCTTCACGTCGAGCGGGAGGTGCGGTGCCGACTGGCAGGCGTCGAGGAGCACGAGGGCACTGGCGCCACGCGCCAGCGCGACCAGCTCGGCGACCGGGTTGATCACGCCGAGCACGTTGGACACGTGCGTGAACGCGACGAGCTTCGTGCGCTCGGTGATGAGATCTGCCGCGACGTCGAGACGCAGCGCGCCGTCGTCGTCGAGAGGGATCACCCGGAGCGTCGCGCCGGTGCGCGCGGCGAGCTCCTGCCACGGGATGAGGTTCGCGTGGTGCTCCATCTCGGTGGTGACGATCTCGTCGCCCTCGCGCAGTCGCAGCCGCTCGGCATCCGCTCCCCCGCGTCCGATCGACGCGTTCGAGAGCGAGTACGCGACGAGGTTGATCGCCTCGGTGGCGTTGGAGGTCCAGACGACCTCGTCATCGTGCGCGCCGATGAAGCGGGCGACCGTCGCACGGGCGTCTTCGAACAGCTCGGTCGCCTCGGCGGCGAGCGTGTGCGCTCCGCGGTGCACGGCCGAGTTCATCGTCGTCGCGAACTCGCGCTCGGCATCCAGCACCGCCAGTGGACGCTGCGAGGTCGCCCCCGAGTCGAGATAGGCGAGCGGATGCCCGTTCACCTCGGCGCCGAGGATCGGGAAGTCCGCGCGCAGGCGCAGCACCTCGGCCTCCGTCAGCGGGGCGGCGTTCAGCGAGGCCTCGCCCGGGGGCGTCAGGGTACCGGCGTCCGAAGTGCTCATCACTCCAGTTTCCCACCTGCGCCTGTGCGCCGGGCGCGCCTCGGGGAACCCGATGTATCAGGAGGGCTCCTCGCCGCTCCTCCCTGTATCGGACCACTCGCACTCGTCGCCACACGCCTCAGGCCGTGACGCGACGCGACGCGACGCAGCAGAAAGAGGCAGAAGGTGCTGAACTTCCTGAACCACTTCACCGTTCCCGGCGTCGATCACGTGACGGTCTTCTACGACGATCAGGACTCGGACCTCTTCTACATGGTCCCTGAGCTCCCGTCGATCCTGGCGCGGGAGGACGGAACGCCCGCGTTCACGCTGATCTCCTTCGCCCGCGACTTCACCCTCATGGCCGACAAGGCCAGCGCCCTGCCGACGGCGGAGACAGAGGGCGGCCTGCTGCAGGTCACCACCTCGCTCGAGGTCAGCCAGGAGGATCAGGAGAAGATCCGCGACTACATCGCCGGCGGCATGGACGCCCGGCCGAGGCCGATGCTCCGCGACCGGCGCATCATGCTGCTCCGCGAGGCCGCAGCACCCCGCAAGGTCAAGCTGAGCTACCCGACCTGGGTCGACGGCAAGGTCGCCTTCCACCTCTTCCCGAGCGGGGGCGAGACCTTCGTGAAGGCGATCGAGGGGTCGGAGAAGCCCTCTCTCGTCGCGAGCAACCTCGCCTCGTACACCGCGCTGCTGGGCCAGGAGGGCCTCCGGCTGATCCGGAACTCGATCGAGGACGGCTGGAGCCCAGGCACCATCAACTACGACATGTCGTTCGTCGCCCGCATCCCGAGCCTGACGGTGCACGTCTGGGGCGAGTCGCACGACGTGTACAACGAGATCAAAGAGCACGCGACGATCCGCGAGACGTACCGCAACAACCAGGGAACGCGCACCTACCAGTACCCGCAGGTCTCGAGCCTGCAGGAGCTGCGCGACCTCAGCGCGGGCCTGCACATCGAATACGACGTCGGCGACTTCCGCGGCAGCGGCGCCGAGGCGGACGACGCGACGAAGTCCATCGAGGATCTCGTCTTCACGATCGTGCAGAAGCTGATCACGGAGCGCTTCCTGGCGCCCGGCTTCGCGCCGGGGCTCAAGGCCGAGAAGCTCGGAACCGACCCGCTCGCGCACGGCGGCGGCGAGAAGATGCCCGGCGGGAACCAGCTGTGGCTGAAGGACTTCGAGCAGAGCATGGACGTGTCGATCGACTTCACGTTCAAGGGGACGACGAACTTCCTGGTGGAGAAGCATCCGAACTCCGAGCTCTTCGCGCTCATCGACAAGGAGCAGGTCAAGAAGTCGATCATCGAGGCCGACCTCAGCAAGCCCTACTTCACGCTCCTCGACGTCCCGGTGCAGGTCACGGCCGACTTCGACCGCGACCCCATCGCCGCGATCAAGGTGTTCCTGGAGTACGACCACGAGGACGAGCAGGGCGGCGGGCGCAAGCGCCAGGTCGAGGAGTTCCTGTTCGACTCCAATGACGACAAGTACTACTTCCGCACCGTGATGGCACGCCACCCCGACGGCACCCCGAAGGACACCTACACGTATCGCAGCCAGATCATCTACAAGGCGAGCGCCAAGTCGGAGGACCTGGCGCCAGTCACCGCGAACGACCGCAACCTCATCATCGGCTACGACCAGCTCAACTGCGTCAACGTCGCGGTGTACTGGGGTGCGATCCCCGCGGATGCCGTGCAGCAGGTGCAGGTCTCGTTCCGGTATCCGGGGGTGGACCTGCCGTCGGCGACCTCGGAGGTGGTGCTGCGGATCGACTCCCCGCAGGCGGCCTGGTTCACCTACACCGGCGACCAGCACTCCCAGGAGTACGAGTACGACGTCACCTTCTTCATGGCCGACGGCCAGCGCATCACGGTGCCGACGCAGCGGTCGTCGACCCAGCGCCTGATCGTGAACGCCCCGTTCGAGGACCAGTTGAGCGCCACCCTCGTGCCGCAGGGGAGCTTCCCGCCGGTCGCCTCGATCGTCCTGACGACGCGCTACGTCGACGGCGACTACGAGAAGAGCGACGTGCACTCCTTCACGAGCTCAGCGGACGTCTGGGAGTGGAGCATCGACCTCCGCGACCGCTCCAAGCGGACCTTCGAGTACCGGGCCGACGTCACCTACGCCGACGGCTCGTCGAGCTCGGGCGACTGGCAGCAGGGAGCCGAGGGCACCGTGCTCGTCGGCGACGTCGCCAGGGAGATGCTCTCGGTCGAGGTGGTCGCCGACCTCGTCGACATGACCAAGTGGAAGCTCGTCATCGTCCGCCTCGCGTACGACGACGGTGACGGGCTCACGAGCGAGCACACCATCAAGCTCACCGCGGTGCCGCCGAACCCGGCCGACCTCAAGTGGGTGGTGCCGATCAAGGATCCGGTGAAGCGCACCTACACCCATCAGATCCAGGCCTTCGGGCACGCAGACGAGCGGCACACCGCCGGTCCGACCGAGGCGACCGACTCGCTGCTCGTCCTCGAGTTCTAGGAGATCACCATGCCTGAGACCGTCCCGTTCCTGCACACCGCGATGCTCGCCGAGACCATCGCCCCGACGCTCCAGCTCCGCCCGCAGGTGCTGACGCGCCTCAGCGCGACGCGCGCGTTCATGCTTTCGGATCTCCGCCATCTCAAGGTCATCGGCCAGGTGGACAACGCCCCGCATGTGCTCTCCGCCCCCGACGGCGTGGAGCGCGCGGTGCCGGGAGAGGACGGCATCCCGTACTTCGTGCCGCAGGCCAGAGTCTCCGTCCGCTCGGAGGCGACGCGCGCGCCGCACGTGTTCCTCGAACGTCGCGACGGCGAGGTGCTCCTCCAGGTCTGGTTCGATCTCGTGCGCTTCCCGTCCCTGCCCTCGGAGTCGAAGCCGCTTCCGGTGCTCGGGCATTCGGTGGCGCTGGTGGGCTCGGACGGACGCCGAATCGAGTTCGAGCGCTGCGATGACCTTCCCGCACCGGAGAACTCCCCGAACGTCGTCTCCCGGCTGTTCTGCGAGACGAAGGTCGACGCGAACAGTGCGATCGGCCTACTGCAGTCGCCAGGGACCGTGTTCCGCGTCGACGGCGACGTGAGCTTCTCGATGAGCCAGGGCGGCGGCGGCTCCTCTTCGGGAGCCGGCGTGCTCGGGCCGATCCACATCGACACCGTCCGACTCCAGCCGCGCGGGCCGCTTCGCGTCTTCAGCAAGCCGATCGATCCTCGAATCGCCGCCGGCTCCCTGCTCGCGTCGCGTGCGCGGTTCTCTCCCATGCTCTCGGGCGCCGTGCTCTCCGACGCAGTCCTCTCGGCGACCATCGCCGATGCGGCGCAGCCCGCACCGCCCGTGACCTGGGCGACCCAGACGAAGCGGATGCCGCTCGGCGCGGCCGACAACGGCGGCGTCAACGGGTACTACGAGCCGGGCCTGATGGAGAACCGGGCGATCTACTCGCAGGTGACCAGCGGCTTCGGGACCGAGCCGTGGTCGGAATGGGTGGAGTCGCCGAACGGCCGCTTCATGGACTCCCCGGTGCCCGACCAGTTCTACGTGCTGCCCGACGAGTACCGGCTGACCTTCGATGCCGAGACCAAGGTGCCGTCGATGATGGTGCTGCTCGTGCCGCCGAAGGGGGGCGCCGAGCCGGCAGGACCGATCTCGTTCGGCGGGGACTACACCCTGCGCACGCGATTCAGCGTGGTGCCGTGGATCGACCCCGAGCGACGGGAACGGCTCCGCGCCGAGATCGCGAAGCACTCGGGGCGCCCGTACCCTATCCTCCTGGTCGGCGGCATCCGCAGCGCGACGGTGTCGCTCTCGGCGGTGCTGCACGAGCTCGGATCATCCGTGGTCGGCGCGGCGGATGCCGCGGCCGGCGTCGACCCGCTCGGCTTCGACCTCGTGCTCGACTGCACGAGTGAGTTCTACAGCACCCTGTCGCACATGCTCGTGACCGACGGCGTGGACGCGACCGTGACCGTGACGCTCATCTCGGATGCGGCCGAGCCGCCGCGCGTCGAGGTGCCCACGGTGCTGCGCCTCGACCGGCCGGCATCCGACGTGCTCCGTGCCGAGCTGGTGCCTGCCGAGCCGGTGCCCGAAGAACCGGCCGTTGCGGCCGAGCCGGCACCGGCCGGAGAACCCGCCGGGGAGCCCGCCGCACCAGCATCCGTCGTTCCTGAAGGGCAGCCTGATCCGCTGGCTGCACCGCCCGCCCCGCCTCGGCTGCGCGTGATCAACCCGCTGCCATACGCCGTGACGGTCGCACAGGCGCTGCCGACGCTGCTCGTGATCGACGAGCGGACGCCCTCGCCGCTGGGCGCGGTGCGCGCCCAGGCCTCGCCCGCGAGCTTCACGCTCCCAGCCGCCTCAGCCGACGCACCTTCGTCGATCGAGCTCACACTCACGCCAGAGGGCACCGATCAGCCTCCCGTGTTCGGCTCGGTGGGCGTCGCGTTCGTCGGGGTCGACATCGACATCGACCCCGCTCAGGTGCTGGCGAAGGCGCACGACAGCGGCAGCGCGGGCAGCGTCTCGAGCGCCGTGAACGTCCGCTGCTACCAGCTCGAGCACCCTGACGTGCTTCCGGCGGCACTCGCCGACGTGTTCGGTCTCGAGGTGCAGCTGCGGCGATCCGAGACTGCCGCCGCGATCACGGTGTTCCTCACGCGGGATCAGCCCGCAGCCGACGTGCAGGTCGCTTTCACGCTGGGCGACATCATGGCGGGTGCCAAGCCCGAGCAGCCGACCTTCGAGTGGCGCGCCAGGAACATGGCCGGCTCCGGCACCGGCGAGTGGTCCGCCTGGGGCGCCATCACGGGCCGTCAGCTCTTCGTGTCGCCGAACGGGGTGTGATCGCGAATGGTCATGCACGCCGATCACCTGGTCGCCCACGGCGTCGTCTGCACGCGCATCCACGGCCGCCGCTGGCGCTTCCGCTCGCTCGCGCCGTGGCCGCAGCTCACGCCGGCAGGCGACCCGATGATCTCGCTCCTCGAAGCCGGCGCCTACGCCCTCGCCCAGCTCTCCGTGCAGCTCGACCCACCGGCATCCGAGCTGGAAGCGCTGCGAGGGCTGCTCAGCCGCGAGGGCGAGAGCACGGCGCCCGTCATCCTGGAGCCCGCGATCACCACGGTCACAAGCATCCGGATCGTCGTCGACCCCGACGGCGAAGCGCGCACCGTCGCGACCTCGCAGGGCAGCGGATTCCCGCCGTACACCGCCGTCTTCTCGCTGCAGCCCACCGGCGACGACCTCGACCGGGTGAAGGCCGCCATCGCAGGCACCCGACGCCAGGTCGAAGTCGCGTACGCCGTCGACTTCGACGGCTCCGAGACCCCCATCGCGGCCGACCTCGCCGACTGGATGCGCGGGGCATTCACTCACGATCAGAACCCGCCGGCCGGTGCGACGAGCGCCTCGGCGACAGGAAAGGACACGCCATGTTGAAGATCAGCAAGCAGTGGATCGTCGACGGAGTGACGGTCTTCGGCGACGACACGTTCGACGACGTCTTCTACCCGATCCCGGAGACGCCGAGGTTCCGCACCGACGAGACCGGGATGCCGGTGTTCAAGTTCCTGAAGTACCGCAATCCGATCGACCGCGAGGACGGCAAGCGCGGCGGCGGCTTCGTGTTCTTCGACACCGAGTTCACGTTCACCCCGGCGGAGTTGGAGAAGGTCACCGAGGCGCTCGACGCCATCGTGCAGGAGTCGTCGCGCAAGCCCGGCTTCAAGGCCTCGCAGCCGGGTTCGGCCACAGCGCGGATCGGCACCATGACCTACACGAAGGGCAGCGCCAACCTGCTCCTCAAGGAGGACGGCGGGAACCTGATCGAGGCGGTCAGGGGCGCAGGCAAGCCGTCGCTGTTCGGACGGAACATCGCCGCGTTCATGGTCGAGTTCAGCCCCGAAGGGGCGACGCTGTTCGAGCAGGCGCTGCAGGGCAAGGGCGGGGCCGTGCAGGTCGTCTACGACCTGTCGTTCGTGGCGAAGCTGCCGGAGACGACCGCCCGCGCCTGGTTCGAGGCCGAGAAGTTCTACTCCTACGAGCAGACGATCGACATCGACTGGCAGGCGTACGGCGACGACGAGTACGTCGACCGGATCACCGAGGAGTTCGAGGCGCACGAGACGATGGGCATCGAGCTGAACGTGCAGCACGTGATCCCCGGGGATCCCGATGCCACGGAGAAGCTGAAGCAGAAGATCCAGTCGATGATGGAGCGGTCGCTGCAGGATGCCGTGCTGCGCCTGATGATCCCGGAGCTCGAGGCCGTCCCGAAGGACGAACGCGGGATGCCGGAGGACATCGAGCACCTCAAGCGGGCGTTCGAGACCACGCGGGTGTCGTCGTTCGAGCAGGAGTACCGGGAGAACTCGGCGATCGAGTGGAACATCGTCCCGCAGGGCACGCTCCCCAACATCACCAACATGGTCGACGGCGAGGGGAACCCGGTGCGCTGGGCGGACCATGCGACCGAAGTCGATCTCAACGACCCGTTCTTCCAGACGCTCCACGTGAAAGTGCGCGTCAACGCCGACTTCGACGTGCTGCCGATCCACTCGATCGAGGTGAAGGTCGAGTACCAGCACGGGTCTCAGCACAAGGTCGAGGAGTACGCGTTCGGGAGCGCCGACGACGTCGCCGACTTCAAGACGTTCATCGACGCGGGACACAAGGAGTACACGTACGTCTATCAGGTGAACTACACCGGATCGTCGAAGACCTTCGTCTCCGCGCCGGCGACGACGAACGACACCATCCTCACAGTGAACGTCGACGACATCGGCCTCCTCGATGTCGACGTGCAGGCCGGCGACATCGACTTCACGAAGGTCACCTCTGCGCAGGTGACGGTCTCGTACCAGGACACCGGGGTGGAGAAGTTCGAGGAGCAGTTCGCGCTCACGCAGGATGCTCCGTCTCACCGCGTGCAGCACGTGCTCTACCAGCCGCGACGGGCCCCCGTCCGCTATCAGGTGGAGTACTTCCTGGCCGACGGCAGGCGCATCCTCGCTCCCGAGCAGACGGCGGACCGCTCGCCCATCCTCATCAACGACCCGCTCGGCCGCACCCGCAAGTTCGAGGTGCGCGGCGTCGGCGACTTCACCGGCCGCATCGCGCAGATCTTCCTCGACCTCGTCTACGACGACCCCGCGAACGACTACACCGTCGAGCAGTCGGTCGTGCTCGCGGCAGGCAGCGAGGCTGTCTCCCAGCCGTTCGCCGTGCTCGGCGAAGGCGGGGGCGTGATCCGGTACAGCGGCACGATCCGCTACCAGGACGGAACGGTCAGGACGATCGAGCCGGCCGAGGCCAGCGGCACGATCCTGGTCGGGGACGTGGTCTCATCGAAGCTCGACGTGACGGTCGTGCCCGACCTCATCGACTGGACCCGGGTGCGCCTGGTGCAGGTCGCACTCCGGCACGGACCGGAGACGGGCGGAGATGCGAAGGACCTGATCTTCTCGCCGCAGCAGAACAAGGCGGAGCGCTGGGAGCTGCCGCTGGAGGACGGCGAGGACCCCGGCTACCGGTGGAGCGCCGTGTACTTCCTGGCGGACGGCACGAGCCACGCGACCGCCCCGGTGTCGTCCACGGCTCCGTCGCTGGTGCTGCAGGCGCCGGTCGTCGCGGTCGTGCCGGCGCCGGTCCCTGTGCCCGCTCCGACACCGGACCCGGCACCGGACCCGGCACCGGACCCGGCGCCGATCCTGAGTCCGACGCCCGTCCCGACGCCGACACCGGACGCGCAGCCGACTCCTGCTCCCACTCCAGCACCCGTGCCCACACCGACACCGACGCCCGCGCCCACTCCGACGCCGGAGCCGGTCCCCGCGGGGCCGGTCCTCGGCGGCACCCCGCCGCCCCCTCCGATGCCCGGCAGAACCCCGCCGCCGCCTCCGGTCCGCTGACCATCCGACGACATCGACACCCCGAGCGAGGCATCCGATGCTGTATCTCAACCCTCCGTACTACGTGATCGACGGCGTCTCGCTGATGCCCGACCATGAGGACCCGCTGCAGTTCTACTTCATGCCGATGTCGCCCCATCTCAGCACGATGGACGAGGGCGGCATCCTGATCCCGAAGATCCAGGTGATCAAGTACACCGGGCGCCCGACGCCTGCGAGCGAAGTCGTCTCTGGGGGCTTCCTCGACTTCGACTGCAACCTCGGGATCGACCCGGAGCGTCTCGCCGCGATCGCGGAGGAGCTCCGCGGCGAGGCCGGCCTGTCGGATCTCCCGCATCTCGCGCCGGTGCCCCTGATCGGAGGCACCGTGCGGATGATGCTGTTCGGCGCCGAGACGCCGAAGGAGGAGACCGGGCTGCCGAGCCGGCGCGAGGAGGAGGAGGAGCTCCCAGGGCCGAAGTTCGTGCAGAAGATCGTGCACCCGGCGTCGCCCTCGCTCTACGGCGACAACCAGGCCGCGTTCTCGGTGCGGCTGGACCAGGAGGGCGTGACGATCCTCGACCAGGCGATGCGCGACGAGATGCTGCCGATCGGCGTCGTGTACTCCCTCGAATACGTCGGGCTGCGCCCCGCGTACCGGATCCACGTGGAGGCCGACTGGGAGCGCGTGCAGAAGCACCTCGAGGAGACCGAATCCGTCAACGTGCCGCTGATCGCGTCGTCGTCGATCGAGAAGGTGGTCGACGAGCTCGTCGAGAAGCAGTACATCAAGATGGAGGCCGACAACCTCGTCGCCGACGAGGACGACACCGGCGGTGCGGCGGCGCGGTACGAGTCCGCACTGCAGCAGGTGCGGGAGCTCGTCTTCGAGAACTTCTTCACGCCGAGTCTGGAGCCTATCGAGCGGCAGACCGGCGACGCCATCGACGACTTCGGCCGCGTGATGCGGACGATCGCCACGCACGGAATGTCCTCGGTCTGGGAGCGCAAAGAGGTCGACATCACCCGGATCGACCGGAAGAAGCTCAACATCGAGATGAGCGAGCGCACCTCGGTCATCCGCGAGATCCACCCGCAGGGGCACCTGCAGGGCATCGTGCGTGCGGTCGAGTCGCAGGGTCTCGACATGGACCGGTTCATCACCTCCGTCTCGCTGGAGGACCCGTTCTTCGCCCGCCGCACGGTCAGGGTGATCCCGCGCGCGGACTTCGCCACCGACCAGATCGAGTCCATCAACGTCTCGCTCGACTACGACGGCGTCGTGAAGAACGTCGTCCTCGACCCCGGCGCCGGGGAGCAGAGCGTCGAGTGGCAGAGCTCCCTCGAGGGCGGGCGGATGCGGGCCCCGGTGGACGTCTCGTACGAGGTGCTCTTCAGCAGCGCCGCCGTCGGGCGCCCCCGGAGCGTGACCTCCCCGCCCGTGCCGGTCGAGGGCGACGTCGTGCAGATCGCTCCGCGCGACGACGCCGGCTACGAGCTGCGCTGGATCAGCTTCAACGTGGTCGACTTCCCGTGGGAGCTCTACCGCTCGATCGAGGTGCACTGCTCATACGTGGACGAGGCCAACGGCATCCACATCACGAATCAATACGGGCTGACGGCGGAGGCGAACGGCGGCGCCTGGCCCGTCTTCGCCGTCGACCCCGCCCGCCGCACCGTCGGCTACCGGGTCATCCTGCACGGCACGGACGGTCGCGACTGGGACAGCGGCGACCTCACCACCGACACCGACCAGATCCGGATCACCGACCCGTTCGGAGACCGCAGGATGCTGGATGTCGTCGCCCCGGCATCCCTGTTCGGCACGCAGCTCGACCGGGTCTTCGTCGACGTCCGCTACGACGACGACGAGGGCGGCATCCACAAGCGCGAATCGTTCGAGCTGAGCGCGGCCGACAGTGCGACGAAGCGATTCGTCGTCGAGCTCGCCGACCGCACGAAGCGGCGGGTGACCTTCAAGGTCTCGATGCTCCGCGTGGACGGCATCGTCATCGACATCCCCGAGTCCACGACCGAGCTCGATCGCATCATCGTCACCCCGCAGATGCGAGGGCATCGAACGGTGACCGTCGCCTCCGGCGGGATCGACTTCGCCGGCAACGGCATCCGCGAGGCCACCGTCGAGCTGCTCTACGAACGCGCCGCGCTGGGTCTCCGATTCGCCGGAACCGTCACCCTCACCCCGCAGCGGCCGGCGGGCACGTTCGAGTACGACTTCGCCGAAGGCGACCCGGACTTCACCTATCGCGTCATCCACACGCTCGAGAACGGGCTCACGCGCGAGAGCGCGTCCCGCACATCGAGTGCCGACCGCGTCGTCGCGACGGTCGACTGAGAGAACGAGGAGCCATCATGTTGCAGCTCGGAACGGGAATGCAGACGATCCAGGGGGTCACCGTCTTCCCCGATCACGCGGATGCGGAGCAGTACTGGTACCTGCCGGCCCACCTCTCCATCGCCCGGCGACCGGAGGACGACTGGCCGCAGTTCACGTTCATGAAGTTCAAGCGCGAGGCGACCGCCGAAGGCGTCGCAGGCGGCGGTTTCCTGATGTTCACGGTCGAGCTCACCCTGCCGGAGGAGGTGGAGCGCGAGATCCGCTCGAACATCCCGTCCGGGGCGCGCCTGAGCGCCGCTCCCTTCGACACCGGCACGGTCGAGTGCGTCGCGCTCAACCTGCAGGGCCCCGGCGGCACCACCGCCACCGTCAGCGACGTGGGCACCTTCGTCGCGGTGCAGACGATCCTCGGCGCGCGGATGCCGTCGCTGTTCGGCGACAACCAGGCAGTGTTCAGCCTGTCGCTCACGGCGGAGGGCGCGACCCTGCTCGAGTCTGCCTTCGCACAGGGGGCGGCGCCGATCGGCGTCATCTACCAGCTCACCTTCACCGCCATGCAGCCCGCGCTCGACGTGCGCATCACCGCCGACTTCGAGCGCATCTACGACCACTTCAGCGCCGGCATCAACGCCAACGTCTACTACGTGGAGATCGGGATCGAGGCCGGCATCGAGGAGCTCGTGCAGAACGGCGCCATCACGATCGAGGTCACCAACTACTCGACCGCCGAGAACAAGACCGAGCAGGAGCAGGCCGCGATCGACTTCTTCACGCAGCACCTGCTTCAGGCCTGGTTCACGCCGACGCTCACTCCGGGCACCCTGCAGGGCGGGATGGCCACGGCCCCTCGCGCCGGCGGCGGTGCCGCACTCTTCGGACCGGGGCGCACCGGCGGCGGGACGACACCAGGCGGCACCACGCCCGGCGGCACCGGCGCCCGGCCGCCCGAGGGCTCCGGCGGACAGCGGCCGCCGACCCCGCCGCCCCCGCCCGCCGGTGGCGGCGCCAGACCGCCGGCTCCGTCGGGGGGTGGCGCGCCGGCTCCGGCACCCGCTCCTGCTCCGGCTCCTTCAGGGGGCGGGGCTCCTGCTCCCGCTCCTGCTCCTGCTCCTGCTCCGTCGGGAGGCGGCGCTCCTGCTCCCGCACCCGCGCCGTCGGGAGGCGGCGCCCCGGCGCCGAGCGGGCCTTCCACGCCGGCATCCCGCAACCTGTTCGTGCACTTCATCGAGGAGGGCAGCGGCGAAGGCGTGCACGGCGTCTACAACGTCGGCTACACCGCCGACGGAGTGGATCGGGAGGCGAACACCCCGCCCGGGTCGGCGAGCCAGCTGCACATCGAGGTCCCGGCCGGCTGGACCGGCGGCGGGCTGAGCGCGACGGCGACGACCCTTCCGGAGCTCACGACGGCGGATGCCGATCAGCTGCGACGCCACTTCACGACCGGCGCTCCGATCCTGGCCTCCGGCCAGCGACAGGCGCCGCTCGGGATGGCCGTCCGTGTGATCACGGTGCCGGCGGGTACCGGAGACATCTCGATGACCGTGCGGATCCCGATCACGAAGACGGTGGTCACGGCATCCTCCGCCGACGCCCTCGTCGCCGCAGTCTTCCCCGGCGGCCGGCTGCTGCAGCCCGGCATCCACGACTGCCGTCGCGTCGCCGGGACCAACACGTTCGAACTGATCACGCCCGGATGGCCGGGCAGCTTCGAGACAC
>NZ_JADIJR010000042.1 GCF_017355365.1 Microbacterium sp. SD291 | reverse complement strand
CGCTCTGCTGGTACCACCACCGCTCCCTGGACCACTCCGAGTGGGAGATCCGCATGGCAGACGGCATCCCGCAGATCCGGGGCCCTGCCTGGTGGGACCCCGACCGGAAGTGGCGCACCCCGAAACCCACGCTCGACGCGCTCCGCGCCCTCGCCACCACCGGCCCACCCGGCCGATAGGTTACGGCCCCGGCGCCGGGGCCGGGGTGCTCGCCGCACGATCAGCGGCGGGACCATCGCGCCGCCGGATCGATCGCATCGCTCTGCCGGCATCCATCGATCAGCGGCGGGACCATCGCTCTGCCGGCATCCACCGCGCAGCGTCCCGCTGTTGAAGAGCCCCTCGGGGCAAACGTCAGGCGCGACCCTCGAGCACCCCGTGGCAGCGCGTCAGCCGCTCGATCCACCAGTCGCGGCGCTCGGCCGGTGCCGCGAGGCGATCGAGGGCAGCGGCATCCGGAGTCACCCGTCCGACCGGGATCGAGCCGTCGACGGGCCGCAGGTCTGCGACATCGTCGAGGAACAGCGATGACGTGCCGAGCCCGCAGTCGAACTCGAGGGTCGGAAGCGCCGCCGCGAGAGCCACCCCCTGCGACAGTCCGATCGCCGTGTCGAGAGCGCTGGAGACCACGGCCGGGAGTCCGGCGGCGGTGACCAGCTGCAGGGCGTGCGTGATGCCTCCGAGCGGCTGCGCCTTGATCACCAGCAGGTCCGCAGCGCCGGCCCGCGCCACCGCCAGCGGATCCGACGACTTGCGCACGCTCTCGTCCGCCGCGACCGGAATGCCCATGTACTTCACCCGCTTGCGCAGCTCCGCCAGCTCCGGCACGGTCGCGCATGGCTGTTCGACGTACTCGAGGTCGAACTCGTTCAAGGCGTGCACGGCGTGCTCCGCTTCGTCGACATTCCAGAACCCGTTCGCATCGACGCGGATCCGGCCCTCCGGCCCCATCGTCTCGCGCACCGCCCGCACTCGAGCCACGTCATCCGCCAGCGTCTGTCCGGGCTCGGCGACCTTGACCTTCGCCGTACGGCACCCGGCGAAACGGGCGAGCACCGCCGCGACCTCCGACGCAGGGACCGCCGGCACGGTCGCGTTGACGCCGATCCGGTCGCGGACCGGCGCAGGCTGCGTCTTCCACGCGAAGTCGATCGCCGCGGTGAGCCAGGTCGCCGCTTCGGCATCCTCGTACTCGACGAAGGGTGAGAACTCCGCCCAGCCTTCCGGCCCCTCGAACAGCAGCGCCTCTCTCGTGTCCACTCCGCGGAAGCGGGTGTGCATCGGGAGGGCGACCACCCTGGCGGAATCGATGAGTTCTGCGAGCGGCGGAAGCATGTGCCCATTCTGTACGTCTCGCTCGGCCTTGTGTGCCTCCCTCGACCGAATTCCTGGATTCCGGTCGAGGCAAGGGCGCATGACCGATCGAAGCGCGCGACCGAGAAGCCCCGAAAAGCACTGAAACACACCGGAACGCGGCCCTAGGCTGGGAGGATGCCGCAACCCCGCTTCGCCCTCGATGTCGAGGCCTTCGACCGCCCCTCCCGCTCGCAGGCGCTGCTGGATGCCGTGCACTCCAGCGTCGTGATCGCCGACGGCGCCATGGGCACGATGCTCCAGCAGCACGACCTGTCCATCGAGACGGATTTCCAAGGGCATGAGGGCTGCAACGAGATCCTCAACGCCACCCGTCCCGACGTCATCGCCGGCATTCACGACGCCTACTTCGCAACCGGCATCGACGCGGTCGAGACGAACACGTTCGGCGCGAACTGGTCGAACCTGTCCGACTACGGCATCGACGACCGCATCCACGAGCTCGCCGAGGTCGGCGCGCGCATCGCCCGAGAGAGCGCCGAGGCGGCCGAGGCCGCAGACGGCCGGATGCGCTGGGTGCTCGGCTCGATGGGTCCAGGCACCAAGCTGCCGAGCCTCGGCCACACCACCTACGAGCACCTCAAGCAGACCTTCGCGCTGCAGGCGGAGGGCCTCATCGACGGGGGAGCCGACGCCTTCCTCATCGAGACCAGCCAGGACCTCCTGCAGACGAAGGCGGCGGTGAACGGATGCCGGCAGGCGATCGTCGCCCGCGGCATCCGCCTGCCGATCTTCGTGGAGGTGACCGTCGAGACCACCGGCACCATGCTGATGGGCTCAGAGATCGGCGCCGCGCTCACCGCACTCGAGCCGCTCGGCGTCGACGCGATCGGCCTCAACTGCGCCACCGGCCCCGCCGAGATGAGCGAGCACCTGCGGCACCTGTCGAAGCACTCCACCGTGCCGATCGCCTGTATGCCGAACGCCGGCCTCCCCGTGCTCGGTGCGAACGGCGCGCACTATCCACTCACGCCCGTCGAGCTCGCCACCGCGCACGAGCAGTTCGTGCGCGAGTTCGGCCTCGGCCTGATCGGCGGATGCTGCGGCACCACCCCCGAGCACATGACCGCCGTCGTGGAGCGGCTCGCCCTTCGACGAGCTCAGGGATCCATCCGCGTGCCGGAGCGCGAGATCGAGATCGAGTCGGGCGTCGCGTCGCTGTACCAGCACGTCGCCTTCGACCAGGATGCCTCGTACCTCGCGATCGGCGAGCGCACCAACGCGAACGGCTCCAAGGCGTTCCGCGAGGCGATGCTCGAGGAGCGCTGGGACGACTGCGTCGAGATCGCCCGCAACCAGATCCGCGTCGGCGCGCACCTGCTCGACGTGTGCGTCGATTACGTCGGACGTGACGGCGTCGCCGATATCCGCGAGGTGGTCTCCCGCTTCGCCTCGCAGTCCACGCTCCCGCTCGTGATCGACTCGACCGAGCCTCCCGTCATCCAGGCAGGCCTCGAGCTGATCGGCGGCCGGCCGGTCGTCAACTCGGTCAACTATGAAGACGGCGACGGCCCCGACAGCCGCTTCGGCCGCATCATGCCGCTCGTGAAGGAGCACGGCACCGCGGTCATCGCGCTCACGATCGACGAGGAGGGCCAGGCCCGCACCGCCGACGGCAAGGTGGCGATCGCCTCACGCCTCATCGATTCCCTCGTCGGGGAATGGGGCATGCGGGTCGAGGACATCATCGTCGACGCCCTGACCTTCCCGATCGCCACCGGCCAGGAGGAAACCCGCCGCGACGGCATCGAGACGATCGAGGCGATCCGCCGGATCACGCAGAAGTATCCCGGCATCCACACCACCCTGGGCGTCTCGAACGTGTCGTTCGGCCTCAATCCGGCCGCGCGCGTGGTGCTGAACTCGGTGTTCCTGCACGAGGCGTCCGAGGCCGGTCTGAGCTCGGGCATCATCGATGCCGCCAAGATCGTGCCGCTCGCGTCCCTTCCCGACGAGCAGCGCAAGGTCGCCCTCGACCTCGTCTGGGATCGCCGCGAGTACGACGCCGACGGCAACGTCACGTACGACCCGCTGTCGACCATGCTCGACCTTTTCGCGGGCGTCGACACCGCGGCCCTTCGCGACCAGCGCGCCGCCGAGCTCGCAGCTCTCCCGGTCGGCGAGCGGCTCGAACGACGGATCATCGACGGCGAGGGCAAGGGCCTCGAGGGCGACCTCGACCTCGCGCGGGCCGGAGGCAAGAGTGCCCTCGGCATCATCAACGACCACCTGCTCGAGGGCATGAAGGTCGTCGGCGAGCGCTTCGGCGCTGGTGAGATGCAGCTGCCGTTCGTGCTGCAGTCGGCCGAGGTCATGAAGAACGCGGTCGCGCTGCTCGAGCCGCACATGGAGAAATCGGATGCCTCCGGCAAGGGCACCATGGTGATCGCGACCGTCCGCGGCGACGTGCACGACATCGGCAAGAACCTCGTCGACATCATCCTCACCAACAACGGCTACAAGGTCATCAACCTCGGCATCAAGCAGCCGATCGCCGACATCATCGCCGCCGCCGAGGAGCATGACGCCGACGTGATCGGGATGTCGGGGCTGCTCGTGAAGTCGACGGTCGTGATGAAGGAGAACCTGCTCGAGCTGCAGTCGCGCGGCCTCGCGAAGAAGTGGCCGGTCATCCTCGGCGGTGCGGCGCTGACCCGCGCCTACGTCGAGGACGACCTGGCGAGCCTGTTCGACGGCGAGGTGCGCTACGCGAAGGACGCGTTCGAGGGTCTCGCGCTCATGGAGCCCCTGGTGCGCGTCGCCCGCGGCGACGACCCTTCCGAGGTGGGCCTGCCCGCACTGAAGAAGCGCATCCACTCCCGCGGCGCGAAGCTCACGCTCACCGAGCCCGAGGCGATGCCCGGGCGTTCCGACGTCGCGACCGACAACGACGTGCCGGCCCCGCCGTTCTGGGGCACCCGCATCGTCCGTGGCATCGCGCTCGCCGACTACGCCGCCTATCTCGACGAGCGCGCGACGTTCATGGGGCAGTGGGGCCTGAAGCCCGGACGCGGCGAGGACGGGCTCTCCTACGAGCAGCTCGTCGAGACCGAGGGCCGCCCGCGCCTGCGGTACTGGCTCGACCGGATCCTCGGCGAGGGGATGCTGGACGCCTCCATCGCCTACGGGTATTTCCCGGTCGTCTCCGAGGGTGACGACGTCGTGGTGCTGCACCACGGCGACGACCCTGACGGCGTGCTCGGTGTTCCCGGACTGCTCGCCCCCGATGGCGGATCGGGGCCCCTCGGCACCGACCGCCTGCGCTTCACCTTCCCGCGCCAGCGCCGCGACCGGCACCTCGACCTCGCCGACTTCGTGCGCTCCCGCGAATCGGGGCAGGTCGACGTGCTGCCGGTGCAGCTCGTCACTGCCGGTGCCGCGATCGACAAGGTCACCGCCAAGCTGTTCGCCGAGAACAGGTACCGCGACTACTACGAGCTCAACGGCCTCGTCATGCAGCTCACGGAGGCGCTCGCCGAGTTCTGGCACGCCCGCATCCGCTCCGAGCTCGGATTCTCCGCCGAGGATCCGACCGACACCGCCGGGCTCTTCAAGCTCGAGTACCGCGGCGCCCGGTTCTCCCTCGGCTACCCCGCGTGCCCCGACATGGAGGACCGCCGCAAGGTGGTCGAGCTGCTGCGCCCCGAGCGCATGGGCGTGGAGCTCAGCGAGGAGCTGCAGCTGCACCCCGAGCAGTCGACGGATGCCTTCGTGTTCCACCACCCCGAGGCGAAGTACTTCTCGGTCTGACCTGACTGCCGACGCCCGACCTGACTGCCGACGCCTGACCGGGGCGCCGTCAGCGGGAGGGGGCGTGGACGGGCAGGTGCGGCGCCCGCGTCATCGCCTCGGGGGTGGCGACCAGCGGTTTCGCACGCCGGAGCGCGGCGAGCACCGGCCGGCCGATCAGGATGACGCCGACGATCGTCGTGACGGCGCGCAGCGTGTCCCACCCGGCCGTCGACGTGACGAGCGAATAGAGCAGGAAGCTGCCGAGGTTCTGGCCGAGCGGCGCACCGGGAACGTACGAGATCGCGGTGCCAGCGCCGACGGCGAACGGCCAGAACCACACGTTCATCAGCAGGCCGAACACGTACGACGCCACGACCCCGTAGACGCACAGCATCGCGATCTCGGCCCTGCCGTCGAGGCGGCGCGGTAGGAGCCCTGCGCCCGCACCGACCCACGCGCAGGCGAACATCTGGAACGGCGTCCACGGGCCGAATCCGCCGAACACCGTGGATGACAGTGCGATCGTCGCCGCTCCGAGCAGCATCCCGAACCTCGCCCCGAACGCACGGCCGGCGAGGATCAGAAGGATGAACACCGCCTCGACTCCGCCGACGCCGGTGCTGGCGATGCGCACCGCGGTGCCGATCGCCGCCAGCACGCTGAGATATGCGAGCGTATGCGCCGACCGCACGCTCTCGTCGAGCGCCGCGAGGACCACGAGCGCCGCGACCGGCACGAGCGCGAGGGCCGCCCACGGGGCGGCGGACTCCGCCTGCCCGGGGAGCGCTGAGGCCACGAACGGCCAGGTGAAGGCCGCCAGCGCCACGAGGTTCGCGATGACGAGAGTGGTCCCGGCGGTTGAGCGGCCGAAGCGAGCGCCGTGCTGAGCGAGCGAGGCGAGTCGAAAGGACGAAACGCGGTGAGCCTCTGCAGAACTCCGGCTGGCGCGTGTCGTCTCGCCTGCGGCTCGCTCGACGACCGAAGGGGCGGATGCGGTGTGCGGGGCGACCCGGAGGGCGGATGCCGTGTGCTCGGCGACGGCGACGGGGAGCGCTGCCGCGGGCACGACCCCGTCCCGCATCGGCAGCACGCGGGCGCCGAGCGCCGCGGCGAAGTCCGCATCGTGCGTCGCGAGCAGCACTGCAGTGCCGGCATCCGCCGCCTGCTGGAGAGCCACCCGCACCTGCTCGCGCGCCGAGGCGTCGAGTCCGCGGGTGGGCTCGTCGATCAGAAGAGCGTCCGGCGACCGGGTCAGCTGCAGCGCGATCGCGAGGCACCGGCGCTCGCCGAGCGACAGATCGAGCGGATGCCGTCGCATCCGCGCAGCGAGCGCATCGTCGTCGAGCCCGAGGAACGCCGCGAACCGGTCGGCGGCCGGAACGAGGTCGGCGGCGCCGGAACGCCGGGCGACCCGGTCGGCCCGTGCGCATTCCGCGGTGACCGTGTCGCGGGTGAACAGGTCATCCGAGGAGTCGGGGACGAGCACGGGATGCCCGGTGACCCCGACCCCCTTCGGCGGCAGCGCGAGAGCGAGGAGCAGCGACGACTTGCCCGCGCCGTTCGGGCCGATCAGTGCCGCGATCTCACCGGCGGCCAGCGAGAACGTGGCGTCGTGCACGGCCACGGTGTCGCCGTGCGCGATGCGAAGAGCGGATGCCGCGAGCACAGGAAGGCGTGGCGTCGGCGCGCCATCCCGCGCGGCGTGAGCGGCGATCGCATCATCCGGCGCGATCTCACCCGCCGAATCCGGCTCCGCCCCCGACGGCCGCGCGCTCACCACGAGCGTCCGCGCGTCCGTGTCGATCCGCCACCAGGAGTCCGCCGCATCGCCGAACCCCGCCCAGCGGTGCTCGGCCACGACGACGCACACGCCGGCGTCGTGCGCGAGCGCATCGAGCGCGCCGGCGACCCGGATGCGGGCGTCGGCGTCGAGATCGGCGAGCGGCTCGTCGACGAGGAGCAGCACGGGGCGCTCCACGACCGCCGCGGCGATCGCGACCATCGTCGCCTCGCCGGCCGACAGGGTCTGCATGGTGCGGTCGAGCAGTTCCGTGATCCCCAGGTGCCGGGCGACCTCGTCGACGCGAGCGGCGACGATCACGGGGGCGACCCCGCGCAGCTGCATCGCGAGGCCGATCTCGTCGCGCACGCGCTCGCTGCAGAAGCCCTCTCGCGGGTTCTGCAGCACGACCCCGACGAGCCGAGAGGTGTCGCGCGGCGGCGTGTCCCGGCGATGCCGGCCGGCGACCGTCACGGCTCCGGTCGACCATCCGCCGTCGACGTGATCGTGGAGTCCGGCGAGCGCGCGGAGGAGAGTGGACTTCCCCGAGCCGGTCGGGCCCGTCACGACGGCGAGCGACCCGTACCGGAGGGTGAACCGGGTGGTCGTGAGAACGTCGCGGTCGCCGAAGCCGAGGACGGCGTGGCTGACCGCGACGGGGTGCTCGCAGTCTCCGTCGACGGGTCGTCCGCCGAAGCCGCGCAGCTCCAGGCCGTTCGCGATGGCGGCGGCACGCTCCAGAGTGCGCTCGAGCACCGGCACGAGCATCCGCGGGCCCGGCTTCCCGCCGCGAAGCCGCTGGGCGACTCGCACTCGCCGCACCGCCGCGCCCAGCGCGGGGAGCGTCGACCAGGCGATGGCCATCGCCCGGGCGATCCCGCGCAGCGGCCCGCGGCGCGCGAGCTTCGCGAACAGGCGGGAGACGTCGAAGAGGGCGTTCAGGATGCCGAACGCGAGGATGACGCCGGCTACGGGCAGCGCGGAGAGCACGGCATCCCGGAGGCCGTCGACGGTCACCGGGCCGAGCAGCGACACCCAGCCGAACGGCGGCGGCAGCGGGATGCGCGGCAGCGGGAGGAGCACGGCGCCGGTGCCGGACGCGCCGTCGAACAGCACGCGGTAGACGACGCGGGCGACGACGAAGATCGCCGCCAGCCCCGCCGCCGCACGCAGCGGGCCGGGTCTCAGAGCGAGCCGGCCCGCTCGGGTCATGAGGTGGGCGCGGGCGCGGCGGGCTCGCCGTTCAGTGTGAACAGCAGCTCGACGCTGTCGCCGGGGTTGAGCTCGAGGCCGGCGAGACCGGTCTGGGCGTAGTCCCATTCGCCGTCGGCCGGCTTGACCCACAGCGACCAGTATGCGGTCGCGGCAGGCATGTCGGCGCACGTCTCGTGGTACGCGGCGCCGTCCGCACCCGGCAGCTCGGTCTCCTCCGACGGCACGCCGTTCACGCGGCAGATCACATCGTCGGGGTAGGTGGTCGTGCCGACCGTGGTCAGGCCGGCCTCGGCCGCGGCATCCGAACCGCCGATCGCCTCGTCGGTCTCGACGCAGGTCGTCGCGGAGGGGTCGTCCTCCACCTCGAGGTCGCCGGTGTCGACGATCACGGTGACGCCGGCACAGGAGCCGTCGGAGGCTGCGGACGCCTCAGGCGTCGGCGAAGCGGACGGTGCAGCGGTGGGGGAGCAGGCGGCGAGCGACAGGGCGAGCGCTGCCGCGGCGGCGATGGTCAGGGCGAGGGTGCGGGGCTTCGGGATCACCGTTATACATTACGGAATCGGGATGCCGGATGCCGGTCCGCGTCGTCACATTCGGGCCGCACCTCAGGCGAGCCGCTTCTGCAGCTCGCCCATCCGCTCGCTGGGCCGGAAGCCGAGCAGGGTGTTGACCGCGAGCATGTGGGCGTTCGACTCGGCGTTGTAGGTGTATACCGCCTTCGCCTGCGGCGCCTCGTGCTGCAGCATCCGCAGGTTCGCCACCTTCACGGCGATGCCGAGGCGATGGCCGCGATCCGCGGCACGCACCAGCGTGCCCCACTGGTAGGCGTTGCCGTCGTCGGCGGAGAGCACGAGCTGCGTGTACGCCGCCGCCGTTCCGTCGGCGGCGAGCGCGATGGTGCCCAACGACGTGCGCCGCTGTGCGACGAGGAGCGACTCCACCTCCCGGATGCTGTCGACATCGGGCTTCTGCGGCTCTATGTCGAGGTCGCCGGTCGGGGCCTCCGTCTCCAGCGTCGCATCGAGGGCGGTCCAGCTCTCGACCACGTCGTCGGGGATCGGGCCGGCCCAGCTGCGAATCCGATATCCCGCGACGAAGCCGGCGATCTCCGCCTCGATCCGCTCGAGCAGGCCGGGACGCACGGGGAGCGGGAGCCGGTTCTGCACGTCGCCGAGGGCGAGTGCGTATCCCCGGCGGCGGGAGAACTCGCGGCCGGGGCTCCCGGTGCCGTCCGGTCCGAGGCCGAACGGCCAGCTGGTGCTCGCCTGCGCGGTGGTGCGCCCGGATGCCTTCGCCTCCAGCTCGAGGAACGACAGAGCCGCGCTGCCGTGGCCGCGCCGCCGGTTCCCCGGATGCACGGAGACGGCGAGGTGGGCGACGTGCGTGTTGTCCTTCAGCGGGAGGCCGAGGCTCGCCGACCCGACGACGGTGCCGCCGTCGCGCAGCAGATATGCGCGCCGTTCGGAGATGGCTGACTCCTGCTGCAGTTCGCTGCGACTCTCCTCGCGGCTCCAGACCACCGCATCCCTGCCGCGATCAGCGCGCTCCGCGGCGGCGTACGCGTCCCACCAGGCGTCTACCGCGACGTCGTCGAAGGGATCGATGCGGCTGATCTCGAGGGTCATGCGCTCACGCTACTGCGCTCCGCGGCATCCGCCCGGGACACAGGCAGCGCCGCGGGCACAGCAATCAATGTGTCGTTGACAATAGTGTGTGACGCACAGTAATGTGGGGCACATGAACGAGACTCTCGACACGCACCTGCAGGAACTGCGGCGCGGCACCGTGGTGCTCGCCTGCCTGCAGCTGCTGCGCACCGCCGGCTACGGCTACGCACTGCTCGAAGAGCTCGAGCGCCGCGGCTTCGCCACCGACGCGAACACGCTGTACCCGCTGCTGCGCCGGCTGGAGAAGCAGGAGTACCTCACGAGCGAATGGAACACCGACGAGGCGCGTCCTCGCAAGTTCTACCGCACCTCGGATGCTGGCATCCGGCTCGCCGACACCCTGACCCAAGACTGGCGCGCGCTCACCATCGCGATCGCCTCTCTCACCGCAGAGGAGAACTGACATGACCACCACCGCCACCTCCACGCTCAGCCAGCGATACGTGTCGGCTGTCGCTCGCTCCGTGCCGCAGGCGAGCAGGGACGACATCAGTGCCGAGCTCGAGGCATCCATCGCCGACCAGGTCGACGGGCGGATCGCCGCGGGCGACGCGCCGGAGGCCGCTGAGCGCTCCGTCATCTCGGAGCTGGGCGACCCGATCGCTCTCGCAGCCACGCTCTCCGACCGGCCGCTCTGGCTGATCGGGCCGAAGCACTACACGACCTGGCTGAGGCTGCTGCGGCTGCTGCTGTGGACGGTCGCGCCGCTCGCGGCGATCGGCATCGGCGTTGCTTCGGCGCTGACCGGAGGCGATGTCGGCGACGTGATCGCATCGATCTTCGCCGGACTGCTCCAGATCGTGGTGCACATCGCGTTCTGGGTCACCCTGGTCTTCGTCATCCTCGAACGGACCGGCAACGACAGCGGTCTTCCGGAGTGGAACCCCGACCAGCTTCCCGCGGCGACGAGCAGGGCGATCGGGCTGTCCGACCTGATCGCGACCATCGTGATGTGCGTCGTCATGGCGGGCACGCTCGTGTGGGATCGCTTCGTGGGCTGGGGTGACGACGCCGTCCACGTGCTCGCTGAGGACCTGTGGCCGGGCGTGGCACTCGGCTTCCTCGTCATCCTGCTCGCGACCGTGCTCGTCGCCCTGGTCGTCTTCATCCGCGGTCGCTGGAGCTTCGGCCTCGCCCTCGTGAACGTGCTGCTGGGCCTGATCACCGCCGTGGGCGCATGCGTGCTGATCTGGCAGAACAGGCTGCTGCACTCCGACCTCACCGGTCTCTGGGCAGACTCGCCGGCGGGGGTCACCATGGCGATCGACGTCACCCTGACCGCGGTGTTCATCGGCGTGCTGCTGAGCTCGATCGCCGACAGCTGGGGCAAGGTCGTCAAGGCGCGTCGCGCCTGACAGCATCCGCATCTGCCGGCATCCGCACGGAGAGCGCCGCCTCGCGAGGCGGCGCTCTCCGTTTCCGCGCCCGGCGAGGAATAGGGTGGATGCCGTGGCCACCGCATCCGTCTCAGACCTGTTCGACCCCGCCGAATGGGTGCTCGCGCCCGGCGCGGAGGACTACACCGACATCACCGCCCACGTGTCCGTCGACGGGGGAGTCGCGCGCATCGCATTCGACCGGCCGGAGGTGCGCAACGCCTTCCGCCCGCACACGGTCGACGAGCTCTACCGGGCGCTGGACATCGCCAGGCAGGACCCGCGGATCGGCGCCGTGCTGCTCACCGGCAACGGGCCGAGCCCGAAGGACGGCGGCTGGGCGTTCTGCTCCGGCGGCGACCAGCGCATCCGCGGCCGCGACGGCTACAAGTACTCCGACCCTTCGACAGACTCAGGGACCCAGGCCGACCAGGCGCATGTCTCCGTGGGCCGCCTGCACATCCTCGAGGTGCAGCGCCTGATCCGCTTCATGCCGAAGGTCGTGATCGCGGTCGTCCCCGGCTGGGCTGCCGGCGGCGGTCATTCCCTGCACGTCGTCTGCGACCTCACGATCGCGTCCGCCGAGGAGGGCCGCTTCAAGCAGACGGATGCCGATGTCGGCAGCTTCGACGCCGGATACGGCTCGGCGTACATGGCCCGCCAGACCGGCCAGAAGTTCGCACGCGAGGTGTTCTTCCTCGCCGAGGAGTACTCGGCGCAGCGCGCGTACGAGATGGGCGCCGTCAACCGGGTCGTCCCGCACGCCGAGCTCGAGCGGGAGGCGCTGAAGATGGCGCGCACCGTCCTCACGAAGTCCCCGACCGCCATCCGGATGCTGAAGTTCGCGTTCAACGCCGTCGACGACGGGCTCGTCGGTCAGCAGGTCTTCGCCGGCGAGGCGACACGTCTCGCGTACGGCACGGATGAGGCCGTCGAAGGCCGCGACTCGTTCCTCGAGAAGCGCGACGCCGACTGGTCCTCCTTCCCCTACCATTTCTGAGCCGTGCTGCCATGGTCACCCTGATTCCGACGGATGCCGAGGACCCGGCCGAACTGCGGGGCGCGCTGGTCCGCGCGCTCGACGGCGGCCCGGCGCTGGGTTTCGGGATGGTCTCGGGGACACCGGAGCACGTGCCCGACGGAACTGCGGCGGTCATCGCGACCTCCGGGTCCAGCGGCATCCCCAAGCGTGTGGTGCTGAGCGGCGAGGCGCTGCGGGCGAGCGCGGCGGCGACCGCGGCGCGGATCGGCGCCGGGCGCTGGCTGCTCGCACTCCCCGCCGGGTACGTCGCGGGCCTGCAGGTGCTGGTCAGATCCGTGCTCGCCGGCACCGAGCCGGCGGTGCTCCAGGGACGATTCTCACCCGACGCGTTCGCCGATGCGACGCTTCTCATGCTCCGCCCGTCGACGGGCGGAGAGGCCGGCGGCGACGGGCTCTACACCTCACTCGTGCCCGCGCAACTCGCGACCCTGCTCGATGCGGCCGACCGCAGCATCGCCGTACGCGCGGCCCTGCAGGCGTACCGGGCGATCCTCGTCGGAGGGCAGGCGCTCCCCGAGCCGCTCCGCGACCGGGCAGCCGATCTCGGCGCGAAGCTCGTGCGCACCTACGGCTCGACCGAGACCAGCGGCGGCTGCGTGTACGACGGCGTGCCGCTCGACACGGTCGCGGTGCGCACGGTCGACGGGGAGCTGCGGATCGCGGGCCCGATGCTCGCCGACGGCTACCTCGGCGACGGGGAGCTCACGGCGAGGACGTTCACCCGCGACGAGCACGGCATCCGCTGGTACCACACGGGCGATCTCGGGCTCATCGAAGACGGCGTCGTGCGGGTGCACGGCCGCGCTGACAACGTGATCGTGTCCGGCGGGATCAACATCTCCCTCGACCGGGTTGAGCGCCTCGTGCGGCAGGTGCCCGGGCTGCACGACGCCGTCGTGGTCGCAGTCGAGGACACGCGCTGGGGTGAGGCATCCGTCATCGTCGCCGTTCGCGGCGAAGTGCTGCGCCGGAGCGAGTCCGAGCAGCTCGCGCATGCCCGTGATCTCGTGGCGGCCGAGCTCGGCAGGCATGCGCGGCCGGCGCGTCTCATCGTGGTCGACGAACTCGCCGTCCTGCCGTCGGGCAAGCCCGACCGCGAGGCGATCCGCCGGACCGTCGCCGAACTGCACTGACCTGCATCAGGCGGCCGCCGGGGGCCTGCCAGACTGACGGCATGGCCTCGTACACGCACGGACACCACGAATCCGTCCTCCGCTCACACAGCGTGCGCGACATCGCGAACTCGGCGGAGTATCTCCGGCCGCACCTGTCGCCGTCGACCAGGCTCCTCGATGTCGGCGCAGGACCGGGGTCGATCACGGTCGACTTCGCGGCCGCAGTGGCCCACGTCACGGCCACCGAGATCGACGAGAGCGCGCTGTCGCTGTCGCGCGATCTCGCGCGCAGCCGCGGCCTGTCGAACCTCGACTTCTCGGTAGAGGACGTGCACGCGCTCAGCTTCGCCGACGACAGCTTCGACGTCGTGCACGCGCACCAGGTGCTGCAGCACGTCGGCGACCCGGTGCGGGCGCTGCGCGAGATGCGCCGCGTCGCAGTGCCGGGGGGCGTCGTCGCCGCACGGGATGCCGACTACGCGGGGTTCCACTGGTTCCCGGTGCTGCCCGAGCTCGATCGCTGGCTCGACCTCTACCGGCGTGCGGCACGCGCGAACGGCGGCGAGCCGGATGCCGGCCGCCGCCTGCTCGCCTGGGCGAGGGCCGCGGGGTTCGAAGACGTCACCGCGACCGCCTCGACCTGGTGCTACGCAGACCCCGGCCAGCGCGCCTGGTGGGGCGGCATGTGGGCTGACCGCATCCTCGAATCCGCCCTCGCCAGGCAGCTGGTCGACAGCGGCATGGCGGCGCCCGCCGAGCTGCAGGCGATCAGCGACGCCTGGAAGCGCTGGGCCGACGACGGCGACGGATGGTTCCTCGTGCCGCACGGCGAGATCATCGCGCGGGCCTGACCGCCGCCACCGCGGGATACATCCCCAGGCGGATGCTGCCGGTCCGGGTCCTCGCGTAGCGTGGGGGAGTGATCCGGCCGCTCTCCCGCACGGCGCTCGCCCTCGACATCGTGGGTGCGACGCTCCTCTTCGTCGTCTTCACGCCCATGTCGGTGGTCTTCTACGGGCCGGGGATGGGCGGCGAGGCGATCCAGGGCACGGCCGTCGCCGCGCTCGTGGTGGCCGGCATCCTGATGTTCGGCGGCGTCGCGATCGGCAGGCTCGCGCCCGGCCTCGCGCTCGCCGCGGCCTGGGTCGGCGCGGTGATCCAGATGCTCGCGGGCTTCGGGCCGGTGCCGATCGACCTCGCGATCCTGCTGGTGCTGTACGCGACGTCGGCCTGGGGCACCCGGAACGTGCTCTGGTGGGGATTCGGCTCGACCCTCTTCGGCGGATTCGTCGCCGCCGCCTACATCGTCTTCGTGAACGGCGTCACGTTCGGGGCGGGCAGCGGGTGGGAGCAGCTGACCGCCGGCACGCTGCTGCTGCTGGTGTCGGTCCTCGCACTCGGCTTCGCCTGGGTGAGCGGCCTTCTCTGGCGGGTGGTGCTGCGCGCGCGTCGCACCAGGGCCGCACAGCTGCAGGCCGAGTCCCTCGCCGCGGAGGAGCAGGAGCGGGTCCGCATCGCCCGCGACATGCACGATGTCGTCGCGCACTCACTGGCGGTCGTCATCGCCCAGGCCGACGGCGCGCGCTACGCGGCATCCGCCGATCCAGAACTCGCCACCGAGGCGCTGGGCACGATCGCGCAGACCGCCCGCGCGGCGCTCTCCGACGTCCGGCTGCTCCTCACCCAGCTGCGACACCGTCAGGGCGACGGTCCGCAGCCCACGCTCGCAGACCTCGAGACCCTGTTCGCGCAGGTGCGCCAGGCAGGGATCGAGCCGCGGATCACGGTCGATCCGACCCCGCCGGGGGAGCCGCCCGGGGCGATCCAGCTGGCCGTCTACCGGATCCTGCAGGAGGCGCTGACCAACGCGATCCGGCACGGCGACGGCTCCGTCGACGTGCACCTGGGCTGGCTGGCGGACCGGGTCGACATCCAGGTTCGCAACACCGTCGGCCCCGAGCAGGTGCTCGGCAGCGGCGGCCACGGCGTGATCGGCATGAGGGAACGGGCTCAGCTCGTGGGCGGTAGCCTTCAGGCGGAGCGGCAGGGTGCGCAGTTCGTCGTGCGCGCGTCGCTCCCGATCGCCGCAGCGGCCGACAGCTCGTGACCGGGAGCGGGAAAGGCCAGGCAATGGACGGCGCACGCGCGCGAATCAGGAGAACCGCATGATCAGGGTCGTACTCGTCGATGATCAGGCGCTGTTCCGCGCCGGCATCCGGATGCTGGTCGCCTCGCAGTCCGACCTCGACGTCGTCGGCGAGGCGAGCAACGGCCGCGAGGCGATCGACGTGGTGCGAGCCACGCGTCCCGATGTCGTGCTGATGGACATCCGGATGCCGGTGATGGACGGGCTCACGTCCACGGCCGAGATCCTGGCGCAGCCGGACCCTCCGCGCATCGTGATGCTGACCACGTTCGATCTGGACGAGTCCGCGGCGAGGGCGATCCGTCAGGGCGCGAGCGGGTTCCTGCTGAAGGACGCGGATCCCGAGTTCCTGCTCGCCGCGGTGCGGACCGTGCACGCGGGGTCCAGCGTGATCGCGGCCTCCGCGACCCGCGACCTCTTCACGCACTTCGCCGAGGCGCCGAAGCCGGTTCCTGCGCAGTTCGGGGGGCTCACCGACCGCGAGCGCGAGATCTTCGCGCTCGCCGCGCGCGGCCTGTCGAACTCCGAGATCGCCGCGCGCGAGTATCTCAGCGAGGCCACGGTGAAGACGCACATCAGCCGCATCCTCGCCAAGCTGGCGCTTCGCGATCGCGTGCAGCTGGTCGTGTTCGCGTTCGAGCACGGGCTGAACTGACGGCGGCGCGCAGCGCTCTCCGTCGTCGCCCGTGCTTCTCGACGATCCACGGAGCCGGTGACGAGCCGCGGTGCGATCGCCTCGATTCCTCCGCGATTCGTCCTCTCCTCCGCTGATCGTCGCCTCGCACCGTCAGACGCGTGCCCGGCTGATGACGGCTAGAGCCCCTGCCCGGCATCCCACAGGCGCTCGGTGCGGCCGGCCAGCATGGCGTCGAGCGACACGGCCTGGGCGTCGGTGAGCGACGCGACGTAGTCGATGATGCCGCGGCCGCGGGCGAGCACATCGAGCTCGGCGACCGTGCGCGACCCGACCAGCTCGGGAGCATCCGTCCGCAGCCGGCGATAGTCGTCGACCGCGAGCTCTACGAGATCGAGCAGGCGTCGCGGGGCGCGGCGGGCGTCGCGGGGGTCGTCGAGCCACCCCGCGAACCCGCAGACGAGCCGCTCCAGGACGCTGGCCTGGCCCCGCTGGTAGACGGTGAGGTCCGGGCGCTCGAGGATGAACCGCTCGTGCAGGAACTTGAGCACCGCGACCTCGTGCCACGTCTGCCGGCTCAGGCTGACGTGACCCGAGCGGAGATCCGGGGACCGGTGCACCTCGATCGACGACTGGAGCCGCGCGATCCAGGCCGCGGTGAACCTCGCGAGCGACCGCTCGCTCGCGAGGGACCCGTCGAACGGCTCGGCGACGAGCCCGTCGATCACCTCGGTGCCGACCTTCGCCACGGCTTCCCCGAACGCATCCGCGTCCGCGATCCAGCCGTCCTTGCTGCACAGACGCCGCCAGAGCAGCTCCAGGGAGTGACCCGGCGTCCTGGTGTCGGCGGCGAGGGCATGCTCGTCGGCTGCGCGCAGCGTGGCGAGGTCGCGATGCCAGGCGCGGAACTCGGCCGAGAGCGTCGCCGAGTTCAGCAGGCCGGCACGATAGAAGTCGTCGAGGTCGTGCAGCGAGTACGCGATGTCGTCGGAGATGTCCATGATGGAGCACTCGACCGTCTGCTGGCCGCGCTCAATCAGGGGGTACGCGGCGAGGGCCTGAAGAGCGTCCTGCTCGTCGACCGCGTAGTGGTTGAACTTGCTCATGCCTCCGCGCCGGCTGCCGCCCTCACCGCGGCGCCACGGATACTTCAGCACGGCCGCCCGCACCGCCGCGGTGAGGTTGAGTCCGACGCCTGGACGGTCGTGCTCGTCGAGGCGGGTCAGGATGCGGTATGTCTGCGCGTTCCCCTCGAAACCCTCGGTCAGGCCGAAGCGGGCGCGCGCCAGGCGATCGAGGGTGTGCTCGCCCAGGTGCCCGAACGGCGGGTGCCCGAGGTCGTGCGCCGCCGCGGCGGCCTGGACCACGACCGGATGCGCGCCACCGAGCTCGGCCACGATCCGGCTCGCCTCGTCGGTGCGCGTCGACAGGTGCGTCGCGATCGCCCGCGCCACGGCTGCCACCTTGATCGAATGCGTGAGCCTGTTGTGCACGGCGAGCCCGGCACCGGTCTGCGAGATCACCTGCGTGACAGCGGAGAGCCGCGAGTAGAAGGGGGAGAACCGGATGCGCTCGACATCGACCCGGAAATGCGGATGCCCCTCGGCGCGCTGGAACTCGTCGAGCGCCTCCGGGAGGCGTCGGGTCTGGCGGGGGTCGAGTCCTTCGTGGGCCATGAGGTCAGTGTGTCATCCGGCACGCCGCAATGCGGATCATCCTTCCGATGTACGAGGATGCGCCGCCAGGGCGACGCGCCGGATACGGCCCCGCTCATAGCGTCGTAGGCATGGAGATCACGACCACCGACCTCGGGCTCGCCGCCCGCGTCCAGCACCTGAAGAAGACCTACGGCGCGGGGGAGAGCACCGTGCACGCCCTCGACGACGTGAGCGTCGGCATCCGCCGCGGGCAGTTCACCGCGATCATGGGGCCCTCCGGCTCCGGCAAGTCCACCCTCATGCACATCATGGCGGGACTCGACTCGCCGACCGCCGGGCGCTCCTGGATCGGCGACACCGAGATCACCGGCCTCGGCGACCTCGACCTCACTATCCTGCGCCGGCGCCGCGTCGGCTTCATCTTCCAGGCGTTCAACCTGGTGCCGACCCTCACCGCTCTCGGCAACATCATGCTGCCGTTCGAGCTTGACGGCCGCCGCCCGAGCGCGATCGAGAAGGCCAGGGTCGACGGGCTCATCGACACGCTCGGGCTGGGGGCTCGCCTGAACCATCGCCCGCACCAGCTCTCCGGCGGCCAGCAGCAGCGCGTCGCGATCGCGCGTGCGCTCGCCACCTCGCCCGATCTCGTCTTCGCCGACGAGCCCACGGGCAACCTCGACTCCAGGACCGGCCGCGAGGTGCTGCAGCTGCTCGCCACGGCCAGCCGCGAGCACGGCCAGTCGATCGCGATGGTCACGCACGACGCGATCGCCGCGAGCCACGCCGACCGCGTGCTCTTCCTCGGCGACGGCCGGATCGTCGCCGACCACCCCCGACAGAGTGCCGAGGAGATCTCGGCGTACATGCTCGCCGCCGAGGTGGCCGCATGAGCGCGATCGCCGGGCCGCTGACGAGAACAGTCGTCCCGGAGACGGCGGCGACCGGCCCGCGCATGGGCTGGCTGCGCGATCGCGGCATGGGCGCGAGCGTGCTCGTCGCCGCGCTGTCGGCTGCGTTCGGCGTGGTGCTCGTCGAGACCACCGCGTACATCGGAGCGGTGCTGCAGGCCGACCCGTTCATCGGCGGCAGCGGTACGCTCGCGCTGATCGTCGCGCTGCTCTCGGTGCTGCTGACCGGCGTCGCGATGTACGTCGCGGCGATCGTCACCGCCAACACCTTCTCGACGATCATCGCCGGCCGCACCAGGCAGATCGCGCTGATGCGGCTGATCGGTGCGACCGCTCGCTCGCAGCGTGCCGACGTCGGGCGCCAGGGGCTCATCGTCGGCGTGATCGGCGCGAGCGTCGGGCTGCTCGTCGGCCTCGCAGTCGCGGCGATCGGCGTGCAGATCGGAGCCGGGTTCGTCGCGAACGACCCCGCCGGCTTCACGCTGGCGCAGCCGTTCATCGTGCTGCCGGCCGTCGGCGTCGCCCTCACCACGTGGGCTGCCGCCTGGGCGGGCTCCCGTCGCGTCCTCGCGGTCACCCCGCTGCAGGCCATCGGCGGATCCGTCGAGCGCACGCAGGAGGAGGTCTCCCGCACGAGCCGTCACATCGGCGCATGGGTGCTGATCGTCGTGGGGGCGGCGCTTCTCGCGGGCGGCGTGGCTTTCGGCCTGATCAGCCCGCTCGGCGTGGTCGTGGCCTTCTTCGGCGGCATCCTCTCCTTCACCGGGCTCGCCCTCGGATCGGTTCTGTTCATGCCACCGGTGCTGCGGCTCGTCGGCCGGATGTTCGGCTCGAGCGCGACCGCTCGCCTCGCCGCCGAGAATGCGCTGCGCTATCCGGAGCGCTCCTCGCGGATGGCGATCGGCGTGGTCATGGGCGTCACGCTCGTGACGATGTTCGCGGTGGCGCTCGAATCGGTCAAGCAGATGATGATGGAGCAGGTCGAGGGCGAGATCCCCGCCGAGTTCTTCGCACCGTTCGACGCGTTCGCGGCGATCATGATGGTGCTCGTGGCCGTCTCCGCGGTGATCGCGGCGGTCGGCCTGGTGAACCTCCTCACGATCGGCGTCGTGCAGCGTCGCCGCGAGCTCGGGCTGCTGCGCTCGATCGGGCTGTCGAACTCGCAGGTGCGCCGGATGGTGCTGCTCGAGGCGACGCACATCACGGTCGCCGCGACCCTCACCGGCCTCGCGCTCGGCATCGCCTACGGCTGGATCGCCGCGCAGTCCCTGCTGGGCTCGGCGCCGACGCTTCCCGATTTCGAGCCGGCAGGTCTTGTCGCCCCGCACGTGCCGTGGCTTCCCGTCGTGATCATCGTCGTGGCGACCGCGGTGCTGACCCTGGTCGCCGCAGCCACGCCGACCCGCCTCG
>NZ_JADIJR010000041.1 GCF_017355365.1 Microbacterium sp. SD291 | reverse complement strand
ACTCTCCGAGCAGTTCGCCCTTGGCGCCGTTCCAGGCTGCGATCTTCTCCCGCGCCGATCGATCCAGCCTCCGGAGGTTCTCCTCAACCTCTCGGAAGTCGCTCATCAGCTCGCGCGACATCGACGTGAACTGCTGAAAACGGTCGCGCACGCCGATCTCGTCCAGCGCCAGGGACTCACCTCGTTCGATGCGTGCGATCTCGGTATCAAGCTCATCGCGGCGACGGGTGAGCTCGGCGACGCGCACCCGGGGGTCATCGTCAGAACCGTGCACGATGTCGCGCAGCAGCGCGATCAGTGTGTGCAGGCGCGATTCGGTGCCCACGAAGGAACGCTCGCGGAGGTCGACCACCCACCGATAGGCCTTCTCGAGCGTCGATGTCGCCTCGTAGTGGATCTCGTCGGCGCGCGTCGGATAGAAGCGCCGCAGCCAGCCGTCGTCGGAGGCGGCCCACTCTTCCAGATACTCCGCCGGCGCTCGCGAGTAGCGGTTCGGATCGGACTGGTGGATCGCGTAGAGATGATCGTCGAGCAGGCTGATCAGCTCGCTCTGGCCGACCGCACCGCGGTTCGCTTCGAGAAGATGGGTGCCGAGGAACGACAGGATCAGCGGTGCGTTCGCCTTGCGCAGCAGGCGCCAGGCGCCGTGCCGCTGCGCGAGCTGCTCGATCTCGTCATGATCCACATCGGAAAGCGTATAGGCGTGCGGCGACAGGCGTTCACGAGGTGTCGGGGCCGTGGTCAGCGCGTCGGCTGCACGTATTCGTGTCTCAGGTCGACCACCGCGGCGATGTGGTCGAAGTCGTGGTCTGCCGCCAGTACGGTGGCGTCGTTGACGAGCGCGTATCCGGCGATGAGGATGTCGACCGCGCCGGCGGCGCGCACGCGGCCCGAACTCCATAGGGCGCTCTGGATGTCGAGCACGAGCGACTCGTCGGGGGCGTGCTCGAGCGGAAAGCCGAGGCCGATGCGCTCGCGGTACGCGTCGTGTTCGTCTGCGGTGCGCGCGCTGTGGCAGAACTCGAGAACCTGCGGCGGACAGGTCACGAGAAGATCCGCCGGTGCACGCGCGATCTGCCGCAACCGGGCCGTGATGGCGGGATCACCCTGGGCGAGCCGCCCCCAGACCGAGTTGTCGACGAGGTAGTCGGTCACCGAGAGTCGCCGGCAGTGCGGACGACGGGGGCATCGAGCTCGGCGGGCAGATCTGCGAGCTCCGTGATCGCGTCGATCATGGCGTCCTTCTGCTTCGACGCGATCAGACGACGCAGCGCGAGATCGAGCACCGCACGGTTGGACCGCTCGCCGGTCAGCGCCCGAGCACGTTCGATGAGCTGCGGGTCCAGGTCGACGCTGGTCATCGCCATCACGATCTCCTTCTACCGTTTATATAAACAATCATATACCTTGAGCTCCTCGCGCCGGTTCAGCGTGCCGTACCGATCTGCGTGCCGTCGCAGATTCGCGCTCAAGTCGCAGGAATCCCGAGGATCCATGCGACCTTGGCGCGAAACTGCGACATGGTCGCCCATCATGACAGTCGGCTGCGCGTCAAAGCCGGTTTGGGGCAGGCTGTACACAAAGTTCGGTCGACGGGCGTCCTGTGGAGGGCGACTCAGCCCTCGCGGATCTCGTCGACGGATGCTTCGCCCACGGCATCCGCGAGCTCGAGTCCGAGGCGCACGAGCACGATGCGTCCGCTGAGCGCGGGGCCGTCGCCTCGCGCGAGGCCGGCCTTGACGGCCCCGAAGGTCACGGTCGTGGCGGCCGGCAGCATGACCTCGCCGGCCTCACCGGTGTCGGGGTCGAGCCCGCTCGGCAGGTCGACGGCGACGACCCGCGGCCGCGCCGGCAGGAGCGTTCCGACGACGTCGCGTGCGCGGCCGCGCAGGCCGCCGCGGGCGCCGATGCCGAGGATGCCGTCGACGACGAGGTCGTAAGTTGCGGCATCCACGTCCGCCACCTCGACGACTCTGGCACCGGCATTCAATGCTGCGGCGAGCGCCTCCTCGTGCACGCGATCGGCGGTGCGCAGCACGTCGATCCGGATGCCGTGCGCCGCGAGCTCGGCGGCGGCGAGCAGCGCATCTCCACCGTTGTCTCCAGCGCCGGCGAGCACGAGTGTCCGCATCGGATTCTGCTCGGCGATCACCTGGGCGAGGGCGTGCGCGGCGCGGCGCATGAGCGGGACGCCGGCCTCGAGCAGCGGGGCCTCGGCGGCGCGAACCTGGGCTGCGGTGTAGGTCGGGACGGTGGGCGTCATGGCGCCAGCCCGGCGGTGAGCCGCTCGACGGCATCCACGATCTGGTCGGCGAACCCGTCCTGGTCGAGTTGCAGCGCGACGGCGGTGCGGAAGTCGGTCTGCTGCTCGGCGGACCCGCTGCTGTGGTGCATGCCGGGCACGTCACGGAAGTTGACGACCGTCGCGCCTCGGGTCCATTCGCCGCGCAGTTCGACGCGCACATCGGCCATCGCGGTGGTGAAGATGGTCGGGTCGATGAGGGCGGCGACGCAGCACGCGTCGTGCACCGGCGGGGACGCGAACTCGTACACCTCGCGGTAGGCGGCGCCGACGAATCCCCAGACCGCGAGGGCGAAGTCGCTGACCGATCCGCCGATGGCGCGCACGCGCTCCTGCAGCTCGGGCGTCGCAAGTGCCTGATGGGTGAGGTCGAGGCCGACCATCGTCACGTTCCAGTCGGCGCGGAACACGGCCTCGGCGGCTTCGGGGTCGACGTAGATGTTGAACTCGGCGTGCGGGGTCGTGTTGCCGCGGGTGTGCGCGCCGCCCATCAGCACGACGGATTTCACCCGCTCGATGATCCGCGGCTCCTTGCGCATGGCGAGCGCGATGTTGGTCAGCGGGCCGACCGGCACGAGGTTGACGGTGTGCGGCTCGTGCGCCATCACGGTGTCGATGATGAAGTCGACGGCGTGCCGCGGGTCGAGGTCGAACACCGGCTCCGGCAGCACGGGCCCGTCGAGGCCGGTGGCACCGTGGATGTCTTCGGCGACGACCTGCGGCGCGACGAGCGGACGGCTCGCGCCGCGCGCGACGGGAACGCGGATGCCGGCGGCCGCACACACCGAGAGGGCGTTGCGGGTGACCTTCTCGATGGTCTGATTGCCGGCGACGGTCGTGATGCCGATCAGGTCGATTGCGGGATTCCCTGCGGCGAGCATGATCGCGATCGCGTCGTCGTGCCCCGGGTCGCAATCGAGGATGACCTTCTCCATTGGTGCCTTCCTTTGGTTCCGTCGGCGTGCGGTTCCATCGTGCCGTACGGATGCCGGGGATGGGGGTGGCTCAGAAGAACAGCATCGCCTTGTGCGCGATGGCCGCAGCCGCCAATACGTACCGCGAATCGATGAATGTCCGACGCCCTGTCTACCGTGTGACTCAGCCGGTCCATAGGGACCTCACAGCACTTGGGAGAGTGCGTCGTCTCACGCCCAGATGAGGGCGGAATTCGGCGTGCCCGCGGACCGGCGCCCCTCGGCATCCGTCGTGGGGCAGGCCGGTGCTCCATGCACGCTCTCCGAAGGAGAATCACATGTCCGATCCGATCGTTCCTCCGGCGCCTCAGGCGCCCGCTGCCGGGTTCTACACGCCCGGGGCTCCCCCGCCCGCTGCGTCCGTACCGGCGCCGCCCGCCCCGGGAGGCCTGCCGCCCGCGCCCGAGCAGCCTTCGCCGAAGAAGCCGAAGAAGCTGAACGTCCTCGCGCTCGTCGCGATGATCGTCGCGCTCGTCGGATTCCTGTTCGCCTGCATCCCGGGCGCTCTCGTCGTCGGCTGGGTGCTGCTGCCGATCGCGTTCGTGCTGAGCATCGTGTCGCTGTTCCTCAAGGGCGATAAGAAGTGGTTCGGCATCGTCGGGCTGGTCGTCTCGATCGTCGGCACGATCGTCGGCGTCCTCGTGTTCTTCACTGTGGTCGCCACGTCGTTCGATGAGGCGTTCGGCAGCGGCGACACCGTCGTGACGCAGTCCGCGGACGAGGCCGACGAGGCTCCCGCGGACGGCGCGGAGGAGCCTGCAGCCGACGCGGCGCAGGGCTCTCGCGAGAATCCGTATCCGCTCGCATCCACGATCAGCTCCGACGAGTGGACCGTCGTGGTCAACTCGTACACGCCCGATGGCAGCGCCATCGTCGCGGGGGCGAACCAGTTCAACGAAGCGGCCCCTGCCGGCTCGCACTACGAGATCGTGAACTACACGGTCACGTACACGGGTGCGGAGTCGGCTCTCGCCGCCGAAGTCGGCGTCGACCTGGTGACCGGAGCGGGCAACGTCGTGAACAGCTACGACAGCATGGCCGTGCTCGAGGACGGCTTCGGCCTCGACGAGCTGTACAAGGACGGCTCGGCCACCGGGTCGGTCGCGTTCCTCGTGCCCGACGGCGAGACCGTGCTGATCCGGGTGGCTCCCGGGTTCCTGGCGGATGAGGTGTTCGTCAAGCCGTAACGGTTCGGAGCCCGCCGACGCGATGTCGGCGGGCTCTGCTACCGTCCTGGTCAAGGTTCAAGAGCTGCAGTCATCGGTACCTGGCCGGCTGCACGGCAACCCTCCTCCTTCGAGCGGGGTGCCCCAGGGGAAGAACCGGCCCGGCGCATCCGCGTGCGGGCAAGTCGATGGGCACTCGCTGCCCTTCCCACGGAAGGACGATCCGATGAACGCAGATCACACTCCTCGCCCCACCGGCGGCTGGCCGCAGGACGAGAACCGGCCGGTGTTCGCGCCGGCGACGGATACCGCAGTCGCGGCGAACTCTCACGAGAAGGAGCAGTCATGACCACTCACGAATCCGCGAAGAACCTGGACCCGTCGCTGTACTGCGCGTACTTCGGCGGCCCGCGCGACGGACTCAAGACGGGCGACCTGCCCGCGCCACTGTCCGGCAAGAAACTCACCGGGATGACCTCGAAGATGCCGCTGAGCCAGCCTCACCAGTACAGCCTGTACGCGGTGTACGTGTGCACCAGCGAGACGCAAGTGGATGGGTTCTGGGTGTTCGAGTACCAGGGTATGGAGGGGCCGAACGGGGAGAAACTGGTGGCGGCGGATGCTGAGGAACAGAAGTCTCCGCAGCACAGCCGCGCCTCGGATGCCGGCATCTAATCACGCTCAGCGGATATGAAACTCGCCATCGCTCTCAAGGATCTCGAGCCGACCACCCGGAGAGAACCCGAGCATGAGATTCTTGCCCATCCCTATGACGCCGGAACGTTCGTGGTCACCTCCAGTGCGCGGATCCCAACTCACTTCGTGAGCCTCAATGCCGACGCGCACGGTGATGCGCGTCCGCGCCGCGGGGAAGATGTCCTTCGATATCGCCGGAATCCGTATCTTTCCCGACTTGATATCGCCGTCAGTGACGTTCTGAGTGGTGCGTCGGCGCGCACCACTCACGCGTTCCCGTGGCACGGCCGTCGAGGAGGCAGTAATCGCGGGCTCTTCTGAAGCAGTCGTCGAGCGCGAAAGCAACGGTTTCCTTACGCCCCGGATGCCGTGCCGCTTTCGCCTACCGCCGGGAAACGTGAGGTTCGCAAAGGGAAGCGGACTGTTCGGATCTGCGAGCGCACCCGCCACCTCGGCGGTCACTCCTCGGACAAACCGATCGATCATCACCTTCTCGGCACGATCGGGATCCGCACATGATCCGAAATGAACCCAGAGTGGTACAGAAGATTGGTCAATCATCTTGACTGGCCACCCGCCGGAATGTGGTGCGCGAGCTCCGATCGGTGTGGAATAGAACTGAGCGACGCGATCTCGGACGCTCGCGCCGGCGAGTCCTACGTAGACAACCGGCTGTCCTGCCACCCACATACGTTGCAGCCGACGAATCAGGTGGTCAGCGTCCGCCACCACACCATCGATCGTCGCCTCGGGTCGCTCTCGGAGAAGTTCATGAACGGCTTGGATATCGATTGGCAGAGCGCCGGCACCGTCGTCCGCCGTCGGGTCTTCGCTAGACGCGACAACGTAAACCCCAGGTGATCTGAGCGGCACTTCGATACCCCACGACGCAACACCCACTCGAGAGACGCCCGCTGCCGTGAACAACTCTTCCACCGTGGTCATCTGAGACTCCGATCTGTCAGTTCGCCACGACGACGCAGCGATACCGAGCCCGCGTCAGTCCCACATACAGAAGGTCGAACCACGACAGCCCGGCTGATGTGACAAAGGCCAGCCCTTCATCACCGATGTCGGTGAGGATCACGGCCTCAGCATCCAGCCCTTTGTACTTGAAGATCGATCCCCATCGCACCCGTCCGGCAGGCGCCTTCGGCGCCAGTGGTTTCGGAGACGGCGACCCGATCTCGACCTCGGCCGCTGCATCCGTCGTCACCACGTCCACCGTTCCGAGCGCAGAGTCGACCCTCAGTCGGTCGCGCAACCAGCGCTCCTCTTTCGAGAAGTTCTCGGCCGCAAGCAGGCGGCCCACGAGTGAATGCCTGACACCGAATAGGCTGAGGATCACGATGTCGTGCGCCTGATGGTGTTCGAGAAGTCCTCTGAGCGCCTCGGCGAGCGCGTGCGAAGCCTTGGATGGGTCGCTCACTGACTTCACCGACAGAGCTCCCTCGGCCGCTGACGCCACTCGGTGACTGCGGTACCCGAACGTGCGCGACAGGAGTCCCTCGGCGGCGCCGGTCAGTCCCGCGACCTGCCGCAGGCCCCGACGCAGCGCGAGGTGCATGAGATCGGGCACCCGCTCTTTCGCGACCGCATAGGGATCGACGTGAGCATCGGTACGGCGAAGGATCTGCTGCCGCGAATCGCCCGCGAAGGCGAGCTTCGTTCCGGTTGCGGAGCCGGTGCCTGCGAGAGCGAAGACGACGTCGAGGACGAACGGGAAGCTCGCGATGTCTTGGAACTCATCGACGCAGATGGCCTCATATCCACCCAGCGCCGGGTTGTCATGGAGCGCAGCGAGCGCCAGTGCCGGCAGCTCCTGCGAGTACCACTCCGGCGTTGCATCGTCTGGGTTCGCCGTGAGCCCGGCCAGACGCAGCATGAGCGTGTTGAGGTCGTCCACCACGATGTCACGGTGCGCGCGCAGTGCGTCGCGAAGCTCATCCGCCATGAGCAGATTCCAGCAGATGACGAGGGTGCGCTTGTCCGACCGCCAGCGCTTCGCGAGCTGGGTCAGCAGGTAGCTCTTCCCGGTGCCCGCGGGGCCGTCGAAGTAGACGTGATCGTTGCACTCGACCATGTCGAGGACTAGTCGCTGGTCCTTCAGCAGGCGGTTCTCTTCGTCGAGCCGCTCCAGCTTTCGATCGGCCAGAGTCCGGCCGCCCGCGAAGTCGCCGAGCAGTGTCGCCGCGATCTCCTCGACGTGCGCAGCGGTCATGACATCGGGATCGTGCTCGACATTCTCGACCGTGTAATACCAGGCGTCGTGTTCTTCGAGCACCTTCTCAATCGCCCTGACCGGATGCTGCAGGTCGCCGCGCCATGCCAATTCCCACTCGAAGAATTGCATGTCACCAGGGGAACCGTTGTTGAACATGTGGCGTTCGAGCGAGGTGAACCACACCAGGCGGGTGATCGGTTCCGATCCGTTGAGGACTCCCCGCGCCTTGAGGAAACCCCGGATGCTGCGGATGCTGCCGTCGAGCTGCCCGAACGGACTCTTGCCCGGATTCGGAACCCGATCGAGACGCCACTCGCCGTCTTTGTACTCGACGTACTCCGGGCTCTTCGCCTCGATCACGACGATGCCGCGGCCCGGCACGAGCACGATGAAGTCGGCCTCACCCTGGAACTGCGCGGCGTGCCTTCGAACCTCAAGGCTGTGGAGCACGATCCAGTCGTCCGACGCCGTTGATCCTGCGAAGGCATCGAAGATGCGCGTCTCGGAGACGTTGGCTCCGCGCCGGGGGCGGGCGGGGATCATGCGAGTCATGGTCCGTCAATCCTTGAGCGGCTCATCGCTAAAGCTGAACTCGATCGTGGCTTCGGGATTGATGCTCTCGATGATTCTCGTGTAGAACAACTCGGCCTGCTCCTCCAAGAGCGGACGGAAACCGTCGATGTGGGCTTCGGAGGCCCCCGTTGCCAGGATCTCCTCCATGAGCTTCGACTTGTCGATCGAAGGCGTCGTCCAACTCAGGACTCCGTTGTCCTCGCTCGCGAGCGACATGGTTGGATCGCTCATCCCCAATCCGATGAACTCTGGGATCGTGATCCGGTAAGCATTTTCTCCAGTCGCTCTGATGTCGACTTCCTTGCCCTCGATGCCGAACTTGGCGTTGTACTCGACCCGAACGAGCGTCATCCGCTCATTGCCCGGAATGTCGATCAGATTCAAGAACTTGGGATCTTCCTTCTCGATCTTCTCTTCCGAGATCGGAGCGGTCACCAAAATGACCTGCTCCTCTCCCTGCGCCACACGGAGCACCTGAGCCGTGCGCTCCTCCCCCGCACCGAGGAGCTTGCCGACGAACACCCCACCCACGGCGGCGGCGGCTCCGAATCCGATGATGAGGAGCAGCACTGCCCAAAGCGGGGTTCGGCTCGCGGTTGTGGACATGGACGCTCCCTGGACCAGATGTGACCAGCGGAGGAGTTCGCTGACCGAGTGCGTTTGTGACCACTAACCGCATTTGGCTCGCGTGACTGATCGACGATGAGACGGACACCGTGGTGCTGCGCAGTCACGCCCCTCCGGCGCGTCGCCCGTCGCGTTCCCCTTGCACGCGATTCGGATGATGACAGAAGCGTATCGAGCGCGAGGGACATCGCGCTTGTCGCAACGTGTGGTGCCCCGTGTCGCCACCTTCCGCCAAGATCAATCCATGACCTCGCGCAACTACCTGAGCCTGTTCGCGATGCCGAAGCCAGTTCGCATCACCGGCCGCAGCTCGAGCATCACGAACTCGTTCGTGAACGGACTGATCCCAGTTGTGCCACCCACCGAGGACGAGGTGCGCGAGGCGTTGGAGATCCTGGGAATGCAGGACGCGATCGTCTGCGCGTACTGCGGCGACACCAGCACCGAATGGGACCATCTGCGCCCGCTCGTCGACAAGCAGCGCCCAACCGGCTACATCTCCGAGATCCACAACCTCGTGCCGGCATGCGGCAAGTGCAACCAGAGCAAGGGGAACAAGAACTGGCTGACGTGGATGCGCAGCACTGCACGGCTCTCGCCGGCGGCTCGCGGCGTGTCCGACATCGAGGAGCGGATCGCGCGCCTGCAGGAGTACGAGCAGCGAGGTAGGCCCACCCGGATCGACTTCGAAACCGTTGTGGGTGCGGATCTCTGGGACCGCCATTGGGCTCACCACAAGCGGCTTCTCGAACTCATGCGCGAGGCGGACGCGGATGCGCAAGAGATCAAGATTCGGGTGCGGGCCGCATACGAGGCGCAACGGACGGGGGTCAGTTGATGGCATCGCTGGTCACCTGGCTCGACATCTCGGCCGACGAACAGAAGCGGATGCGGGAGCTCGCCTCCCTGTTCACGCTCCGTGACAGTCGCGACGAGCTCGGGCTCGGCCTGCTGCGAGACAGCATCGCCGACGCACTCTTCCCCGGCACATCGACCCTGCACACGCGCGCCCGATACCTGCTGTTCGTCCCCTGGTGCTTTCAGCACGCGGCGCGCGCAAAACCGGAACAGCGCTGGCGCCGGCTGGACGACACCGAACGGTCGATCATCTCCCCGCTGAGGTCGTCCGCCGATCCGCGCGGCCTTCTCGGCGAGCGCGCGGGAACAGCGCTGAAGAACCTGCCGTCGTCTTCGTACTGGTCGATGCTGCAGCGCTACGGCATCCTGTCGCACCCGGCTACGCGCGCTGAAGCTCTCACTGCCTCGATGCCGACGCGCACCGTCGACGACGACGGGCAGACGACCGTTTCGTCGATCTGGTCGGCGCCGGCGATGCCCGAAGGATTCCCCGAGAGCATCCCCGAGGGGTTCGCGCTCACGCACGACGAGGCGACGTGGCTGCGTGACCGCATCCTTGAGCATGCGCCGGGTTCGCTCCTCGCACACCTCGTGCAACAGCGTCCCGACGAAGATAGCGCTGCGCCCTGGACGGATCCCGCCGCCGGCGCCGCACCTGAACGCGCGGCACGCGTGCACCGACAGGCTGAGGACTTCTCCGCGGTCATGCACGGTGCGCAACTGCTCTACAACCTCCTGCTCGCCACCGAGGCTCACCGGCTCGACGTGGGTGACGAATCCCGGGTCGTCCAATACCGTGACCAGCTCGACACCTGGGCGCGTGAGCTGACCCCGCGCGCCCGCGAATGGCAACTGAGCGACCTCTTCCACGTCCTGCGCGACGAGCACGGCTCCGCTCCGACGGTCGTCCCCAGCACTCGCGACTTCATCACACGGTGGACGACGCTCCTGCAGAGCACGGATCTCCAGACGCTCGTCGATGACGAAAGCGCCAGAACGCTCATACGGCAGCGGGAACGTGTCGCGAAGGGTGCCAAGGCACGCCTCGGCAGCCAGCGACGACTCGCAACCTGGGGCGGGGCTTCGGGCAGTGCGCGGCTCACGTACCGTTGGGGCACCGTGCGGGGCATCCTCGCCGACATCCATGACGGGCTGCAGCGTGCTTGAGCCTGATTCCCGCTCCCTCCTCTCCGAGCTCCTGCGCCCGCCACCCGGATTCACGCTCTCGTACGCCGTCGGCACGACCTTCACGCTGACGCTCGAAGCCGCACTCGCCGTACCGCTCTCCCTGGTCGGCTCGGGAGCCGCCGACGACGATGCGGTCGGGATCATCAGCGCGGTGCGACGTGCGGTCGACCGGATAGACGTATTCGCGCAGGCCGGCTACATCGGTCTCGGGGCAGCGAGCGACCTGGTCGCAGTGCTCGAACCGATGATCCATCCAGTGATGATGCCGCCCGGCCGGCTGTTCCATCCCAAGGTGTGGTTTCTCGAGTTCGCAGCAGGCGGGGAGCGCCGCTACCGCTTCATCTGCAGCAGTCGCAATCTCACGAACGACCGCACCTGGGATGCCGTCGTCGCGCTCGACGGTGTGCCCGGCGACTCGGACGATGAGTCGACACTTCGCGCGAACGACGGCATGGTGCGTCTTCTCCACTGGCTCGCCGCCGAATCCCGCACTGCCCCGCGGCTGACCTCCGACCGCCGAGCGCGCATCGACGAACTGGCGGAGTCGTGGAAGACGATCCGTTGGGAGTACCCGGAGCACGTGCGCCGCCTGGCGGTCCACGTGCTCGGGATCGGCGCAGACAGCACACCAAAACTCGGCGGGCTCCAGGCCCTGGTCGTCTCTCCGTTCGTGACTGACGAGGGGCTCAGCGGGTTGCGTGCTCGACGCGGCGGCGAGACGACCCTCATCAGCCGCCCCGAGCAGCTTGATCGCCTGAACCCGCCGTCGTTCGACGGCCTGTCGATGCGTATCCTCGACGACTTCGTCGACCAGGCCCTGGCGGATGCCGGAGCCGGCGAAGCCGTGGCCACCGGTTTGAGTGGCCTGCACGCAAAGATGATCGCTCATGACCACGCACACCTTCAGTCGACCCTGCTCGCAGGCTCCGCCAATGCAACAGGCCCTGCGTGGACAAGGAATGTTGAGGTCATGATCGAACTCGGTGGCTCAACGAAACAGTTCGGCGTCACTGCCCTCGCCGAATCGCTCGCACCGCTGCTTGAGGAGTATGCGACGGACGGCGGAGCCACGGCATCCGATGACGAAACAGCCGAGCGCAACCTCGAAAGCGCGCTCCGAACGATCGCCACAGCCCGGCTCGTGCTGCGCGTGCACCAGGGCGATTCCTACGCGTACTCGCTCTGGGCTCACGATCCCGCCCCGACCATTCCTGAAGGCCTGTCGCTGTCCTGGCGTCTGCTGACGCAATCGGACACCGTGCCCGGGGCTTTCCCTCCTCAGGATTCCCCGTTCAGTTCGAGACCTGTGTCGCTCGCCGAGATCACACCATTCGTCGTCGTGGTTCTCGAAGATCACGCGGGCCGACGTGTGCAGACGATCATGGTCGCTGAAATCCTCGACGATGTGCCCGAACGCCAGGACGCGATCGTCGCTGCCCACCTCACGGAGCCCGGCGCCTTCGCCCGGTTCATCCGGCTCATGCTCCAGCAACCGGGGGCTTCGACGAGCACGGCGGGGGGATCGTTCGCGTCGTTCCGCTCGGCCTTCGGCGGTGGGGTCGCTGAAGACGGGTCGGGCCTGCTGGAGTTGCTCGTGCGCGCAGCGGCGATGAATCAAAGCGCACTCGCAGACATCGAGCGGGTGCTGTCACACCTGCGCCCAGACGAGCGCGACTCTGCGCTGCCACCGGGATTCAGCGAAGTCTGGGCAGCGGTCATCGGGGCTATCGGAACGGAGGCGGTCGATGGCCGTTGATGTCGACGCGGTCATTCGCGGACTGAAAGGCTTCCAGCGCGACGCCGTGAACCACGTGATCGATCGCTTCTACGGCGATCCCGACGGCAGTGGGAGGTTCCTCGTCGCCGACGAGACGGGTCTCGGGAAGAGCGTCATCGCGCGCGGAGTGATCGCGAAGACGATCGAGGAGCTGGAGCGCGACCCCTCGGTGGACCGCATCGACATCGTCTACATCTGCAGCAACGCAGACCTCGCGAACCAGAACTTGCGGCGACTGAACGTCACTGGAGACAAGCACATCGCGGTGGCGACGCGGCTGACGCTGCTGGCTCGCGAAAGCCACCGCCTCGCGGAGCATGACGGAGCGGACGGCAGCAAGAAGGTGAATCTCGTCTCGTTCACCCCGGGTACCTCGTTCAAAGACAGCGGCCTGCGCTGGGGCAGCGCGGAGGAGCGTGCGCTGCTGTGCATCCTGCTCGAAAACCGATTGCAGCCTGAAGGCGACGAGAAGCGTGCAGGGAGATGGATCTTCCAGGGCGCGGTGCAGAAGGTCTCAAGCTTCGAATGGCGAATCAATCGGACGCTCGACGATCTCGGCGCCGCAGGACCTGACGAGCGCATCGCCGACGTTTTCGCTGCCGCGATCGAGGCCGATGGCACGTTGCAGAGGTTCATCGCGCTGCGGGAGCGGGTGCAGGAGCACGGACGCAAGCCCGATTCTGGCGAATTGTGGCACGAGGCTGCCGAGGTGATGGCGTCCCTGCGCCGCCATCTCGCCAAGGCCGGTGTCGACGCGCTGGAGCCAGACCTCGTCATCCTCGACGAGTTCCAGCGTTTCCGGTCGCTTCTGGATCCCTCAAGCGGAAGCGAGGCCGCGGAACTCGCCGACAGCCTCTTCACCTACGGCGATGCGAAAGTGCTGCTCCTGTCAGCGACACCGTACAAACCGTTCACCACCGCGGACGACGGCGACGACGACCATCAGCGCGACTTCCTGGAGACGATCGGCTTCCTCGCCGGGCGCGACGTATCGCGGGTGGCGGAGGTGAAGAGCGCACTGGAGGCTCATCGACTGGCGTTGGTCACCGGTGGCGATGCGGCTGCGTCCGCGGCATCCGTTCGCGACGCTCTGCTGCCGTACATGTCACGCTCCGAGCGTCCGCCGTTGGCGCGCAACCAGGACATGGTGGTCGATCGTCCGCTCGATGGAGGCGTGCCGAACGCGGCGGAGATCGCGGACTGGAGCGCGCTGCATCGCCTCGACCAGCACCTGGGCGCGCACATCGACATCGAGCAGTGGAAGTCGATCCCCTACTTCGCAACCTTCATGGACACGTACAAGGCGGGTTCGCGGGTGCGCGAGCTGCTCGATGGCGACGGTGGCGAATCGATCGCGCCGCTGTTGTCGGCGGCCCGCGGACTCACCGTCGATGACGTCCGCGATCGCGCTGAGATCGATCTGGGAAACGGGATGCTGCGCGCGCTCGCGGCGGATACCGTCGGCCGAGGGTGGTGGAAGCTGCTGTGGATGCCGCCGTCGATGCCGTACCTGCGTCCTGGACGGATCTACTCGAGCGTCGACGGAGATGTGACGAAGCATGTGGTGTTCTCCGCGTGGAACGGAGTACCGACGGCGATCGCCGCACTGCTGAGCCACGAGGCATCGCGGTTGGCGCATCGGGGCCGGAGCCGATCGTCGGACTCGAGCGCCGTACGTCTGGCGTGGTCGCTGAACGAAGACGGTCGACCCACGCAGATGAGCGCGCTGGCGCTGTTCTGGCCGCATCCGGGTCTGGCGTCTGCGGCGGATCCGCTGATATCGGCACGCGCGGCGGGCGGAATCACAGACGCCGCGACGGTGGCATCGAAGGTCGACTCGAGCGGAGACGATATCGAGCCGTCGTCGGCGTTCTTCTCGCATCCCGGGGCGCTGCCTGCAGGGGTCAACCCCTCGCACGTAGCGGGACTTGTCGGAGGCGAGCCCGACGACGAGGACTCCGGGGCGAGCGGCCGGTTCGCCGACTATCTCGAGGCCGCCGCCGCAGCGATACACGGAACAGCCTCTGGGCATCAGGATCTTGGTCGCCTGGCCGCGCACGCGCCGGGCTCCATCGCGTTCCGTGCCTTGCGAGCGGCCGCATCACCCGAGGCAACCGCAGTGGGCGTGTGGCGCGCTGCGTGGGAGTTGTCACTCGCACTGCGCTCGCTTTTCGCGAGACCCGAGACCTCAGCGCTTCTCGACACTCTGGACGAGACGGATGCTCCGTACTGGCGCGTCGTGCTCGACTATTGCGCCGACGGCAACCTGCAGGCGGTGCTGGACGAGTACGTCTATCAGCTTCGCAGCGAGGCCGGCGGCGGTCTCCTCGACGATGACGGTCTGATGCTCGCGGCGAAGCAGATCGGCGCCGCTGTGCGGATGAAGCCCGCCATGCTGCAGGGGCATGAGGCGACGGCTTCACGCAAGCCGATTCGGTTCCCGACGCGATTCGCTGTGCGGTACGGCGGAACGGGCACGGATGCCGACGAGAAGGTGGCAGCGCGTCAAAGCGGTGTTCGCGCGGCGTTCAACAGTCCGTTCGCGCCGTTCGTGCTCGCGTCAACGAGCGTCGGCCAGGAGGGGATCGACTTCCATTGGTGGAGTCACGCCGTCGTGCACTGGAACCTCCCATCGAACCCCGTCGACTTCGAGCAGCGCGAGGGTCGCGTGCATCGATACATGGGTCACGCGGTACGGAAGAACGTCGCCGCGCAGCACTGGGACGATGTTCTGTCTTCGGGTGAGGCCGCGTGGGATGCCGCCTTCTCGGCGGCTCTTTCGGCTTCGGCCTCATCTGGGTTGGGGCAGTTCGCCCCCTGGTGGGTCTATGACGGGGACGCACGGATTCACCGTCGAATCGCGACGTTCACACTGAGCCGCGACCACGACCGGTACGAGCGGCTGCTCGATGCGCTGACGCTGTACCGACTCACGCTCGGGCAGCCTCGGCAGGAGGACATGCTGAGGTTGATGCGGCAGAACGGGGTCGACGAAGGGGATCTGAAGGCGGGCGGGATTGATCTGAGTGCGCCATGCTGAGCGACGCAGTACACGTCAGATACGCAGTGAGTTCACGGCGAGGTGTGTGAACAGCCGGCCGATGGAGAGCTAAGGCAGCGCGCCAATCTCGCAAACCCACCTCTCGCTCACACGCTGTATCGGTGCAAGCCGATCTGGAAACAGCTTGTGTCGCTCCAGATCCACGGTGCGGGCGAATCGGAACTCCCAGTTGCCAGTGGCAGAGAACAGACACGCCGCCACGACATCGAACGCGTCGATGCGATAGAAACGCGAAGCTGGATCCCCTTTCGATGCGCGAGTCTTCTGAACCTCTACTCGGTGACTGCCGTCTGCGAACGTCTTCGGACTCGCGTTCTTGCACTCGATCCGAAGCGAACGTTCATCGGCAAGCTCTACATCAAAGTCGTGTAGAGCATCAACATCCAACCGCTCCGAAATGAGTACGTCCGGGGACAGCGCGAGCTGTTGTTCGAGGTGATACTCCGCCACGCCGCCGCGCACCGCCACTGCGAGTCTGTTCCGACCACCGATGATGTCGAGAATCTGTTCACTCGAGAGCGCGAACTGTTCTTCAAGCACGTGCCGACCCACGACGACTGGACTCGCACCTTCTTTGATGATCGCTTTTGCCGCTGCGAAACGAAGTGGAGGATCGAGCCTCAGCGACGTTGAACGACGCTCCAGGCGGGCATAGTCGATGAGGTGCTCTGGCGTGAATGCGACCACTGTTTCGAGGTTCAGTGGCGATCGTGCGTCCTGGCGCTTGGTGCCGGCCCTATTCTTCTTCTCCCAAACGTGCCAGCCGGACGACATCGCCGCGTCTACGTCAACCTGCTTGAGGTAGAACGAGATGCCCATTGGCAGCGGGTCCCAGAGATTTGCATCGAGTCCGACAGCAACCTCGGCAAGCGGATCGATGCCGAGGATCATCGTGACATCTACCCCTGCTGTATCGCGACCCACGGGATGCTCACGTAACCAGCTCTTTTCTGATCCGTACCGCAGCTGTCCACGCACCTCGTCAGCCGGTCTGTTCGGGATATCGTTGGTGGTGATCCTGAACGGATACACGAGCATCCCGAGCCGCTCATCTGACGCGAGCTGTACACCGAGGTAGATTGGTGCCCGGTTAGGCTCGCTGGCGTACAAGACCCGCCCACCTGAAGCTTCTACGGCGTTTAACAGGAAGTCATGGAGGTCTGCGCGGTTCTGCACGCGATACACCTCACCGAACGACCTGCCTGCAACCAGCTCGTGTTCCACATGACTCCAATCGTTGGATCTTCGCCCGAGCGTAGCGAGTCATCGGACGCATGTCCGTGGCCTCAGGCAGACTCGCCTCGACCATACTGATAGATGAGCGGCCTGATGCGGGCTGGCGCGAACGTGACGAACTGAGGTATCCATGGGCGAACAGCTCCCGGTCGTGAGCCTGTTCTCTGGAGCGGGCGGGCTCGACCTCGCCGTAGAGCGCGCTGATGCCGATCCGCTTTCGGCGGCAGATCCCGGAAGCGGTCTACTCAAGGTGTCGGTCGCCACCGACTACAACGAACCGGCGCTTGACACTCTCCGCGCGAACTTCGACGGCGCGACTACTGTCTCCGGCGACATTCGCGAAGTTCCGACGGAACAGATCTTGGCTACCGCGGGTCTTCGCGCGTCCGAGCCCGTCCTCGTCGTCGGCGGGCCCCCGTGCACTCCCTTTAGCAAGTCAGGGTTCTGGCTTGAGCAGAAGCGGGAAAGTCGCGACCCGAATGCATCCCTCCTCGACGAGTATGTTCGAGTTGTCCGCGAGTCTCGGCCGGAAGCTTTCGTCCTCGAGAACGTCCAAGGCCTTACGTACACTACACACCGGGCCCAGTTCGAGCGCCTCCTGAAGGCGCTGGGGGAACTTGGCTACAACCCCCAGTGGAAAGTCCTCCTCGCGGCAGACTACGGCGTGCCGCAGCTTCGACGACGGGTCTTCGTTGTGGGACGACGAGATGGCGAGAAGTTTGAGTTCCCTGACCAAACACACTCCGGTTGGAGTGAACGTGACCGCAAGATCGACACGACAAAACTCCCCCACGTAACTGCTGGCGAGGCATTCGCCGATCTGCCAACCGTCTTGCGCGTCTCAGAAGACGAGATCGTCGCTGGACAGTACGGGGAGTTGGCTGCGGAAGTACCACCGGGGCAGAACTACCTCTGGCACACAGATCGTTATGGCGGTCGGAACCACTTCGAATGGCGCAGTCGATATTGGACGTTCCTACTCCGGCTCGACCCTAATCGCCCGTCGACCACCCTCCAGGCACAGCCCGGCCCCTGGGTTGGGCCATTCCACTGGGAGAACGTGCGAGCAACAGATGGAGTTGAGCGAGCGCGAAGGCTCCGGGCGGCGGAGATGCTCCGACTGATGTCGTTCCCTGACGATTTCAAGATCGCGGGCAATCGAGCTGACGTTCAACGGCAACTCGGAAATGCTGTGCCCCTCGAACTCGGAAAAGCCGTCATTCGAGCGCTCATGGTTCAACTCGGCTACATCACAGAACAATCCGAGAGCCGATTCGCCGTCGGATAGCACTGAGCTTCATTGGCGGCTGATCGGGGCGATCAAGCTATCTCGCGAGACCGATCAAGTCGACTCGTCGTTCCGGGCGACAAGACGACGACCTACCGTGACGATGACATGATGGCGCAAGCGGGGGTCATGGTTGACAGCCCGTAGCCAGCCGCTGATCGCTGCCCCGCATCCTGTCGGCAAGCCAAGTCACGATCTCTGCGAACTCATCCGTTGACGGCTCGGCAGCGTCGACCCACCGTTCCACGACGTCCATTGCGGCGTCCCGTCGTCCACCTGCGTGCAGCACGTCGCTGACCGCTGCAGCTTCCGTCCATTGCATAGCACGCCAGAGTTCGCGCGCGTCCCACGTGCTACTCAAGACATCCGCAAGCGTTCCAATCGCCACCCGGAGCTTCTCGTCCATCCAGAGCACGTTAGCCGGCACGTGGCTCAACGTCGTCACTCCCTGCTACCTTCTCCCCATGCCGTCCGATGCCACCAAGGAAGCCCTCCGCGCCTTCGTCGCAGCCCGCGACTGGGACCAATTCCACACCCCGGAGAACCTGGCGAAGAGCATCGCGATCGAGGCATCCGAACTCCTCGAGTGCTACCAGTGGACGTCCACGCCCGACCAGCAGCGGGTCGAGGAGGAGCTGGCGGACGTCGTCACCTACTGCATCCACCTGGCGAACAAGCTCGGCGTCGACCTCGACGACATCGTCATGCGCAAACTCGAGTCCACCGCGAAGAAGTATCCCGTAGAGCTCGCCAAGGGCCGCATGACCAAGTACACCGAGCTGAGCAAAGAGTGACCGGCTTCAGCATCCAGCGTCTGCCGTTCCAGCGCGAAGCGGTCGACGAGTGGGCCGGCACTGACGCACACCACACCAACTGGCCGGTCGTGTATGTGATCGACGGCGCCGCCCCGCGGAGCAGGCTCTACGTCGGAGAGACCACCCGCCCGCAGAAGCGCATGCGCCAGCACCTCGACGGCCCGAAGAGGGAAGCCGGCCTCGAGAGCATCCGCGTCGTGGTCGATCACACCTTCAATAAGTCGGTCTGTCTGGACCTCGAGTCGCATCTCATCCGCTGGTTCCACGGCGACGGACAGTACGAGATCCTCAACGGCAACGACGGCCTCACCGACGCGCAGTACTACGATCGCGAGCTCTATCGAGAGTCGTTCCGCGACGTCTTCGAGGCGCTGCGCACGGAGGGACTGTTCTCGCGGAGCATCCCTCAGATCGAGAACGACGACCTCTTCAAGCTCTCGCCGTTCAAGGCGCTCACCGACGATCAGGCCATCGCGGTCGAAGACATCGTCGAGGGGCTGCTCGCCGATCTGCGGCATCCCGACGCCCGCTCGACCCTCGTCGTGCAGGGCAGCCCGGGCACGGGCAAGACGATCATCGCGATCTTCCTGATGAAGCTCCTCGCCGACATCCGCGAGTTCCACGAGCACGACGACGTCGAGCAGGACTCGATGTTCTCGGAGTTCTTCGTGCCCGAGAACCGAGACCTGCTGAAGGATCTCCGGATGGCGCTCGTCATTCCGCAGCAGTCGCTGCGCGAGTCGGTGAAGCGCGTCTTCAGGAAGACTCCGCGACTCGACCCCAAGATGGTGCTGACGCCGTTCCAGGTCGGGGAATCGGATGCCGAGTTCGATCTCGCGCTCGTCGATGAGACGCACCGCCTGAATCAGCGATCGAACCAGCCATCCGGCCCGCAGAACAAGAAGTTCATCGACATCAACGTCACGCTGTTCGGCGAGGACCACCAGCGCCACACTCAACTCGACTGGATCAAGGCGCGGTCAAAGCACCAGCTGCTGCTCATCGATGGCGAGCAGAGCGTGCGACCCCACGACCTGTCGCCGGCGGCGCTCGCGGCCGAGTTGAGCGCCGCGAAGGATGCTCACCGCCACTACCGGCTCACCACTCAGATGCGAGTGCAGGCCGGCGCCGACTATGTCGACTTCGTTCGCGCCGTGTTGCGCGGTGAGGCCGTCGCGCTGCCAGATCTCGGCGACTACGACCTGCGCTTCTTCGATGATCTCGGTGAGATGCGGGCGGCGATCCGCGCCCGGGATGCTGAAGTCGGGCTATCGCGGATGGTCGCCGGGTACGCCTGGGATTGGGTGTCCCGCCGCGATCCGGATGAGTACGACATCGAGATCGACGGCGAGCGGATGCGGTGGAACAAGGCGCAAAAGGACTGGATCAACTCACCCGGCTCCCTCGAGGAGGTCGGCTCCATTCACACCGTGCAGGGGTACGACCTCAACTACGCCGGTGTGATTATCGGGCCGGATCTGCGAGTGGATTCCGCTGGCTGCATCGCCGCTGACCGGGAACGTTACCGCGACAAGAAGGGCAAGGAGAACACCGGGCATCTCAAAGATGCGTTCGGTGACGACGATCTGCTCGTCTTCATTCGGAACGTGTACGGGGTGCTGCTGACGCGAGGGATGCTCGGGACTTACGTGTACGTCTGCGATGCAGGATTGCGGGAGCGGATACGAGCGCTCGCGACTAAATAGTCAGAGGAGAGCGCCCGCCGCATCAAGGACCTTCATCGTCGCAAGCACGGCGTTGTCGCGGTACTGCTTCGATCGGGCAACATCGCGGACGATCGTCACCACCTCTTCAGCGTTGATAACCGCAACCGAGCCAGCGCCGATCTTCTGGGATGCACACCAAGCGCGGACATCGCTTTCTGCACCAGCACCCGCGAACTTTCCTACGTACAAGCGGAGCTCGATGGCCTCGACCGGGAATCCGAATCGCTCTGCAGCGCCCGCCACGACGGTCGTCCGAATCTGCGGATCATTAAGCAAGGCATAGAGAGCGTTCATTCTGTGGTCCGTGCTCTCGCCGCGCACGTGACTAGCTACGACTCCTCTTGACCCGAAGAAGGACTTGACCGTCGCCAGCACGAGTTTGTCCGCCCGCGCAGCGACCAGGTCTACTTCGAAGCCGTGCGTTTGCCATTCTTCATACGCTTCTTTGCGCGTGCGGCGCTTCACCGGGAACTTGAGTGCGCTCGACACCACGAGCCCTTCCGACTCCAGCGCCAGTGCCACAAACTGGCTCTTCGGACTTCCGGTAGGGGTCATGGGGTGAGGCCTCCGGCGGCGAGCAGCATGCGGAGGCGGTAGTTCTCTCGGTTGCGGTG
>NZ_JADIJR010000040.1 GCF_017355365.1 Microbacterium sp. SD291 | reverse complement strand
CTTAAGTAAGATGGCCACCCAACGCTGGGTGGCCATCTTGCGTTAACAGACGTGTTCACGAAGAATTGAAGAGGGAGTCAGAAATGCCAGAAGAGGAAGAGCGCCGTCCGCGTCGGAACGACGACAGTGGATCGCGCGGTCAACGACCTTCTGGCGGACGCCCGAATCAGAACCGCGATGGTGGTGCGCCGCGTCGTGAGGGCGGGTTCAACCGTGATGGTGGTGCCCCGCGTCGTGAGGGCGGGTACAACCGCGACGGTGGTGCCCCGCGTCGTGAGGGCGGGTTCAACCGTGATGGTGGTGCCCCGCGTCGTGAGGGCGGGTTCAACCGTGATGGTGGTGCCCCGCGTCGTGAAGGCGGGTACAACCGTGATGGGGCCGCGCCGCGTCGTGAAGGTGGCTACAACCGTGATGGTGGTGCGCCGCGCCGCGAAGGCGGGTACAACCGTGATAGTGGTGCGCCGCGCCGCGAAGGCGGGTACAACCGTGATGGTGGCGCGCCGCGCCGTGAGGGCGGGTACAACCGTGATGGTGGTGCCCCGCGTCGTGAGGGCGGGTTCAACCGTGACGGTGGTGCGCCCCGTCGTGAGGGCGGCTACAACCGCGACGGGGCCGCGCCCCGTCGTGAAGGTGGCTACAACCGTGACGGTGGTGCCCCGCGCCGCGAGGGCGGGTACAACCGCGACGGGGCTGCGCCCCGCCGTGAGGGCGGCTACAACCGTGACGGTGGTGCCCCGCGCCGCGAGGGCGGCTACAACCGCGACGGGGCTGCGCCCCGTCGTGAAGGTGGCTACAACCGTGACGGTGGTGCCCCGCGCCGCGAGGGCGGCTTCAACCGTGACGGGGCTGCGCCCCGTCGTGAGGGCGGCTACAACCGTGACGGTGGTGCCCCGCGCCGCGAGGGCGGCTTCAACCGTGACGGGGCTGCGCCCCGTCGTGAAGGTGGCTTCAACCGTGACGGTGCTGCTCCCCGCCGCGAGGGTGGCTACAACCGTGACGGTGCTGCTCCCCGTCGTGAAGGTGGCTACAACCGTGACGGTGCTGCTCCCCGTCGTGAAGGCGGGTTCAACCGCGACGGTGGAGCGCCCCGTCGCGAGGGCGGGAACGACCGTGACCGCGGACGCTCCTTCCCGCAGCGCGGGGGAGCGGGTCGCGAGCGTCCGGCACAGGCCGCGAACGAGCGTCCGCGCTTCGACGAGCCGGCGATCCCCGACGAGGTCACCGCGCGCGACCTGCACACGTCCGCCCGCAACGAGCTCAAGACCCTGAGCAAGGAGAACGCCGAGCACGTCGCCCGTCACCTGGCGATGGCCTCGCGCCTCATCGGCGAGGATCCGGCGCTCGCGCACGAGCATGCGCTGGCAGCCTCTCGCCGTGCCGGTCGCATCGCGATCGTCCGCGAGACTCTGGGCATCACCGCCTACGCGAACGAGGACTTCGCGCTGGCTCTCCGCGAGCTGCGCACCTATCGCCGCATCTCCGGCAAGGACGACCAGATCGCCCTCATGGTCGACAGCGAGCGCGGCGTCGGACGCCCGGACCGTGCGCTCGAGACCGGTCGCGCCGTCGATCGTTCGTCGCTGCCCACGGAGGTGCGTGTCGCACTGGCGATCGCGATGTCGGGTGCGCGTCTCGACCAGGGCGACCTCGAGCTGGCGCTCGGTGAGCTCGAGATCCCGGAGCTCGATCCCGATCGCGCGTTCGAGTGGAGCCCTGCGCTCTTCGCTGCGCGTTCGGCGGTCCTCGAGGACCTCGGCCGTGCCGAGGAAGCCGAGTTCTGGGCGAAGCGCGCCGAGGTCGCCGCCGAGGCGCTCGGCGTCGACGAAGCAGGCGACGAGGAGATCGTCGTCGAGGACGGGATGATCGAGGACGAGTTCCTAGACGACGCAGACCTTGCCGATTCTGAGATGCGGGCTGCTGGCGAGTCTGAGGATGAGGCTGGCGAGTCTGAGGATGAGGCTGGCGAGTCCGAAGAGGCAGCTGTCGAGCCGGAAGAAGCTGCCGACGAGCCATCGGTGGAGGACGAGGTCCGCGAGCTTCTCGGCGAGGACGAGGACGAACTCGAGGACGAGGCAGGCGACGCCGTCGACGGCGAAGCCTCGGATGCCGACGCGTCCACGCAGGAGTCGTAGTGGGGCTGTTCTCCAAGAAGCAGCAGGCCCGCACTCCGCTTGACGGCGTCGACGTCGTCCTGGCCGATCTCGACGGCGTCGTCTATGCAGGTCCTGGTGCGCTTCCGCACGCCGTGGACAGCCTGAACGAAGCCGCGCTCAGCATCCGTCTCGGGTACATCACGAACAACGCCTCCCGTACCGACGCCTCGGTCGCCGAGCACCTCACCAGCCTCGGGCTGCAGGTGGCGGCCTCCGATGTCATCACCAGCCCGCAGGCCGCCATGCGCCTGCTTGCCGGCATCGTTCCGGCTCCCGCCACGATCCTGATCGTCGGCGGCGACGGGCTGGTGGACGAGGCGGAGAAGGCGGGATACACGATCACCAGGAGCGCCGAGGACGCACCGGCGGCCGTCGTGCAGGGATTCGCGCCCGAAGTCGCGTGGACCGACCTTGCCGAGGCCGCATTCGCCCTCAAGGTCCCGGAGGAGGAGGGTGGCATCCCCTGGATCGCCACCAACACCGACTGGACCATCCCGCGCGAGCGCGGGGTGGCACCTGGCAACGGGACGCTCGTGTCTGCTGTGCACACCGCGATCGGACGCCTCGCGACCGTCGCGGGCAAACCCGAGGTGCCGATCTTCGAGGAGGCGAAAGCCCGCTTCGACGCCAAGAAGCCGCTGTTCATCGGCGACCGTCTGGACACCGACATCCTCGGCGCGGTCCGCGCCGGCATCGACTCCGCTGTCGTGCTCACCGGCATCGATCGTCCCAAGCACGTTCTGGCCGCCCCCGACGGATCCCGGCCCACGTACATCCTGAGCGACCTGCGAGAGCTTCATCAGCCATACCCGCAGACGGTCGTGAAGGACGGTGTCCACTGGGTCGGCGACGCCGGCGTCCGCGTGACGGGAGCCGACGTCGAGATCGTCGCGGAAGGCAGCGCGCAGATCGATCTGCTCCGTGCCGGCGCCGCCGCGATCTGGGCTTCCGGAACCCCGGTGTTCGTGCTGCGCGTGCCGGAGCGTCTCTACGACGATCCGTTCCACCGTCCCTGATCCGCGACCGCCGTGGCGCCTCGACGTGTCCGCGGCGCCGCGTACAGTAGAACCGTGAGCGAAGAGACGACGAGCGCGCCGACCGACGGTCTGTGGAGTCGCCTGCGCCTGATCGAAGGCCAGCCCCTCACCGACCGTGCCGACGCGTACTCCGCCCTGCACGATGAGCTCTCGCGCCGCCTCGACAGCGGCGTGCGGCTCGACCAGCGGGAGACACCGGGATCCCGATGACGCGACTCGACGCCGCCCTCGCAGCGCGAGGTCTCGCCCGTTCACGCTCGCACGCCGCCACGCTCATCTCCGAGGGACTGGTCAGCGTCGACGGCCGTCCCGTGATCAAGGCCGCAACTCCGGTCTCCGACGCGGCAGAGCTCACGGTCGCCGGAGCCGATCACTACGTCGGGCGGGCCGCGCACAAGCTGATCGCCGCTCTCGACGGCTTCCGTCTCCCCGTGGACGGGCGCCTGGCGCTCGACATGGGCGCGTCGACAGGTGGCTTCACTCAGGTCCTCCGCGAGCGCGGAGCGCGCCGGGTGCTCGCTGTCGACGTCGGACACGACCAGCTCGCCGCATCCGTCGCCGCAGACCCCGGCGTCGTCCTCGTCGAGGGATACAACGTCCGTCACATGACGCTCGAGAACCTCGCCGAGGCCACAGGCGAGCACACGGCGCCCGATCTCATCGTCGGCGACCTCTCGTTCATCTCGCTCGAGCTCGTGCTCCCGGCGGTCGCGCAGGTCGCGCCGGCCGACGCCGACATCGTGCTCCTCGTGAAGCCGCAGTTCGAGGTCGGCCGCACCGAAGTTCGGGGCGGCCTCGTCGCCGACCCGGCGACCCGCGCCGATGCCGTCGCCCGCACGGTGTGGAGCGCCTGGGACGTCGGCCTGGGGATGCTCGGCATCCTGCCGTCGCCGATCCTCGGCACGCGTGGCAACACCGAGTATCTCGTGCACCTCGCGCCCGGTCGCGGCAGCGATCCGTCAGAATGGGCGGACCGCATCAACTCACTGGCAGGGAGACGATGAACGAGCGCAACATCCTGGTCGTCGCCCATGCGGGGCGTGAGGACACCGTCGCCGCGGCCCGCCGCGTCATCGATGCGCTGCGCAGCGCCGGAGCGCGCCCCGTTCTCGCGGCCGACGATCGCCGGGAGCTTGAAGCCGTCGACGGGCATTTCTCCGACGTCGACGTGCTCGGCATCGATGTCGACCAGGCAGACCTCGAACTCGCGATCGTCCTCGGCGGCGACGGCACCATCCTCCGTGCCGCCGAGCTCGTGCGCGGCTGCGAGGCGCCGGTGCTCGGCATCAACATGGGCCACGTCGGATTCCTCGCCGAGATCGACCGCGACAACATGGATGCCGCTGTGCACCGGGTCATCGACCGCGATTACGAGGTCGAGGAGCGACTCGCGCTCTCCGTGCGCGTCAAGGACGTCGACGGCGCCGTCGTCTACGAGACCTGGGCGCTCAACGAGGCGACGGTGGAGAAGGCCAGCCGCGAGCGCATGATCGAGGTCGTGCTCGAGATCGACGGCCGGCCCCTGTCGAGCTTCGGCTGCGACGGCATGGTCGTCTCCACGCCCACCGGATCCACCGCGTACAACTTCTCGGCGGGCGGCCCGGTGATCTGGCCGAGCGTCGAGGCCATCGCCGTCGTGCCGCTCTCCGCGCACGCGCTCTTCGCGAAGCCGCTCGTCGTGAGTCCTGACGCGTCGGTCGCGATCGAGATGCTCGAGGGCACCTCCGGCGCCGGCATCCTCTGGTGCGACGGCCGTCGCTCGCACGACCTTCCGCCCGGCGCGCGTGTCGTGGTCCGCCGGTCCTCGCACCCGGTTCGTCTCGCCCGCCTGCATCCGACGGCCTTCACGAACCGCCTGGTGCGCAAGTTCCAGCTGCCGGTGGCCGGCTGGCGCGGTCAGGGAGCGTCGTCGTGATCGAGGAGATGCGGATGCAGGGCCTCGGCGTGATCGCGGACGCCGTACTGCCGCTCGGGCCGGGGTTCACCGCCATCACCGGCGAGACCGGCGCAGGCAAGACCATGGTCGTCACCGGCCTCGGCCTGCTGCTCGGTCAGCGCGCCGACTCCGGCGCCGTGCGCGCGGGCGCCGCCCAGGCGTCGGTCGCCGGCGTGTGGATCGTCCCGGAGGCGGGAGACATCGCCGACATCGTGGCCGACGCAGGGGGAGACCTGGAGCCCGCGGGCGCAGGCCAGGCCGAGCTCTACGTCTCGCGCACGCTGAGCGCCGAGGGTCGCAGTCGCGCGAGCGTGGGCGGCAGGGCCGCCCCAGCCGGGGTCCTCTCCGCCCTCGCCGAGGAGCTCGTGGTCGTGCACGGACAGTCCGAGCAGCTGCGGCTGCGCTCCGCGGCAGCCCAGCGCGACGCCGTCGACCGATTCGGGGGAGCGCCCATCGCGGCCGCGATCGAGACGTATTCGACGTCGTTCGCGCGCTGGCGAGAGCTCGATGCGGAGATCTCCGACATCACCGAGAACCGTGACCGCCGGCTCGAGGAGGCGGCGAGGCTCCGTGAGGCGCTGGCGCTGATCGAGGCGACCGCACCGGAGCAGGGAGAGGATCTCGACCTCGCCGCTCGTGCCGAGCGGCTGGCGAACGCCGAGGAGCTGCGGCTCGCCGCTTCGCTGGCGCACGGAGCGCTGTCGAACGAGGAGGGCGAACCTGACGCATCAGCCCTCGTCGGCGAAGCCCGGCGCGTGCTCGAGCGGGCTTCCGACGTCGCGCTGACTGATATCGCGCAGACGCTCGCCGACATCGGCTACCGCATCTCCGACGCCGCAGGGCAGCTGTCGGCATACCTCGCGGATCTCGACGAGTCGGGTCCGCACGAGCTCGCCGCGGTGGAGGAGCGCCGTGCCGCGCTCGGAACCCTGATCCGCGCCCACGGCTCGCTCGATGAGGCGCTCGCGCTCTGGCAGAGTGGTTCCAGTCGCCTCGCCGAGCTCGATGACGACGGCGACCGCCTCGAGCGGCTCGAGGCGGAGCGCGACGCCGTGCGCGTCGAACTCGATGAGCGCGCGGCCTCGCTGACGGCGGCGCGCACCGCCGCGGCATCCCGGCTCGGCGCCGAGGTCACACAAGAGCTGAGCGCGCTCGCGATGCCGGATGCACGCCTGGAGGTCGCCGTCACCGATGGCGCCGAGACGGCGCACGGCCGCGACGACGTCGCGATCCTGCTCGCGCCGCATCCTGGTGCGGAGCCGCGCTCCGTCGCGAAGGGCGCATCCGGAGGAGAGCTCTCCCGCGTGATGCTCGCGATCGAGGTCGTGATCGCCGGTACCGACCCCGTCCCGACCTTCGTGTTCGATGAGGTCGACGCAGGCATCGGCGGCGCCGCCGCGATCGAGGTGGGCCGGCGACTCGCCCGGCTCGCCGAGAGATCTCAGGTGATCGCGGTCACCCACCTCGCGCAGGTCGCCGCGTTCGCCACGAACCATCTCACCGTCGTCAAGGCCAGTGACGGAGCGGTCACGGCGTCCAGCGTGCGGCGCCTCGACGGGCAGGATCGTGAGGCCGAGATGGCTCGCCTGCTGTCCGGATTGACCGATTCGGATGCCGCACTCACCCACGCCCGAGAACTTCTCAGCCTCGGCGCCCCCACCGCCTGATAGGATCGAAGCCCGTGATGAACTCTTCTTCTGCGGGGCCCAAGAACGACACGACCAAGCACATCTTCGTGACAGGTGGTGTCGTTTCGTCTTTGGGAAAGGGCCTCACGGCGGCCAGCCTGGGCAACCTCCTCACCGCGCGCGGACTGCGCGTCGTGATGCAGAAGCTCGACCCGTACCTGAACGTCGATCCGGGAACGATGAATCCGTTCCAGCACGGTGAGGTGTTCGTCACCGACGACGGGGCGGAGACCGACCTCGACATCGGCCACTACGAGCGCTTCCTCGACATCAACCTGTCGCAGGCTGCCAACGTCACCACGGGGCAGATCTACTCGCAGGTGATCGCCCGTGAGCGGCGTGGCGAGTACCTCGGCGACACGGTGCAGGTCATCCCGCACATCACCGACGAGATCAAGCGCCGCATGCGCCTGCAGGCGACCGAGGAGCCCCGCCCCGACGTCATCATCACCGAGGTCGGCGGCACGGTCGGCGACATCGAGTCGCAGCCGTTCCTCGAGTCCGCGCGCCAACTCCGTCACGAGCTCGGACGCGACAGCGTGTTCTTCGTGCACGTCTCCCTCGTGCCGTTCATGGGCGCATCGGGCGAGCAGAAGACCAAGCCCACCCAGCACTCCGTCGCAGCCCTCCGCCAGGTCGGCATCCAGCCGGATGCTCTCGTGCTGCGCAGCGACCGCCCGGTGAGCGAGAGCAACCGCAACAAGATCGCGCTCATGTGCGACGTCGACGTCGAGGGCGTCATCAACACGGTCGACCTGCCGAGCATCTACGACATCCCGTCGACGCTCAACGACCAGGGACTCGACTCGTACATCGTGCGTCGTCTCGGCCTCGACCAGAAGGCCGCAGCCGAGGTCGACTGGTCGCGCTGGCAGAAGGTGCTGCACGCGGTGCACAACCCGAAGCACGAGGTCACGATCGGCCTCGTCGGCAAGTACATCGACCTGCCCGACGCCTACCTGTCGGTCACGGAGGCGCTGAAGGCCGGCGGATTCGCCCAGGAGACCAAGGTCAACATCCGCTGGATCCCGTCGGACCTCTGCGAGACGCCCGAGGGTGCGACCGAGCAGCTGTCCCAGCTCGACGGCATCTGCGTCCCAGGTGGATTCGGCATCCGCGGGATCGAGGGCAAGCTCGGCGCGCTGAAGTTCGCGCGCGAGCAGGGCATCCCCACCCTCGGCCTGTGCCTCGGTCTGCAGTGCATGGTCATCGAGTACGCGCGTGACATGGCTGGTATCGACGGCGCCTCCTCGAGCGAGTTCGATCCGGAGACCACCGAGCCGGTCATCGCGACCATGGCGGAGCAGGTCGAGATCCTCGACGGCGGCGACCTCGGCGGCACCATGCGCCTGGGCCTCTACCAGGCCGACCTCGCCGAGGGCTCCCTCGCCCGCGACCTTTACGGGGCCCCGCAGGCATCCGAGCGCCACCGTCACCGCTACGAGGTCAACAACGCCTACCGCGACCGCCTCTCGGCGGCTGGGCTGGTGTTCTCGGGCCTGAACCCCGAGCTCGACCTGGTCGAGTACGTGGAGCTGCCCCGCGACGTGCACCCGTACTACATCGCCACTCAGGCGCACCCCGAGCTCCGTTCGCGTCCGACCGCGCCGCACCCGCTGTTCCGCGGCCTGGTCGGCGCGGCGATCGAGCGGCACCGCGCGAGCGAGCTGTTCGATGTCAGCGAAGATGACTGACCCGCAGGCGATCTCAGGGGTCCTCCGCGACGAGGCCTTCGAGCCGGAGGTGCTGCAGACCGAGCGCGTCTTCAAGGGCTGGGTCTGGGACGTGCGCTCCGACCGGGTCGCGTACGGCGCCGGCGAGATCATCCGCGAATACGTGGCGCACACGGGTGCCGTCGCCGTCGTCGCGATCGACGACGAGGGGCGGGTGCTGCTGATCCAGCAGTACCGGCATCCGATCCGGCATCGTGACTGGGAGTTGCCCGCGGGCCTCCTCGATGTCCCGGGTGAGGATCTGCAGGTCGCCGCGCAGCGAGAGCTCGCCGAGGAGGCGGATCTCGTCGCTCGCGATTGGGAGCCGCTGATCTCGGTGTGGACGACGCCGGGCGGCAACGACGAGATGATCCACGTCTTCCTCGCGACGGGCGTGACGGCGGCGGATGCCGCGCACGCACGCGAGGACGAGGAAGCCGACATCCGCGTCGAGTGGGTGCCGCTCGAGGACGCCGTGGACGCGGTGCTCGAGGGGCGCATGCGCAACGGCATCCTCTCGGTCGGCGTGCTCGCCGCCGCGCGGAGACTGCGGAAGTAGTCCATGCAGCTCGAGCGTGCGTTCGACGCGTACCTGCGTCACGTCACGATCGAGCGCGGACTGAGCGATCACACGATCGCGGCCTATCGCCGCGACCTCGGCGGCTACCTCGAATGGCTCGCCGCCGAGAAGATCTCCGACACGTCCGAGGTGACGCCGGCCGTCGTCGGCAGGTTCATCGCCGACCGCTCCGGCGCCGATCCCGCGCCGGCGGCGACCAGCCTCGCCAGGCTGCAGTCGTCCGTGCGCGGCTGGCACAGGTTCCTCGCCCGCGAGGGCATCGAGCAGGACGATCCGAGCGGCCGGCTCCGCCCGCCCAAGGCGCCGCGGCGGCTTCCGAAGGCGCTGACGATCGACCAGGTCGAGCGGCTCCTCGCCGCCCCGTCCGCCGACGAGCCGGTCGGCATCCGCGACCGGGCGCTTCTCGAGCTGCTGTACGCGACCGGCGCCCGTGTCTCCGAGGCCGTCGGGCTCGACGTGGACGACCTCGCCCATGGCGACGTGCTCCGCCTGCGCGGCAAGGGCTCGAAGGAGCGCATCGTCCCGATCGGCTCCTATGCGCGCGTCGCGGTCGACGCCTACCTGACGCGGGTGCGTCCGGGGCTCGCCGCCAAGGGGCGGGCCTCGGCGCGGCTGTTCCTCGGCGCCCGTGGGGCGCCGCTGTCTCGGCAGAGCGCGTGGCTCGTCATCCGCTCGGCCGCGGAGCGGGCGAAGATCACCGCGGAGGTGTCGCCGCACACCCTGCGGCATTCGTTCGCGACGCACCTGCTGCAGGGCGGTGCCGACGTGCGCGTCGTGCAGGAGCTGCTCGGGCATGCCTCCGTCGCGACGACGCAGATCTACACGCATGTGTCGGTCGACACCCTGCGCGACATCTACGCGACCTCGCACCCGCGCGCGCGGTAGCGAGGCGCGGCAGCGCGCGGCATCCGTCCGAATTCTTCTCGCGAAGTTATCAATCTGCTGATGTCCTCCTAAAGGTGGACGCGAAGATCGGTGAGAAGTCCCTAGTCTTGCTGCAGATCTCCGACCTCTCCGCGTCGGGCCTATCAAGGAGCATCGACATGCGTTCCACTGGACCTCTTGCGGCCTTCGCCGCGACCGCTCTGGCGCTGAGCCTCGCCGGATGCGCCGGCGCAGGGGGAGACGAGGGGCTCTCCTACGAGGACTCCCCGCTGAACAAGTACCTCTCTGCCGCCTGGGGTGGTGACATGTCGCCCGAGGAGCAGCAGAAGCAGATGGACGAGCGACAGCGTGAGCAGGAGGAGCTCATGGCCGAGTGCATGGCAGAGGAGGGGTTCGAGTACACGCCGAATCTCCAGAACGGCGGCATGGTGATGAGCGGCGACGACATCAAGTGGGAGCCGGAGAAGAAGGAATGGGTAGAGAAGTACGGATACGGGATGGTGAACAGCCCGTTCAACGAGCAGGAGATGCCCGAGCCCGAGGAGTACGTCGACCCCAACCAGGAGTACGTCGAGTCGCTCTCGGAGTCGGAGCAGCAGGCCTACTACGAGGTCGCATACGGCGTGCCGCCGACTGAGGAGGAGATCGGGGAGGACGGCAGCTACGAGTACAACTGGGAGGATGCCGGCTGCCAGGGCTGGGCGCAGCACGAGATCGACGGGGAGGACCCGTGGCAGACGGATGAGTTCGCCGACCTCCGCAAGAAGATGGAGGAGCTGTGGGGCTCCACTCAGGAATCCGCCGAGATGAAGGACCTCAACGCGGAGTGGGCGGCCTGCATGGAGGACGCCGGCGAGCCCGGCTTCAAGACCCAGACAGAGGCTCAGATGTCGATCAGCGATGAGCAGTCCAAGATCTACGAGGCCTCATACGGCGACGGCACCACACCGGTCGACACGGAGTCGCCCGAGTTCGTCGACCCGAGTCAGAGCCCCGAGATGAAGGCGCTCGGCGAGCGCGAGATCGAGCTCGCCCTGGTCGACCTCGACTGCCGGAAGAAGACCGGCTACGCGGAGGAGTCGCTGAAGATCCAGTTCGCGCGGGAGGAGAAGTTCATCGCGGACAACAAGGCCGACCTCGAGGCGTTCAAGGCTGCGGCTGAGCAGAACAAGTGACATGAAGGACGACGAGACCCCGACGACAGAACTGCCGACCGAATTCGAACTCGCGCTGAACGGCAGCGGCGGCGACACGAGCGCCGGTGACGGTGAGGCCAAGAACTCCCGCGTGAGCGGGTGGGGGCGGATCCTCCGCGGCAACCGCACCCTGTGGATCGTGGCGCTGTGCGCCGTCGTCAGCCTGATCGCCGGCCTCCTGGTCGGCCGGTTCCTCATCTCCCCGGCCGACGCGAGCGAGACGCCGGAGCCCGGCCTGGTGACCGTCCCCGTCGAGTTCGGACCGCTCAGCAACGACGTGACCCTGCGCGCCGACGTCGGCTACGCAGACGCGGTGGAGGTGACGATCGACACCACCGGCGGCGGGAGCATCGTGACCGGATCCGTCCCGGAGGTCGGCGCGACGCTGAATCCCCTGTCGATCGCGATGGAGATCGAGGGCCGCCCGGTGATCGTGCTTCCCGGTGAGCTTCCGGCCTATCGGACGCTGCGGATCGGAGTCTCCGGTCCCGACGTGGTGCAGCTCAAGCAGGCGCTCCTGAGCGTGGGCATCGACGTGGGCGACGTGTCGTCCGACCTGTTCGATCAGGCGACTGCGGATGCCGTCGGACAGCTCTACGCGCAGGCGGGCTATCCGCTTCCCACTCCCGAGGAGGGTGCCGCCGATGCGGTGAGAAGCGCGGAGGAGGGCGTCCGCGCCGCGGAGAGCGGGGTCGTCCAGGCGCAGCAGGCGCTCACCGCGGCCGGAGCCGGTCCGTCGAAGCTGGAGAGCTGGCAAGCGGACGTGAGGGTGGCGCAGGCGGAGAAGGCCGTCGCCGACGCGAAGGCGTGCGTGCCGGGCGAGACGGAGGCATGCCCGAGCGTCGAGCAGGCGGAGTGGGACCTCCAGACCGCTCGTCTCGAACGAGACCAGCTCTGGGCGTCGAAGAACACCGGTCCGGAGAAGGCGGCGCTGGATGCGGCGCGCGCGCAGGTCGGCTCGGCGTCCGAGGCGCTGCAGGATGCCAGGCAGAGCGTGCAGCCCTTCCTTCCGTCGAGCGAGGTGCTCTTCCTGACCGAGCTTCCCCGGCGCGTCGATGCCGTCAACGTCCAGCGCGGCAGTTCGATCTCGGGTGCGGTGATGACCGTCTCAGGCGCCACTGTCCGCCTCACCGGCGCCGCCGCCGAGGCGGACGCGCGCCTGCTCAAGGCCGGCGCCGAGGGCACGTTCGAGCTTCCGGACGGAACGGAGCACCGCGCCGTGATCGCCGAGCTCAAGCCGGGCAAGGACAGCAAGGCACGGTGGGAGGTGCTCTTCGAGCCGGATCCGCTGACCGCCGAGCAGATCACGCAGCTCCAGGGAAGCAACGTGCGCGTGCGCATCGCGGTCGGGGCCACCGACGGCGACGTCCTCTCGGTGCCGCTTGCCGCTCTCACGGCCGGCCCCGGCGGCGAGTCCCGGATCGAGGTCGTCGAATCCGACCCTCGCGACGGCAAGGACGCCGAGACCCGGATGGTGAACGTGGAGACCGGGCTCGCGGCCGAGGGCGCCGTCGAGGTGACGCCACTGGACGGCGACCTCGAGGAGGGCGACCTGGTGGTGGTGGGCCGTTGACCGAGGCGACACCCGCCGCGGTGCTTCCGGCCGAAGAGCCCGGCGAGGCCCCGCTCGTCGAGCTCCGTGATGTGACGCGCTCGTTCCCCGGCCCGCCCGAGGTGCAGGCACTCAAGGGCGCCACGCTCGAGGTGGCGTCAGGGGACTACATCTCGATCGTCGGCCCCAGCGGTTCCGGCAAGTCGACGATGCTCAACATCCTCGGCCTGCTCGATCGTCCGAGCGTGGGGGAGTACCGGCTGGACGGATCTCTCACCGGCGACCTCTCGGACGACGAGCGGGCCGCCGTGCGCGCGCGATTCATCGGCTTCGTGTTCCAGTCGTTCCATCTGCTGCCCCGGCGCACCGTGCTCGACAACGTGCTGATGCCGATGCTGTACAGCGGGGTGCCGCGCCGAGAGCGGGAGGGGAGAGCGCGCGAGGCGCTGGCCCGCGTCGGGCTGTCCCACCGGGTGGACTTCTTCCCCGGCTCCCTGTCCGGCGGAGAGCGGCAGCGCGTGGCGGTGGCGCGCGCCGTCGTGAGCGGGCCGCAGCTGCTCCTCGCGGACGAGCCCACCGGCAACCTCGACCAGCGCACCTCCGGCGAGGTGATGTCGCTGTTCGAGGAGCTCAACGACGACGGGCTCACGCTCATCGTGATCACGCACGACACCGCCGTCGCGCGACGGGCACGCCGGAGCATCCGCATCTCCGACGGCCGATTGAGCGAACTGTGATGCGGCTGCCGTTCCGGCGCCGGAAGAAGTCGGAGGCGCCGGAGGGTGACGCGCCCAAGAAGGATGCCGCGACCGCGCGACTCGTGCCGGCCGTGAAGCACGCCGATCGCTTCACGTTCCAGGACCTCGTCGCCGAAGCCACGGCAGACATCGGCTCGCGGCCCGCGCGACTCGTGATGACGATCCTCGGCACCGTCCTCGGCATCGCGTCGCTCGTGGCGACGGTCGGGTTCGCGCAGACGGCGGCCGCGCAGATCGCCGCCCAGTTCGACGGAGCGGCCGCCACTCAGGTCGTCGTCACGGCTGCGCAGGCGCAGTCGGGCTCCGAGAACAGGACTGTGGCGGCCGGACGGCTGCCCTGGGACTCTCCGGAGCGGGTCGAGCTGCTCGCCGGCGTGGAGAGCGCGACGCTGCTCGGCGAGCTCGAGCTCGCCGAGGGCGAGACGATCACGGCCGTGCCGGTGAACGACCCGTCCGCGGCGGCCGTGGCATCCCCCCGCCTGTTCGGAGCATCGCCTGACCTCCTCGACACCGCGGAAGGCGGTCTCGTCACGGGGCGCTTCTTCGACAGCGGTCACGACTCCAGAGCGGATCGCGTCGCCGTCCTCGGCGAGCGGGCGGCCGAGCGGATGGGCATCAACCGTGTGGACTCGCAGCCGTCCGTCTTCATCGCCGGGGTGGCATATGCCGTGATCGGCATCGTCGACGGGATGGAGCGGCGCAGCGAGCTGCAGGATGCCGTGATCATCCCGCTCGGAGCCGCCCGAGCGGACTTCGGTCTGGCCGCTCCCTCCGAGCTCGCCATCCGCATCGTCGTCGGAGCAGGGCCGCAGGTCGCCGAGCAGTCGGTGGTCGCGCTGCAGCCGGATGACCCGGAGAGCCTCGAGGCCCGTGCGCCGTCCGGTTCGTCGGACCTGAGCCAGAGCGTCCAGGCCGATGTGAACGTCGTGTTCCTGATCCTCGGCGTGATCGCGCTGCTCGCCGGCGGCCTCGGCATCGCGAACGTCACACTGCTCTCCGTGATGGAGCGCGTCGGCGAGATCGGTCTCCGCCGGGCGATCGGTGCGACCCGCCGGCAGATCGGCGCGCAGTTCATGGTCGAGTCGATCGTGATCGGCTTCATCGGCGGGCTCATCGGCTCGGCGCTCGGAGTCGTCGCGGTCATCATCGTCGCGATCGTCCAGGGCTGGACCCCGGTCACCGATCCTCTCGTCGCGACCGCCGGCGCCCTGCTCGGGGCGGTCGTCGGATGGGCGTCCGGGTGGTATCCGGCGCGCCGCGCCACGCACATCGAACCCGTCGCCGCACTGCGCGGAGCCTGACCTGTGGGCGCGCCCGCCGCGCGCCGAGGCGACTGAGAAAGGACCCTGCCGCTACAATCGAGCAAGCACGAAGGAGCAGGAGAATCGGTGGCTGAGAAAGCGGCAACGTCCAGGGCGAAGGCGAAGAAGGCCGACGAGACACCCATCGGACCCACCGGCCGCCCGTATCAGGGGTTCGCGACGCCGGAGCCGCTGAAGTCCCACGGCCCCGCTCGGATCATCGCGCTGTGCAACCAGAAGGGCGGCGTCGGCAAGACGACGACCTCCATCAATCTCGCCGCAGCCCTCGCCGAATACGGTCGCAAGGTGCTGGCGGTCGACTTCGACCCGCAGGGCGCGCTGTCGGCAGGGCTCGGCATCCAGACGCACGAAGTGCCGACGATCTACGACCTGCTGCTGGACACCAAGCGCGACGCTCACGACGCGATCGTGCACTCCGGCGTCGAGGGCCTCGACGTGCTGCCGGCCAACATCGACCTGTCCGCTGCCGAGGTGCACCTCGTCAACGAGGTGGCCCGCGAGACGATCCTGTCGCGGGTGCTCCGCCAGGTCGCGGGGGAGTACGACGTCATCCTGATCGACTGCCAGCCGTCTCTCGGGCTGCTCACGGTCAACGCATTGACGGCCGCGCACGGTGTGGTCATCCCGCTCGAGTGCGAGTTCTTCGCGCTGCGCGGCGTGGCGCTGCTGATCGAGACCATCGACAAGGTGCGCGACCGGCTGAACCCGTCGATCACGATGGACGGCCTGCTCGCGACCATGTACGACCCGCGCACGCTGCACTCGCGAGAAGTGCTCGAGCGCGTCGTCGAGGCGTTCGGCGATGACGTCCTGGAGACGGTGATCGGCCGCACCGTGAAGTTCCCCGACGCCTCCGTCTCGGGCGTCCCCATCACCGAGTTCGCGCCGGAGCACGCCGCCGCCCAGGCTTACCTGCGGCTGGCGCGGGAGCTGGTCGCCCGTGGCGCCGTCGCCTGACGAGAGCACCGCGCTCGACGCTGCCGGGACGGCGGAGGACGCCGCAGGCTTCCGCGTCTCCCTCTCCAACTTCGACGGCCCGTTCGACCTGCTGCTGAACCTCATCTCGAAGCACGAGATGGACATCACCGAGGTGTCGCTGAGCGCGGTCACGAACGAGTTCATCGCGTATCTGAAGGAACTCGACGACGACGAGGAACTCGACCAGGCGTCGGAGTTCCTCGTGGTCGCGGCCACACTGCTCGACATGAAGGTCGCAGGCCTCCTCCCGCAGGGGGAGCTGGTGGATGCCGAGGCCGTCGCGCTGCTCGAGGCGCGCGATCTCCTCTTCGCACGCCTGCTCCAGTACCGCGCCTTCAAGGAGGTCTCGGTCTGGTTCGCCCGCTGTCTGCAGCGAGAGGACCGCAGGCACGTGCGCGCCGTGCGGCTGGACGAGAAGCACCGCAGGAAGACGCCGGAGCTCGTCTGGTCGCTGACACCCGCCGACTTCGCGGCGCTGGCGCTGCTCGCGTTCGCGCCGAAGGAGATCCCGCACGTCGGCCTCGACCATCTGCACGCGCCGCTGGTCAGCATCCGCGAGCAGGCCGCGATCGTGGTCACGCTTCTCCGCGGGACCGAATCGCTGAGCTTCCGCGAGCTGGTGTCGGGAGTGAGCGAGCCCGGTATCGTCGTGGCCCGGTTCATCTCGGTGCTGGAGCTCTACCGTCACGCGGCGCTCTCCTTCGAACAATTGGAACCGCTGGGCGAGCTCACGCTGCGCTGGGCGGCCGACTCCTGGTCGGACGAGACACTGGCGACCCTGGGGGCCGACTATGACCGATGACATGACCGACGCTTCGACGGGCTCAGCGGCCCAGGGCCTTGCGGAGGAACGCACCCTGGAGAGCCCGCTGACAGAGCGGATCGAGGCGATCATGCTGATCATCGACGAGCCGATCGGCCTGATCGCGCTTGCGGCGGCTGTGGGCTCGCCTGTGCCCGCCGTGCGGCAGGCGCTCGAGACGCTCGTCGACGACTACGACGGCAACGGGCAGGGGCCGCGTCGCGGATTCGAGCTCCGCGAGGTCGGCGGCGGCTGGCGGCTCTACGTGCGCGAGGACCACGACGACCTGATCGCGGAGTTCGTCGGCGGTCAGGCACCGGCCCGGCTGTCGCAGGCCGCGCTCGAGACGCTCGCGGTGATCGCCTACAAGCAGCCGGTGACCCGCAGCCAGGTCGCCTCGATCCGTGCCGTCAACGTCGACTCCGTCGTGCGCACCCTTCTCGCCCGCGGTCTCATCACCGAGCTGTTCGCGGACTCGGAGACCGGCGCGATCAACTACGGCACCACCGACCAGCTGCTGCAGCACCTGGGCATCAACTCGCTCGACGAGCTGCCCCCGATCTCCCCGCTGCTTGATGACGGCGCAGACGGCTTCGACGAAGGGACCATCCGATGACCGACTTCTCCACCGAGGGCGCACCCGAGGAACGATCGACGGACGGCGTCCGCCTGCAGAAGGTGCTCGCCGCGGCGGGCGTCGCCTCGCGCCGGGTCGTCGAGAACTACATCGTCGAGGGGCGCATCCGCGTGAATGGCGAGGTCGTGACCGAGCTCGGCAGGCGGATCGACCCCGAGACCGACCTGGTCGACGTCGACGGGACCGCCGTGCAGCTCGACGTGTCGAAGCGCTACGTGATGCTCAACAAGCCGACCGGCGTGGTCAGCAGCATGCGCGACGAGAGCGGGCGCGCCGACCTCCGCCGGTACACCGACGACTACGAGGAGCGCCTGTACAACGTCGGGCGCCTGGATGCCGAGACGAGCGGGCTGCTCGTGCTGACCAACGACGGCGAGCTCGCGCACGTCCTCGCGCACCCGTCGTTCGGTGTCACCAAGGTGTACATCGCCAAGGTCGACGGAGCCGTCACGGCGCAGACGATCTCGAAGCTGACGAAGGGCGTCGAGCTGGAGGACGGCGTGATCGCGGCCGACAAGGCGAGGCTCCTCGACACGTCGCGCGGTTCGAGCCTCGTCGAGCTGACGCTGCACTCCGGACGCAACCGGATCGTGCGCAGGATGCTCGCCGCGGTCGGCCATCCGGTCACCGAACTCGTGCGCCGCCAGTTCGGGCCGCTCCACCTGGGAACCCTCCCGGCTGGGAAGACCCGCGAACTGACTAAAATCGAACTGGGCGCGCTGCTGACTCTCGCGCGCCGTGATTCCGGTGTCGCAGCGACCGCCGGGGAGCAGCAGGAGAACGAGTGACCGACACGACGAGTGCGCCCATCGGGGCGCGCGCTGGCGGCACCGTCGCGCCGCGACTCTCGGGCACCGTCGCGCCGCGGCTCTCTGGCACCGTCCGCGTCGTCGGCGCTGGTCTGCTCGGCGCCAGCATCGGTCATGCCCTGCGCGCCAAGGGAGTCGACGTCGTCCTCGCCGACACCTCGCCTGCTCAGCTGCGCCTCGCCGTCGACTACGGTGCCGGCCGCCTCCCGGCCGATGATGATGCGCCGTCGCTGATCGTCGTCGCGGTGCCGCCCGACGTGACCGCCGACGTCATCCAGGCCGAGCTCGCGCGCTTCCCGGATGCGGTCGTCACCGACGTCGCGAGCGTCAAGCTCGAGCCGTTCCGCGTGCTGCAGTCGCGCGGCGTCGATCTCACCCGCTACATCGGCTCGCACCCGCTGGCCGGTCGTGAGCGCGGGGGAGCGATCTCGGCCCGCGCCGACCTTTTCATCGGACGCCCGTGGGTCGTTTGCCGTGACGGTGAGACCACACCTGCCGATCTCGCGCTCGTCGAGGCGCTCGCGCTGGATGTCGGCGCCATGCCGCTGGAGATGACGCCAGAGGAGCACGACCGGTCCGTGGCGCTGACATCGCATGTGCCCCAGGTCGTGGCGAGCCTGCTCGCCGGCCGTCTCGCCGAGGCCGAGGAGGGCGCGCTGCGCCTCGCGGGCCAGGGTGTCCGCGACACGACCCGCATCGCGGCATCCGCTCCCGAACTGTGGGTGCAGATCCTCGGTGCGAACGCGGCGCCGGTTGTCGAGGTGCTCGATGCACTCGCCGCCGACCTCCGCGAGGTCTCCGATGCGCTGCGCGCCCCCGAGGCGCCCGGTGCGCGGCGGGTGGTCGCCGAGACGATCCGGCAGGGCAACGACGGCGTTGACCGGCTGCCGGGCAAGCACGGCCAGAACCGCCGCTTCGAGACGCTCGTCGTGATGGTCGACGACACGGCCGGCCAGCTCGGACGCCTGTTCGGCGAGCTCGGCGAACTGAACGTGAACGTCGAGGACCTCCGGCTCGAGCACTCTCCGGGGGCCCAGTTCGGTCTCGCGGAGATCAGCGTCGACCCGGCGGCTCTGCACGGTGCCATCGCCGGGCTCCAGGAGCGCGGCTGGCGGATCGCGGGGACGACCAATGACTGACGCAATGAAGTTCATCGCCATCGACGGACCGGCAGGATCCGGCAAGTCCAGCGTCTCCAAGGCCGTGGCCAGGGCGCTCGGCTTCGGATACCTGGACACCGGGTCCGCGTACCGCGCCCTCGCGTGGCACGTGCTCGACCGCGGCGCGGACACGGCCGATGCGGATGCCGTCAAGGCCGCGTCCTCCGACTTCCCCGTGCGGCTCGGACTCGACCCGGACGACCGCACGGTGCGTGTCGGCGACGTCGAGGTCACCGATGCCATCCGCGACCCGCGGGTGTCCGGTGCCGTGAGCGGTGTCGCCAGGGTGCCCGAGGTGCGCGAGCGCGTGAACTCGCTGTTCCGCACCCTCGTCGCGGAGTCGCCGTATCCTGCCGTCGTCGTGGAAGGACGCGACATCACTACCGTCGTCGCGCCGGACGCGCCGGTGCGCATCCTGCTCACGGCCGCCCCCGAGGTGCGTGCGGCGCGACGCGCGGGCGAGCTCGCCGGCGAGAACGCCGAAGCCGTCGCCGCGGCACTTCACAAGCGCGACGCATCCGACAGCGCCGTCGTCGACTTCCTGAACGCCGCGGACGGCGTCGAGGTCGTCGACTCGACGGAGCTCGATTTCCCACAGACCATCGACGCCGTACTCACGGTGATCGAACGAATCCGAGGAGCACACAGTGGCTGACGACGAATACGAAGGCGGCCCCGACCAGCTCGCCGAGAAGATGGAGTCGCTCGACGAGCAGCTCGCCGACGCGCGTGCGGAGACGCTGCGCGCCGGGCTCGCCGACTACAACCTGGACGATGAGGATGCCGCGCTGCTCGCAGGCATCACGATGGGCGAGGACGGCATCCAGTTCATGCCGGCGCTGCCCGTCGTGGCCATCGTCGGACGGCCGAACGTCGGCAAGTCCGCGCTGGTGAACCGCATCCTGGGCCGCCGCGAGGCCGTCGTGGAGGACACCCCCGGTGTCACCCGCGACCGCGTGACCTACAAGGCGGAGTGGGCCGACCGGCGGTTCTCGCTCGTCGACACCGGCGGATGGGAGCCCGACGCGCGCGGCATCGACCGCTCGGTGGCCGCGCAGGCAGAGGTCGCGATCGACCTGTGCGACATCGTGCTGTTCGTCGTCGACGCGATGGTCGGCGCGACCTCCACCGACGAGCACGTCGTGAAGCTGCTGCGCAAGAGCGGCAAGCCCGTGTTCCTCGTCGCCAACAAGATCGACGACGCGCGGCAGGAGCCGGAGGCCGCGGCGCTCTGGAACCTCGGTCTCGGCGAGCCGCACCCGGTCTCCGCGATCCACGGGCGCGGCGTCGCCGATCTGCTCGACGCGGTCATGAAGAAGCTGCCGGAGGTCTCCGCCGTCGCGAAGGCCGAGATCGGCGGACCGCGCCGCGTCGCCATCCTCGGCCGGCCGAACGTCGGAAAGTCCTCGCTGCTGAACAAGGCCGCAGGTGAGGAGCGCGTCGTCGTGAACGACCTCGCCGGCACCACCCGCGACCCGGTGGATGAGATCGTCGAGCTCGGCGGCAAGATGTGGCGACTGGTCGACACCGCCGGCATCCGCCGTCGTGTGCACATGGCACAGGGCGCCGACTTCTACGCGTCGCTGCGCACCTCGGCCGCGCTCGAGAAGGCGGAGGTCGCGGTCGTCGTCCTCGACGTGTCGGAGACGATCAGCGAGCAGGACGTCCGCATCATCGACCTGGTGCTCGAGTCGGGGCGTTCGCTCGTGCTCGCGTTCAACAAGTGGGACCGCCTGAACGACACCGACCTGGAGAACCAAGATCGCCGCCGGTACCTCGAGCGGGAGATCGAGCAGGACCTGGCGCACGTCGCGTGGGCGCCTCGCGTGAACATCTCCGCCAAGACCGGCCGTCACCTCGACAAGCTGGTCCCTGCGCTGGAGACCGCGCTGGAGAACTGGGATCGCCGCATCCCGACCGGAAAGTTCAACGCGTTCCTCGCCGAGCTCGTCGCCGAGCACCCGCACCCGCTGCGCGGCGGCAAGCAGCCGCGCATCCTGTTCGGCACTCAGGCATCGACGCGTCCGCCGACGTTCGTGCTCTTCACGACCGGATTCCTCGACCCCGGATACCGCCGGTTCATCCAGCGTCGCCTGCGCGAGCTGTACGAATTCGACGGCACCCCGATCGTGATCAACATGCGCGTGCGGGAGAAGCGTCAGCGCTGAGGCATTCCGGCTCATGTCGGTGACAGTGCCGGTTCCCGGATGCTGTGAAAGGCTGAACTGGTGACTGTCGTACCTCCGTCTTCCGGTGAGCCCCGTCGTCCCGAGGGTCCTCGTGACCCCGGGGACGCGTGGGTCGTCGCGCCCACGGGGGAGAAGTACTGGGGTCGCTTCGGCGCGGCGGGTCTGCTCGCCGTCGACCCCGTCCGGGGCGTGCTGCTGCAGCATCGGGTGGCCTGGAGTCACTTCGGCGGCACGTGGGGTCTTCCCGGCGGTGCGCTGCACGAGGGCGAGCCCGCGATCGTCGGCGCCGTGCGCGAGGCGCAGGAGGAGGCGGGGGTGCCGGACGGCTCGGTGCGAGCCCGGTTCACGAGCGTGCTCGACCTCGGGATCTGGTCGTACACGACCGTCGTCGCCGACGTGCTGGTGCCGTTCGAGCCGGTGATCAGCGATCCGGAGAGCGTCGCCCTCGAGTGGGTGCCGCTCGACGAGGTGACGTCACGGCGCTTGCATCCCGGCTTCGGTGCGGCGTGGCCGCGGCTGCGCGCGCTGCTCGCGGACAGGCCTGTTGTCGTCGTCGACGCCGCGAACGTCGTGGGGTCGGTGCCGGACGGCTGGTGGAAGGATCGGGCGGGCGCGGCGACGCGGCTGCGCGAGAGGCTGGCGGGCCTCGCGCTCCCGGCGGCCGAGCTCGGACTCGAAGGGTCGGTCTGGTTTCCGGAGGTCGTGATGGTCGTGGAGGGTCAGGCTCGCGATCTGGCGTCTGATCTGAGCGGTGTGGCCGTGGTCAGAGCGGATGCCGTGGGCGATGACGCGATCGTGGCGGAGGTCTCCCGTCTGGTCGGTGCCGGGCGGACTGTGGTGGCGGTCACGAGCGATCGTGAGCTGCGCACGCGGGTCGAGGCTGCCGGCGCCGGTGGGGCGCAGGTCAGATCGGCGGGATGGCTGCTGGAGCTGCTGGATGCGGCGCACCGGTGACAAGGCCAGTGGGCTCGCCGTCCGTTCGGCGGGTGGCGGACGTCATCGGAATGGGTTCCGCCGTGATCCTCGCGACACGGGTGCGCTGAACGGGGGCTTCCCCATCGTCCTCCGAGCGGTCGACCCAGGCGGCTGAACTCACCGTGGGATAGGCGCAGTTGGGCTGCAGCTGTCTAGGTGCGCCTGCGCGGATGGTGTTTCGAGGAGCTGAACGCCGCGCTCGGCGCCAGGGGCCTGCCATGCCGCGCCTCCGTGTCAGGTGAATACGACGCGGCGGGGTGGTGGTGGGTCGGTGTAGGTGCGGCCGAGGGGGCTGGTCCAGGTGATGGTGGCGTCGGGTTGCTGCTGGGCTGTCCAGCGGGCGTGTTCGGGGGTGTCGGGGTGTTTCAGGGTGTGGTGGGCGCGGCAGAGGT
>NZ_JADIJR010000004.1 GCF_017355365.1 Microbacterium sp. SD291 | reverse complement strand
CCAGCGCGCGAGATCTGCAATCAGTGCCACAGGCTTAGGTGTGTCGAAATAGTGTCCACCAAGGAGCAGATCAAGCCTTCCCGATTGCTCACTGACCATTCCATAGCGAGGCAGGATCGATGGCGGAGTGATCACGCCCCGCTCCTTGCGCGACTTGAGCTTGCCTGCGCTGTTGAAGTAGAACTCGACAACTCGCTGACCCTTGCTGTCGATAGTCTCTTCGCCGGCAAACCATGACCGCATTTGGTTTTTCTGGGTCCACCCCGCGCTCAACGTCACCGGGGATACGGTCCTTCCGTCGCGTGCTTCAAGAGTTCCATCCACGACCGTCACTTGTTCCGAATCACCGAATGCCCCCGAGAGCGTGGTGCCGTCGGGCGCATCGAAACGCACTCCCGCCGGGAACGTAAACTCGCTGGCCGGATTTGCGCGCGAAACTTTCTTCAACGCACCAGCGTCGATGAAGCCCTCACCGCCAGATATGCCGCCAAGGGCCGCAACGGACCTCGCAAAAACGATGACATATTCGTGGTATCGCTTGAAAACGCCTTGCTGCTGAGAGTGTTGCTTGTCCCAGACGAGTTCCGCGAGGAAGTTTGCTTCACCGAAGATCTCCACCATGGTTCGTTTCAAAGCGTCGGCCTCGTGGTCATCGATTGATACGGCAATCACCCCGTCGTCGGTCAGGAGATTCCGCGCGAGCTTGAGCCGCGGATACATCATGTTCAGCCAGTTGGAGTGATAGCGCCCCTCGGTCTCGGGGTTCGACCCGACCTTCTTCCCCTCTTCGTTCACCTGACGGGTCCACTCGAGGTAGGTGTCGAGTCCCTCCCGGTAATTGTCCGGGTACACGAAGTCCTTGCCCGTGTTGTACGGCGGATCGATGTAGATCATCTTGATCTTCGAGTGATAGTGCTTCTGGAGGATCTTCAGCACCTCGAGGTTGTCGCCCTCGATGAAGACGTTCTGGGTCGCATCCCAGTCCTTCGAATTCTCGAAGTCCGGCCGCAACGTGGCGGTCGTCGGCTCCTGCGCGGCGCGCATGGCCCTCTTCTTGCCGGGCCAGAACAGACCGAAGCGCTCACTGTCATCGGCGACATCCTCCGACAGAAGCTCCTTCAGCTTCTCGACGTCGATCTTGCCGTCGGCGATGGCCTCGGGAACCAGCGCCTCCAGTTGCGCGGCCAGCTCGGTACGGAAGTTCGGGGTCGAACCAGGGGTCTCGTTGATCTCGGTCATGCGGTCGCCGTTCTCAGACAGGGGAAGACGCCGCTCAGGCGTCGACCCGCCAGCGGATGGTGAAGAGGTGTTCGGTGGTCTGGGTGCCTGAGAGCGACTGCTCGATCAGGTCGAGGTAGGAGTCCGCTTCCTCGCGGAGCTTCCGGCGCACGGAGCGGAACTCTTCGTCGGCGTCTTCCGCCTTCTGCTCCCATCGGCGCGCTTCGCGCTTCTGGCGCAGTTGCTCCATCGGGTCATCCGCAGCCCTGGCGAGGCGACGCGCATCCTTCTCCTTGGCGCGGTAGTCGCGGATGCGCCCCTCGTGCTCCGCCTTACGGTCCTGCTGCGAGCGGTAGAGGATCTCTTCCTGCTGCGCGTAGTGCCGCGCATTCCGCCCCTGCACTTCGCGCGTAAGTTCCTGCTTCCGCTGTGAGAGCGGAGCGCTGAGCCGCTCGACGTGGAGCGGGGCGTCGATCTCGCGCTGCTTCACGCACGCGAGGTCGAGCAGCGCCGCGACGTACTCCTCGTCGAGGAAGCGCCCGGAGTCGGTCATGGCGCCGGCGAGCATGTATGACTCGGAGATCTCCTCGCCGCGCGCGCTCATCGCGAAGCGGAGTTCGCTGACAGTGAGTACCCCCGACGAGCCGACGAGTTCTTTCGCGAGAGCCGAGACCCGTTCTGACGCCGTCGTGGAGAACACGAGCGCGCATTCGGGGGTCTCGTGTGTCTTTGCCGTGCGGACGACGTGCTGGGCGAGCGGACCCGAATAGCGGTACTGGTGGGCGTTGCTCACCGGCTTCGATTTGAAGTAGTAGCGACCCAGGAGGGTGTTAGCTACCGGGTACTTGAGCACTGTAAAGCTGCGCCCATCATCCTCGAACGTCGCGTGGTCACGAAGCTCGTGGCGGGTGACGGCGAGCAGCATCCGTTCGAATCGGTTAAGCACCTCTCCGGCTTCGTTGTCATAGCTCCGGAGCCGGTCTTGCACGTTCGGATCGAGGTGATCGAACACCTTCGCCTTCACTGCTGACATCTCGCGGGAGATCTCACCCGCGTAGCGCGACGCGATCTCGTCGAATGCGGCATCCAGTTCATCAGCAGTCCTGCACCGAGTGAGGATCTCGCCAATCGTCTTCTCGAAGTCGAGACCGTCCTCGATCTGACCCAGCACCTCATCGCTTGCACCGAACACACTCGAGAAGAGCTGGAACTTATCGGTCAGCAGTTCGAGGATGCGTGCTTCCGCGACGTTGCCCTTGTTCGAGAAGTTGACGACGACGACGTTGTACTTCTGCCCGAACCGATGCACCCGGCCGATGCGCTGCTCGACCCGCTGCGGATTCCACGGAAGGTCGTAGTTCACGAGCATCGAGCAGAACTGCAGATTGATGCCCTCAGCCGCAGCCTCCGTGGCGATCATCACCGTTCCGTCGGTGCGGAAGTAGTCGACGAGCGCCTTGCGACGATCCACCGCAGGAATCGCCGTGACCAGATCACCGTCACGGTTTTTCTCGAGCCACGCGTGGTAGATCCGTGTCTGCTCTGCACCGTCGTTCGTGCCGTTGAACAGCACGAGTCCATCACCGCGCCCCGCGCTGCGCAGTGACCTCGCGAGATACTCCTGTGTCTTGGTCGAATCGGTGAAGATGATCGCCTTCTGAGCAGCGCCCAGCTCACGAAGCCTTTCGAATCCGAGATCCAGCGCATCCAGCAGCTTGACCGCCTTCTCGTTCACAACGATCGAACGCGCGAATTCCGCGTAGTCACGGAGCTCCCGCGCTTCCGCAGCCATCGCCTCAACCTGGTTGGGATCGATCGAACGGCTGGGCTCGATGCCGATGTGCTCGGCCATGTCGTCGAGTACCTCGCCGCCGAGTTCGTCACCCGCGGCGAACTCCGCGACAAACCCGCCCCCTCGTGCGGACCTCCCACCCGCCGCGGCCTCCTCCGCCAACCGCGTGGCAATCCGCTCGAGCGTGCTCGCCACCGCATAGGTCGAGGAGCCCAGTCGTTTGCGGATGATCAGTGCGGCGAGGTGGCGCTGCGACCCGCTGAAAGCCCACAGTTCGTCCCGCTGCAGGTAGCCGTTGACGAGGTCGTACAGGCGCAGTTCGTCTTCCGAGGGGGTGAACTCGACTGTCAGTGGCAGCCGCTGCGTGAAACGGATGTACCTGTCGGCGTCCTTCCGAAGCGTTCGCTTCGAGATCGCCGAGACCCGCTCGGCGAGGTCGTCCTCTCCGCTTTTCACGTAGCGCTCGCGGAATGCCTCGAGAGACGTGAAGTACGTCGGGTCGAAGACCGAGACCAGCCCGTAGAGCTCTTCGAGCCGGTTCTGCAGCGGAGTGGCGGTCAGGAGCACTGTCTTGTGCGCGCTCCGCACGATGTGCGCAACGGCAGCGGCCGCTTTCGCCTGCCCGGTCCAGTGATTGCGGAGCCGATGGGCTTCATCCGCGACGAAGAGATCCCAGCCTCTGAGAAGCTGCTGCTCGTGCCTCCGCGCGAAGTCGTACGAGCAGATGAGCACCGGCGACTGCCTGTCACCGGACGGCGAGAGCAGGGCATCCTTCGACCGTGGATCCAGAATCTCGGATGGGATGAGGAACTTCTCGGCGAGCTCCTGTTGCCACTGCTGCCGGAGAGTCGACGGTGCGACGATGAGGATTCTGCGTCGCCGCTCGGCCCAGTACTGGGAGATGATGATGCCGGCCTCAATGGTCTTTCCGAGACCGACCTCGTCCGCGAGGATCACACCGGGCAGAAACGGGGTCTGCAGGGCGAATAGCGCCGCGTCGATCTGATGCGGCTTGGGCTCTACTTGTGCGTCAAAGAGCAGCCCGGCGATCTTTCCGACGTGATCGCTGGAGTAGGAGCGATCGAGTTCGTACGCGTAATACTTCGCCTGGTGCTCGGTCAGGGGCGTCAAGAGTGCCCCTGGACTGCAAAGAAGACGCCTGTTTCGCCATGATCGGCCTCGCGCTGTCGCGATTTGACGAGTCGCTCAGGCGCAGCATCCGATTCCTTGATCACAAGCCAGAGTGTACAAGTACCCGGGGACATGCACCCTGGTGCGATCTACCGTGGCCTAACAGGCTTGTCGGGTGCCTCGAACTCCCTCCCCCGCTGCGGCCTTGATCGGCAAGCGGATCGCCGAGGAGCGCAAGCGTCGAGGCATCACGCAGGACGAGCTGGCGGTGCTCAGCGGCATCGACTCATCGAACATCCGCAGTTACGAGTCGGGTCGCTCGATGCTCAGCATCCTGACCCTCGTCCGGATCGCGGATGCGCTGAAAGCCGAGCCCGGGCACTTCCTCGAAGCGTTGACGCCCGCGGACTTCGGGGCTCGACCAGTAGAAGGTCGCCTGAAGGCCGGCTGAACGAGACGCCACGGCCGATCGAGGCCTATCGCGATTTCCCGATACTCACTCCCTATTGCGATTTCCCGATATCGCGTTACTATCGGAATATGACGATAGGAGTCCGCGAATGAAGTACACCGCGCGACTGCGCACGCCGAACGACATCGGACTCGCCCTGCAACAGTCCCGACTCGCGCGCGGACTGTCCCAGACCGAGCTGGCCGCAGAACTCGACCTTCCGCAGAGCACCATCAGCGAGATGGAGAGCGGCAAGGCGACGATCTTTCTGCGTCGTCTATTGGATATCGCCGACGCGACCGGGCTCGAGTTGACCGCCGGCTGGGAGGCGCCCGATGAGGCTGGCCGTTGAGCTCCACGACACCCGCATCGGCACTCTCGACGGTGACGCGCGCACGTTCGACTTCACGCCCGACACCTCGGCCATCGCGCAGTTCGGGGTGAACAGCCCCGTTCTCTCCGTCGCGATCCCCCTCGTGCCCGTCCAGCGTCGCGATCACGCCGCACGTCGGCGGAACTGGTTCGCCGAACTCCTCCCCGAAGGCGACCAATACGACTACATGCTCGCGCAGGCGGGTCTGCGCCGCGACGGTGTGCCGGCGTTCCTCGCTCGATACGGCCGCGACGTCGCCGGCGCGCTCCAGATCTGGGATCTGGACGATCCGACCGAACCGCGCGCCCCGGGTCTCGAGCCCGTCGACGAACGCGGCATCCGGGTCCTTCTGGAAGATCCCGTCGGCGCACCCCTGGGCAACACGACGCGAATGGGAAGGACGTCGCTCGGCGGTATCCAGCCGAAGATCCTCCTCGCCCGCACGGACGACGGATGGGCCCAGGCGATCGGCGGTCATCCGACGACGCACATCCTGAAGCCCCGACTCGATGGCGACCGCGGGACCATCATCTACGACGAGGAGTACGGCTCGCGCATCGCCCGAGGCCTCGGGCTCGCCTCGTTCGATTCGCGGATCGAGGATTTCGACGGGCTGCCTGCCATCGTCATCGAGCGATATGACCGGGCCGCGGGTTCGCGCATCCACCAGGAGGACTTCAACCAGGCCCTCGGCGCGCGCGGCAATCAGAAATACCAGGAGATCGGCGGCGTGGTGAGCCTGCGCCGAGTCGCCGACGTGCTGCGCCGGAACTCGTCCGCCCGTGACCTGCGGATGCTGGCGGAGCGGGTCACGCTCGCAACGGCGATCGGCGACCTCGATCTGCACACCAAGAACATCTCGCTGCTGCATCCTGCCGACGGCGAGGTCCGTCTCGCCCCCGCATACGACGTCGTCCCTCAGGTGCGCGACGACGGCGGCCGTATGGCCCTGGCCGTCAACGGCACCTATCGGCATGCGGCGTTGACCCGCGCCGACCTCGACGCCGAGTTCAGCGGCTGGGGCCTGCGGCGCTCGACGGCGATCATCGACGACGCCCTCGAAAGGATCGAGGCGCTCGTCGCCACGGAGAGCCCGCTTCCCGGTTCACGCCCCGGTCTCCGCTCTCAGATTCAGCGCTTCATCCGCAATCTGCAGGCCGGCGACGCCGTCGGCGCCGTCGGCGCCGCGACCTCCTGACCTCAGCCCGCAGGAGGCGCAGCGGCCGCAGGCGCCGCCACCCCCACCGGCTCCACCACGACCGCAGTCCCGTACGCGCAGATCTCGCTGAAGTTGCCGATCGATCCGGCGTCGAACCGCATGGCGACGATCGCATTGCCGCCGCGCTGCTGGGCTTCCGCCCACATCCGTCCCATGACGACCTGGCGGCTCTCGTACATCACCTGGGTGTACTCGGGGATCTCGCCGCCGCCAAGCGAGCGGAACCCGGCAGTGAAGTTCTGCCCGAAGTCGGTCGACCGCACCGTCAGCCCCATCACCTCGCCGAGCACCTGCGTGATGCGGTAGCCGGGGATGTCGTTCGTCGTCACCATGAACATGACGCCATCGTGTCAGACGGATGCCGGGACGGCATGGGGAATTCTGCCCACCCGCATCTCCCTATCGATCCGCTGTGAACGCGTACCGTTGATCCCATGAACACGCGCACACCGTCCCGCCTCCTCCTGGCACTGCCCATCGCGGCCCTCGCCTTCTCGCTCGCTGCCTGCGGCGGGGCGGCGCGCCCGACCGCCGATCAGGTCGCCGACGGCCTGACCCAGTTCTTCGACGAGCAGGGCATGGGCGACCAGATCGACGCAGACGCCGCCGCCTGCCTCGCCGACCACCTCGTCGACTCCGACCTCAGTGACGAGACCCTCCGATACCTCGCCGACGGCGAGGACAAGCAGTCCAGCGTCGAGGACCGCGATCTCACCACGCAGATCCTCCAGGACAACCTCGCGGAGTGCACCGCCTGACGGTTGCGCACGATGACGGAGGATGACGGATGCTTGCAGCGTCCGTCATCCTTCGTCATACCGGCCCCCGGAATGAAAACGCTCTCCTAGCGTTGAGCGTTATGGGCGTGTACACGGCACGCCACGATTTCTGGAGTCCCCGCAATGAGCACCACCGCACGCGCCGCCAAGGCGCCTGACACCCGCGGACCGATCCGGAAGCTGCTGACCTCGTTCGGCTTCCAGATCCTCGCCGCTCTCGTCCTCGGCGTCGCCGCCGGCCTCATCGCCCGCCAGCTCGGCGCCACGGCCGAGGCACCGAACGGCCTGTCCGCGACCCTCGACACGATCGGAAGCTCGTACGTGACGCTGCTGCGCGCAGCCGTCGTCCCGCTGATCTTCACCGCGATCGTCGCGAGCATCTCGAACCTGCGCCGCGTCCAGAACGCCGCGCGCCTCGCCGGCCAGACCCTCCTCTGGTTCGGCATCACCGCCTTCATCGCGGTCACGATCGGCATCGTGCTGGGCCTGGTCATCCAGCCCGGCTCCAAGGCCGGCGCGGGCCTCGAGCCCGGCGACCCCTACACGGTCGGCACGTGGTGGAACTTCCTCCTCGGGCTCATCCCGCAGAACTTCCTCGGCCTCAGCGTCAGCACGAACCCCGGCGCCGTCGAGGGCACGTTCAGCTCGAGCGTGAACTTCAACATCCTGCAGGTCATCGTCGTGGCCGTGGTCGTCGGCATCGCCGCCCTGAAGGCAGGCAAGAAGGCCGAGCCGTTCCTCGCGTTCACCGAGTCGCTGCTCAAGGTCATCCAGCGGGTGCTCTGGTGGATCATCCGCATCGCCCCGATCGGCACCTTCGGCCTCATCGGCGCCGCCGTCGTGAAGTACGGCTGGGAGAAGCTCGCGGCCCTCGGCTGGTTCGCGATCGCGATCTACATCGGCCTCGCACTGGTGCTGTTCGTCGTCTACCCGATCCTGGTGAAGACGCACGGCCTGTCGATCAAGCAGTACTTCTCGGGCGTCTGGCCCGCCGTGCAGCTGGCCTTCGTCAGCCGCTCCTCGATCGGCACGCTGCCGCTCACCGAGCGCGTCACCGAGCGCAACCTCGGCGTGCCCCGCTCGTACGCCTCGTTCGCCGTGCCGTTCGGCGCGACCACGAAGATGGACGGCTGCGCCGCGATCTACCCGGCCATCGCCGCGATCTTCGTCGCCCAGTTCTTCGGCATCGAGCTGAACATCGTCCAGTACCTGCTGATCGTGCTGGTCTCGGTCGTCGGCTCCGCCGCCACCGCGGGCACCACCGGTGCGACCGTCATGCTCACGCTGACGCTGTCGACCCTCGGCCTGCCCCTCGAGGGCGTCGGACTCCTCCTCGCGATCGACCCGATCCTCGACATGGGCCGCACGGCGGTCAACGTCGCGGGCCAGGCACTCGTGCCGACCATCGTCGCCAAGCGCGAGGGCATCCTCGACGAGGAGCTCTACAACGCGCCCCGCGAGGGCCTGCCCTTCGCCGACGACTCGGCAGACGAAGCAGCCGACGACGCCGGAGACGCGGATGCCGGTGAGCCGGATGCCGTCTCCGACAAGGATCCGGAGCCCGTCGGCGCCCGCTGACCCGCAGTCCTCTCGCGCCTGGAGCGCCTCGTCCCCTCACCGGGACGGGGCGCTCCTCGCGTTTCCCCTCGGTGTCGCTCAGCTCGCCGATGTCCGCTCCACAACTCCGGAGAAACGTGGGTCGCCAGCACCAGAGCCCCCGTCATCCCGCCCGTGAAGCGCGCGCGACGGCACAGATCTCCGGAGTTGTGAACGCCGCCCCGTCGCAGCCACCAACCGCACGGCGACCGCCCTCCCCGCTCGGCGCCGGGCCGTGCCCGAGCGGGCGCACAAGCGGATGCCTCTGAGTCGGATACTGCTACGCCCGGCCCGGCAGCCTCGCCGCCCCGCGGGTGTCGAGCGCCAGCTCCTCGGCATCCATCGCCGTCATCATCTCGCGCATGACCTCCTCGTCGAGGTTTCCCGCGTCCCGCTCCGCGAGCAGGATGCTGCGCCGCACCTGCAGCCACCCCTTCGACAGGGCGACCAGATCGTCGTACGACGGCCGCGCGACGGCATCCTCCACCTCCTGCGCCTGGTCGGTGTCCTTCTCGACCCTGGTCATCCTCGTCGTGAAAGCGTCGAAGACGCTGAGGTCGACGCTGCCGTGCTTCGCCTCCCACGCGACACGCTGCGCGGCCAGGTAGGCCTTCCCCGCCTCCCGGCTCTTCGCCCTGACCTCGGCGAGCGCCTTCTCGTCATCCGCATGATCGACTTCGCTCGCGATGCCGAGGCGGCGGATCAGCAGCGGCAGCGTCAATCCCTGCAGCAGCAGCGTGCCGACCGTCACGATGAACGCGACCACGACGATGGCGTGCGAGGCATCGGCATCGAGAGTGGCGAGATCGGCGGCCGCGAGCGCGGTGGCTAGCGTCACCACGCCCCGCATCCCCGCCCAGGAGATGACGGCGTTGTCCTTCCAGGTGAGCTGGAGCCCCGCCATCCTGTCCCGCACGATCCTGGTGCGCAGGTCGTCGGTGCTGCGATCCCGCCAGCGCCGCGACTGTTCACGCCTCCTGTCGAACTCGCCGGACTCGATGCCCCGGTCCATGCGCGCGAGCCGGCGCCGGTCGAGGAGGTTCGCCCAGGCGTTCGCCGGATAGATGTAGAGCGGCCGAACGATCAGCACCACCACGAGCACGGCCGCCGACAGCAGCAGGATCCGCCCGACCGACTCGTCGCCGAGATCGTTGAGCACCCGCGGGAACTGCAGCCCGATGTACGCGAACACGAAGCTCTCCAGCAGCAGATCGGCGGAGAGCCACAGCGGCGTCTCCTGCTGACGCGTCGTGTAGTCGGTGCGCGGCGCGTTGAATCCGACGTAGAGTCCCATCGCGACGACGGCGAGCACCCCCGAGCCGAGCAGGTGCTCGGCGATCGCGTACGCCCCGAACGGTGCGAGCAGGCCGAAGGTGCCGATCACGACCGGATCGCTGATGCGCATGCGCAGCTGATGCAGCACGATCCCGAACACGAGCCCGACAGCGACGCCGACACCGACGGCGAGGAGGAACTGCAGAACCCCGTTCAGGACCGTGACGGTGGCTCCCGTCAGGATGAGCGCGAACACCCGGTACAGGGTCAGCGAGGTGGCATCGTTGATCAGGCTCTCCCCCGACAGCACCGTCATGATGCGCCGCGGCAGCCCCAGCCTCCGGCCGATCGCGGCGGCCGAGACGGCGTCGGGCGGAGCGACGATCGCCCCGAGCAGAAGGGCACCTGGCAGGGTGAGCGAGGGGAATATCCACCAGGCGACCAGGCCGACGGCGAGCGCCGTGAGCAGCACCAGCCAGATGCCAAGACGCCGGATCTGCGGCAGGCTTCGCTTGAACCCGACGAAGGAGACATCGAGCGCCGCCGAGTACAACAGCGGCGGGAGCACGAGGTTCAGCAGGACATGGCCGTCGATCTCGAGGTCGGGGACGAACGGCAGGAAGGATGCCGCGAGCGCGGCGACCGTCACGAGCAGCGGTGCGGGCCATCCTCGCCAGCGCGCGACCGCCGCGACCACGACCGCCCCGACGAGAACATAGAAGATCTCCGCATCCATGCTCGAAGCGTAGCCGCGGCACCCCGCCGCTCTGCGTCAGCGCTCAGCCCGGAGCAGCTCCACCACCTCGTGATCCTCCACCTGGCGGAAGTCGATGTAGTGCATCCCGACCGCCATGAAGTCCTCCGGCTCGTACAGGCAGACGACCTCATCGGCTTCGTCCAGGGTGCGCAGCGCGTCCGACGACGCGACGGGGACTGCGACGACGACGGATGCCGCGCCCCGCTCCCTCGCGATCGAGCATGCCGCCCTGGCCGTGGCGCCGGTCGCGATGCCGTCATCGACGATGATCGCGGTCCTGCCGTGCAGGTCGATCGGCGGATGCCCCTCGCGGAACCTCATGACCCGCTGCTCGACCTCCGCGCGCTCGCGCCGCTCAGCCTGCTCGACATCTTCGGTCGTGACCCGCGCAGCGGCGGTGACGTCGGTGTTCAGAACCGTCGCGTCACCCTCGCCGACGGCGCCCATCGCGACCTCCGGATGCCAGGGGACCCCGAGCTTGCGCACCACGAGCACATCCAGGGGAGCCGCGAGACCTGCGGCGACCTCTGCCGCGACGGGCACGCCGCCGCGCGGCAGGCCCAGCACCACGGGATGGTGACGCGTGCGTTCGGACAGGCGCGCCGCGAGCATCCGCCCCGCCTGCTGCCGGTCCTTGAAACGCTCCATGTCGGCCTCCGCATGCTCTTGCCGTCGGTTCCGGATTACCCCTGTCCCCGAATCCGGTCAACCCCCGCGCGGAAGCGCGGGATTCGGGCTAGGCGCGCTCCCCGGCCGGCTCGTCCTCTCAGGTCCGGCGCCATCCGGATACTGTTGTCGCACGCGGCGATCCCCCGATGCGCCGCCTGCCGAAGGAGGCGCGGATGTCAGTCGATGTCACCGTCGAGACGATCATCGAGCGGCCGGCCGAGGCGGTCGCGGCCTACGCCGGCGACCCGGGGAACGCCCCCGAGTGGTACGGCAACATCCGCTCCGTGCGCTGGCACGGCGACCCCGCTGTCGCGGTCGGGGCGCGGATGGACTTCGAGGCACGGTTCCTCGGCCGGACGCTCGCGTACACGTATGAGATCGTCGAGCTCGTGCCCGGTCAGCGACTGGCCATGCAGACTACCCAGGGCCCGTTTCCGATGCGCACCACGTACACCTGGACCCCGGTCGGCGACGGCTCGACCCGGATGACGCTGCAGAACTCCGGCTCTCCCTCGGGCTTCGCGAAGATCTCCGCACCCCTGATGGAAGCCGCCATGCGGCGCGCCACCACCCGCGACCTCGCCCGGATCAAGGAGATCCTCGAGGCGCGCGGCTGACTCCGCACCGCGGGAATGCGGCGGGACGGCGGCGGGTTGAGGCCTGAGTGACTGCTCTCTCCGTCCTCGACCTCGTCCCGGTGCGCACCGGGCAGACCAGTGCAGAGGCGATCGCCGCCTCCCTCTCCCTCGCGGAGGCCGCCGACAGGCTCGGCTACCGCCGGTACTGGTTCGCCGAGCACCACAACATGCCGGCGGTGGCATCCACCACTCCCCCGGTGCTGATCGCGGCGGCCGCCGCCCGCACCACCAGGCTGCGGCTCGGGTCGGGCGGTGTCATGCTGCCCAATCACGCGCCGCTCATCGTCGCCGAGCAGTTCGCGGCGCTCGAGGCCATCGCTCCCGGCCGCATCGACTTGGGCCTCGGTCGCGCACCGGGCAGCGACCCCGTGATCACGCAGCTGCTGCGCGGGTCCGGCACCACCAGCGACGTCGAGCAGTTCCCGCGCAACGTGCAGGACATCGCCGCACTCCTCTCCGGCGAGGGCGCGACGGTGCGCTTCACCTCGGGCGGCGAGTACACCGTGCGCGCGACGCCCGCCGCCACCGGGACGCCGGAGCTGTGGCTGCTCGGCTCGAGCGACTACTCGGCCCAGCTCGCGGCATCCCACGGCCTGCCGTACGTCTTCGCCAACCACTTCTCCGGGCACGGTCTCGAGCGTGCGCTCGACCTGTACCGCACCGGCTACCAGCCGAGCGAGGAGCATCCTGAGCCGCGGACCTTCCTCACGGTCAACGCCGTCGCCGCCCCCACGCAGGAGGAGGCCGAGGCGCGGGCGCTCCCGCAGCTGCACATGATGGCGCGCCTGCGGTTGAACCAGCCGCTGACCGCGCTCGAGACCGTCGAGCAGGCTCTCGAAGCCTCGTCCGTTGCGGATGCCGCGACGCAGCAGGTCGTCGAGGCCGCCCGGTCGCGATGGTTCGTCGGCACGGGTGCTTCTGTCGCGTCCGAGGTGCAGGCTTTCGCCGACCGGTACGGCGTCGACGAGGTGATGCTGTCCCCGGTCGCAGCGTCGTACGAGGCCGAGCCGCTCGACGCGTCCCCCGGTCGCGTCCAGACCCTCGAGCTGGTCGCCGCCGCCCTCTGACGCGCCTGGTTCACCGCCCGTCCCCTCTCCGCGGTCGCCCCGTGCGGGGTCGATGACGCACCTTCACGACGCAATTGCGGTGTCTTTGTGGCCTCGCACGGCACGGCGGGTGCGAAATCGACCTCGCATGATCGGGCGATGGCCGTCCACAGGTGGGAACTGTCCACAATTCCCGGGAACAGGTCGGATCGAACGCCAGCGAGGTTCGCTGATTTCGGATGCTGGTGCGATGCGACACAGGACAGCCCTGCCGGAGGCTCTCGGCACTCAGTTCACCGTGGCCGATGCGAGAGAGCACGGCGTCGGTCGCGGCCGCAGCGCCGCGCGCGACCTGGCACGCCCCTTCCACGCGGTGCGCGCACGGCGCGCGCCGACGACGCCATTGCAGCGGGTGCAGAACCTCGTCCCGCGTCTCCGTCCCGGACAGTTGGTCGGCAGCAGCACCGCGCTCCACGTGTGGGGGCTCCCGTATCCGGTCGCATGGACGACTCTCGAGGACGTTGTCGTCGTCGTGCCGACGGATGCCGTGCGCCCGCGCACCCCAGGAGTGAAGGGTCTGCGTCTAGCCCGGGGCCGTGCACGCGGGTGGCGAGTTGCAGGCATCCCCGTCGTCGACCCGACCGCCGCGCTCTTCATGTGCGCAGGTGACCTGACTGATGATCAGATCGTCATCCTGCTCGATGCGCTCATCACCACCGCCGACAATTACCCCGGCCTCCGCAAGGGGCGTCCCATCAGCACTGTGGCTGCGATCGAGCAGCGCCTGCGCGACTGGGGGCGCTTCCCCTGCTGTGGTCGAGTGCGCAGTGCTCTCGACTCGGCTCGGGAGGGCGTGGAGTCACCCAAGGAGACCGAGACGCGATTGGTCATCGTCGCTGCCGGCCTGCCCGAACCGGCGGTGCAGCATTCCGTGTTCGACAGCGGAAGGTTCGTCGCACGCGTCGACCTCGGGTATCCCGAACTCAGGATCGCGATCGAGTACGAAGGTGACGGCCACCGCACGAGTCGCGATCAGTGGCGGAAGGACATCCAGCGCCAGCGCGACCTCGAGGATCTCGGCTGGATCGTGATCCGGGTCACCGAGCTCGATCTCCAGGACGGTGGCGCTGCCCTGCTGCGCCGAATCCGCAACGCGATCGCCTCGCGCTGAGTGCAGGTGCCGCCGGTGCGTGGCCAAAAGAGCATCCGCAACACCTCGTGCCGAACGTGCGTGGCCAAATGAGCATCCGCAACACCTCGTGCCGAACGTGCGTGGTCAGAAGAGCATCCCTGATCGCCTTGCCGGATGCGTCTTTGACCTCGGACCGGGCGCAAGTGCGATTTTGACCCGGCCAGACCGATGCGCGCGCCCGCGCAAGCCGTACGCGCCAGCACAGGCCGCACGTGCCGGCACACGCCGGCGCAAGACGCCGACGCCCGGTCCTACGCCTCCGGCTCGCCGGAGAGGATGCCGCGAAGCCAGTCGCGCGCCTCGACGAACACGTCGTCGGCGTAGCGGTCCGGGTACTGCACGATCTGCCGGTCGGCGCGCGGGTACGACCCGAGGAAGACCACGCGGGGGCTGAAACGACGGATGCCGAGCAGGGCATCGGCCATGCGCTCGTGCTCGATGTGGCCGTCCGCGTCGATGACGAACCGGTAGCGACCGAGCTCGTCGCCGATCGGACGCGACTCGATGAGCGAGAGGTTGATGCCCCTGGTGGAGAACTGCTCGAGCATCTCCAGCAGCGAGCCCGGGTGGTCGTGCGGAAGCTCGACGATCAGCGAGGTCTTGTCGGCCCCTGTCGGCGCCGGCGGCGTGGTGGTGCGGGCGACGAGCACGAAGCGGGTCACCGCCTGGACGTTGTCGCCGATGTCCTCGGCGAGCACGTCGACGTCGTAGTGGTTCACGATCCCGGGCGCCGCGATGGCCGCCTGTGCGGGAAGGGTGCCGTCGAGCACGCCGATGGCCGAGGCCACGTTGCTGGCCGCCGGCACGTGCGAGTGCGAGGGGATGTTCGCGCCGAGCCAGCCGTGGCACTGCGCGTACGCGACAGGGTGCGCGGCGATGACGGTGACGTCGGAGAGCTCCGTGCCGCGCGGCGCGACGAGCACGAAGTTCACGCGCACCAGGTACTCGCCGATGATGCGCAGCCCGGGCAGCGTCGCCAGTGCGTCCTGGGTGGTGGAGACGCCACCCTCGATCGAGTTCTCGATCGCGATCATCGCGGCATCCGATACTCCCGAGAGCACGTCGTCGAGCGCCTCGCCCACGTTGTGCACGGGCCGCCAGTCGTGTCCGCGGGCTTCCGCCACCTGCTCGAGCGCAGCTTCCGTGAAAGTTCCGGCGGGGCCCAGGTAGCTGTAGGTGCGGCGTTCGGTCACGCGGCAAGCCTAGTCGCACCGGATCAGGCACCCGGCGCCCCGGCGCGAGACGAAACCCGGCGCCGCTTCGGAAATGTGACGTGCACGATCGGCGCACTCGGGGCAGACTGTGTGCATGACGAGCCGTGCAGGCCTCCCCGCGGAGGAAAGTGACCTCATCGATGTCGACGAGCTGATCGCCGCCTATTACGATCGCGTCCCGGACCCCGCCGTCGCAGGCGAGCGGGTCGTGTTCGGCACCAGCGGCCACCGCGGCTCCTCGCTGTCGAACAGCTTCAACGAGAATCACATCCTCGCGACGACCCAGGCGATCGTGGACTACCGGGCCGGACAGGGCATCACCGGCCCGCTGTTCCTCGGCCGCGACACGCACGCCCTGTCGCTGCCGGCCGAGCGCAGCGCGATCGAGGTGCTCGTCGCGAACGGCGTCGACGTCCGCGTCGACTCGCGGGACGCCTGGGTGCCGACGCCGGCGCTGAGCCACGCGATCCTCACCTTCAACCGCGCCCTTCCACAGGCTCAGGGACCGGGAGAGGACAACGCCGGCCGGGCCGACGGCATCGTGGTCACACCGTCGCACAACCCGCCGCGCGACGGCGGCTTCAAGTACAACCCGCCGCACGGCGGACCTGCAGACACGGATGCCACGGGGTGGATCGCCGACCGCGCGAACGAGCTGATCGCGAACGGTCTCGAGGGCGTGAAGCGCGAGCGCTTCGCCGACATCGACTGGGACGCACTGCCCGGCTACGACTTCCGGGACGCCTACGTGCGCGACCTCTCATCGATCATCGACATCGACGCGATCCGCAAGGCAGGCGTGCGCATCGGCGCCGACCCGCTGGGCGGGGCATCCGTCGAGTACTGGGCGCTGATCAAGGAGGTGCACGAGCTCGACCTCACCGTCGTCAACCCGGAGGTCGACCCGACCTGGCGCTTCATGACCCTGGACTGGGACGAGAAGATCCGGATGGATCCGTCGTCGCCGAGCGCGATGGCGTCTCTTGTGGCGAAGAAGGGCGACTTCGACGTCCTCACCGGAAACGATGCGGATGCCGATCGCCACGGGATCGTCACGCCGGATGCCGGCCTGATGAACCCGAACCACTACCTCGCCGTCGCCATCGACTACCTGTTCTCGCACCGCGCCGAGTGGCCGCGTGACGCCGCGATCGGCAAGACCCTCGTCTCGTCGATGATCATCGACCGCGTCGCCGAGTCACTCGGCCGCCGGCTGCTGGAGGTCCCGGTGGGGTTCAAGTGGTTCGTGCCGGGGCTGCTCGACGGCTCCGTCGCGTTCGGCGGCGAGGAGTCGGCCGGAGCGTCGTTCCTCCGCAAGGACGGATCGGTCTGGTCGACGGACAAGGACGGCATCCTGCTCTGCCTGCTGGCAGCCGAGATCATCGCCGTCACGGGCAAGACACCGTCGGAACGGTACCGCGAGCTCGAGGAGGCGTTCGGAGCATCCGCCTATCAGCGGGTCGACGCTCCGGCCACGCCGGAGCAGAAGGCGACGCTCGGAAAGCTGGCACCGGATGCCGTCAGCGCGACCACCCTGGCCGGCGAGGCGATCACCGCCAAGCTGTCGCACGCGCCGGGCAACGGCGCGGCCATCGGCGGCCTCAAGGTGCAGACCGAGCACGCGTGGTTCGCGGCGCGCCCGTCCGGCACGGAGGACGTCTACAAGCTCTACGCCGAGAGCCTGCGCGGCCCCGAGCACCTCGCTGAGGTGCAGACCGAGGCCCGCGCGGTCGTGTCGGCGGCTCTCGGCGGCTGACCCGGGCACCGACTTTCGCTCGGGCGAGCCGATCCGGCGCGCGGCGACGCGTGGGGATGGGATCCGCTGGCTCACGCCTCCGGAACCGGCCGAATCCATCCCCGGCCGAAGGACCGAACTCTCCCCGCGCGAGCCGAGTGAGCCGACGGCCTCAGGCCACGGAGCGTGCGAGCGCCGCGCCCGCGGCGCGCAGCCAGATCGCGGGCTCGGCGAGAGCCGCCTCCGACGACCCCGCGAGCGAGGTCAGCGACGCGGATGCCGTGAACAGCGACGTGTCGGCATCCGCCGTGATCCGCCCCGCGGCCAGAAGCGGCCTCACCGACGACGAGGCAGCGAGCGACGCGATGAACGACGGGACCTTGCCGTCGCCGGACTGCCCGTCGTACGACCCCTCGCCCGTGATGACGACATCGGCGCCGGCGATCGCGTCGGCGAGGCCGATCAGCTCGGCGACCTCCGCGGCTCCCGGTGCGAGCACTCCACCCCAGGAGACGAGCGCCCCGCCGGTCCCGCCGGCGGCGCCGGTGCCGGGCAGCGCCGCATCGAGGCCGAGCAGGGATGCGAGCCGTCCGAGTGCCGCGTCGACGGCGGCGATGTCCGCCGGATCGGTGAGCCCCTTCTGCGGGCCGAACACTGCGGCGGCTCCACGATCACCGGTCAGCGGGTTGGTCACATCCGTCAGGACCCGCACCTCGGGCGCCGGCCGGAGGCCGGAGAGATCGACGGATGCCAGGTCGCCGAGTCCCTGCGCGCCGCGCGCGACCGGCGCTCCGGCCGCGTCGAGGAAGCGGGCGCCGAGCGCGCTCAGCATCCCGGTGCCGCCGTCGGTGGACGAGCTCGATCCGATGCCGACCACGAGCCGCGAGACGCCGTGGTCGAGGGCCGCGGCGATCGCCTGGCCGAAGCCGGTCGTATCGGCATCCCACGGGCGCAGCTCGGTGAGCAGCTCGATGCCGGACGTGGAGGCGAGGTCCACGACCGCGGTTCCCGCCGGCGCATCCGCGGTGGCCGGCAGCAGCAGCCAGGATGCTGTGATCGTCTCCCCCGCGGGGCCCTCGACCGTCACCGGCATCCGCTTCGCACCCGGAACCGCCGCCTCGAAGGCCGACACCGTGCCCTCCCCGCCGTCCGCCATCGGACGGTGCACGAACTCCGCAGACGGGTCGACGGACGCCCAGCCTTCCGCGAGAGCCGCCGCGGCATCCGCCGCAGTGATCGTGCCCTTGAAGCTGTCCGGCGCCAGCACGACCCGCGTCATCGCGCGGTCCCCGGCGTGCTCGCGCGCACGACCACGTCGAGCGGCAGCGGCGGCTGCTGCCAGTCCGCATCCACCGTCGCGCGGAACGCCTGGTAGCCGACTTCGCTCAGCGGCACCCGCACGGTCGTCAGCGCCGGAGTGACGTCGCTGCTCGAGGGCACGTCGTCGAAGCCGCAGACGGCGATGTCGTCGCCGATCTCGCGACCGGCGTCACGGATCGCCGACATCGCACCGATGGCCACGACGTCGCTCATCCCGAACACCAGGGTCCCGGACGGGATGCCGTCGGCGAGGGCCTGCTCCATCAGCGATGCACCGGATTCGCGGCGGAAGTCCCCGCGGAGCACCCGGTCGACCGCGCCTCCGGCCGACTCGAAGCCGGCCCGGAAGCCGGCGAGACGCTCGTCGGAGGTGCGCACGCCCTCGGCCGCCGCCAGCGCGGTCGCCGACCGGTACCCGAGCTCCGCCATCCGGCGCCCGAGCGCCTCGGCACCTGCGCGGTTGTCGATCTCCACATGGCGGTCGTCCGAGCCGCCTTCGCCGAACGTCACGATGCGCCCGCCGAGCTTCGCGAACTCGGCGAGCTCGCGGGCGGTGTCGGAGCTCGCCTCGTCACGCGTGCGGGATGCGGCGAGGATCAGCCCCTGCGGACGCTGGCCGCGCAGAGCGCGCACGATCCGCGCCTCACGGGCCGGATCCCGCTCGGTGATCGCGATCGTCACGACCAGACCCTGCTCGTCGGCGCCGCGGGCCACCCCCGAGGCGATCAGGCCGAAGTACGGGTCGGCGATGTCCGCGACGAGCAGCGCGATCACCGGCGACGTGCCGCGTGCCGTCGCCTGCGCCGACACGTTCGCGGTGTACCCGAGCGACGTCGCCGCCTGCTCCACGCGCTCACGGAAGGACTCGGCCACCTTGCGCTCGGACCCGTTCAGGACGCGGGATGCCGTCGCCAGCGAGACACCCGCTTCACGTGCCACGTCGTGCAGTGTCGCGGCCGCACCGCGCGCGTGACGTGACTGACGCGTGCGGGAAGGGCTTTCCGGCATGTTCATGCCCCGAGCATACTGCGCGCGGCACTCCGGACCAGAGCGGGTAACAACGTGGCAATCGGTTGCCGGGTCATGCCATGCGCGCGAGGGCCTCCCGCTCGATGCGGTGCCGCAGCGGAGCGCCTTCGATGAGCCGCTGGAGCTCGTCCGCGACGAGCTGCCCCATCGCCCCGCGGTCGGACCCCATCGACCCGGCGACGTGCGGGGTCAGCTCGACGTTCTCGAGGCTCCACAGCGGCGAGTCCGCGGCCGGCGGCTCCTGCGCCGTGACATCCAGCAGTGCCGTGAGATCGGCGCGCCGGGAGAGGACGTCGACCAGCCCCTCCTCGTCGATCAGCCCGCCTCGCGCGGTGTTGATCAGGGTCGCACCCTCCGGCATCCGCTCGAGCAGCGCGTCGCCGATCATCCCCTCGGTCGACGGCAGCAGCGGGGCGTGCAGGCTGACCACCCGGCACCGCGAGAACAGCTCCTCGAGCGAGACCAGCTCCACCCCGAGGTCGAGCGCATCCGACGCCGATGCGAACGGATCGGCGGCGAGCAGCCGTACGCCCGTGCCGCGCAGCCGCTCGGCCACCCGGCGCCCGATCTCGCCCAGCGCCACCAGCCCGACCGTGCTCCCGCGCGTGCCGGACGCGGCGGCCGCGGCCGCCAGCATGCGCTCGGACCGGTAGCGCCGACGCGATCCGGGTACTCCGCGAGCGGCGAGGATGATCTGCGCCGCGGTCATCTCCGCGACCGGCTCGGCATTCGCCGCGGCCGCGGAGACCACGGTGATGCCGCGTTCCCATGCGGCCTCCGTGACGATGTGCTTCACCGATCCGGCGGCATGCAGCACCGCCCGAAGGCGCGGCGCCGCCTCGAGCAGCGAGGCGTCGACGACAGGCGCACCCCACCCCGTGAGAAGCACCTCGGTGTCGCGCAGCGCCGCGGGATCCGCCGCGAGCTCCTGCGCCGTGAGGAACGGCCTCCGAAGGTCCGCGATACGGTCGATACCGGCCAGGACATCGGCCGGATACACATCCGCACGGCGCCTCTCCTCCATCACCAGGCGCACCTGGATGCGCACGTCCTCTTCGACCACTTCGTCTCCTGACGATCATCCTGCGAAAGCGAAACATCCGATCAATGATTGACAGCGCTCGCATCCCTAGGTTAGATTCACCAACGACGTCTTGCAAAGTGGCAAGCGTTTGCCAAACCCGGGAGATCACATGCACACGAATCTGAGAGCAGTCGCCGTCATCGGCGTCGCCACGCTCGCGCTCGCCGGCTGCTCCGCCACGTCCGCCCCCGAGGGCGGCTCCGGCGTGAAGCAGGACGACGAGGCCGTCCTCGAGATCTGGACCCGGACCACTCCGGGAAGCCCCAGCGAGGCCGCGACCATCCGTCAGGTCGAGGCGTTCACCGAGGCCACCGGCTTCAAGGCCGAGGTCACCGCGATCTTCGACGACTTCGAGATCAAGCTCGCGCAGCGCGCCGGCCAGAAGGACCTGCCCGACATCGTGCTCAACGACGTCAGCCAGCTCGGCACCATGCAGTCGCAGGGCATCCTCCGCGAGATCGACCTCGACGAGATCAAGAACTCGAAGGACCTCACCGCTCAGGCGCTCGAGGCCGGCAAGGCCGTCGACGGCAAGACCTACGGCATCCCCTACTCGGCTCAGGCCAACGCCCTCATGATCCGCAGCGACTGGCTCGAGAAGCTGGGCCTCGAGGCGCCCACCGACTGGGACGAGATGCTCGAGGTCGCCGAGGCCTTCACCGCGAACGACCCCGACGGCAACGGGCAGGCCGACACCTACGGCCTCGCCGTCCCCGGCTCGACCAAGCGCGGCTACGCGTCGTGGTACTTCTCGAACTTCCTCTGGGCGGCAGGCGGCGACTTCATCACCGGCTCCGGCGATGAGTGGCTCCCTGCCATGACGTCGCCCGAGGCGATCGAGGCGGCGACCTGGTTCCGCGACCTCCAGTGCGAGGCGGGTGTCGTCCAGCCCGGCGCCCCGAGCATGGACACCCCGCCGACCAACGAGGCGTTCGAGTCCGGCGTCGCCGGCATGTACGTCACCGGGCCCTACATGATGCCGCGGTTCGACAAGGTGCTGGGTGCCGACAAGTACGAGGTCGTCCCCGCACCCCAGGGCCCGGAGGACGCCTCGGTGCTCGCCGAGGGCGGCACGGTCTACCTGATGGCCGGCTCCGAGAACGAGAAGGGCCAGACCGCGTTCGCCGACTGGTACGTCAGCCCCGACGCCCAGAAGTTCGGCATGGAGGGCTCGGATGCCTTCGCCATCCAGCTTCCGGTCAACGAGAAGGTCGACATCGCCGATGTCCGCGACGACCCGCGCTGGCAGACGTTCGCGACGGCGTACAAGGAGAGCGGCCACTACGCGCCGACCATCCCGAGCTGGACCCCGGTCCGTCAGATGAGCGCGGACACCATCAACGCGCTGCTCGCGGACTGCTCGCTCGACGTCGAAGAAGAACTCACCAAGCTCGACGGCAAGCTGACCGCAGAGCTCCTGACGCAGGGAATCCTCAAGCAGTGACCATCAACACAGCCGACGCCGCGACCGCGGCCGACGCTCCCCAGCCGGCGGCGGGGGCCATCGCGTCCCCGCCGCCCGCCAGGCGGCGCCGCCGCCATCGGGTGCAGGGACAGTGGTGGGTTCCCTGGGCCTTCCTCGCCCCCGCCCTCGTGCTGTTCCTGGTCTTCCGCTACATCCCCATGGTCCAGGCCATCGGGATGTCGGTCGAGAACGTGCGCCCGTACCTCGGCAACGAGTTCGTCGGCACCAAGAACTACGAGACGATCCTCGCCGACCCCGCCTTCCGCGACGCGACCGTCAACACCCTGATCCTCGCCTTCGGCCAGACCGCGGGCTGCCTCCTCCTCGGCTTCGCCCTCGCGCTGCTGCTGGAGGGCCAGACCCGCAAGCTCTCGTTCATCCGCTCCGCGGCCTTCCTGCCCGTGGTCGTGCCGATGGCCGTGATCGCGGAGCTGTGGCGGATCATGTACCACCCGTCGCCCGACGGCTTCCTGAACTCGATCGTCGGCGTGCTCGGCCTCGGCCCCAGCGAATACATCAACAGCCCGGACTCGGCCATGTGGTCGATCATGCTCATGGGCATCTGGCGCGGCGGCCCCTACGACATGATGATCATCCTTGCCGGGCTCGCCGGCATCGACCGCGGGCTCTACGAGGCGGCCACAGTCGACGGCGCGAACCGCTGGCAGCGCATCCTGCACGTCACCCTCCCGGGCCTGCGCCCGGTGTTCTCTATCCTGTTCATCCTCGCCGCCATCCGCGGCTTCCGGGTGTTCACCGAGGTGTACCTGATGACCAACGGCGGCCCCAACGGCGCCACCGAGGTCGTGATGACCCTCCTCTACAAGCTCGGACTGGAGCAGCAGAAGCTCGGCGTGGGCTCGGCGGGCGCCGTCCTGCTGTTCCTGGCGACACTCGTGCTGACCGTCGGCGTGCAGCTCATGCTGCGAAGGAAGAAGGACGCATGAGCGTCGGAACTGACACCGCTCTCGGGCTCACCGAGAGCCGCACCCTCGTCGGGATCGGCGTGAAGGTGCTCGTGTACGCCATCGTCGTCGCGCTGTTCGCCGGTCCGCTCCTGGCACTGCTCTCCGGGGCGTTCAGTGAGGTCTCCGACCCCACCGAGCTCAGCATCATCCCGAACCGCCCGACTCTTGCGAACTTCGCCGTCGCGTTCGACTTCGGCGTGCTCGGCTACCTGATGAACTCGTTCTTCGTGGTGGGATTCGGCCTGCTGCTGCAGGTGATCGTGTCGGTGCTCGCCGGCTACGCGCTCGCCCGCAAGAAGTTCCGCTTCTCAGCCCTGGCGCTGGTCGCCATCCTCGCCACGATGATGCTGCCGGACGAGATCCTCGCACTGCCGCTGTCGATCCTGCTGGCCGACCTCCCCTTCGTGCACATCAACCTCATGGGCACGCTCGCCGGAATGATCGTGCCGATCGGGGCCTGGGCGTTCTCGATCCTGGTGATGACCGAGTTCATGAAGGACGTCCCGCTCGAACTCGAGGAGGCCGCGCGCATCGACGGCGCGAGCGAGCTCCGGGTCTTCGCGCAGATCATCGTGCCGCTGTGCAAGCCCGCGATCGGCGTGATCGGCGTGTTCGGCTTCACGATGATCTGGGACCAGTACCTGCTGCCGCTGCTCGTCTCCACCTCGAGCGACACGTACACGCTGCCGCTGGCCCTGCGCACCCTGCGCATCGAGCCGGAGGTCACCCCCGGCGTCGTCATGGCAGCCTCGCTGCTCGCCCTCGCGCCGTCGGTGATCGTGTTCCTGCTGTTCCAGCGCTCGTTCGCGCGCGGGCTCACGTCCGGCGCGCTCAAGGGCTGACCAGGGGATGCTGCGATGACGGTGATCGCGATCGACGGCGTGACCGGATTCCGCGATGTCGGCGGAATCCCGGCGGCGACCGGGACGATCCGCAGCGGACGGCTGTTCCGCTCGGGCCATCTCGCCGGGCTGGGTCCGGATGCGGCGGACGAGCTCCGCGCCCGGGTACGGCGGATCGTCGACCTCCGGGCCGACGACGAGGTCGCGGACGACGTGACCGCAGCGTCCGGCATCCGGATCACCCGCCTGCCGCTGTATCTCGGATCGGCCCGCTCGTTCTTCCTCGAGGACTACAGCCTCGGCGAGATCTACGCGCACCTGCTCTCAGGCTCCGCCGCCGCACTGGTCAGCGCGATGCGGATCATCGCGGCAGGAGAGCCGACCCTCGTGCACTGCACGGCGGGCAAGGACCGCACCGGGATCACGATCGCCCTCGCCCTCGCGGCCGTCGGAGCGGACCGGGATGCCGTCGTCGCCGACTATGCGCTGACCGCCGACCTGATCCCGGCCGCGCATCGGCGTGCGACCTCGGAGCGCCTCGCCGCGAAGTACCCCGAGTCCCGGCACGCGTGGATGCTCGCCACCGAATCCCCCGCCGAGGTGATGCGCGCGACCCTCGCGAACCTCGATGCCCAGTGGGGGTCGGCCGCCGAGTATCTCCTGGGCCACGCACTCACCCGCGAGGAGCTCGCCGCCCTCCGCAACGCACTCGTCACCCCTCACGAAGGAGCTCCGTCATGACGGCATCCGCCGGTCGCATCGAGAAGCAGGGCCCTCAGCTCGCCTGGTTCACCGAGGCCCGCCTCGGCATGTTCGTGCACTGGGGTCTGTACTCCCTCGCCGCCCGCCACGAGTGGGTGAAGAACCGCGAGCGGATGACGGATGCCGACTACGAGGGGTACCGCGAGCATTTCGACCCCGACCGCTACGACCCCCGCGCCTGGGCGCGCACCGCGAAGGCCGCCGGCGCCGGGTACGTCGTGCTCACCGCCAAGCACCACGACGGCTTCTGCCTGTGGGACTCGAAGCTCACCGGCTACACCTCGGTGAACACGCCGTTCGGCCGCGACGCGGTCGCCGAGTTCGTCGAGGCGTGCCGCGCCGAGGGTCTGCGGGTCGGGCTCTACTACTCCCTGATCGACTGGCACCACGAGTCGTTCCCGGTCGACGGCACGCACCCGCAGCGCGACGACGAGGAGTTCAAGGCGGCGACCGCCAACCGCGACATCCGCGACTACCAGCGCTACCTCCACGGGCAGGTGCGCGAGCTCCTCACCGGCTACGGCCAGATCGACTACCTCTTCTTCGACTTCTCCTACACGCACCGCCCCGACTACTGGGGCGGCAAGGGGGCGGCGGACTGGGATGCCGAGAACCTGCTGTGCCTGGTGCGGGCGCTGCAGCCCGGCATCATCGTCAACGATCGCCTCGGCATCCCCGGCGACATCGTCACGCCGGAGCAGTACCAGCCGCTGGCGCCGATGGAGCGCGACGGCCGGCCGGTGCCGTGGGAGGCGTGCCAGACGCTCGACGGGAGCTGGGGCTACGACCGCGACAACCTCGACTCGAAGAGCTCCGAGTCGCTGATCAAGCTGCTGATCGACGGCGTCTCCAAGGACGGGAACCTGCTGCTGAACGTCGGCCCGGACGGGCGAGGCCGCATCGACCGCACCGCGCAGCGCACCTTCGATGAGATCGCTGACTGGATGGACGATCATGCCCGTTCGATCCACGGCGCCGGCCCCGCCCCGTGGCCGGCCCCGAGCGACACCCGCTATACGCTCCGCGGCGACCGGCTGTATGTGCACCTCTTCTCCTGGCCCTTCAAGCACCTGCACCTGCCAGGGCTGGCGGGAAGGGTGCGGTACGCCCAGCTCATGACGGATGCCTCCGAGCTGGTGCCGCTGCGCATCGATCCGCACCGCCAGGCCCAGAACACGCTGATGGGCGGCCTGCCCGAGGGCACGCTCACCCTGCAGCTGCCGATCCAGCGACCGGACTCCCCCGTGCCCGTCGTCGAGCTGTTCCTGGATCCCGAAACGACCTGACTCAACGAAACCCCTACCCCAACCCTCAACGAGGAGGAAACATGAAGCGCCGTACATTCATCCTGTCCGCCGTCGCCGGTGCCGCGGCTGCCATCGCCATCCCGCAGCAGGCGGGCGCGTCGACGCTCGGCCGGGCCCCGGCATCCGGGACCGTCCCGATGCTGCCAGGTCGCGGACCGTACTCCTACGTCGCGTCGCTCGAGGAGCTCCAGGCCGCGATCGCCTCAGCGACCCCGGAGGCGAGCGGGACGATCATCGTCGCGAACGGCACCTACGCGGTTCCGGAGGGGGCGGCGATCGACCTCGCCGGAGTCGGCGGACGCTGGAACAAGCCGCTCACGATCATGGCCGAGTCGGTCGGCGGGGTCACCCTCACCGGCGCGCGGAGCTTCGCCTTCGACGCAACCCACGACGTCGCGATAAGCGGCTTCGTGTTCACGCAGTCGACGACGCTGGAGATCCCCGCGAACTGCCGGGCGATCACACTGAGCCGCAACGAGTTCGTGCTCGCCGACATCGAGGGCATGCACTGCGTGATGGTGCGCGCCGACGACACCGTCGTCGAGTACAACCACTTCCACGGCAAGTCGACTCTCGGCATCTTCCTCGGCATCGAGGGTGGGGGCTCGACCGAGATGGCCGAGAACGTCCACATCCACCACAACCACTTCTCCGACCACACGTTCGCCGGCGCCAACGGCGGCGAGCCGATCCGGCTCGGCGTGAGCCCGCGTGCGCTGAGCAGCGCCCACGCGGTGGTGGAGTACAACCTGTTCGAGCGCACCAACGGCGACCCCGAGGCCATCTCGGTGAAGTCCAGCGACAACGTCATCCGCTTCAACACCATCCGCGACAGCGGCGGCGGCATCGTACTGCGCCACGGCAACCGCACGACGGTCGAGTCGAACCACATCATCCGCGGCGAGCGCGGCATCCGCATCTACGGCAACGATCACCTGATCGTGAACAACTACATCGGCGAGACGGCCGACACCGCACTCGTGCTCGGCGCGGGCACCCTCAAGGACCACTACGAGGGAGAGCCCGCGAACTCGCGCAACAAGAACGACGCGGCAGACCGGGTGCGCATCGCCCTCAACACCATCGTCGGCAACGCCGGCGGCATCTCCGGGGAGACGCATCGCCCCATCGCGCCGACCGACTGCGTGATCGTCGACAACATCTTCCAGGGCGAAGAGGGCATCCTCGCCAAGGTTCCGGTGTCGAGCGGCTTTACCTGGGCGGGCAACATCCTGTGGGGTGCGGCACCGGACGGGGACATCCCCGCAGACGGCTTCACGCGCGTGGACCCGCAGCTCACCCGCGACGGCGCGGACGTGCTGCGCATCGGCGCCACCAGCCCGGCGATCGACGCGGCGACGCAGGATCACGCGGCGTACGCCCGCGACGACATCGAGGGTCGCCGCCGCGCCGGCATCGCCGACGTCGGCGCGCACGAGTTCGGTGCGGGGCTTGCTCGGCGCGAGCCTCTCACCACCGCGGACGTCGGGCCGTTCGCGCCCTGATCCGATCCGGCCGGCGGCCGGCAGCACTCGCGTCGTGGACGTTCCCGAGTGCCGCCGGCCGCCTCTTCCGTGCCGCGCCGGTGCGATGGCCGCGGATCGCGCACCGCATGCCGGCGCCCCGGCTCAGGCCTTGGCTGTGCCGGTCGACCCGCGCACCACGAGCGTCGTGGCGAGGTCGAAGCCGCCGCTCGGGGCGTCGCCGCCCGTCACGCGCCCGAGCAGTGCGCTCATCGCGTGGTCGCCGCCCTCGCGCAGCGGCGACTTCACTGTGGTGAGCGAGGGCGAGGTGAAGTCCGCGCCGAAGATGTCGTCGAACCCCACGACGCTGATGTCGGCCGGGATCCGGATGCCGGTCTCGACGAGCTCCTGCATGAGGCCGATCGCGATCAGGTCGTTGTACGCGAACACCGCGGTCGCCCCGCTGTCGCGCACCGCGACCGCCGCGGTGCGCCCGCCGAGCACGGTGGGGGCGACAGGGTCCAGCGCGACGAGCTCGATGTGCGCCCATTCGCAGCGCTGCGCGAGCAGCTCGCCGCGTCTCCGCGCCATCCACGACAGCGGCGGACCCGGCACGTACGCGATCCGGCTGTGGCCGAGCGCGCGCAGGTGGCGCACGGCTTCGGCGATGCCGTGCTGCACATCCGGCACGACGGAGAGCACGTCGTCGACCAGGCGGTTCACGACCGCGACGGGCTTCTGCCTGCCGAGCGCCGTGATCTGGTCGTCCGACATGCGCGGCGTGGCGAGGACCAGCCCGTCGACCATGCGCAGCATCCGCTGCGCGCGCTCGTACTCGCGCTCGTCGGATTCCTCCGACTCGGTGAGCACCAGGGTGTACCCCGCGCGGGTCGCGGCCGCCTCGGCACCGCGGATGACGTCGAAGAACACCGGGTTCGTGATGTCGGACACCACGAGGCCGACGATCGAGGTGCGCCCTGTGGGCAGCGCCCTGGCCATGGGGTTGACGTGGTAGTTGAGCGACTCTGCTGCAGCACGGATACGCCGTTCGGTGACGGCGTTCACCCGCCCAGGACGGTTCAGCGCCCGCGACACGGTCGAGGGATTCACTCCGGCGAGCTTCGCGACGTCGTAGATCGTCACGCTCTCCTGCTGCTGCGGCGCAGCATCCGGCTCCGATGGCGTGTCGACGGCACTGTCGTCTGCCATGTCAGCTCCTCACTGCTTCGGCGCGCGATGCGGCGCCGCTCGGGTCGCCCTCCAGCCTACGGAGTTCCCGGTCGATCGACGCGCGCATCGCGCGAACGGCATCCGCGTCCCCGGCATCCGCGAGGAGCACGTCGATCTCGGCACCGGAATGACCGCCGCACACGGCCCAGGCCGCGATGGCGGATGCCGCGGCGGCGGCGGCGCGTCCGGCGAGCGTCGCGTGCGCCAGCACCGGGACGACGCGCTGCGGAAGCTTGTGCGCGCCGTCCGTCGCGATCTGCGCGAGAAGATGACGGATGCGCGGGTTCGCGAATCGGGAGCGGGTCGCCGCGATCGCCTCGGCGAGCTCGGCTGCGGGGAGGTCACAGCTCGCCGCCGCGACCTCCCAGTACTCCTCGACCAGTGCGCGCAGGGCGGGATCGCCGAAGGCCGTGGCGACGTCGCCGAACCCGCGCAGCAGACCCCGGTAGGCCAGCAGCGAGTGCGCGCCGTTCAGGATCCGGAGCTTGCGGTTCTCATACGGCTCCAGGTCATGGGTGAGGCGGACGCCGACGTGCTCCCACGCGGGGCGGGGGCCCGCGAACCCGTCTTCGATCACCCACTCCGAGAACGGCTCGGTCACCACGGCGCCTTCGTCGCGGATGCCGGTCGCCCGCTGGACCTCGTCGATGTCGGCGTCGGTCGTGCGCGGCGTGATGCGATCGACCATCGACGACAGGAATGCGACGTTCGCGTCGATCCAGTCCGCGAGGGCGGGGTCGATCGTCCGGGCGGCGGAGAGCACGACGGAGCGGGTCACCGCGCCGTTGCTGCTGAGGTTGTCGCAGCTGATCACCGTGATCGGCCCTGCTGCGGCGTTCCGCCGCGCCGAGAGCCCCAGTGCGAGACGCACCGGTGCCGTCATGATCGGCGCTTCGGGATCGCCCATCGCGCGACGGACATCCGCGTCGACAGCGGCGGCTCCCCCGCCGCGCCCCCCGCGTCCGCCGAGGCCGTATCCCGCCTCGGTGACCGTGAGGGTGATCACGTGCGTGGCCAGGTCGGCGAGCGCCGCTTCCCAGACGCGTCGCTCCGCGCCGTCGTGCACGGAGCGGATGCTGTCGATCTGCGTGAACGCGTCGCGCTCAGGGCCGCGGGTGAGCAGCGTGTAGCGCCCGCCCCGCGCCTCCAGCAGCCGCGCCTGCGCGGCTGACCGCCCGGTGAACGCCGTGATCGACCACCGCTCCCCCGCGCCGGATGCCAGATGCGTGTACCAGGCCTGGTGCGCGCGGTGGAACGCGCCGACGCCCAGGTGGACGATCGTGGGCGCCTCAGGGCGGGGATGCCGGTCGTGCATGCCATCTCCTCATGTCTCGGCCGGCTGACTCCGGGCCGTGTCTCGGCCGACGTCGTCATCAGCTTCCGACATTCTATGGCAAACGGTTGCCAACCCGGCGCACGACCTGTAGCGTCGAAGCGGGGACGAGCCCGCCTCGCCGCCACCGCACGACCGCGCCGAAGGACAGCATGCCGACCACGATGATGCATCCGGATCGCCTCTTCCCGAGCGACCCGCACACCCGAGACATCGCACGAGAGCTCTATCTCACGGTCGCGGATGCACCGATCTGCTCCCCGCACGGGCACGTGTCGGCGTCGATGCTCGCCGATGACGCGCCGTTCGCCTCCCCGACCGAGCTGCTCGTCACCGGCGACCACTACGTGACCCGGGTGCTGCACGGCGCGGGCGTTCCTCTCGGCACGGTGCAGGCCCCAGCCGGCGAGCCCGCCGTCGACCCGCGCGAGGCGTGGCGCGTGCTCGCCTCGCACTGGCACCTGTTCCGGGCGACGCCCGTGCAGTACTGGCTCGAGTATCAGCTCGGAGAGGTCTTCGGCGTGACCACCCGGCTGTCGGCCGAGACCGCGGATGCCGTCTACGACGAGATCGCCGAACGGCTCACGGACGACGCCTACCGCCCCCGCGCGCTGTTCGAGCGGTTCGGCGTCGACGTGCTGGCGACCACCGACGATCCGGCAGACGACCTCGCCGCTCACCGGACGCTCGCGGCCGATCCCGACTTCCACGGGCGCGTGCTGCCGACCTTCCGCGCCGATCGCATCATGGACCCGTCGGCCCCCGGATGGCTGCCTTCGCTCGACCGGCTCGCCGCGGCATCCGGGATCCCGTGCGGTACGCACGCCGGCCTGCTGGACGCGCTGCGGGATCGGCGGGCGTTCTTCCGCAGCGTCGGCGGCACCTCGACCGACACCGGCGTCGCGGACTCGTGGGCGTCGCCGCTCGACTCGGCCGAGGCCGAGCGCATCCACGTCGCCGGGCTCCGCGGCAGAGCCACGGCGGCCGAGGGTGTCGCCTATCGTCGCGACATCCTGTACCGCCTGATCGAGATGTCCGCAGAGGACGGCATGGTGATGCAGCTGCACCCCGGGGTGCATCGCAACCACCACGCGCCCACCCTCGAACGCCACGGCGCCGACACCGGGCATGACCTCCCGCTGCCGACGACCTTCACCGAGCCGCTGCGGCGCGCACTCAACGACTTCGGCACCGGCACCGCGCTCCGGCTGGTGCTGTTCACGGTCGACGAGACCGCGTTCTCGCGCGAGCTCGCGCCGCTCGCCGGGTTCTACCCGAGCGTGTACGTGGGAGCGCCGTGGTGGTTCCTGGACACCCCGGACGCCATGGAGCGGTACCGCCGCGCCATCACCGACAGCGCCGGGTTCTCGAAGACCTCCGGCTTCATCGACGACACCAGGGCGTTCTGCTCCATCCCGGCACGGCACGACATGGCGCGACGGGCGGATGCCGCGTACCTCGCGTCCCTCGTGGCGACGCACCGGCTCACGGAAGCGGATGCCGCCGACATCGCACTCGACCTCGTGCAGCGCATCCCGTACGACACGTTCCGCATCCCGCGCTGAGCCGGGCACGAAGGAGCGCCGGGGAGGAGACCCTCCCCGGCGCTCCTCCCCCGCGCTACGGCGCGTTCGGGCCGACCTTCGCGGTGGTCAGCGGAGCGCGGGTCGCCGCGTTGGTGGTCACCTCGTGCGCGCCGACGTCGTAGACGCCCGCACGCTGACGACCCTCGATGTCATCCGTCACCCAGGTGCCATGATCGGTCATGAAAGCCGTGTTCACCGCGGGGCTCGACGAACCGATCTTCCACACGCCGGCTGCATCCTGCGCGAGCTGCGGGTTCACCCGCGTGTAGCCCACCGTGGGGATGTTGCCGTTGGCGGCCGCGCCCCACAGGATGTTGCCGCGCCAGTAGAAGTCCTGCATGAGCGGCACATCGGCGAGCTTGCCGGTCGCCCCCTGGAAGATGTTGTCGACGATCGTCACCCGCAGCGGCGGGAGCGGGCGGTGCGTCTCCCCCGCCAGGCCGTTGACGTTGTTCACCACGGTGTTCAGGCCGATGCGGATGCGATCGGGAGCGTCATACTGCTTGCGCGACTCGCTGCTCTCACCCACGAAATGATCGCGCACCGTGCCGGCGCCGACGATGATCGAGCCGTCCGTCTCGCTGATTCCGCTCACGTAGTTGTTCATGACGACGTGATCGTTGCCGTAGATGCGGATGCCGTTCTCGCCGTTCAGGATGTAGTTCGACAGGACCTTGTTGTCGTTGCCGTGGCGCAGCACGATGCCGCCCTTGCTGTTGCGGATCGTGTTGTACCGGATGGTGTGGCCGCTCGTCTTCACCGAGATGGCTTCGGGGTCTCCGTCGGCGTTCTCGAAGAGGTTGTACTCCACGATCGCGCCGCCGCTGGAGAGCGCCTTGGGGCTGGTGCCGAGACGGATCGACTCGCCGCCGTTGGTGCCGGTGAAGTTGTGGTCTGAGAAGTAGTTGTGGTGGATGTGGGAGTTCTTGGCGACGGTGTCAGTGCCCGGCCCTTCGATACCGAGGTAGACGCCGATCGAGTCCTTGCCGTGGAACCAGTTGTACGCGATCTCGGAATCGTCGGACCGCACGATCAGGTTGTGCTCCGCCGTGTCGGAGAAGACGAACTCGTTGCGGACGAAGTCCACCGCCTTGCTGCTCGAGCCCACGTCGATCGTCGTCGACTGGGTGAACCTGAAACCCTGGATGCTGATGTCGTGCACGCCGGAGAAGGAGAAGCTCGATGATCCGGTCAGCGTCACTCCGCCGACGGTCTCGGCCTTGACGGTCACCGGATCGGACGAGGTTCCGGAGGCGCTGGATCCGATGCTCACCGCCGAGGAGACGCTGTAGCTGCCGTTCTTCAGCACGATCGTGTCGCCGGGATCAGAGTTGCTGACCGCGCTCTGCAGAGCCGAGATCGAGGTGACGGCCGTGGTCTCGCCGGTGCTGCCGCCGCCCGTGGTTCCCGGCGTGCCGTAGACCTGGAGCTCCCACAGCGAGTACCCGTAGGCGGTGCCGCGCGCGGCGCCGTGGACCCGCAGGTAGCGACCGGTGCCGCTCAGGCCCGTGATGTCGTCGGTGCCGCCGTTGCCTGCGGTCTCGTCCTTGAGCGTGGTCCAGTTCGTGCCGTCGACCGAGATCTGCACCTTGTACCTGCTCGCGTACGCCGCCTCCCAGTTCAGGAGCACGCGCGACACCGAGGCTCCCTCGCCCAGGTCGACCGTGATCCACTGAGGGTCGATGCCTTCGAGGCTCGCCCAGCGTGTGGTCGACGATCCGTCCACTGCGGCGGATGCCGGGAAAGCGGACGTCTCCAGAGAGGATGCCGTCGCCGGGCGGCCCTGCGAGATGAGGGTCTCGGAGAGCGGTCCGACCTCGGCGGCCGTGAGCGGGCCCGCCTGCCCGGCCGGCAGCGCGGGCGCCGCGGACTGCGGCGCGATCTCGGCGGCGCCGGCAGCCGCAGGCACGCAGGTCAGCGACAGCGTCGCCGCCGCGAGCACCGCGACGATCCGATGGGTGGTTTTCATCATGCGGGTTCCGATCTTCATTGATGGGGTGGGGGTTACTGCGCGGGTGTCACGGGATGACCGTGATGTTGGTGAGCCCGGTGACGGCGTTCGTCACGGTGTTGGACGCGTACACCCTGTTCGGGTTGCCGGAGCATTTCGAGGTCGAGCTGACGAACACGGCATACCGCCCGGCGTCGCCGAGGTCGGAGGCGTTGCTCCGCCAGACGTTGCCGCATCCCCATCCGGTCAGCGGGTTGTGGGTCTCGTAGCCGTTGGCGAAGGTGCCGGGCGAGGAGAAGCTGCCATCGTTGCTCTCGATGAGATAGCCGTTGCCCTTCACATCGACCCAGGAGTCCGCCGAGTTCTCACCGGAGAGGCCGGTGCCGTCGAAGGTGTTGCCGCGGATGACGCCGCCCTCCGTGCCCTCCTTGACGTCGATGTGCTCGGCGGCGATCCCCGGGCCGAAGGTGTTGTCGAGCACCTGCACGCGGTCGGACCTGTCGCGCCCGCTGGAGTCGCCGAAGCATCCGAAGTTCGAGTTCGCCGACCCGAGGTACGCGCCCTCGCCGTAGCCGGGCTTGACGAGCCCGGTGCGGACGATCTCGGAGTCGCGGATGACGCCGTCCGCCGAGGACCGGCGAAAGTGCACTCCCTCCTCGGCGATGTCTCGCACCAGCACCCCGTCGATCGTGACGTGGGTCGCAGCGTCCAGCACTATGCCCTTCTTCGACTCGGCGATCGTCAGCCCGATGACGTTCCAGTGCGAGGCGCCGAACAGCCAGAGCCCGTAGCCGGAGTTCCATCCGGCGGTCGGCTGCGGGCATCCGGTGAGCGTGCCGCTCGGACCGTCGTTCGTGAGGATGGCGGTGCGCGGGCCGGTGAGGGTGATCGGCGCGGATGCCGTGCCCGGCGTCGTCGCGATGAAGCTGCCGCGGTAGGTCCCGGCCGCGAGACGGATCGTCTGACCGGGAGCCGCCGCCGCGAGCGCTGCCGACAGCTGACCCGCGGACGACACGTCCACGACGCTCCCGCCGGTCGGCGGGGTTCCGGTGCCTGCGGTGCCGTACACCTGCAGCTCCCACAGCGAGTAGCCGTAGGAGGTGCCGCGCGCGGTGCCGTACACCCGGAGGTAGCGGCCGGTGCCGCTCAGCCCGGTCAGCTCGTCGAGGCCGCCGTCGCCGGCGGCCTCGGTCTTGAGCGTGGTCCAGGTCGAGCCGTCGGCGGAGAGCTCCACCCGGTACTTCGAGGCGTACGCCGCCTCCCAGTTCAGCACCACCTTCGACACCGTGGCGCCGGCGCCGAGATCGACGGTGATCCACTGCGGGTCGACGCCCTCGAGGCTCGCCCAGCGGGTGGTGGTCGAGCCGTCGACCGCGGCGGATGCCGGGAACGAAGAGGTCTCCAGTGAGGATGCCGTCGCCGGCCGCCCCTGCGAGATCAGCATCTCGGCGGGAGTGGGAGTGGGCGTGGGAGTCGGAGTGGGCGTCGGGGTCGGCGTCGGCGTCCCTCCCCCGCCGGCAGCGACGGTCTTCAGGAACAGCGACTCCGCGGCATCCGTCAGCTCGTCGTGCACGCCGTGCCCGCCGCCGTAGTCGCGCGTCTCGTTGTGCGCCCAGTCGGTGATCGGTGTCCCGCCGCTGTCGAGGTGGCGCCAGCCGCTGCCGTCCCAGCCGAACTGCAGGATGCGGTGACGGTCGGCGAGGTACGGGGTGTAGGCGGCCGTGTCGCTGCCGAGCTGCTTGGACATGTCGTTGTTGAAGAAGACATTCATCGGCCCGGATGACCCCGACCACTTCACCGCCTTCTTGCCGGCTCCCCACCAGATCGGGAACCAGTTGGAGTCGTCCGGTCCACCTCCGCCTTCCTCGCCGCAGTTCGAGCTGCAGTTGCCGGTGCGGTGCGCGTACGGCACGGTCACCCTGTTCAACTCGAACAGGTTGTTCCGCTCCCACCCGCCGTGCAGGTTCAGGTCGGAGTCGAAGTCGTTGCCGATCACGACGTTGCCGGATGCCGACCACTGGAACGTGAAGTGGCGAAGCCCGCGAGACACGTTGCCGGCGTAGAGCGAGTCCCAGACCCGGGAGCCGCGGAAGTAGCCGTTGCCGCCCTTGCCCTTGTTCCAGGAGCCGATCAGCTCGTTGTCGACGATCTGGAGGTTCTTCGCCTCCTCGGTGACGATCGGGTGCGACCCCGTCATCTCGGCGCGGATGCCGCGCACCCACGAGTCCACGGCCCATTTGAACACGATGCCGTGCATCGCCTGGTCGGGAACGAGGTTGCCGTAGTCGTGCGCGGCATCCGCAGGCGTCTGACCGGCGATCTCCTGCGTGAACGAGAGCACCTCGATGCCGACGCCGACGACGGGGTCGACGATCGGCGCGGCCTTGGACGCGTAGACCTTGCCGTCGATCGCCGCGGAGCCGTCGGAGGTGGAGTTCACCGGCACGTCGTACTCGAGCGGCTTGTCGAGCGTGATCGTGCGCGCGGTGGCGTCGCTCGCGACGATGCGGAAGATCTGCTGACGCATGTGCAGGTTCTGCAGCGGATGCTCGGTCGGCAGGGCCTCCTGCTGCTCGTAGAAGCCGATCGAGTTCGCGGCGCGGATGTTCACCAGCGCACCGACGCCGAAGTCGGTCATCGAGCCGCTGGTGGCGAGGTGCACGACGGTGTCGCCTGCACGGGCGGAGTAGCCGGCATCCCCGGTCTTCGCGCGCAGGGCGACGCCCACCTTCCAGTGCACGTTGACCGTGCCCTCGAAGAGGTCCTTGCGGTTCGCGGGTGCCGCGGCATGGTCACTTGCGTAGGCGGGGTGCACATCTCTGGATTGCACGCGGAACAGGCCGCGCCCCGGCCACAGCCAGCCGCCGCTGCCGGCTCCCGAGGTCATCGCGTCCTTGTCCCACTCGGAACCGTCGGCCGTGACGGTGTCGTATCGCGTGTCCGCGTCGGGCCGGTAGACGAGGCTGGTGCCGGTCGCGGCATCCGATCCCGCCCCGCGGATCACGAGGTAGTCGGCATCCAGGTGCAGTTCACGCGTGACGTCGAGGCGTCCGGCGGGAAGCGTGATGCGGCTGAGGGACTCGAAGCCGGCGGTCGGCGAGCAGTCGGTGCGGATCGCGTCGATCGCCGACTGGATACCGGCGGTGTCGTCGGCGCCGTCTCCCGGGTGCACCCCGTGGATGCTCGCGAGCTCGGCCGCGGTGATGTCGCACTGCGCGCGCGGCGTGAGTGCCGCGGTGTCCGGCAGCTGCTGTCCTCCCCGGTAACCGGCTCTGCTCCAGTCGTAGAGGCCGGGTACCGGCGCCCGGCGGTTGCCGGCACTGAGATCGAGCCCTTCGGTGATCCCGGGATCGGCGGCGGATGCCGGCGCCGCTGCGCCGTCGAGAGCCAGCGCGAGCGGGACGGCGACGGCGAGCGCTGCGAAGGCCGCGATCGACCGGCGACGGACGGACAGGTGAGCGTGCGACATCTTCGTCTCCTACTCGGCGAGAACGGTTCAGGCGCGCATGTCGCGCCTTCGTAAAAGTTCTTGCCATTTGGGTGAGTGCCGCACCAGAGTATCTGGCAACCGTTTGCCAAGGAAGGGATGAAACCCTGTTTCCTCGAACCGGGCCGCGTGCGCCTCCGGAGGCGGGTGCTGCGGCGCGACGTCAGCCGAGGTAGGAGCGAAGGTTCGCGGCCTCCGACGCCAGGAGCGCGGGGTCGTCGCCGGGGACGAACTCCAGCAGGGCATCGCGCGGCGGGCGCTCGGCCTGAGCGGCTTCCGCGAAGAACCGGCGCCAGAGCGCGTCTCGTGCGCGCAGCGGCAGGCGCTCGGTGGCCGGCCACCAGGAGAAGACGTGCGCGGCGCTGGTGTGCGCGGCGACCGCTCGGTACTCGTCGATCACGGCGTCGACGGATGCCGCGACGGTCGGCTGCCAGTAGGTGCTGAGCCAGGGGCTGCTGACCTCGGCGAGCAGCCGCAGGGTCGCCGGGGCGGTGCTGGCGAGGGTGTTGGAATGGAACTCGAGTGCCAGTCCGATGCCGCGCTCCCCCGCCTCGGACGCGGCGTCCCGCAGGCGCGCGACGATTCCTGTCCAGTCGTCCTCAGTGGCCACGGCCGAGTCGACGGAACCGGCCCAGATCCGCACCCGATCCGCTCCCAGCGCCTCGGCGCTGTCGAGGACCGGTGTCAGCCTCTCGTCAGCGCCGGCGCGGAAGTACGAGCCGTACGAGGCGACCGCGAGGCCGGCATCCGTCGTCGCCTTCGCGACCTCGGCCGCACGCACCGGATCCCCCGGAGGGACGTGGACGTCGCCGCCCCACTCGATGACCTGGAGCCCGGCATCCGCCGCCAGCGTGACGATCTGCTCGGGAGCGAGAGTGCGGAAAGTCACCGAGCACAGGCCGGGGCGGATCTTGGTCATGGGTTCATCCTGTCTGAAATCGTGCTCCGCAAGTGCGTTCCGCCTCGCCCCGTCGCGCGACGACCGTCGGGGGACACCGGTCGTCGAGCGAGCGGAACGAGACGAAACGCATCTCTCCGCGGACGTCAGCGGAGGTGCGGTGAGACCGCCGCGCCGAACGCCTCGGCGGTCCGCCGGACGACCTCAGCCGGGTCCTGCGCCCAGATGTCGGCGTTGAAGATCTCCACCTCGATGTCGCGGTCGTAGCCGGTCGCGACCACTGCCTCGGTGAGCGAAGCGAAGTCGATGACGCCGTCCCCCGTGTGGTGCCGCGAGAGCAGCACGTCGGCGGGCAGCGGCGTCTTCCAGTCGCACACCTGGTACGTGGTGATGCGACCTTCGCGGCCGGCGCGGGCGATCTGCTCCAGCACCTGAGGGTCCCACCAGATGTGGAAGGTGTCCACAGCGGCGCCGACGACCGACGGCTCGAAGTCCGCGGCGATGTCGAGCGCCTGGCCGAGCGTCGAGACGACGGCCCGGTCGGATGCGTACATCGGATGCAGCGGCTCGATCGCGAGGGTCACGCCTGCCTGCTCGGCGAACGGAGCGAGCGTGCCGATCGCGTCGCGCACGCGCTCGCGCGCGCCGATCAGGTCGCGGGAGCCCTCCGGCAGACCGCCGGCGACGAGCACCAGGGTCGCGGTCGAGCCTTCGGCCCCCGCAGCGGCGAGGGTCGCGGTCTCCTCGATCGCCCGGCGGTTGTCGTCGAGGGCCACGAGCCGCTCAGGACCCTCCGGCAGCGTGAAGAACCCGCCGCGGCAGTGGGTCGTGAAGCGCAGGCCCGAGTCAGACAGCATCCCTGCGGCGACGTCGAGGCCGACCTCGTTAACGGGTTCGCGCCAGAGGCCGATGGCCTGGATGCCGGCATCCGCCGTCACCTTCAGCGCGGTCTCGAGATTCGCGTACTTGATGGTGGCCTGGTTGATCGACAGGCGCGGGTCAGGACGCTTCGACAGGCTCAGCGACCCATCCTCCTGAGCCCCTGCGCTTGTCGAAGGGCCGCTCATGCGTCCACTCCGTTCAGGCGCAGCATCCCGTGCCAGCGATCGCGTGCGAGCTCGGGGTTCTCGAGCGCGAGCGAGGCGTTCGCGAGCTCGACGATCCGGCTGAGGTGCGGGAGGCTCCGCGCCGAGTGCAGGCCGCCGACCATCTGGAAGGCCGGCTGGTGGCCGTTCAGCCAGGCGAGGAACGCGACGCCGGTCTTGTAATAGAACGTGGGAGCTGCGAACACCTGGCGGCTGAGCTCCTCGGTCGGGCCGAGGATCTCGAGGTAGCGAGCAGGGTCGCCGGCATCCAGCGCCTGGATCGCCGCGGAGGCGACCGGCGTGATCGCGGCGAACGCGCCGAGGAGAGCATCCGAATGGGTGCGAGGTGCGGGCTGTGCCCCTTCGACGGGCTCAGGGACCCAGCCAGGGTCGACCGCGGAGTCGCCGATCAGGCCGACGTAGTTGAAGTCGTCGCCGGTGAACATGCGCACGCCGTCCGGCAGCTGCGCCCGCACCGAGATCTCGGACTCGGCATTCAGCAGGCTCATCTTGACGCCCGCGACCTTGTCCGGGTTCTCGCCGATGATGTCCAGCAGCACCGCGGATGCCGTCTGCCAGTCATCCGCGCCGAAATAGCCCGCGAGCTCCGGGTCGAAGGCCGTGCCGAGCCAGTGCAGCACGACCGGAACCGTCGCGGACTCGAGAACCGACCGGTACACGCGGCGGTAGTCGTCGGCGCTCGTCGCCACGCGTGCGAGATGACGGGACGCCATCAGCACGGGACCCGCACCCTGCTCCTCGGTGAAGTGCAGCTGCTCCTTGTACGCGTCGATCACCTGATCGAGCGAGATGCGCTGCTCGAGAACGTGGTCGGTGTTGACGCCGACCACGACCGAGCCGCCCTCCTCGCGGGCGACCTCGGCGCTGCGGGCGATGAGCTCGCGGGTCGCCGCGGCGTCGAGACCCATGTTCCGCTGCGCCGTGTCCATGGCGTCGGCGACGCCGAGGCCCCAGGAGTACACGCTGCGGCGGAACGCGAGGGTGGAGTCCCAGTCGATGTCGGCGGGCTGGCCGGGGGTGTTGTCCGCGTGCACTCTGGGCACCACGTGCGCGGCGGCGTAGGCGACGCGGCTCTGCAGCGGGGCGGCCGGGCGGGTGTACCCGCCGCCCTCGTTCAGCGCGGCGGTGCTCAGCGCCCCGTCGACGGCGAGAAGCTTCAGGTCGCTCATCAGAGGGACAGCTGCTCGATCGCGACCTTGCGGCCCTCGGCGCTGGAGGTGAGGCCGGCCTCGGCGAACTGCACGCCGCGGGCGCCGGCGAGCAGGTCGAAGGCGTAATCGGTGCCGAGCACGTACGACTCGAGGTACTCCTCCCACTGCTGGCGGAAGCCGTTCAGGAAGACGTCGTTCGTCGGGACGCTCTGCCAGTCGGCGTCGTAGTCGCGGGTGTCCTCGAGGTCGGGGTTCCACACGGGCTTCGGGGTGGCGTTGCGCGGCTGGATCTTGGCGCCGAAGAGGCCTACCACGGCGGATCCGTGGGTGCCGTCGACCTGGAACTCGACGAGCTCGTCGCGGTTCACGCGCACGGTCCACGAGGAGTTGATCTCGGCGACGATGCCGCCCTCGAGCTCGAAGATGCCGTACGCGGCGTCTTCGGCGGTCGCGGTGTACTTGTCGCCGTTCTCGTCCCAGCGCTCCGGGATGTGCACTGCCGCCTGCGCGTACACGCTCTTGACCTCGCCGAACAGGTTCTCCAGCACGTAGTTCCAGTGCGGGAACATGTCGGAGATGATGCCGCCGCCGTCTTCGGCGCGGTAGTTCCAGCTGGGGCGCTGCGCCGGCTGCCAGTCACCCTCGAAGACCCAGTAGCCGAACTCGCCGCGGACCGAGAGGATGCGGCCGAAGAAGCCGGAGTCGATCAGGCGCTTGAGCTTCTGCAGGCCGGGGAGGTAGAGCTTGTCGTGCACGACGCCGGTCTTGACGCCGGCCTCCTGCGCGAGGCGCGCGAGTTCGAGCGCCTCTTCGAGGGACTCCGCGGTGGGCTTCTCGGTGTAGATTGCCTTGCCGGCGGCGATCGCCTTGCGGATCGCGGATGCGCGGGCCTTCGTCACGAGGAAGTCGGCGTAGATCTCCCATTTCGGGTCCGCCAGGGCGGCGTCGAGGTCGGTGGTGTAGTCCTCGATGCCGTGCAGTGCTGCGAGCTCGGAGAGCTTCTGCTCGTTGCGGCCGACGAGCAGCGGCTTCACCGTCACGCGGGAGCCGTCGGAGAGCTCGATGCCTCCCTGGTCGCGGATCGCGAGGATCGAGCGCACGAGGTGCTGACGGTAGCCCATGCGCCCGGAGACGCCGTTCATGATGATCCCGATCTCGCGGGTGCTCGCCTGTGTCATTGCTGGTCCGTTCTTCACAAGTCCTTGCGCTCCGCCGATTCGGGTAAGCGCTTTCCAATAGAGTGCCACGCCGAGCCGTCTTGCGCAAGCGGCGTATGAGATGCAGGCCGGTGAGCGCGCTACGCGCTCACCTCCATCTCGTTGCGCGTCACTGCCGATGACAGCGGTCCGCCCACGATCAGCGTCTCGATGTCATCGAGCGCCGAGTCGACGAGCCGGCGCACCTCCGCCCCCATGGAGCCCGCGATATGCGGCGTCAACGCGACATTGGGCAGCCCGCGCAACGGCGCATCCATCGGCAACGGCTCAGGATCGGTGACGTCGAGCACCGCGTTGATCCGCCCTGACGAACACTCCACAAGAAGCGCGTCATGATCGAGAATCGCCCCGCGGGCGGTGTTGATCACGGTGGCGCCATCGCGGAGGGCCGCGAGCTCCGCAGCCCCGATCATGTGCCTGGTCGCAGGCAAGCCCGGCGCGTGGAGCGAGAGCACGTCGACCTCGCCCAGCAGCGCCTCCAGCGGCACCAGGGTCGCGCCGGCCGCGGCAACGACCTCGGGATCGACGAAAGGATCGGCGACGAGGATCCGGATGCCGTCGAGTGCACCCAGCATCCGCACCACCCGCCGGCCGATGCGCGAGAAGCCTACGACTCCCACCGTGCGCCCGACGCTTCCGTATGAGCGCGATGTCAGCTCATGACCCCAGCTGAGCGCCTCAACGGACTGGCTGCGCACATGAATGAACGTGCGCTTGAACGCGAGCACGATTGTGGCGAAGGTGAACTCAGCCACCGGAATCGCGTTGGCGTCGGCAGCGGAGGTCACGATGATCCCTCGGTCCCAGAGCGCGTCGGACACGAGTCCCTGCACGCTGCCGGCAGCATGCACCACTGCCCGCAGATTCGGCATCCGGGCGAGCAATTCGGCGTCCAACCGCGGCGCACCCCAGGAGGTGATCAAGATCTCGGTGTCGTCGATGACACCGGGCTCGTGAGGGAGATCCGCACGCTGGAGCGTCGGCGATGAAGTCAGTGACCGGAGCCGCTCGAGCCGGGCGTCGTCGAAGAGCAGATCAAAGACGTCCTGACTCATCCATGTGCGAACGCGTGCGCTCACGCGAGAGCCTCTTCCAGCTCGAGCACAGGCCGCAGCGTGTACCGGCTGTTCGCCCACACGACGTACAGCACCGGTGCGCAGGTGAGTCCGACGGCGATCGCAGGCATCGTGGTGAACAGCGCGACCTGCACGCCGAGCACGAGGAACGAAACGGCGGTCAGGTACCAGCGCCGCAGGCTGAGGTACAGCGCGGCCTTGGCAATGTCACGGATTCGAGCCTGCGGCGCTTCGGCGAGCGCCACCAGGCTCACCAGCGCGGTTGCTGCGGTGAGCACGGCGACGATGCCGAGCATGGGGACGATGACAGCGGATGCCGCGGCATCCGCCATCGCGCGCACGTCCACGAGCACGACGACGATGACGGCCGTTCCGGCGAGACCCAGCAGCATGGCCTTGCGCCAGATGCTCCGCCAGCCCCGGAGGAACGAACGGATCACGTGAGTCTCGCCCGCACCGAACTCTCGGAACGCCGTGAAGGCGGCAGGCAGGGCCGGGGCAGCGAGTGGAGCGGCGACGGCCAGCGACGGCCACGACAGTGCCGGGTCCGTGGTCACCAACAGCACCACGAGCGGGAGTGCCGCGAGTAGGACGAAGAGGTTGACCATGAGGCCGAGGTAGACGACACCGAGGATTGTGGCCCAGGTGTCGTGCGGAATGCGCTTCATGACTCAGCCCTTCATTCCGCTGGTCGCGATGCCCTCGACGAAGTACTTCTGCCCGAGCAGGAAGATCAGCGCGATCGGTACGACCGAGATCGTGAGCCCGGCGAACAGCAGCGCATAGTTCGTGTCGAACAGATTCGAGACGAAGCTCTTCAGACCGAGCTGGATGGTCCACAGGTCAGGGTTTCGCAGGTAGATCAGCGGGCCGAGGTAGTCGTTCCACGTGTTCACGAAGGTGAGCATGGTGAGGCTGGCGATCGCAGGCACCGACAGCGGCAGCATGATGCGCCGCCAGATGCCGTACTCGCTGAGGCCGTCGAGGCGGGCGGCTTCGCTGAGCTCTTCGGGGATCGTCTCGTAGTACTGCTTCATCAGGAACACTCCGAAGGCGCCGAAAGCCTGCAGCAGGATGATCGACCAGAGAGTGTTGGACACCTTGAGGTTCGACATCAGAATGAACTGCGGGATCATGTACGACTGCCACGGCACCGCAATCGTGCCGATGTAGGTGAGGAACAGGATGTCGCGGCCGGCGAAACGCATCTTCGCGAACCCGTAGGCGGCGAAGGAGCCGGTGAGCACCTGCAGGAACGTGACGCTCACGGCGAGCACGAGCGTGTTGCGGATCCACACCAGCATGTTCGACTTCGACCAGATGTCGATGTAGTTCTGCCACACGAAGGCGTCCGGCACCCAGACCACCGGCACCGAGAACACCTCGTTGGCGTTCTTCAGCGAGCTCATCACCATCCAGAAGAACGGTGCGAGCAGCGCCAGCGCGAACACGATCAGTGCGATGTAGCCGACGGTGCGCGCCGCGGTGCGGCCGGCGGCGGACTGGCCGACTCGGCGAGGCGCCGGGGCGTTGAGGCTGCGGAGCTTCTTCTGGCCGGTGACCAGCAGCTGGGTCTCACTCATCATGCGCTCCGCTTCTTGTTCCACAGGAACTGACCGATGGTGACGAGGATGCAGAGGAAGAACAGGGCGACAGCGGCGGCGGATGCGTAGCCGAACTGCGACTCCTCAAAACCCTTCTTGTAGATGAACTGCGACAACACCAGGGTTGCTTGACCCGGACCGCCATCGGTCATCACGAGAATCAGGTCGAAGATCTTGAACGAGTTGATGGTGAGCATGACGGTGACGAAGAACATCGTCGGGCGCAGGCTCGGCAGGGTCACGTTCACGAACCGTTCCCACACATTCGCGCCGTCCATGCGTGCCGCTTCATGCAGTTCGCGCGGCACTGTCTGCAGGCCGGCGAGGAACAGAATCATGTAGTAACCCATGTCGCGCCAGGTGCTGACGACGACCACTGCCGGCATCGCCCACTCCGAAGACGTCAGCCACCCAGGAGGCTCTGAGATGCCGATCGCACGGAGGATCTCGTTGATGGGGCCGTAGTCGGGGCTGAAGAGGAGGTTCCACACCACGGCGATCGCGACGATCGAGGTGATGTACGGGAAGAAGGCGGCGGTGCGGAAGAACGCGACACCGCGCAGTCGGTTGTTCAGCAGCAGTGCGAGCCCGAGCGAGACGACGATCGTCAGCGGGATGTGCATCACCGAGTAGTAGATCGTGTTCCAGAACGCGATGCGGAAGCTGCCGTCACCGAGCAGGCGCTGGAAGTTCGCGATGCCGACCCAGTCGGCTTTGCCGAAGACGTTCCAGTTCGTGAACGCCATATAGAACAGGATCAGCACTGGCAGCAGGGTCAGGAATCCGAACCCGACGAAATTCGGCAGGATGAAGCTCCAGCCGATCAGTGCGTTCTTGCGTCGCAGCGCCGAGCGTCGTTTCGGAAGCGCCTTCTTCGGCGTCCTCGTGCCGGTGTCGTCGGCCTCGATGGTTGTCATGTTCTCGTCTCCTGGGTAGAGGGTTCGGGGCCGGCCGCTTCTGCGGCCGGCCCCGAGGCGGGTCAGTCGAGGCCGACCTCGTTCTTGACGCGCTCCTCAGCGGTTGCGATGGCGTCGTCGATCGACTCCGAGCCGCTCATGACTGCCGTGTGCAGGTCACCGAGGATGCCCTGGATCGCGGCGACCTTGTTGGAGGTCGGGTTCTCCGGCAGTGTCTCGTGCGTCGACCAGGCGAACTTGGACAGGTCGTCGGTCGGTGCGCCCTCGACGCCGAAGTACGTCTCGACGACAGCGTCGTTCGTCAGCGCCGGCGTGATGCCGATGCCGGCGAGCAACTGCGCTGCATCCTCAGACGCTGCGAACTCGAGGAAGGCCTTGGCCGCGTCGACCTTGGCCGCGTCGATGTTCGCGTTGATGCCGAAGCCGGTCGGGTCACCGAACGTCACCGGAGTGTTGTCCGTGCCTGCCGTTGACGCGTCGACCTGCGGGATCGGCGCGATGCCCCACTCGAAGTCGTTCGCCTCGCCGGTCGCCTGCTGCGCGATCAGCGTCGCGGTGTACCACGAGCCCATCGGAAGCATGGCGGCCTTCTGCGTGCCGAACTCACCCTGGTAGGTCAGCTGGTTCGCGGTCGAGGTGTTGAAATCGACCTGCGCACCGGCATCCTGCAGCGCCAGCGTGTTCTCGTAGAAGTCCTTCAGGTAGCCGTAGTCACCCTCGAGGATGTCGCTGCCCGACTGCGCGTTGGCGAAGCCCTGAACGGTGGACTGCCAGCGGTGCAGGTACGTGCCCTTGGCGGCATCCGTCGTCAGCGCATCTGCGGCGTCTGCGTAGTCGCCCCACGTCCACGAGCCGTCGGGGTGTTCGACGCCGGCCGCGTCGAACAGCGCCTTGTTGTAGAAGAGCACCCAGGAGTCCTGGCGGTAGGGCACCGCGTACGAGACGCCATCGACCTTGTACGAGTCGGCGCCGCCGATGCCGTCGGGCAGCGACACATCAGAGACGTCGAGCAGCTGGCCGCCCTCCTGGAAGGTGGTGACGTACTTGACCTCCTTCTGGGTGATGATGTCGGGGCCAGAGCCTGCAGCGAGGTCGGCGGTGACCAGAGTGTTGTACTCGGCCGGGTCGTATTCCTTCAGCTCGATCGTGACGTTGTCGTGCGTCTTCTCGAAGGCGTCGGCGAGCAACTGGAACTCGGGCGTCGTATCGATGCTCCAGCCCGAGATGCTCAGCTTCACCGGCGCATCGGGGTCGGCGGTTTCGGCGGCGCCGCCGCTGCAACCGGCCAGGGCAAGAGCCGCGACAGCTGCAATGCTGCCCGCGGCGAGGATCTTTCGGTTCATGAGGTGCTGCTCCTTTGCAATGGTGCCCACGAATGGGTCAGGGTATCCGCGCGGCTTTACGCCGTGCGGGCGTCAGTGAAGTCGGTGGTGGTGGCGTCCGGCCAGGTGATGGTGATGTGATCGTCGATGACGACGGCGGGAGCGGATGCTGCGCTACCGCCGAGGTGCACGGCGACAGCAACCCACTCGCCGGTCGTGGCGGGGAAGTCGATCGTCGGCACCGCGGCACTGTCGCCGAGGGGGCTGGCGTTGGTGCGGTGCGCGATAGCCGGCGCTCCGCCGGGGGTGAGCGCGACGATCGTGCTGACGCGGCCGTCGGCTGAGACCGAGGCACGGCCTGCGGCGACCTCGTCTGTCGTTGCTTCTGCCGCTGCGATCGCCCACCCTCCGAAGCGCAGCGCGGTGGGTGCGGCATCCGCTTCGAGACTGTCGATACGCACCAACCGCACTTCCCATGCGCCGCGTACGACCGACCAGGTGGTCAGGTGGCCGGCGATCGTCACGTCACCGGCGATGCCAGAGCCGTGGCGCACCTGGGTTGCGGCTGGCGCAATCCAGTGGGCGGCGGCGGCGGATCCGGCGATGCCGACGCCACCCTCGACGCGGGTGTCGAGCAGCGCCATGCCGGTGCGGTGCGTCGCGCGGCCGTCCGAGTGCACGAGAGTGACGGCCTGTTCGAGCGGTTCCTGCCAAGCGTCGCCGTTGAGGAGCGGGCTGGTCGCAGTGGAGTAGCCGATGCGCGCGTAGAGCGGGGAGTCGCCTGCCAGCGAGCCTGGCAGCGCGTGGTCGGTTCCGTGGTTGATGATCATGGCGATGCCGTCGTCGGTCGTGGCGATGACCCAGCCGGCGGCGGGAACGGCGCGAAGCGTGGGCCCCTGCTCCGAAGGGAGCGGTTCGGTTTCGGCAGCCCACACCGGGTGATCGGCCGGAAGCGCGATGCCGAGCAGGCCCTTGGCCGCCCAGTAGGGCGAGCCGGTGCCGGAGTAGTTCTGCGCCAGCCGGCGCCACTCGTGATGCCAGCCGAGGTCGAGCAGCCCCTGCGCGTTCGGAACACCGTTGTCGGCGAAATGCTCGACGATGCGCGATGCCGCGCGCCGCAGTCGACCCGGCGAGACCGACGGCACCCCGGCAAGCACGCCGACCCAGAACGGCGCGGCGGCGGCGAAACGGTAGACGAGGCTGCGCCCTTGAATGAGCGGAGATCCGTCTGCACCGACGAGGGCGACGGCGTCTTGCAGGTACTCGTCGAGGAGCGCGGTGTCGCGGACGGTTCGTCCGCCGGCAAGTTCGTCGGCGCCCTGCATCCGCGCCCACAGTGTCGGGTACAGGTGCAGCGCCCAGCCGACGTAGTGGTCGTACGAGCGCTCGTCCCCGTCGGAGAGCCAGCCGCCCTCCCGCGCGAATGAGTCGTGCAGCGCCAGGTCGGCGTCGACATCGGCCTGCGACCAGGGTCCGCCGACCGAACGAAGGAAGGTCTGCACAACGAGGCGGAACCACAGCCAGTTGGTGCGCGGGTACGTGTCGTCGCCGACCGCGGGGGCGAAATAGTCGATGACGCGCTGCTGTGTGACTTCGTCCAGGCGATCCCAGATCCATGGCCGCGTCATATCGAGGATGAGCGCGAGCGACGCCGCTTCCACCTTCGCCTGACCGTGCTCGTCGAGGCGCACCCACCGGTCGGGAGCCTCGGGGTCGACGCCGGCGGCGATACCGCGGGAGTAGAAGTCGATGAGATGGTCGACGCCTTCGCCGCGTGCCCCGACGATGCGGAAGCCGGCGAGGAGGAACGTGCGGGCGAAACCCTCGAGCCCGTCGATGTCGACGCCGTACCCGCCGGAAGCTCCTGGGGGCGTGATGCGCGCACCGCTCTCGGACGCCCACGGCAGCGCGGCGTCAAGAAGCCGGTCGGCGAAGGCCACCAGATCCTGGCGGGTCCATTCGGTGCACTCGGACGTCACAGGGTTCTCCTTTGAAGACTGTTCGGCTGCTCGCACCTCGGCGGCGACCGTTCGCGAGCGTTAGGAGATTATCACCCTATTTCGATCATAACAATCCTCAAAAGAATGACAACCGATCATTTTCGATCAGCTAAGATGATTCTCGTGATCTCCCTCGAAGACGAGAGCAGCGCGAAAGCGGATGCCGTCGACGCCCCGTTCCGCGGCGTTCTCGCCGCGACATTCGGCCCGGTTGCGGAGGCGCTCTCCGCCGCCGGCCACGCCCTTCCTGCCCCGACGGCGAGCGACCGCAGCGCATGGACCGCAGCCTCCGCCTCGGCGCTTGTGACCAGGGCCGAGGCGGATCGAACGACGCCATGGCCGCAGCCGCTCGCAAGCGCCGCTGCCCGAGTGCACCGCGACGGCGACCGCAGCACCTGGGAGCAAACCGCTTTCGCCCGGCAGCATCGGCTGAGCCGCGCCGTCATCGCCGCAGCGATCTCGCTCGATGATGCCTGGATCGACGAGGTCGTCGACGGCGTTCAGCTCCTGTGCGAACAGAGTTCATGGTGCTGGCCGGCACACGACGACACCTTCGAGCGGCACGGCAGCGTGCTCGCCACCGTCACCGACCCGTACCTCGACCTCGGTGCCGGCGAAGTCGTCGGACAGCTCGCCTGGATCGACCACGTCCTCGGCGACCAGCTCGACGTGCGGGCGCCCGGCATCCGCTCGCGCATCCGCCACGAGGCGCGCACGCGCATCTTCACCCCATTCCTCGCCCGCCGCGACTGGCACTGGCTGGGGCTCGACGGCGATGTGCGCAACTGGAATCCGTGGATTCATGGCAATGTGCTGGTCGCCGCGCTCCGTCTGCTCGACGACCCGGCCGAGGTCGACGTTCGCACCGAGATCCTCAGCCTCGTTGTCGAAGGGCTTGACAGGTACGTGTCGGTGCTGCCTGCCGACGGGGCGATCGACGAGGGATACGCGTACTGGTGGAACGGCGCGTGCCGCGCTCTCGAAGCACTCGATGCGCTCTCGTTCGCAACTGTCGGCGCTCTCGATGCCCGCGAGATCGGCGCGCTGCGCGAGACCGTCGCCTTCCCCCATCGCAGCCACCTGGGTGGCGAGTGGTACCTCAACCTCGCCGACGGCCAGGCCAGAGTCAGCGCCGATCAGCCATGGCAGGCACTGCATCGGGCGGCGCTGCAGATCGGCGATGCGGATGCTGCAGCTCACGCCGCTGCCCACCGCGACGTCGATCCGAGCGAAGCCGCAGGCCTCGGCCGGCTCGTGCGCGCGCTCACCGATACTGCGTGGGTGTCGGCATCCGCTGCGGTGTCCCCCCTGCCTCGCGATGTCTGGCTGCCGTCGACGCAGGTGCTGCTGGCGAGGGAGCAGGCGGGCTCTGCCGCAGGGCTGACGCTCGCGATCAAGGGCGGGCACAACGGTGAGCACCACAACCACAACGATGTCGGGTCGTTCGTCGTGGCATCCGATGGGGTTCCGGTCATCATCGACGCTGGGCGCCCGACCTACACCAAGGCCACGTTCGGGCCCGGCCGGTACGACATCTGGACGATGCAGAGCTCGTGGCACAACGTGCCTGAGATCGCCGGAACCGCGCAGAGCGCAGGCACCTCGTCTGCGGCCGCCGACGCGACAGCGATGCTGACGGATGCCGTCTCTGCCCTGTCGCTCGATATCGCCGGCGCGTACCCCATCGAGCGACTGCGATCGTGGCGACGCACGGCGACGCTCGACCGGGGCGCATCGGCCATCCGCATCGATGATGCGTGGGACGTCGACGGTGCCGTCAGCATAAGGATGCTGGTCGCCGGTGACGTCGTATTGATCGCCGGAGGCGCGCTGATCACGCCGATCGCTGGGGCGTCGCCGCTGATCGTCAGTTGGCCAGACGACATCTCAGTGCAACTGGCGGTGCGCGAACTTGACGATCCGATGCTCAGTGACGTGTGGGGCACTCGACTCACCCGCATCGAGCTCGACGCGAGCGCACGCAGAAGCGTCACAGTCGGGGTAGAAAGAGACACAGCGACGCCCGGTGAACGGGCGAGCCTTCGGAGGGTGAAGCGATGACCGACCAACAGCACGCACCGCTGGCGCACGCGCGCCACGCGCACATACTGTCGGCGTTGGAAAGAGACGGCATCGTGCGCGTCTCGCAGCTGTCTGAAGATCTGCGGGTTGCCGCCGTCACGCTGCGCCGCGACCTGCAGCAGCTTGAAGAGGAGGGGCACCTCGAGCGCGTGCACGGCGGGGCGGTGCCGGTGACGTCTACAGGTTCTGATTCTGCTGCTGGTCCTGCTGGATCACCTGTTGCTGGCGGATCGATCGCCGTACTCGTGCCGTCGCTGAACTACTACTGGCCAGGGGTCGTGCGCGGTATGGAAGAGGAGGCACGGCGACGTGGTCTCACGCTCCTGCTGCGTGGCGCCTCGTACGAGCTGCAAGACGAGCGCCCCGTGCTGGAGCGGCTCGTTGCCGGTGACGACGTTCGCGGCCTGATCGTCGCACCGAATCCAGACGCCGAGCACGCGCAGGATGTCGTGCAGTGGATTGATGAAAGCGGCATCCCCACCGTTTTCGTCGAACGCGACGCGATGGTGCTGCCGGGTCGCGAACCGGTCGAAAGCGTCACCACCGATCACGCGCTCGGCGCGGTGCTCGCGGCGCGCCACCTCGCCGCACTCGGTCACCGCAAGGTCGGGCTGATTCTGTCGCGCGAGTCGCCGACAGGACGCAAGATCGTGAAGGGTTGGGCGACCGCGTGCGAAGAACTGGAGCTGAATCCGTCTGAGCATTTCGAAAGCCAGTTCCCTGATCGCAACGGCCCCGGATTCACGGCCGCTGTGAACGCCGCGATCGACACGGCGCTGGCCACCGGCGTGACGGGGCTGCTGATCCACTCCGACCCGGAGGCGATGGCCTTCATCGACATCGCGCTCAACCGCGGCATCTCCGTACCGGACGACCTGTCCGTCATCGCCTACGACGATGAGGTGGCGAGGCTCTTCACACCGGCGCTCACCGCAGTGAGCCCGCCGCGCGCCGGTGTCGGTGCGGCCGCCATCGACCTGGTGGCCCGGCGCATCGCCGATCCGGACCGGCCGGTGCACCGCGTGGTGCTCAGCCCCACGCTGAAAATTCGGCAGTCGACGGCGCACGCCGCCGAGTAGCTCTATCGTGGGGCTGTACTGCTGCGCTCGACCAGCGACGTCGGCACGACAGCGAGGAACGTCTCGGGTGCAGCGCCCTCGATGTCGGCGACCAGGGCCGTCACGGCGCGCTGGGCGAGGGCGGTGAAGTCCTGCCTGATCGTGGTCAGCGGCGGACGGTAGTTCGCGGCATCCGGCACGTCGTCGAAGCCGATCACGCTGACGTCCTCGGGCACGCGGCGTCCCGCGTCGGCGAGTGCGCGGACCAGGCCGAGCGCCATCTGATCGTTGGCGCAGAACACGGCGGATGCCGCCACCAGGGCGCTTCCCGCGGCGAACCCCGATGCCGCGCTCCAGTCGCCGCGCACCGCAGCGGGCACCTCGATCCCCGCTGCGGTCAGGGCCGCGCGCCAGCCGCTCTCCCGCTCGGCGGCCGCGAACGAGTCGGCGGGGCCTGCGAGGTGGTGGACGGTCTCGTGCCCCAGTGCGAGCAGGTGAGCCGTGGCCGTCGCAGCACCGCCGGCGTGATCGCTGTGCACGGCCGTGAACTCGGCATCGGTCGGCGCGTCGACGACCACGAGCCGGAGGCCGGCGGGTCGTGCCGCCTCGGCGACCTGGGCCGATGCCTCGTTCAGCACGATCGCGCCGTCGACCTCCTGCTCGGCGAGCCGCTCGAACGCCACGGCGACACCCGCAGCCGCGGTGACGACCGTGAGGGCGTACCCGCGCTCGCCGGCCGCTTCGGCTGTCGCCTGCAGCATCCGCGAGTTGCCGACCGTGGCGAGGGTCGTCACGACGAGGCCGATGGTCTGCGAACGGCCGGTGCGCAGTGCCCTGGCCGCGCGATGCGGACGGTAGCCGAGCTCGGCCATCGCCTTCTCGACGCGCTCTCGAGTGGCCGGATCGACCCGCGGGCTGTCGTTGACCACTCGCGAGACGGTCTGTCCCGAGACGCCCGCACGAGAGGCGACCATCGCCATCGAGACGCGACCCGACGAGACGCGGCCCGAGGAGGCACGCCCCGACGAGACAGCCCCTCCGTGCGTCCCCGACCGCCCCGCGGACCCGAGATCGCTGTCGCTCACCGGCATCCTCCACCCAGTCCTGTCTCCACAACTTCGGAATGTTGACGTTACCACGGTCCCTGTGTAACCATGTTTACGTGAACACGATCGAATCTCCGGAGTTGCGGGCCGAGCAGCTCACCGCCGGCGTCATCAAGCGCGCCACCACGCTGGCCGACGGCCGCGAGCTGATCTACTACGACGACCCCGACACCGCGCTCGACGCCGAGCGATCGGTCGACGCGCGCACGCTCGACCCGCGCGGCGAGACGGCGACCATGCGTCTCGACGTCCTCACCGGCGACTGGATCACGGTCGCGGCGAACCGCCAGAACCGCGTGATGATGCCGAGCGCGGACGCCGACCCCCTCGCCCCGCAATCGCCGACGAACCCCTCCGAGGTGCCGTCCCGCTACGACGTCGCCGTGTTCGAGAACCGCTCGCCCGCGTTCGGGCCCGCACTCGCCGAGGTGTTCGGCGCGGCGCCCGCCGCAGGCAACCCGCCGCGCGGGCTCGACGACCTGGCGGCACTCGGCCTCGGCCGCACTCGCACGTCGGTCGGCCGCTGCGAGGTCGTCTGCTTCAGCCCGGAGCACACCGGCTCGTTCGGCACGCAGTCGGTCACGCGCGCCCGCACCGTGATCGAGGCCTGGGCCGACCGCACCGCGGCGCTCTCGAAGCTCCCCGGCATCGAGCAGATCTTCCCGTTCGAGAACCGCGGCGAGGCGATCGGCGTCACGCTGCCGCACCCGCACGGGCAGATCTACGCGTACCCGTACGTCACGCCGCGCACCACGCGTCTGCTCGAGAGCATCGACCGCACCGCCCCCGACCTGTTCCAGCGCATCCTCGAGTTCGAGCAGGAGTCGGACCGGGTCGTGTTCCAGGGAGAGCACTGGACGGCGTTCGTCCCGTTCGCCGCCCGCTGGCCGCTCGAGGTGCACCTCATGCCGCACCGCCATGTGCCCGACTTCGCCGAGACGACGGATGCAGAGCGCGACGAGCTCGCTCCGCTCTACCTGAAGCTGCTGCGCGGCGTGGACGCTCTCTACGAGACCCCGACCCCGTACATCGCCGCCTGGCACCAGGCTCCCGTGAACGTCGGCCGCGACAGCGTGCGCCTGCATCTGCAGCTCACCAGCCCGCGACGGGCCGCCGACAAGCTGAAGTTCCTCGCCGGCTCCGAGGCCGCCATGTGGGCGTGGGCCGCCGAGGTCACCCCAGAGCAGGGCGCCGCCCGCATCCGCGAGGCCATCGAAAGGGCATCCGCATGACCGTCACCGATTCGACCACCACCAGGGACGCCGCACGCGCGCTGTTCACCGAGCTGACGGGCCGCGAGCCCGACGGCCTCTGGTCGGCACCGGGTCGCGCGAACCTCATCGGCGAGCACACCGACTACAACGACGGGTTCGTGCTGCCGTTCGCGATCCCGCACCGCACGGTCGCCGCCGTCGGCGTCCGTGACGACGGCCGGGTGCGCGTCGTGTCGACGATCGCCGACGAGGCGGTCGAGGTCGCCATCGACGATCTCGACGAGCTGTTCCCCACCCTTCGACAGGCTCAGGGACCCGGTTCAGAAGAGGGACCCAGTTCGGAAGAGGGACCCAGTTCGGAAGAGGGACCCGGTTCAGAAGAGGGACCCGGTTCGGAAGAGGGACCCGGTTCAGAAGGAAAGCCCGCGGTCCCGGAGTGGGCCGCGTACCCGCTCGGGGTCGCCTGGGCGCTGCGCCACGCCAGTGCGGCGGCTGCTGCCACCGGCGTCGACATCGCGATCGCCTCCGACGTCCCCGTCGGCGCGGGACTCTCGTCTTCGGCGGCGATCGAGGGTGCGGCGGCATCCGCCCTCAACGACCTGTGGAACGCCGGCCTCGATCGCACCGCACTCGCCCGCGTCGGCCGCCGCGCCGAGAACGAGGCCGTCGGCGCCCCCACCGGGATCATGGACCAGATGGCGTCGATGCTCGGCGAGCCGGACAGCGCGATCTTCCTCGACTGCCGCACCCTGGAGGCGCAGCTGGTGCCGGTCGGCATCGCTGAGGCGGGCCTCGCGATCCTCGTGATGGACACCCGCGTCCAGCATGCGCACTCCACCGGCGGCTACCGTGAGCGCCGCGCATCCTGCGAGCTCGGCGCGTCCATCATGGGCGTCGCGGCGCTGCGCGATGTGTCCGTCGATGACCTGCCGCGCGCGCAGGAGCTGATGGACGACGTCACCTTCCGCCGCGTGCGCCACATCGTGACCGAGAACCAGCGGGTGCTCGATACCGTCGAGGTGCTGCGCACGAAGGGCGCCCGCGCGATCGGCGATCTGCTCGTCGCCTCGCACGTCTCCATGCGCGACGACTTCGAGATCTCGGTGCCCGAGCTCGACACCGCCGTCGAGGCGGCGCTGGCGGCAGGTGCCCTCGGGGCGCGGATGACCGGCGGAGGCTTCGGCGGAGCGGCGATCGCCCTGGTCGAGCAGGACTCCGTGCAGGCGGTGTCGGATGCCGTGGCCGCCGCGTTCGCGGCATCCGGTTTCGCCGATCCGCTGCTGTTCACCGTGACGCCGTCCGCCGGCGCGCACCGCGACGCCTGAGACAATAGGCATCAGTCCCTCTGAAGGAGAAGCATGTCCTGGATCGTCACCGGCGGCGCCGGCTACATCGGATCGCACGTCGTACGGGCCCTTGCGGACGCAGGCCTCTCCCCCGTCGTGCTCGACGACCTCTCCAGCGGCGTCGCGTCGTTCGTGCCGGAGGGCGTGCCCTTCGTGCAGGGCAGCATCCTCGATCGCGAGCTCGTCGAGAAGGCGCTCCGCGACCACGCCGCAGTGGGCGTCATCCACGTCGCGGGCTTCAAGTACGCCGGCGTCTCGGTGCAGCGCCCGCTGCACACCTACGCGCAGAACGTCGAGGGCACGCGGGTGATCCTCGAGGCGATGGATGCCGCGGGCGTGGGCAGCATCGTGTTCTCCTCGTCGGCCGCCGTGTTCGGCACCCCCGACGTGCCGCTCGTCGTCGAGAGCACCGAGAAGAAGCCGGCCAGCCCGTACGGCGAGTCCAAGCTCATCGGCGAATGGCTGCTGCGCGACCAGGCCGTCGCGACCGCAGAGTCTGAGACGCCGCTCCGGCACACCTCGCTCCGGTACTTCAACGTCGTCGGCTCCGCCGACCCGTCGGTCTGCGACGTCAGCCCGCACAACCTGTTCCCGATCGTGTTCGAGAAGCTGATCGCGGGCGAGACGCCGCGCATCAACGGCGACGACTACGACACCGAGGACGGCACGAACGTGCGCGACTACGTGCACGTCGGCGACATCGCCGCCGCCCACGTGGCCGCCGCCCAGCGCCTCGCCGCCGGGCAGCCGCTCGAGCCGGCGTACAACCTCGGCTCCGGTGACGGCCTCAGCGTCAGGCAGATCATGGATGCCGTTGCGCGCGTGACCGGCATCGACTTCACCCCCGAGATCGGGCCCCGGCGCGCCGGCGACCCCGATCGCATCGTCGCCACCGGCGAGCTCGCCGCCCGCGACCTCGACTGGAAGATGCGGTACACGGTCGACGACATGGTGCGGACGGGCTGGGAGGCGCGGCGCGCGGCTCACTGAAGCCACACCGGACGCGCCGACCGTGCAGGTCGAGAGCACTTTCTGCGGATTCAGGACGTTGAAGCGACATGAACAACTGAATCAGTTGCAGAATGCAATTCAGCATGACAATATCGTCATATGAGCTCCACGCCGAAGCATCCTGCCCTGGACGATGTATCGAAGAAGATCGTCGAGCTGCTTCAGGAGGACGGTCGCCGGCCCTACGCCGAGATCGGCCGGGCCGTCGGCCTGAGCGAAGCGGCGGCGCGCCAGCGCGTGCAGCGGATGACCGAGGCCGGGATCATCCAGATCGTAGCCGTCACCGACCCGATGCAGCTCGGATTCCATCGTATGTCGATGATCGGCATCCGCGTCGACAGCGACCCGCGGTCGATCGCACAGGAGCTGACGAAGATCACCGAGCTGGCCTACGTGGTCGTCACACTCGGCACCTTCGACATCCTGGTCGAGGCGGTGTGCGAGAGCGACGAGCACCTGATCGACCTGATCGCCACCCGCATCCGCACGATCCCGGGCATCACCCACACCGAGAGCCTGCTCTACGCCGGGCTCTACAAGGACCTCTACAACTGGGGCACGCGCTGAGGCGCGACCCCGCACCCACATCGGGTCCCTGCCCCTGTCGAAGGGTCCCACCAACGGAGCGATATCAATGGGCACCACTGTCTTCGAGCGCCGCCGTCCCGCCGAGTCGGCGATCGACGAATCCCTCACGGGCACCGCGTTCGGCGTGTTCTGGCTCGACGACGTCGAGCGCCCGGAGCATCCGGCGCTCGCGGGCCATACGACCGTCGACCTGGCGGTCGTCGGCGGAGGATACGCGGGCCTGTGGACGGCCATCCGCGCCAAGGAGCGCGACCCCGGCCGCCGCGTGGCACTGCTGGAGGCATCGCGCATCGCGTGGGCGGCATCCGGTCGCAACGGCGGCTTCTGCGAGGCGAGCCTGACCCACGGTCACGAGAACGGCGTCAACAGGTGGCCGGAGGAGATCGACCGTCTCGAGGAGATGGGCCTGGAGAACCTCGACGGCATCGAGCAGACGGTCCGTCGGTACGACATGGACGCGGAGTTCGAGCGCACCGGTCAGCTGGCGATCGCCGTCGAGCCCCATCAGGTCGAATGGTTCCGCGACGAGCCCGGCTTCCTCGATCGCGAGGCGGTGCAGGCCGAGGTGCACTCGGACACCTTCCTCGCGGGCGACTGGGACCGAGAGGGCTGCGCGATGGTGCACCCCTCGAAGCTCGGCCTCGAGCTGGCGCGCGTCGCCGCCGACCTCGGCGTGGAGATCTACGAGCACTCCCTGGTGCGAGCGGTCGAGGGCGACGGCTCCGGCCCGATCACGCTGGTGACCGAGGGCGGCCGGGTGACGGCGGATGCCGTGGCGCTCGGCACCAACGTCTTCCCGTCGCTGCTCAAGCGCAACCGGCTGATGACTGTGCCCGTGTACGACTACGTGCTGATGACGGAGCCGCTGTCGGCCTCCCAGCTCGCTTCCATCGGATGGTCGAACCGCCAGGGGCTCGCCGACAGCGCGAATCAGTTCCACTACTACCGGCTCACCGGTGACAACCGCATCCTGTTCGGCGGGTACGACGCGGTCTACCACTTCGGCGGCAAGGTTCGCCCGGAGTACGAGGACCGCATGGAGAGTCACCGCAGGCTCGCCTCGCACTTCTTCACGACGTTCCCGCAGCTCGAGGGCCTGCGCTTCACGCACCGGTGGGCCGGCGCGATCGACTCCTCGAGCCGCTTCTGCGCGTTCTTCGGCACCGCGCGCCGGGGGCGCGTGGCCTACGCGACAGGATTCACCGGACTCGGCGTCGGCGCCGCCCGCTTCGCCGCCGACGTCATGCTCGACCGGCTGTCGGGCGTCGCGACCGAGCGGACCGAGCTGCGGATGGTCCGCGAGAAGCCGATCCCGTTCCCGCCGGAGCCTGCGGCGGCGATCGGCATCAACCTCGTGCGAGCCGCGATGAACCGGGCGGACCACAACGAGGGCAGGCGCAACCTGTTCCTGAAGGCGCTCGACGCCGTCGGCATGGGATTCGACTCGTGAGTGCGCTGACCGCCTAGGCCGCGGAGCACTCACGTTCCGGATCAGAGCGCGGTCACCTCGGCGTGCGGCATCCGCTCCCGCATCACCCTGATCGCCTCGGGGTTGTCGTCGACGAGCACGGCCTCGCGCCCGAGCGCCGAGGCGACGGCCCCGGTGGTGCCGCTGCCGGCGAAGAGGTCGAGCACGCGGTCGCCCGGTCGGCTCGATGCCGTGACGATGCGCCGAAGGACGCCTTCGGGCTTCTGCGTCGGGTATCCGGTCTTCTCGCGCCCGGTGGTCGGCACGATCGTGTGCCACCAGACGTCGGTCGGGAGCTTGCCGCGGGCGGCCTTCTCGGCCGTGACGAGACCCGGGGCCATGTACGGCTCTCGGTCGACGTCTTCGGAGTTGAACACGTACTCGCGCGGGTTCTTCACATAGACGAGGATCGTGTCGTGCTTCGTCGGCCAGCGGCTGCGGGACTTCGCGCCGTAGTCGTATGCCCAGATCAGCTCGTTCAGGAAGCAGTCGCGCCCGAACACGGCATCCAGCATCACCTTTGCGTAATGCGCCTCGCGGTAGTCGAGGTGCAGGTACAGCGTGCCCTCGTCGGCGAGCAGCCGCCAGGCCTCCTCGAGCCGGGGCATCAGGAACGAGCCGTAGTCGTCGAAGCGGTCGTCGTAGGCGCGCAGCATCCCGCGAACCCGCTCGTACCGGTGCCCGTGGAAGCCGTGCCGGATCTCGGTCTCGGCCGAAGCTCCGCCAGAACTCCGGAGATCCGCCGCCGAATCCGCCGGAACCGCGGCATCCGGGCCGAGATCGCCCGGGTTCTCCGGAGTTGTGGCGGCACGGCGTGCGGTGACCACCTGGCGCTCCTGCGTCCGGCCGGTGTTGAAGGGGGGGTCCAGGTAGACCAGGGTGAAGGATGCCGAGGGCAGGGTCGCCGCGACCGCGAGGTTGTCGCCCTCGATGACGGTGACCGCGCCGAGCGGCGTCTCCTCTCGCTCCGCGCGTTCGACGACCGAGGTCACGGAGCCCTGCGCTTCAGGGACACGGTGCGCTCAGGGGACACGGTGCAGCCAGGCGTCGGTCGCGAACTTCGACGCCACGAGGGCCTCGGCCTCGGCGTACTCGTCGGGCGCGATCGTGCCGACCTCGGCATCCGTCAGCGAGCGGAAGGTGTCCTTGAAGCGCTCGATGATCTCTGCGCGCGGAAGGCCCGTCTGGCTCCGCAGCGGGTCCACGCGCTTCGCCGCAGACGTCGTGCCCTTGTCGCTGAGCTTCTCGCGCCCGATCCGCAGCACCTCGGTCATCGTCTGACCGTCGATGTCGTACGACAGAGTGGCGTGGTGCAGCACTCCCCCGTTCGCGAGGCGCTTCTGCGCGGCGCCGCCGATCTTGCCGGTGGAGCTCGCGATGTCGTTGAGCGGCTGGTAGATCGCGTCGATGCCGAGGGACCGAAGCGCCTGCAGCACCCAGTCGTCGAGGAAAGCGTACGAGTCGGCGAAGGTCATCCCCTGAACCAGCGAGGCAGGCACGTACAGCGAGTACGTGATGATCTGCCCCGCGGCCATGAGCATCGCGCCACCGCCGGAGATCCGCCGCACGACGTCGAAGCCGTGACGGGCTGCGCCCTCCGGATCGACCTCGTTTCGGTACGACTGGAACGATCCGATCACGACGGCCGACTGGTCCCACTCCCAGATCCGCAGCGTCGGGCGCCGGCGCCCCTCGCCCACGCGAGAGGTGAGGACTTCGTCGAGGGCGAGGTTCATGCGCGGCGAGACCGCCTTGTCGTGCACGACCTCCCAGTCGAAGTCGCGCCACCCCGGAGCTGTGACCAGGGCGCGGCGCACCGCGGTGCCGACAGCCTCCGGGGTGAAGCCGAGCAGCTGCGCTCCCTCGGGCAGCGCGGCGCGCACGGCCGCGGCGATGGCCGAGGCATCCGTCTCCACCGGGAGCCCCGTGACCGCATCGTCGATGTCGTCCAGCGCCGTGTCCGGCTCGAGGAAGAAGTCGCCGGCGAGCCGGAAGCGAGCGATGCGGCCGTCCTCGATGTCGAGGTCGACGACGACCAGCTTTCCACCTGGGACCTTGTATTCACCGTGCACGGTCCCAGCTTAAGCCGCGAGCGCGACTCAGCGCCCGAGCACGACCGCGCGCTCCCCCGCCCTGATCGGCACCGAGAAGCGGTTCTCGTCCGGCGGGAGCGGGCAGACGAACTGGTCGGAGAACGCGCACGGCGGCAGATAGGCCCGGTTGAAGTCGATCACGGCCGTGCCGTCTGGCGCCGGCTCGTCGATCGGCAGGAAGCGGAACCGGTAGGTCTCCAGGCCGTTCGTCCCGTCGGCGAACACCGCGCTGAGCGCACCCTGCGCACCGCGGGTCGTCGCGAGGGTCAGCCGGATGCCGTCGAGCTCGAACCTCAGCCGGCCGGCGAGCGCCGCCTGGTGCTGCACGCCGTCGACGGCGGTGACGGTGATCTGCTCGTCGAGCGCGGGCTCGAACACGGCGGGCACCCGCCAGTGCGCGCGCGGCGGGTAGGCGTCGATCGCGCTGAAGCGCTGCCGCTGCGGGCGCTGCGGATTGAAGACCCGCAGCCCGACCGTCCCCTGGCGGTCGAAGACCCGCAGCTCGCGGCGGCCGAGCCGGATGGTGTCGCGACCGCGAAGCGTCACGCTCGCGCCCTCCGCACCCAGGTCGCTGCCGCGGATGCCGCCGTCGCCGGTCAGCGCCCAGAGCCCAGGCACGCCTTCGACGGCCGCCGGCTCCGTGATCAGCCAGTTGGTCGACTCCAGCGCCGCCGGCCCGTACTCCGCCCCCGCGTAGCTCTCCCTCGACGCGTGCCAGATGTGCCACTCGATCTCGAAGCTCATCGTCGCACCTCCCTCTCGCCGCGAATCTATGCCGCGGGGAGAGGGTGAGGAGGGGAAGACGTCACGGGGTTTCACCCGGCGTAACGCCGGGACTCCGGACGAAATGTTTCAGCGCGCGGGGATGTGCGCGTCGAGCCAAGACAGCACGTCGGCGCGCACCTCGGCCTGCTGCAGCTCGTTGAAGATCTCGTGCCTCGCATCGGGGTACACCAGCGTCGTCACATCGGTCAGGCCTGACCGCGTGCGGTACTCGTCGGCGAGCCGGTGCACGCTCCGCGGGCCTCCGACCGGGTCGTCGCGGCCGACCAGGAGCAGCAGCGGGATGTCACGGCCGAGGTCCTTGCGCGGCCGGCCGTAGAGCTTGGCAGCCTCGATCGGGCCGAACAGCCGCAGCAGCGGCACGTCGGTCGTGAGCGGGTCGTCGTCGAACGACGCCCATACGGCGGGGTCGCGCGAGAGCCATTCGAAGCCGGTCGCGTCCGGCGCCTTCCAGCGCGCGTTCAGCGGCGCGGAGTTCAGCGAGCCCGGCATCCGCAGTGCGGAGCCGGAGAGGATCACGGCGTCCCAGGCATCCGGGTGGTCGTTGACGAGCATCTGCGCGAGGAACGATCCCCACGAGTGCCCGAGCAGCACGAGCGGCAGGTCGGGGTGCTCGGCGCGGATGATGCCGGTGAGCTGCCAGATCGCATCCTCAGCGGCGCGCAGGCCGCCCTTGCCGAGGCGTCCGAGCTTCGCGGGACCGTCGTGCTGGCGGATGCCGGTGCGCCCGTGCCCGCGGTGGTCGTCGGCGTACACGACGAATCCCGCGCCGGTGAGGGCGGAGATCAGTGCGCCGTAGCGTCCGGCGTGCTCGCCGACCCCGTGCAGCAGCTGCACGACCCCTCGCGCCTCACCCGCCGCCGGGTGCACGTCGTAGACGATGGCGATGCCATGGGCGTCGGTGAACTCGCGTGTATCCGTCACGCACCCACACTACTCACGCCCCGCACGTCCCCCACAGCCCGCGAGACTTCACATATGTCATGAAAGCGGGCCATTTCCGTGACATTCGTGAAGTCTCGCGAGCGGTGGTGGCGGGCGCGCGGCGGCGAGCGGGCGGACTCAGCGCGCGAGCGCCTCGATCACGGCCTGTGCCGCGGCCGGGTCGGTCACGTCGTAGCCGCCGACGCCGTCGGATGCCGAGCCCATCCGCACGCCGCCACCCTCCCGCACCGCGCGCTTCGCCGAGAAGTGCAGCGCGTCGACTCCGGTGGCGGCGAGCGCCACGGCGCTGCCGGCGTCGACCCCGCTTCCCGCCATCACCTCGATCTGCCCTGCGGCTTCGGCGACGAGCGCCCGGAGCATCTCGATCCCGTCGATCGCAGCCGAGGCGCCGCCCGAGGTGAGCACCCGCCGCAGTCCGAGCGCACGCGCGGCCACCAGCGTCGCGAGAGGGTCGGCGGTGACGTCGATCGCACGGTGGAGGGTGACGGATGCCGCGCCCGCCGCATCGCGCAGGCGAGCCATCGCGTCGAGGTCGAGCCGGCCGTGGGAATCCAGCGCGCCGATCACGACCCCGTGGGCGCCCGCCGCGACGGCCCGGCGGACGTCGCGCTCGGACAGGGCGATCTCGTCGGCGTCGTAGTGGAAGCCGCCGGCGCGCGGCCGGATCAGCACGTGCACCTCGGGCCCGGCCGCTCTGGCGGTCTCGATCGAGAGCTCGAGCGTGGCGGGAGACGGGGTGAGTCCGCCGAGCGGGAGGGCCTGCGCGAGTTCGACTCGAGCCGCGCCGACGGCTCCGGCGACGCGCACCCCCGCGGGGTCCTGGACGGCGATCTCGATCGCGGGTGTTCGGGTCACGGCTCCATTCTCGCGCGCGTGCGGCCGGGCCGCGGCATCCGGACTTCCCTCCGCCCGCGAAATTACTTAGACTTTCTAAGTAATGTCTGCGTCTGATGAAGCCCTCCACCTCACCGCCACAGACCTGCGCATGGCGACGTTCCAGCTCGCCCGACGCCTCCGCTGCGCCAGGGCGGTCGACGCGATGAGCGATGCGCAGCTCGCGGTCCTCGCCACGCTGCGCATGCACGGTCGCCGCACGATCACCGCTCTCGCCGATCGGGAGCGGGTCACCGCGCCCTCGATGACGAGCATGATCAACGGACTCGAGGAGCAGGGCTTCGTGATGCGGACGCCGGATGCCGAGGACCGGCGCCGAGTGCAGGTGGACATCACCGAGGCCGGTATCGACATAGTCGCGCAGACCATCCGACGCCGGGACGAGCTGCTCGCCGGCATGCTGCACGAGCTCGACTTCTCTGATGCGGAGCTCGAGACCCTGCGTGCGGCCAGCGTGCTGATGAAGAAGGTGGTGGAGAGATGAGCGCGATGTTCCGCTCGTTCGCGAACGTCAACTACCGCATCTGGTTCGCGGGAGCCCTCGTGTCGAACATCGGCGGGTGGATGCAGGCGACCGCTCAGGACTGGGTCGTCCTCACCGAGCTGACGGACAACGACGCCGCAGCCATGGGCGTGACGATGGCGCTGCAGTTCGGCCCCCCACTGGTGCTGGTCAGCCTCACCGGATGGGTCGCCGACAGGTTCGACCGCCGGCACATCCTGCTGACCACGCAGATCGCCCTGCTCCTGCTCGCCGTGGCGGTCGGCGTGCTGATCCTCGCCGACGTGATGACGCTGCCGATGATGTTTGGATTCGCCGCGGCCTTCGGCGTCTTCAACGCGTTCGACGCCCCGGCCAGGCAGGCGTTCGTGTCCGACATGGTCTCGATGGGCGACACGTCCAACGCCGTCGCGCTGAACTCGGCATCCTTCAACCTGGCCCGCATGATCGGGCCCGCCGTCGGCGGCCTGCTGATCGTCGCGATCGGCTCAGGGTGGGTGTTCATCGCCAACGCCGCGACCTTCCTCGCCATGCTCTGCGCGCTGCTCATGCTGCGACGGAACCAGCTCGCCCCCCGGCTGAAGAACCGCAGCCGCGGCGGACTCGCAGAGGGCTTCCGCTACGTGTGGGCGCGCAGCGATCTGCGCGTGGTCTTCGTGACCGTCTTCCTGATCGGCGCATTCGGCATGAACTTCCCGATCTTCGCCTCGACCATGGCGATCGAGTTCGGGTCGGGCGCCGACGGATACGGCATTCTCAGCTCGATCCTCGCGATCGGCTCGCTCGCCGGGGCGCTGCTCGCCGCGCGCCGCGACCGCGCAAGGGTGCGGGTCGTGATCCTCGCGGCAGGCGGCTTCGGCATCGCTGCGTTCGTGTCCGCCGCGATGCCGACCTACGCCACGTACGCCATCACGCTGATGTTCACGGGCTTCATGATCGTGACGCTCCTCACCACCGCGAACGGCTATGTGCAGATGACGACGGATCCGGCGCTGCGCGGCCGCGTGCTCGCCCTGTACATGGCCGTGATCATGGGGTCGACTCCGGTCGGCGCGCCCATCGCGGGGTGGGTGGCGGATGCGTTCGGCCCGCGCACCGCGATCATGCTCGGCGGCACCGCGGGGTTCGTGGCCTGCCTGATCGGCGGCATCTGGGTGCTCACCTCCGGGCGGCTGCACCGGCACGAGAGCAGTCGCTTCCTGATGACCCTCGACGAGACGCGCCCGCTCAGCATCGTCGACTGGGCCGACCCGGTCGAGTTCAGCGACGAGGCCGCGGCGACCACGCCGATCCGTGCGGCCAAGAGGAGCTGACCGGCGTTTGTCAACGCCCTCTGTCCTGTTGCCGGCCGGCCGTATCGTCGCCGGCATGGACGAGAACATGGAGCGCACGCCTCACCCGGAGGAACCGGCTGAGGGTGCCGACGACATCCGCACGCCGGAGCACAACACGGCTCCGGACGGCTACGCGCCGACGGCGGACGACCACGGCGAGCGGTCGCAGGACGACCTTCACGGCAACGCGCAGGGGGCGGCGCAGGGCGGCGCGATCCAGGGCGACAGCTCTCACGGCGAGTCACCCCGGGGCGCGATCCAGGGAAGCGCCGACGAGGACGAGGCTCCGCTGGGCGGCGATCAGACGACCGAGGACCAGCTCGACTCCGACAACGCGGTCGAGGACGACACGCTCAGGACGCTCGATCCGGACGATTCGCCGGCTTGACCACTCACCGGCCTGACCACTCACCGGCCTGACCACTCGACGGGGGAACCGCAGGGATGGGATCGGCCGGCGCCGGTAGACCCGGGCCGGCCGATCACGTCACACGGTCGTGCGCTACGTGCCGAGGACGACGCGCAGCTGCTCCACTGCCCAGTCCAGCTCGGTCGCGCGGATCACCAGTGGCGGTGCGATGCGGATCGTCTGGCCGTGCGTGTCCTTCACGAGCACACCGCGCTCGAGCAGCTTCTCGGCGATCTCGCGACCCGTGCCCCTGGCCGGGTCGATGTCGACGCCCGCCCAGAGCCCGGCGATCCGCACCGCGGTGACGCCGTTGCCCATCAGGGGCTGAAGCGCCGCCTCGAGGTGCGTGCCGAGCGCGCGGGCGCGCTCCTGGAACTCGCCCGACTCGAGCATCTCGACCACGCGCAGTCCGACGGCGGCGGCGAGCGGGTTGCCGCCGAAGGTCGAGCCGTGCTCGCCTGGCTGGATGACGCCCAGCACGTCGCTGTTCCCGACGACCGCGGACACAGGCAGGATGCCGCCGCCGAGGGCCTTGCCCAGCAGGTACAGGTCGGGGACGACGCCCTCGCGATCGCACGCGAAGGTCTCCCCCACCCGCCCGAGCCCGGACTGGATCTCGTCGGCGATGAACAGCACGTTGCGCTCGTCGCAGATCTCCCGGATGCGGCGCAGGTACCCCTCCGGCGGGATGATCACGCCGCCCTCGCCCTGGATCGGCTCGATCAGCACCGCGGCGGTGTCGTCGGTGATCGCGGCGGCCACGGCATCCGCGTCGCCGTACGGCACCACGTCGAAGCCGGGCGTGTACGGCCCGAAGTCGGCGCGAGCCTGCTCGTCGTCACTGAAGCTGACGATCGTGGTGGTGCGGCCGTGGAAGTTGCCGGCCGCGACGATGATGCGCGCCCTGCCTTCGGCGATGCCCTTGACCCGGTAGCCCCAGGCGCGCGCCACCTTGACGCCGGTCTCGACGGCCTCGGCACCGGTGTTCATCGGCAGGACCATGTCCTTGCCGGCGAGTTTCGCGAGCGCGGCGGCGAACGGCTCGAGACGGTCGCTCATGAATGCGCGGCTGATCAGCGTGACCCGGCCGAGCTGCTCGGTGAGCGCGGCCACGAGGGCCGGATGCCGGTGGCCGAAGTTCACCGCCGAGTAGGCGGCGAGCAGGTCGAGGTAGCGCTTGCCCTCGACATCCGTCACCCAGGCGCCGTCACCGCGCGCGATGTTGACCGGCAGCGGGTGGTAGTTGTGGGCGACGTGCGGCTCCTGGGTCCCTGAGCCTGTCCCCGGGATCCCTGCGCCTGTCCCCGGGATCCCTGAGCCTGCCCCCTGGGTCCCTGAGCCTGTCGAAGGGCCCTGAGCCGGTCGAACGGGGACGGTCGTCACTTCGCACCCCGCAGCTCGAGGGTGCAGCACTTGATGCCGCCGCCGCCGAGCAGCAGCTCGGACAGGTCGATCATGATCGGGTTGTAGCCGCGCTCGCGCAGCTGCTTCTCGAACCCCTTGGCGCGCGGCGAGATGATCACGTTGCGGCCGTCGCTCGCGGAGTTCAGGCCGAAGACGGAGCCGTCCTCGTCGGAGACCAGGATCGCGTCGGGGAAGCGCTCTTCGAGGATCGCACGGCTGGCGTCGTCGAACGCGCCGGGGAGGTACGCGATGTTGGCGCGCTCGGGCCCGCCGTTCTCCACGCCCTGCACCGGGTCGAGCACGGCGATCGCGGTGTCGAGGTGGTAGAAGCGCGGGTCGACGAGGTTCAGCGAGACGACCTCGCGGCCGAAGACCTCACCCACCTCACGGTGGCTGTCGCCGGTGGAGCGGAAGCCGGTGCCGGCGAGGATGACGTCGCCGACGAGCAGGAAGTCGCCCTCGCCCTCGTTGACCTCTTCCGGGATGATCGTGTCGTAGCCGGCGGCGCGGAACCAGTCGGCGAAGGCAGGCGCCTCACCGGCGCGCTCCTCGAAGCGGAACTTCGGCACGTATGCGCGGCCGTCGATGAGGAATCCGCCGTTGGCGGTGTAGACCATGTCGGGGTAGCCGGCGAGCGGCTCGATCAGCTCGACCTCGTGACCGAGCTCGAGGTAGAGGTCGTACAGCTTCTGCCACTGCGCGACTGCCTTGGCGGTGTCGGTCGGCTTGGCAGGCTCCATCCACGGGTTGATCGTGTAGCTCACCGTGAAGTGCTCGGGCCTGCACATCAGGTAGCGACGGTGATGCGCGGTGCGGGCGGGCGCGGCGATGGTCTCGGGCGTCGACGCGGGGCTTTCGACAGACATGGTGCTCCTCGAACGGATGCGGCGGACGCTGTCCAGGGGCCCGGCGGTCCTTCGACCCGCCGCTCGCTCCTTCGCTGGCGAAGGGCAGGTGCGGGGAAGATGCGACTCGGGCACGCCGGCATCCATTCTGTCATCCGCCCCTGTGCGCCGCCAGAGCGCCGCCCTTCTCCGCTCCCGTCGCGAAAAGGCTCGCCATTCCGACCGGATGGCGAGCCTTTTCGTGACGGGAAGCTGGAGGCGCGGTCAGCTCCCGCGCACCACGACCTTGCCGACCGTGTGGCCGGCTTCGACATGGGCGAGGGCGTCGGATGCCTCGCCGAACGGATACTCGCGGTCGATCACGGTCGTGATGCGACCTTCGGCGAGCAGTTCGAGCAGCTTCGTCAGCACCTCGGGTCGCGCCGCCGCCGCGTGCGGACGGATGCGCGGGCCCGGCGTCATCGAGAGAACTGCCGCCTTCAGCATGCGGGGTATCGGGCCGAGCACATGACCGCCGTCGCCCGTCACCAGCACGATGGCGCCGTGAGCGGTGACGAGGCGCCGCAGATCGCGGAGTCCGACGCCGCCGGCGATGTCGATGACCGCGTCGAAGTGGCGGCCGGGCAGCGCGGAGAGCGGCTCGCGGCGGTGATCGAGAGTGCGCACGGCCCCGAGCCGCTCGACGATCGCCGCGCTCCGCTCGCCGCACGTCGCCCAGACCTCCGCTCCTCGGAGCACGGCGAGTTGCACAGCGAAGGTGCCGACACCGCCGGAGGCGCCGAGGATGAGCACGCGTGGCGCCGACGAGGCGCCGAGGCCGACTCCTGCGAGGTCGAGCGCCTGCCACGCGGTACCCGCCGCGATGGGCAGGCACGCCGCGCTCTCGGCGCGAACGCCGGGCGGCAGCGGAACGACCCGATCGGCGGGGATCGTGGCGTACTCGGCGAGACCGCCGCCGCCGACGAGCTCCCCGGCGACCTCCTCGCCCACCTCGACCCCGAGCGCACCGGCGCCGACCGCGACGACCGTCCCCGCGACGTCCATGCCGCGAACGGGATGCTTCGGCCTCGTGAGACCGAACACCGGACGGACGAGCAACGGGTCGCCGAGCATCAGGCGGACGTCGCCGGCGTTCAGCCCCGTGGCGCGCACGCGCACCAGCACCTCATCCGACCGCGGCACCGGGACGGGAAGCTGGTGCAGTGCGGTGCCGGCGGCGGGACCGTAGCTCTCGTTCCGCCAGGCGAGCATCGACTCCGTCATCTCAGGGCCTCCTCGGTTGATGACTCGGGATACTGGAACAGGTCGTCGAGCCCGAGGCCGAAGGCGCGGGCGATCTGGAATGCGAGCTCGAGCGTCGGCGAGTACCTCTCCTGCTCGATCGCGATGAGCGTCTGCCGGGTCACCCCGACGGTGCGGGCGAGTTCAGCCTGGGTCATCCCCGCGGCCTCGCGGTGCACGCGGATCCTGTTGGAGACGAGTGTCGGCTTCACCATCAGACGAGCCCTCGGCGGTAGGCGACCGCGCGGGCGATGCTCCCGACGACGGCGGACACCGCGAAGCCGGCGAACATCGTGTGCGCGATCCAGAAGACGTCGGCGCCGACCGCGCACAGCGCGATGACGCCGAGTCCGGCGATCACGAGGAACGCCTGTTCGACGCGCCCGCCCATCCGGCTGATGTCGCGATCGCGGACGTCGGAGCGGCCGGCGCCGTCCGGCTCCCTCAGGCCGGCGACGATCCCCCACGCGAGGCTGAGCACGATGGTCGCCACGATGCTCAGGCCGATCCACCAGAGCATCAGCGGGACCCAGTCCACCTCGGTGAGCGGGCCGCCGTCCGCCTGCTGCAGCATCATCAGGACATAGATCGGCATCGCCACGACGCTGACGACGAGACCCGCCCAGACGTTGCGCTCCTCATAGACCATGACCACTCCCTGCGTGAAGACCCGCGTGTAAAAGATTCTTGACACGAGAAGCGTACGTCGCAGCATCCGGTCATGTCAAGAATAATTGACATCGATCCTCCGCCCCGATCGGTTCCGGGCGCAATTCGGCACGGTTCTGGACCGTCGAACGGTGCGAGATTGCGACCGGAGCGAATGCCGGGCAGGGCGATGCCGGAGCGGATGCCGGTCCGGGCAGGCCGGAAGCCGGCTCAGATGACGGCGCTGCTCCAGTCGTCGGGATTCCCGTAGCGATGCGCCGTGATCGTGATGGACTGCTCGTGCACGAACGGGAGCAGCTCGATGCGGCCGGCCGAGGTCACCTCGCCGTCGTACACCGCGAGATCGGGATCCCCGCCGGTCGCCCCGGCCAGCGCGCGATGGAGAGCTGCGACCGAGGCCTGCGGCCCCACCAGCCGCACGCGATCGGGGTGCGGCGCCGGCACGATATCGTCGGCCTCCTCCAACCCGCGGTCGTCGCGGTGCAGCATCCGCTCGATCCACTCGGCGTCCGTCTCCATGAAGACCGCAGCGCCGAGGCCGCCGAGCGCGTGACGCACCTCTGCAGGCAGGCCGATCGGCGTCGAGACGGTGAAGTCGGCACCGGCGCGCACCGCGGCGATCACGATGCGCAGCAGCTCCTGCCACCCGGCATCCGCCGTCGCCCTGATGGCGACCGGCACCGGACGGTAGCGGAACAGGTTCCGCTCGACGCCGAGTCTGGACACGTCGCGCACCTGCCCGAACTCGCGGTCCCAGGCCAGGGCATCCGACAGCGCCGAGCGCCGGAGCCACTCGAACGCTTCGTAGTCGAGCGTCGGCTGCGCGGCTTCGATGAGGGCGGTGATGCGGGAGTCCAGGCCGCGCAGGTGCAGAGTGCTCGACGGCGCAGCGCCGCTCTGCGCGCGCCACGATCCGAGACCGATCAGATAGTTCGGCCCGCCGGCCTTGGCTCCAGGGCCGACCGACGAGCGCTTCCAGCCGCCGAAGGGCTGACGCTGGACGATCGCGCCGGTGATCCCGCGGTTCACATAGAGATTCCCGGCCTGGACGCGCTCGAGCCACAGGGCGAGCTCGTCCGGCTCCTGGGTGTGCAGCCCCGCCGTGAGGCCGTACGCGACCGCGTTCTGGATCTCGATGGCCTTCGCGAGCGTCGGCGCGTGCATGACGCCGAGCACCGGGCCGAAGAACTCCTCCAGATGGAATCGGGAGCCCGGTTGCACGCCGACGCGGATGCCGGGGCTCCACAGCCGTCCGCTCGGGTCGCCGTCGACGAGCCTCGGCCGGATGAGCCACTGCTCGTCGTGCTCCAGCTCGTGGAGCGCCCACGCGAGCTTGCCCTGCGGCGCTTCGATCACGGGCCCGACCTCGGCGAGCGGATCGACCGGCCAGCCGACGTGCAGCGAGCGCGTGGCATCCGCCAGCTGCCTGGCGAACCGCTTGGACCGCCCCACCGGTCCGACCAGGATTGCGAGAGACGCCGCCGAGCATTTCTGCCCCGCGTGCCCGAATGCACTGCGCACCAGATCTGCTGCGGCGAGGTCGAGGTCGGCCGACGGGGTGATCACGATCGCGTTCTTGCCGCTCGTCTCGGCGAGCAGCGGCAGGTCGGGCCGCCACGACCGGAACAGCGCCGCCGTCTCCCAGGAGCCGGTGAGGATGACGCGGTCGACGGCCTCATGCGCGATGAGTCGGCGCCCGAGGTCCCGATCATCCGTGTTCACGAGCGCGAGCGCGTCGCGCGGCACCCCCGCCTGCCAGAGCGCGTCCGCGACGATCGCGGCGCAGCGGCGCGCCAGGTGCGCGGGCTTGAACACGACGCCCGACCCCGCGGCGAGCGCGGCGAGCACGCCGCCTGCCGGGATGGCGATCGGGAAGTTCCACGGCGGGGTGACCACGGTCACCCGCGCCGGCACGAACGCGGCGCCGGACACGGTGTCGAGCTCCCGCGCCCTGGCGGCGTAGTAGCGGGCGAAGTCGACGGCCTCGCTGACCTCGACGTCGGCCTCGGCGAAGACCTTGCCGGTCTCGGATGCCGCGACCTCGATCAGCTCGCCGCGCCGGGACTCGAGGGCGGCCGCGGCGCGCAGCAGCACCGCCGCGCGCTCGGCCGCGGGACGCGCACCCCAGCGGGAACCGGCATCCTGCACCTTCGCGACGATCCGGTCGAGCGTCTCGGGGTCGTCGACGCGGGATGCCGTGACCGTCGCCGTCCCCGCCGTCGACGACGGGATGCGCGCCAGCACGTCGCGCGCCCAGTCCCGGTTCACCGGGAGCGCAGGGTCGCTGTCGGGTGCGTTCGCGAATCCCGGTGCGCCACCGGCATCCGCGTCCAGCTCTGTGCTCTTGAGCTCGCGCTCGGAGTACACGGCCGTCTCCAGGAAGGCGTCCTCCCCGGACGAGCCTCGGGAGATCCCGAGCACGGCGTTCGTGAGCTGCTCATCGGGCGCGGGAGACTCGGGCACGGGCCGCACCGACTCGTGCACCGGCGCCAGCCGGTTCTGGGTGCGCCGGGGCCCGGTCCGCAGCGTCGGCGAGGTCGAGCGGTCGAGCGCGTCGAGGAACCGGTCCTGCTCGCGGATGAGGAGCCGCTCGTCCTCGTCGAGGCGGAAGGCGGCCGAGAGGAAGTTGTCCGGCGACGCGTTCTCCTCGAGCCGGCGCACGAGATAGCTGATGGCGACGTCGAACTCGGCGGGCTTCACGACAGGGACGTACAGCAGCACCGGGCCCACCTCGCGGGAGACGGCGCGGACCTGCCCCTGCGCCATGCCGAGCAGCATCTCGAATTCGATGGGCTGGGTCCCTGAGCCGGTCGAAGGGCGCACGCCCCGCTCGCCCGCGAGCAACCACGCGTAGGCGATGCCGAAGAGGTTGTGCCCCGCGATGCCGAGGCGCACGGCGTGAGTGTGATCCGGGCGCAGCGCCCAGTCGAGGCAGCGCAGGTAGTTCGCGTCGGTGTCGAGCTTGGTGTCGTAGGTCGCGGGCGTCCAGCCGTGCATCGTCGCCTCGACCCGCTCCATCGCGAGGTTCGCGCCCTTGACCAGGCGCACCTTGATGGGGGCGCCGCCGTGCAGCACCCGGTCGCCGGCCCAGGCCGTGAGCTCCTGCAGCGCGGGCAGGGCGTCGGGGAGGTACGTCTGCAGCACGATCCCGGCCTCGAGCCCGAACAGCCGGGGGTCCTCGAGGATGCGCGTGAACACCGCGATCGTGAGGTCGAGGTCGCGGTACTCCTCCATGTCGAGGTTGATGAACGTCTGGGTCCCTGAGCCCGTCGAAGGGGACGCAGCCGTGAGGTAGAGCGGCAGGAGCTTCTCGACGACCGCGTCCACGACCACGTCGAACGCCCACATCGAGATCCGGCTGATGATCGCCGACACCTTGACCGAGACGTAGTCGACGTCGGGGCGGCGGATCAGGTCGTGGATGCCGTCGACCCGGCGCTTCGCCTCTGCCTCGCCGAGCACGGCCTCGCCCAGCAGGTTGAGGTTCAGTCGAGCACCCGACTCCCTGATCCTCTCGATCGCAGTGCCGAGCTTCTCCGGCCGGGCGTCGACGACCAGATGCCCGACCATCTCCCGAAGCACGCGGCGCGCGATCGGCACCACCGGCGTCGGCAGGACTGGCGCGATGCCGCCGCCGAGGCGCACGGCGCCGCGCAGGTACCAGGGCAGGAACTCCGGCACGATCGGCGCGATGCGGTGCAGCCGCGACGCCGCGGCTCCGAGGCTCTCCGGCCGCATCACGCCGTCGACGAACCCGAGCGTGAACGGGAGGCCGTTCGCGTCCTGCAGCATGCCGGCCAGGCGCTCTGCGGCCGGATCGATCTCGGCGGCCGCAGCCTCCGCCACCCAGCGGCGGGCGAGTTCGACTGCGCGCTGAGAGAGGGGTGCGGATGCCGCGGCATCCGGAGACGACGACTCTGCCATGGTCTGAAGCCTAGTTCCGAACGAACGCTCGACGAGGGAGCGCCGAGGACAGTCGCCGCCGACGCCGCGTCGCCCGCTCGCGCTGCTGTTCCGGAGTCGCGCTGGACTTTACCGACTCACGGTGCTGCCTCGAGTCGCGCTGCACTTACCGACTCGCGCTGCTGTTCCCCGAACCGCGCTGCTCTTCGCCGTTCACGCTGCAGAAGTTTCCACAGCGTGAACGGCGATTGACAGCGCGACTCGGAGTTTGACAGCGCGACTCGGAGTTTGACAGCGCGAGCAGCGGATGCCGGCAGCGCCAGCCGCGCGAGCGACGGGGCGAAAGCCGCTCGCGCGCGGAGACGGATGCCGCGGCGACCGTCACAGCGCCGCGATGATGTCCTCCACCTTCTGCTTCGCGTCGCCGAACAGCATCGTGGCGTTGTCTCGGAAGAACAGCGGATTCTGCACGCCCGCGTAGCCCGCGGCCATCGAGCGCTTGAACACGATCACGTTCTCGGCCTCCCACACCCGCAGCACCGGCATGCCGGCGATCGGGCTCGAGGGGTCCTCGGCGGCGGCCGGGTTCACGGTGTCGTTCGCGCCGATCACGAGCACGACGGAGGTCGCAGCCAGATCGTCGTTGACCTCTTCCATGCTCAGCACGATGTCGTACGGCACCTTCGCCTCGGCCAGCAGCACGTTCATGTGCCCGGGGAGGCGCCCTGCGACCGGATGGATGCCGAAGCGCACGTCCACGCCCCGCTCCCGCAGCCGGGTCACGAGATCCGCGACCGGGTACTGCGCGTGCGCGACGGCCATGCCGTAGCCGGGGGTGATCACCACGCTCTTCGCCGCGGTGAGCATCTCGGCCGCGCTCTCGGCGGTGATCTCGCGGTGCTCGCCGTACTCGGCATCCGATGCCGACGGGGCGGCGATGCCGAATCCGCCGGCGATCACCGAGAGGAACGAGCGGTTCATCGCCTTGCACATCACGTACGAGAGGTACGCACCGGAGGAGCCGACCAGCGCACCCGTGACGATCAGCAGGTCGTTGTTCAGCAGGAAGCCCGCGGCCGCGGCCGCCCAGCCGGAGTAGCTGTTGAGCATCGAGACCACGACCGGCATGTCGCCGCCGCCGATCGAGGCGACGAGGTGCCAGCCGAGGGCGAAGGAGAGCAGGGTCACCGCGACGAGCAGCCAGAGCTGCTGATCGACGACGAACCACACCGTGAGGGCGAGGAACCCGACGAGCGCGAGCACGTTGAGCACGTTCTTCCCCGGCAGCATCAGCGGCTTGGACGACATCTTCGCCGAGAGCTTGAGGTACGCGACGATCGAGCCGGTGAAGGTGACGCCGCCGATGAAGACGCCGATGAAGACCTCGGCGTTGTGGATGCCGGCGAGCTCGGCGGCGATCTCCGGGTGGGCGAGGTAGCCGTTCCACCCGACGAGCACGGCCGCGAGTCCGACGAAGCTGTGCAGCAGAGCGATGAGCTCGGGCATGCCGGTCATCTCGACGACCCTGGCCCGCCAGAGGCCGATGCCGGCGCCGACCAGCACGGCGACGAGGAGGAGCGCGAGACCGATGAAGGCCCCGGTGGTCCAGGCGTTCGCGATGGTCAGGGCGATCGTCGCGAGCAGCGCGATCGTCATGCCGGAGATGCCGAAGAGCACGCCCGATCGGGCGGACTCGTGCTTGCTGAGCCCCGCGAGGCTCAGGATGAACAACAGGGCCGCGACGATGTACGCCGCGCCCGCGAGCGCGTCGACGGTCACTTCTGGCCGCCCTTCGTGGATTTCCCGAGTGTGAACATGGCGAGCATCCGTCTGGTCACCGCGAAGCCTCCGAAGATGTTGATGGACGCGAGCAGCACTGCGACGCCCGCGAGCACCTGCACCACGACGTCCGAGGACGTGACCTGCAGCATGGCGCCGACGACGATCACGCCGGAGATGGCGTTGGTCACCGACATGAGGGGCGTGTGCAGGGCGTGGTGGACCTTGCCGATCACGTAGAAGCCGATCACGACCGACAGCACGAGAACCGTGAAGTGCTGCGGCAGCGGTGCCGGCGCGAACGCGTTGACGGCGAAGAGCGCGGCGATGCCGAGGACGACGAGCAGCGCCTTGCGGCCAGCCGACATGGTCTTCGGCGCAGGGATCTCGACCGGGGCAGCGGCGGCGACCGGGGCCGGCGCTGCCACCTGGACGGGCGGAGGCGGCCAGGTCACCTCGCCGTCGCGCACCACCGTCACGGAGCGCTGCACGACGTCGTCGAAGTCGATCGTCAGCTCTCCGTCCTTGCCGGGAGTGAGCAGCGCGACGAGGTTGGCGAGGTTCGTGCCGTACAGCTGCGACGCCTGGGTGGCGAGCCGGGACGCGAGATCGGTGTAGCCGAGGATGATGACGCCGTTCGCGGTGACGACGCGCTCGCCGGCGACGGAGCCCTCGACGTTCCCGCCCTGCCCGGCGGCCATGTCGACGATCACGCTGCCGGGCTTCATCAGCGCGACATCGGATGCCGTGATCAGGCGCGGAGCCGCCCGCCCGGGGATGAGCGCCGTCGTGATGACGATGTCGACGTCCGCCGCCTGCTCGGTGTAGATCTCGGCGGCGCGGCGGTCGTAGTCCGCGCTGGTGGCCTTGGCGTAGCCGTCGGCGGACTTCTCCACCGCGACGTCGACCGGGATGTACTCCCCGCCGATCGACTTGACCTGGTCGGCGACCTCCGGCCGCGGGTCGGTCGCGCGCACGATGGCGCCGAGGCTCGAGGCGGCCCCGATCGCGGCGAGGCCGGCCACCCCGGCTCCGGCGACGAGCACCTTGGCGGGCGGCACCTTGCCGGCGGCGGTGACCTGACCGGTGAAGAAGCGCCCGAACTCGTGAGCGGCCTCCACCACGGCGCGGTAGCCGGCGATGTTCGCCATCGAGCTCAGCACGTCCATCGACTGCGCCCGCGAGATCCGCGGCACCGCGTCGAGCGCGAGGGCGGTGATCCCGCGTTGCGCGAGGGATTCGACGAGGTCGGGGCGCAGCGCCGGCGACAGGAGTGCGACGATGGTCGCCCCGTCTGCGAGGAGGGCGATCTCCGCCGCCCCCGGTGCCGTGATGGCGAGGACGATCTCACTCCCCCACGCCCGCGCTCTGTCGACGAGCGAGGCGCCTGCGGCCTCGTACTCGTCGTCGAGATAGGACGCGGATGCTCCCGCACCCCGCTCCACGACCACTTCATGCCCCAGCTTCCGCAGCGACGCGAGCGTCGCCGGGGTGGCCGAGACGCGCGCTTCGCCCGCAGGCTCACGCACGATGCCGATGACTGCCAATGCAACCTCCTCTTCCCGCCTGCACGCTGTTGTGCTCTCGGACGGGGATCCTGGGGCAGCGATGCCCCTGACGCTCGGCCTACATTACTGACGGCCGCGCCCCACCCGTCGAATCTTCGCATCTGTGACACGTAAAGAATCGGTCTTCTTGAGGAAAGCGCACGACGGGCCGCACCCGCATCCCGAGCGTGCCGCTCTATGCTTTTGCCGTGGGGGAGAAGAACACGGCCGCGCTGCCGGCGTCAGAACCGGATGCCGCGGCCGCAGCGCGCACCGGCGCCGATGCGCGGGCGAAGCTGCTCGGCTGGGCACGGCGCACCGTCGATCTCGTGCCGACGCCGTGGCTCGTCACGGGTGCCGGAGCCGTGCTGCTGGCCACCACCGCGGCCTTCGGCGGACTCGAGGCCATGCCCGCCACGGCGGTTCCGGAGCTCTCGGTCGGCGACACCTACCGCGGCTCGGACCTCGAGCTGACGGTCGTGGGGGTCGAGCTCCGCGACGAACGCGGCGACGCCATGGTCTTCCCCGACGAGGAGAAGGGCGAGAAGGTGCTGGTCGTCGTGGTCGACGTCGTCAACACCTTCGGCAAGCCGAGGCCCTCGGCCGCGCATGCCGAGGCGTCTCCCACCGTAGACGGCATCCGCCTGGACGGCGCGGAGGGTGCACCGTCGCTCTCTCGGACGGATGACGGCGGCATTCCCGGGATGCTGCAGCCCGATGTCCCCGCCCGTCTCCTGCTCGCCTGGCTGGTCGGCCCGTCGGACTTCCGCGACGGCGAGACCGTCACCCTGACGCTTCCCGACTCCACCCATCACGTCGGCGACAACGTCCTGAGGGGCCAGGACTTCTGGGACGAGGTACGCGTGGGCGCCACCGTGACCGCCACGATCGAGAAGGCGAAGACGCCGTGAGCACGGCGCTGAAGAGGAAGGTCGCGCCCTGGCTGCTCACGACCGTGCTGCTCGCCGGCGCCTGGGCGCTCGTCGAGGTCACGCTCCCAGAGGGCTCCGCGCAGGCTCCGTTCCCGACGGCGGCGGCGATCGGCGAGACCGCATCGGCGCGCAACCTCACGGTCACGATCACCGACGTCCATGCGGCACGGCGCGTGGAGGACGCGGACGGCTGGTCGGCCGAGGGAACCTGGCTCGTGGTCGATCTCGAAGCGGCCACGGACCAGACGCAGGTGGCGACCGTCCTCGGGCTGGCGACGCTGACGATCGACGACCGTGAGTTCATCGCGACCGACCGCGGGACGACCTTCTACCGGACCAGGCTCTTCACCGGGGTGGCCAGGTCCGGCAGCCTCGCGTTCGAACTGCCGGACGACGCGCTGAGCGGCACCGCCACCCTCCACCTGGGGCTCACCCGCGACGTGGTCCTCGACGGCATGATCGAGCTTTCCGTCGACCTCGACGAGCTGAGCGTCGAGTCCGAGGTGCCTCTGGACGAAACCCGGTGGGCACGATGACGATCCCGGAACCGCCCGTCGCGCCGCTCACCCGTCCTGCCCCGGTGACCCCGCAGACCCCCGCACCGCCGGCGCGCCCGGCATCCTGGTGGCGGCGCAACGCCCTCGCGCTGATCGCGCTCGCCGTCCTCGTGCCGGCGACCGCTCTCGCCATCGGGTGGCAGGGATGGCACGAGTACTACGGCTACGGCGCGCGGCCCTACAAACCGATCCTCGTGGCGGAGGGGGGCGAGGCGGATTTCGTCGGCGCGACCTTCGGCCCCATCCGCGGCGGCGAGATCGACGACCTCAGCGGACTCGACGTCCCGCCGGGCTCCGCCCTGATCGCCGCGGCCATCCCGGTCGACGCCGGCCCCGATGGGGTGTCGTGCGAGGTCGTGCTCGTGCACCAGCCGACGGGGCGCGAGTGGTCGTCGGCCCGCACCGAGATCGGGCTGGAGTACGACTCCGACGAGCCGGAGCGATGCACGACCGCCGACACCGGGGACTACGAGCTCATCGTCCCGTTCGTCGTGCCGGACGACGCCGACGGCCCGTTCTGGGTCGACGTGCGCTCTCCCGGGGAGGAATCCGCCGGTTCGTTCCTGAGGTTCCCGCTCGAGCCCTGACCACCGACCACATCGCGGGCGGGGGCCGTGACGATCGCTGCGGCGACGGCATCCGCGGAAGCCGGCAGCAGGCCTGCGGCATCCGCCACCGCCCGGATCTCGCGCTCCTCGGAAGACTGGTGCGGAGCGTCCGCCGACACCGGCCGCCGGCGCAGGCGCCCGAGCGTGGCGTCGTAGGCCCCGCTGATCACCGCGATCCGGAGCGGCTCGATGAGCAGCATCGGGATCAGCGACACGACCGGCAGCGCGATGGCCCAGAGCACGAACTCCTGCGGGCCGATCAGACGGGTGATGCCGAGCTGGAGATACGACTCGAGCGCCTTGACCGCCGCGTACAGCAGCGCGTAGGAGGCGACGAGCACCGGGCCGGCCCGCCACATCAGCAGCAGCGCCCGGCCGATCGGACGGAACCGCGCCCCGAGCTCGTCTCCGAGGTCCTTGAGCCGGCGCACCAGCGGGTTGGGGATCGCCTTCGCATGCTCGCGGAACCGGGAGATCACCCGCAGCTCGAGGCGGAGCTTCTCCGCGACGATCGCCTGTCCGAACACGACGCCGGCGATGGTGAGCCAGGCGAGCGGGGCGATCAGGACGGGCCCGGCTTCGGACACCACCCAGCCGATCGCCTCCCAGAGCCACCGCAGCGGCGCGACCGCGTCCAGGACCGTCTCGCGGATGTCCTCGAGGACGGCCATCGCGACGCGACTGTCGACCCATGCCTTCACCGTGTCGACGAGATCGCCGATCAGGATGACGGAGAAGAAGACCCAGACGACCTCGAAGTACACCGCGACCGGCGAGAGCCAGCTCGCGAGCTTCTCCGACCACTTCGACCACGCCCAGCGTCCGGCGAACGCGAGCACGATGATCGAGACCGTCCACAGGTTGAACGGGAGGTTCAGCACGGTGTCGGCACTGCTCACCGGTCCCTCGCCGTCGGCCATGGCCGTCCAGACGATGCCGTTCCTGACCTCGAGCGCCCGCGACGAGTACGCGATCACGTCCTCGCGCAGCAGCTTCTGGGCCCAGTACACGGCGAAGAACGGGAGGATGCCGGCGAGCAGCGCAGAGAGGAATGTCCGACGGCGCTCGGCCGGCGACTCCGGAAGCGGAGCGACCTCCTGCAGGTTGCGCAGGCCGTCCCGGAGCACGAGGAACATGGCGACCAGGCTGATGAGCCTCGCGAGGATCGCCAGCGGCAGCAGCAGGAAGCCGACGGTCGCCGTGTAGGCGCCGACGAAGCCGGCGAACTGGATGACCGCGTAGTGCACGAGGATGCCGGCGAGATACCACGCCAGCATCGCCGGCCAGTGCCTCCACAGCACCCGGCCCGTCGTCGTCAGGATCGCCAGCACGACCCGAGGATACCGCGCATCAGGCCGGTCGGCGCGAGCCGTCCGCGGCGGCGCGCGCCTCGAGCATCCCGTCGTAGCCCTCGCGATAGGTCGGGTACCGGAGGGAGCCGAGGAATCCGGCCAGCAGGCTCCCGTCGAGCACGGTCCCGCCGCCGGACTCCGACACCGCTGGCGGCGGAGGGGCCACACCGAGCCGCGACGCGATGTGCGACACGACGTCACCGAGCGGTGCCGGCTCCTGATCGACGGCGTGGATGAGGGTGGGCGGGCTCTCCGCCCGCAGCATCGCCTCGAGCAGGGAGACGAGGTCGGTCTCGTGGATGCGGTTGGTCCTGCGCGAACCGTCGACGGGCGCCCCCTCGGCGACCCGCCTGATCAGCGAGTCCCGTCCTGGTCCGTAGATGCCGGCCGGTCGCACGATGCAGGCGTCGAAGAGCCGCTCGGCTGTGGACTCCCCCGCGAGCAGCTCGATGCTGCGCGCGCCGCTCGGAGCCGGAGCATCCTTCTCCGTCAGCGGCTGCGGTCCCGGACGCCCCTCGAAGACCCGCGTCGATGAGACGAACACGACCCGCCCCGGGCGGGAGGGCAGGGCGTCGGCCAGGTTGATGAGCACGTCGACATAGACCGAATGGTGGGCGGTCGCGGCGGCGTCCGGCGGGACCGTGATCACGACCGAATCGCACTCAGGCAGCTTCTGCGCGAGCGGCAGCCGCAGATCCGCCCCGATCGCCTCGAACTCGTCCGGAAGGCCGTCGGGGTCGCGACGGATCGCGACGACCTCGCAGCCACCGGCGACGAGCCGCCGCCCGAGCCCGATGCCGAGCTTGCCGCAGCCGACGAGCAGAGTGCGGCCGGGCGCCCGCCCGCCTGCTCCCCAGATGTCCGCGAGGGTCATCGGGACCTCAGTTCCACACGCTCGGCGCGGGCGTGCGCACGGGAGGGAGGGCGGATGCCGCGGCCCAGTCGTGCACCCACGGGTCGATCTCCGGGACGCCGTCCGGCTTGCCGACGGCGGCGAACAGCTCTTCGTTGCTGACGGTGCCGCCTGTGCGCCGCAGCATCCGCGCCCTGACGATCGCCCGCGCGTACACCTCCCCGTCGACCACAGCCCTGTGTTCCATGAACAGCGCCTTCTCGTCGTGCCCGATGAAACGGGACTGGATCTCGAACCGCTGCCAGAGCTGGAGGGACTTGCGGAAGGTGATGGTCTCGCTGGAGACGACCGCGTACCAGCCGCGCTCCTTCATGGCGTCGAAGAGCCCAGTGCGGATCAGCTGGTCCCAGCGCCCGAGGTCGAACAGCGACAGGTAGCGGCCGTTGTTCATGTGCCGGAGGATGTCGAGGTCGGTCGGCAGCGTCGTCACCGAGACGATGCCCACGGTCGTCGGGTCGAGTGTCTTCCCCCGTCGCACCCGGCGACGCGCGCGGAGGATCACGAGGAGGGTGCGCCAGATCACGTTCACGAGGATCGATCGTAGCCACCGGCGCATGAACCGCGAACATCATTGTGCGAAACCTCCACCGTCCGCGCGTGTGTCATGGGCCGTGTTCGCTCGATTTCCTCTTGGCGGACACCGCGCGTAGAGTCGCGGCATGAGCGCCGAAGCCCACCCCGAAGTCATCGTCCGTCCGGTCCGTGATGTGGACGCGGAAGCCCTCGGCCGAGTGCACGCGCAGTGCTGGCACGAGACCTACGATCACCTGATCAGCAAGGCCGCGCTGGAGAAGGTCTCGCCCCGGCGCATGGCCGAGCTCTGGACCCACTGGGCCGCTCAGGGCCCCGAGTTCAAGATGAACGCCGCCCTCGTCGATGGCGAGATCGTCGGCTTCGCCGGCTCCGGCCCTGCCCGCGACAAGGACGCTCCGGCGTTCCGTGAGCTCTACTTCATCTATCTCCTCGACGCGTGGCACTCGACCGGCATCGGCCAGAAGCTGTTCGACGCCGCGGTCGAGAAGGACGAGCCGCTTTACCTGTGGGTCGCTGACGACAACCCCCGCGCACACCGCTTCTACTCGCGCAACGGCTTCGCTCTCGACGGTGCGAGCCACACCGAGCCGTTCCTCGGCGAGACGCTGACCGAGGTCCGCTTCGTGCGCTGAGCGCGGCTCCATAACTCCGGAGAATCGGTCGTCATCTTCTCGATGACGACCGATTCTGCGTCTCGGCTAGTCAGTTCTCCGGAGTTATGGCGCGGGGCAAGCGAGCTCAGCGCCCTGAGACCTGCCCGAACAGCTTCGCGACGGGGGCGAGCACGAGCGGGCGGGCGGCGAACCAGCCGATCGCGATCACGACCATGGCTGCGACGAACACCCAGAAACCTGTCCAGGTGACCGCGTCCGACGAGGCGAACATGTGGTTCAGGTTGCGCAGGAACCCGGTCAGGAACACCAGTGCGACGTGTCCGATGATGAACAGCACGAAGTAGAGCATCACCGGGAAGTGCACGGCGCGCGCCCACTCGATCGGATAGGCCTTCGACAGCTTCTCGGCGTTCTTCGGCCACATCCCCGACATCCGGAATCCGGTGATCGCTGCCAGGGGGGCGGCGATGAACACGGTCGCGAAGTAGGCGAGCTGCTGCAGGCTGTTGTAATTGACCCAGCCGTGCTCGGTCGGCCAGTCGAACGACACGTACTGCAGGGCGGCCGAGAGCGCGTTCGGGAAGACCTCCCAGCTCGTCGGCACGATCCGCACCCAGTGCCCGGTGACGAACAGCAGCACGATGAAGATCACGCCGTTGATCAGCCACAGCAGGTCGAGCGACTGGTGGAACCAGATCGTCAGGCTGACCTTGCCCTTCGGGTCGCCGCGCGGGGTCCAGAACGCCGTCGGCCGCTTCTCCGTCCGGATCGTCAACCCGGAGCGGATGATCAGCACCATCAGGAACATGTTGAAGAAGTGCTGCCACCCGATCCACGGCGCGAAGCCGGCCTCGACCGCGATCGCCGGCTCGTACTCGCCCGGGAACGCCGCCAGGAAGTCCTGCAGGGACGGCAGGCTCAGCAGCGCGCGCACGAACGCGACGGCCGCGCCGGCGATGACGCCCAGCGCCGCAGCACCGAACAGGACCGCGATCGCCTGCGTCCACACGGGACGCGGACGAGCGGATGCCGGAGCCGCCACGGCGATACGGCGTGGAGCCGTGCCGTGCCACACCGTCGGCTTCGCGGACAGCGGCGTGCCGAGGTCGGATGCCGGGACGACAGCGGTCGCGGCGGGCACAGCAGTCGAGTGCGCGGCAGTCACGGGAGGTTCTGCCGCTGCGGTCGCTTCCGTCGTCGGGAAAGCGGGCTCGGACACGAGCTCAGGAACTGTGATCGACGGCATCGTGCCGGCAGGCGGCCAGGCCTCGCCGCCCGGCGAGCGGGGCAGGCCGCGCCGGACCGAGGCAGTTCCCGCATCGGTCATCGACCCAGGGGTCGAAGTGACGCCCTCCTCGATCGTTGAGCGAGGGAGCGGAGCGACCGCCCTCTCGGTCGTTGAGCGAGGGATCGGAGCGACCGAGACGACACGCTCGTCTCCCGCCGGAGCTTCGGACGCCTGAGACGTCTCGTCTCGCTTCGCTCGCTCAACGACCGGTGAAGACGCGGGCGGCCATGGCTCCCCGCCAGGTGTGCGCGGGAGGCCTCGGCGCAGAGCTGTCCCCTCCTCGACGACGACCTCGACGACCGGAGCCGCAGGCGCGGCCGGGGACTCCTCGACGACCTCGGCTGCCGCATCCGCGGGCGGCCAGGGCTCTCCGCCGGGCGTGCGCGGCAGGCCCCGCCTCAGCATCCGCGTCGCCATCCCTACTTCTTCCGCGCCTCGAGGGCCGCGATCACCTGCGGCACGATCGTGAACAGATCCCCGACGATGCCGAAGTCGGCGACGTCGAAGATCGGCGCCTCGCCGTCCTTGTTGATCGCGACGATGTTCTTCGCCGTCTGCATCCCGGCCCGATGCTGGATCGCACCCGAGATGCCCAGTGCGACATACAGCTGCGGCGACACGGACACGCCGGTCTGACCCACCTGGTGCGACTGCGGGATGTACCCGGCATCCACCGCCGCGCGCGACGCGCCGACCGCCGCGCCCAGAGCATCCGCGAGCTCCTCGACGAGCACGAACTTCTCCTTCGAGGCAAGGCCACGCCCGCCCGAGACGACCTTGGTCGCGCCGCGCAGGTCGGGGCGCGACGACGTCGCCTCGACAGCCGCGACCGTCCCGGCGGTCGCCGCCACGGCACCGGATGCCGTGGGCTCGAGCGCCTCGACGACCGGAGAGGTCACCGCCTCAGCCCGCGCATCCGCCGCGCCCTGGCGCACCGTGATCACCGGGGCACCGAACGTCGCCGCCGAATCGACCAGGTATGCGCCGCCGTAGACCGAATGGTGGGCGACGATGCCCTCGTCGTCGCGGGAGACGCCGACCGCATCCGCCGACACGGCGTTCTTCGTCCGAACCGCGAACCGCCCCGCGACATCGCGCCCGGTGATCGAGTTCGAGATCAGCACCGCATCCGGCCGCACCCGCTCGAACGCCGCCTGCAGCGCGTCGACGATCGGCACGGTCAGCGCCGCTTCATCGCCCGACGCCGTGAGCACGACCTGCGCGCCCGCCGTCGCGGCCGCATCGACCGCCGCCTGGCTTCCGCCGACCACGAGCGCGACCGGCGCACCGATCGCGGATGCCGCACCGATCAGGCCGGCCGTGCTGGGCGCCGCGTCGCCCGAAGGCGTGACGTCGACGAGGACGAGGATCGATTTCTCCGGGTAGCCCATCATCACACCAGCCTGTTCTGCACGAGGTAGGCCACCAGCTTCTGCGCCGCGTCGCCGTCATCGACGATCTTCACGCCCGCGGCGCGCGGCGGCTTCTCCGACACCGCGGTCATGATCGCCCGCGGTGCGAGCGACGGGTCGGCGGAGACACCGAGATCCGCGAGCGTGAGCACCTCGACCGGCTTCTTCTTCGCCGCCATGATGCCCTTGAAGTTCGGGAACCGCGCATCCGGCAGCGCCTCGGTGATCGAGATGACCGCCGGAAGCGGCGCGGACACCTCCTGCGCGCCGGCATCCGCACCCCGGGTGCCCCTGACGCCGTCCGTGCCGATCTCGACCGAGGTGAGCGCGGTCGCCTGCGCCCACCCGAGATGCTCGGCCAGCATCGCCGGGACCACCCCGCCCGAGCCGTCGGTCGACAGATTGCCCGTGATCACCAGATCCGGTGCTCCCCTGCGGATCGCCGCGGCCAGCACCTCGGCGGTCAACGTCAGGTCCGCACCGGCCAGCTGCTCATCGGCGATGTGCACCGCCGACGCCGCGCCGATCGCCAGAGCCCGCCGCACCGACGCGGTCGATCCCTCCGGCGCCATGGACAGCGCCACGACCTCGGTGCCCTCGTTCTTGTCGGCATGACTCAGCGCGACTTCGAGCGCACGCTCGGTGATCTCATCGAGCACCACGTCACCGGCCGCGCGATCCGCCAGTCCGGTCTCCAGGTCCAGCTTGCGATCGCCATACGTGTCCGGCACCTCTTTGACCAGGACGAAGATCTTCATCGACTACTCCTCACGACTGCCTTGATTCTAGTGCCCTGAAACTGGGTGCCATGCGGCACGCAACCGAGACCCAGCGTGGCTCGGGACGACCCATGCCCTACCTTAGAACCGTGTCCAACTCGCGTCCGCTGCCCGTGGATCCGCTCGCCGAGGCGAAGCGGCAGTGGCTGGCGCACGGATGGTCGGATGCCGCGGACGGCATGACCGTGGTCACCTCGGTCATGCGCGCTCAGCAGCTGCTGCTGGCCCGCGTGGACGCGACGCTGAAGCCCTTCGCCCTGACGTTCGCCCGGTACGAGGTGCTGCGACTGCTCGCGTTCAGCCGCGCGGGACGCCTGCCCCTGTCGAGCGTGGTCGCACGCCTGCAGGTGCACGCCACCACCGTCACGAGCACAGCCGACCGGCTCGTGCGCGACGGACTCATCGTGCGCGAGCCGCATCCGCACGACGGGCGGGCCGCGATGCTCGCGCTCACGCACGACGGCCGCGACCTCGTCGACCGCGCGACCACTGCGCTGAACGCCGAGGTGTTCGCCGCCCCGGGGATCAGCCGCGCGGATGCCGCCGAGCTCGTCGCGATCGTGGCGAGGATGCGCAAGGCGGCCGGCGACTTCGCCGATCCGCGCCCGCAGCCCGAGCCGCTCTGAGATGGCGCAGTTCGTCCTGGAACGGGTGATCGCCGCTCCCCCTGCGACGGTGTTCCACGCGTCCCTCGACCCCGCCCTGCACGTGCGCTCCATGGCACGGTATGGCGAGACGATGATCGAGGCGCCCGCCGGCGGCGCCTTCGCCGAAGGCTCGACGGTGACCTGGCGCGCGAGTCACTTCGGCATCCCGTTCCGCCTGCGCTCGGTGGTCTTCGACATCGACCCGCCGCGTCGCTTCTGCGACAGGCAGATCTCGGGGCCGTTCGGAAGCTTCCTGCACGAGCACGTGTTCACGGAGCATCCGCAGGGCACGCTGATGCGCGACACGATCACGTTCGCCTCCCCGTTCTGGTTCATCGGGCGCGTCGTCGACCGCCTGTTCATGCGCGAGTACATGCGCCGGCTCATCGAAGAGCGCAACGCCGTGCTCGCCGTAGAAGCCGAGCGGCGCGGGCGTACGCTGTCCCCATGAGCGAACTGAACCTGCACACCGTGCTGGAACCGCGCGGCCCGGCGGCCGCCATCCTGCTCACCGACGAGCAGGTCGCAAGTCTCGGCGCCGGCAAGGCATTCCCCGTCGCCGTCACGATCGGCGGCCGCACAGCGCGCCTTCGTCTCGGCCGCATGGGCGGAGAGAACATGATCGGCTTCAGCAAGGCCGCTCGCGCCGATCTCGACGTCGAGATCGGCGCCGAGGTCGATGCGACGATCCGGGTGGACGCCGGAGAGCGCACCGTCGACGTGCCGCCGGCCCTCGCCGAGGTGCTCGACGCCGACCCGGCCGTGCGCGCCGCCTTCGACGCCCTGTCGTACTCGGTCCGCAAAGAGCATGCCCGCTCCGTCGCCGACGCGAAGCAGGACGCCACCCGCGAGCGCCGGGTCGCGAAGGTCGTCGAGGCGCTGCACGGCTGAGAGCCGCGCGGCCGTCGGCGATCCAGACGGCGGTCAGCGGTTCTGGAAGTCCGGCGTGCGCTTCTCCCGGAAGGCCGCCATGCCCTCCTTCTGGTCGGCGGTGTCGAACAGCGCCGCGAACGACTGCTTCTCGTGCGCCAGCCCCTCGGCGAGGGTCGTCTCCATGGCAGCATCCAGCGCCGCCTTCGCCGCGTAGACCGACGGCAGCGACTTCGACGCGATCGTCTCGCCGAGCTTCGCCGCCTCGGCGAGCAGATCGGATGCCGGAACCACGCGCGAGACCAGCCCCGAGCGCTCCGCCTCCTCCGCCCCCATGAACCGGCCGGACAGAACGAGCTCGGCCGCCTTGTAATAGCCGACCGCGCGGATCAGCCGCTGCGTGCCGCCCATGCCGGGGATGACGCCGAGGTTGATCTCGGGCTGGCCGAACTTCGCCGTGTCCGCCGCCAGGATGATGTCGCACATCATCGCCAGCTCGCATCCGCCGCCGAGCGCGAAGCCGGAGACGGCCGCGATCACAGGGGTGCGCACAGCGGCGAAGTCGCGCCAGACGCCGAAGTGATCGGTCGCGATCATCTCGGCCGCCGACATCGCCTCCATCTCCTTGATGTCCGCGCCCGCCGCGAAGGCCTTCTCCGAGCCGGTGACGACGATCGCGCCGACGCCGTCGTCGACGTCGTACGCGATGGCTGCCGCGGTGATCTCCTCGGCGAGCCTCGCGTTCAGCGCGTTCAGCGCCTCCGGGCGGTTCAGCGTGATCCACCCGACGCGTCCGCGCTGCTCGACAAGGATCGTCTCGTACTCGGTCATCATCAGGCCCTCTCGGTCGTGGTGCTCTTCAGTATGTCCCGCGAGCACCACCTCTCAGACGCGGTCCTCGCGGATGTCGGTGATGATGCCGGAGAAGTCACGGGTCGCACCGGCGCCTGCGGCGTAGGCCGCGTACAGCTCCTGAGCGAGCCGCCCCATCCGGGCATCGGTGGACGTCTGCTCGATCGCCTGCAGCGCGAGACCCAGGTCCTTCGCCATCAGCGCGCCGGCGAAGCCGGGCTGGTAGTCGCGGTTCGCCGGACTCGTCGGCACCGGACCGGGGACGGGGCAGTTGGTCGTGATCGACCAGCACTGCCCGGATGCCTGCGACACCACGTCGAACAGGGCCTGGTGCTCGAGACCCAGCCGCTCCCCCAGTACGAACGCCTCGGCGACCGCGATCTGCGAGACCCCCAGGATCATGTTGTTGCACACCTTCGCCGCCTGGCCGAGACCGGGTCCGCCGCAGTGCACGATGCGCTTGCCCATCGCCTCGAGCAGCGGCAGCGCCTCGGCGAAGTCCTCGTCTGAGCCGCCCACCATGAACGCCAGCGTCCCGTTCTCGGCGCCGACGACCCCGCCCGAGACGGGCGCGTCGATGTTGCGGTGCCCCGCCTCGACCGCGAGCTCGTGCACGGTGCGGGCCTCGTCGACCGCGATCGTCGACGACTCGATGAAGAGCGTGCCGGGCTCGGCCGCCGCCAGCAGACCGTCCTGGTAGGCCTGGATCACGTGCTTGCCCGCAGGGAACATCGTGATGACGACCTCGGCGCCGGCGACCGCGTCGATGCCGAACTCGGTCACCGGCACGTCCGCCGCCTTCGCGGCCTCGATCGCGGCATCCATGAGGTCGAAACCGCGCACCTCGTGCCCGGCCGCGATGAGGTTCTTCGCCATCGGCAGTCCCATGTGGCCAAGGCCCAGGAACGCGATGCGGGTCATGATGCGCTCCGCATCTGGTTCGACCCGGCGGGCCGCAGCATCTCTCGTCCGACGATCAGCCGCATGATCTCGTTCGTCCCTTCCAGGATCTGGTGCACTCGCAGGTCGCGCACGACCTTCTCGATCCCGTAATCCTGAAGGTACCCGTAGCCGCCGTGCAGCTGAAGGGCCCTGTTGGCGACGTCGAAGCCGGCATCCGTCGCGAAGCGCTTGGCCATCGCGCAGCGCATCGTGGCGTCGGGTGCGTGCTCGTCGACCGCCTGGGCACCGTCGCGCACCATGAGGCGAGCGGCCTGCAGGTCGGTGCGCATGTCGGCGATCGCGAACAGGATCGACTGCTTCTCGGCGAGGGGCTCCCCGAAGGCGACCCGCTCGTGGACGTATTGCACGGCCCGGTCGAGCGCCCACTGCGCGCCGCCGAGCGAGCAGGCCGCGATGTTGAGGCGACCGCCGTTGAGGGCGGACATCGCGATCGCGAAGCCCTTCCCCTCCTCGCCCAGCATGGCGGATGCCGGCACCCGCACGCCGTCGAGGATGACCTGCCGCGTGGGCTGGGCGTGCCACCCCATCTTCTTCTCCGGCGCTCCGAAGCTGAGCCCCTCGGCGTCTCCGCCGACGAGGAACGCGCTGATTCCCCTCGCTCCCGGCGCCCCGGTACGCGCCATGACGACGTACACGGCGGCCTCGCCGGCACCGGAGATGAACTGCTTCACACCGGTGAGCACGTAGTCGTCGCCGTCGCGCACGGCGCTGGTCGCGATGTTCGCGGCATCGGAGCCCGCGCCCGGCTCGGTCAGGCAGTAGCCGCCGAACTCCTCCATGGCCGTGAGCTTCGGCAGCCAGGCGCCGCGCTGCGCGTCGTCGCCGTAGGTGTCGATCATCCACACGACCATGTTGTGGATCGAGATGTACGCGGCGACCGCGGGGTCGCCCTTCGCGAGCTCCTCGAAGATCGCCACGGTGTCGGTGCGGCTGAGCCCCGAGCCGCCGAAGTCCTCGCGGACGTAGATGCCGCCGAGGCCCAGCTCCCCGGCCCTGTGCAGCGACTCCCGAGGGAAGATGTGCTTCTCGTCGCGCTCGAGTGAGTGCGGTGCGAGCTCGGTGTCGGTGAACTCCCGCACCGCGTCGAGGATGGCCTCGCGCTCCTCGGCGGTGGTGGTGACGGTGGTCATTGTCATGTCTGTTCCTGAACTCGTCTTCTCTTGGGTCCCTGAGCCTGTCGAAGGGTCAGTGCATCGTGGGGATGACGAAGCTGGCGCCGTCCCGGATGCCGGACGGCCAGCGGCTCGTCACGGTCTTGGTCTTCGTGTAGAAGCGGAAGGCGTCGGCGCCGTGCTGGTTGAGGTCCCCGAAGCCGCTGCGCTTCCAGCCGCCGAAGGTGAAGTACGCGATCGGCACCGGGATCGGCACGTTCACGCCGACCATGCCGACCTGGACGCGGGCGGCGAAGTCGCGGGCGGCGTCGCCGTCGCGCGTGAAGATCGCGACGCCGTTGCCGTACTCGTGATCGTTCGCCATGCGCAGCGCCTCTTCGTAGTCTGCGGCGCGGGCGATCACGAGCACCGGGCCGAAGATCTCCTCACGATAGATCGCCATGTCGGTGGTGACGTGGTCGAACAGCGTCGGGCCGAGGTAGAAGCCCTCCTCGTGTCCTGACACGGTGAACCCGCGTCCGTCGGCGAGGAGCGTCGCGCCCTCGTCGATCCCCTGCTGGATGTACCCCTCGACGCGCTCGACCGCCGCCCGGTTCACGAGGGGTCCGTAGTCGACGTCCGCAGCGAGCGACGGCCCGATCCGCAGCTGAGCGACCCGTTCGAGGAGCTTGGCGGCGAGAGCATCCGCCGTCTCCTCACCCACCGGCACCGCCACCGAGATCGCCATGCAGCGCTCTCCCGCCGAGCCGTAGCCGGCCCCGATGAGCGCGTCGACCGCCTGGTCGAGGTCGGCGTCGGGCATCACGATCATGTGGTTCTTCGCGCCGCCGAAGCACTGCGCGCGCTTGCCGTTGGCGGATGCCGTCGTATAGATGTACTCGGCGATCGGGGTCGATCCGACGAAGCCGACGGCGCGGATGCGCTCGTCCGTGAGCAGCGCGTCGACGGCCTCCTTGTCGCCGTGGACGACGTTGAGGACGCCGGCAGGCAGGCCCGCCTCGAGGAAGAGCTCGGCGAGTCGGACCGGCACCGAGGGGTCGCGCTCGCTGGGCTTGAGGATGACGGCGTTGCCGGCGGCGAGCGCGGGGCCCGCCTTCCACAGCGGGATCATGGCCGGGAAGTTGAACGGGGTGATCGCGGCGACCACGCCCAGCGGCTGGCGCATCGAGTACACGTCGATTCCCGCACCTGCACCGGTGGAGTACTCGCCCTTGAGAAGATGCGGGGCACCCGCGGCGAACTCGATCACCTCGAGTCCGCGCTGGATGTCGCCCTTGGCGTCGTCGACGGTCTTGCCGTGCTCGCTCGCGAGGAGCTCGGCCAGCGACTGCATCTCGCGCTGCACCAGATCGAGGAACCTCAGCAGCACGCGTGCGCGCTTCTGCGGGTTGGTGGCAGCCCACCCGGGCTGCGCCGCCTCCGCGTTCGCGATCGCGCTGCGGACCTCATCGGCCGAGGCGAGAGGCACCCGCGCCTGCACGGCGCCGGTGCTCGGCTCGAACACGTCGGCGAAGCGCCCGCCGTCGGGCGTCAGGAGCGATCCGCCTACGAAATGCGGGATTGTACGAGTCATTGTGTGATGTCCCTTCGAGCCGTCTTTGGCACAATGACGATGTTACTCGGCCTCCCGCAGATTTACTAGGACGTCCTTGTATATCCGGCTTCAGCGATCGACACATCGAACCTGGCCGTTCGGCTATTCCGTCGGGACCCCGATCTCCGGTAGACCTTTACGGGTGTGCTGATCAGCGCACGACAACCGCATCGAGGCGGCAACCCTCTCCCCGATGCGCGCGAAAGGAGAAACATGTCCAGACGGACTGCTCAGGCACGACGACGTGCCTTGGCGACGACGACAGCGCTGACGCTGGTCACCACCGGGCTCGTGACGCTCGGTACCGGCTCAGCCACCGCGGCCCCGCCACAGGCGGACGCCGCACCGGCGCCCGCCGTGATCGGCGCCTCCGAGTACTACATGAACTACGTGGCCCCGAGAGCCGAGGGCGCCTTCGAGTCCTCTGACGACTCGGCGATCACCGCAGGGGGCGCCAGAGCCCCGATCGGCGGCGCGCCGCTCGAGCTCGCGAACAAGCACGACGAGAAGTTCGCACAGGGCAACCCCGTGGCGGCGAGGCAGCTGGCCAAGACCGAGGCCAAGGCGATCGAGACTGGCAAGAGCCCCAAGGCGCTGAAGAACTCGAAGACCACCCAGCAGGCGAAGCTGCTCACGATCCTCGTCGAGTTCGACGGCACCGACGATTTCTCCGGCGTCCAGGTGCCCACGTCCTTCGGCGCGACGACCTGCATGCCCGGCAGCGTTCAGGGTCCCACCCTGCACAACAACATCCTGAACCCGGCCGATGCGGCGCAGGCGGACAACAACAGCATGTGGGTGCCGGATTTCTCCTCCGAGCACTACAACAGGATGCTCTTCTCCGATGAGGGCATCACGGAGCGCGTGCGCACCGACCTCACCGGCCCCGACGGGCAGCCGGGCTTCGACATCTCCGGCTACACGATGAAGAACATGTACGAGGAGATGTCCCGCGGCGCGTACAGCCTTTCCGGCGAGGCCACGGCATGGGTGAAGGTGCCGCACTCCGAGGGTTACTACGGCGCGACCGTCTGCCACCTGAACGACGCCGGCGAGTACGAGGCAGGTCCCATGCAGGACCAGCAGGGACACCCGGACAACCCGCTCGGCCCCGGGCAGCTGCCGATCGACGCGGTCGCAGCGGTCGCGGCAGCGGACCCGGACTTCCCGTGGTCCGACTACGACATCGAGGATCAGGGCGACCGTGACGGCGACGGGAACGTCAGCGAGCCCGACGGCGTCATCGACCACGTGGTGCTCGTGCACGCCGGCGAGGACAAGTCCGGAGGCGGCGGCAAGGAGGGCACCTACGCGATCTGGGCGCACTCCTCGGCCGTGGCCGGCGGTGCGGTCATCCCCGGCACCGACTACAAGATCTCGAACTACATCGTGCAGCCCGAGGATTCCGGCGTGGGCGTGTTCGCGCACGAGTACGGACACGACCTCGGTCTCCCCGACCTGTACGACACGTCGAACAGCGGCAACTCCGACGTCGACTTCTGGGATCTGATGAGCTCGGGATCGCACTCGGGCCCGATCTTCCAGTCGATGCCCACCCACATGGGCATCTGGGACAAGTGGGTGCTCGGATGGGCCGATCCTCAGGTCGTGAACCCCGGCGACGACACCACCACGATCAAGGTCGGCCAGACCTCGCGCCCGAAGAAGGGCACGCAGGACGGCATCAAGATCAACCTCCCCGACAAGGAGATCGTCCTCTCCGAGCCGCACAGCGGATCGGAGATGTGGTACTCCGCCGCGGACCAGGCCTGGGCGGACGTGCGCCTGACCCGCACGATCGAATCGGTTCCCGCTGACGCGCGGTTCTGGATGTGGAACGACTACATCATCGAGGAGGACTGGGACTACGGCTTCGTCGAGGTCTCGACCGACGGCGGCAGCACCTGGACCGAGCAGAAGGTCTACGACGAAGCCGGCACGCTGGTCTCCACCGACGACGGCTACTCCGACCCGAACGGCCGGATGAGCGACTACGGCGGCAAGAAGTACGGCCTCACCGGATCGTCCCACGGCTGGCGCCACGACTACGTCGACCTGTCGGCGTACGCCGGCCAGAGCATCCAGATCCGCCTTCGCGAGGCGACGGATGCCGGCTTCGAGGAGCGCGGGTGGTTCTCGGACGACTTCGCCCTCACCAGCGCAGGCACCGAGGTCTGGGCCGATGACGTCGAGTCCGGTGACAACGGCTGGACCGCGACCGTCTCGACCTGGACCGACACCACGGGCGCCGGATGGCACCGCGACACCGGCACCCAGATCAGGGCGCAGTACTACCTGGTCGAATGGCGCAACTACGACGGGTTCGACGAGGGCCTGAAGTACGGGTACACCACGACCTACTCCGCCGAGGGCTGGAAGGTCGAGAAGGTCCCGTACAACGCCCCCGGCGCACTGATCTGGTACCGCGACACGGCCTACGGCAACGTGAACCATGTCACGGCGAACCTGACCAGCCTGCCGAGTTACGGAGCGAAGGGCGGTCTGCTGATCGTGGACAGCCACTTCGATCCGCTGCGGCGCACCGGCGCCGAGGCCGCGCTCGATCCGACGACGCTGAAGAACCTCTCCAGCCGTGCGCAGTCGTCGAACGCCGCCTTCGGCCTGGTGCCGACGACGGGGTTCAAGTCCTGCCTGGTCGACGCCGCGCTTCTCAACGAGGCCTGCACGGAGTTCGCTGCGCAGGCCCCGGTGAGCACGTTCACCGACGATCAGGGCTGGGTGGCCGGTCTTGAGTTGCGCAACGGCAGCCTGTTCAACCGTCTGCGCGACGCCTCGGTGGTCGTGCCCTCGGTCGACGGCGCTCCGTACACCACGCGCGTCGTGAACCCCGACGGGTCCCCGGCGACGGACGTGTACGGGACCGATCTCGGGTTCACGGTGCTCGGCACCGGAGACCCGGCCGACTCGGGCGTGGGCTACGGCACGGTGGTCACCGTGAAGTCGGCCCTGCAGGACAACACGGCGGCACTGATCACGGTCACACCGCCCGCCGGCTGATCCCGGATGCGGTGAGCACGCAAGCGCCGGCCCTGACTCGTCAGGGCCGGCGCTTCTCACTTGCCCGGAGCGGGTTCACCGCCGTCAGACGAAGTCGTCGAGCTGCAGCTGCCGCACTCCCCTGCTGTGCACGAGGAACTGGGCGCGCAGCGGGATGCCGAGGTCGGCGGCCGCCTCATGCATCGCTCGCGCCCAGAGCCGATCGTCCGCATCGACCCGGCTCGAACCGACCCGTTCCCAGGCGAGAACGATCTGGACGTTCCCCGTGATCTCGCACAGCGTTCCGGCCCGATGCATGAGCAGTCGGGCGTGCGTGAGCTCGCCGAGATCATCTGCGCGGGTGAGCGCGGCCGGGTCGTGCGGATAGTCATCCATCGGCATGATCGGGTCACCCAGACAGCCGCGTTCGTCGATGAACAGCAGCCACATCTGGCGGCGGTTCGCGCGCTGCACGATCAGCTCCAGCAGGAGGCGGAGATCTTCGTCGCTCCGAAGCGGACGATCTTTCAGAGGGAGATTCGTGTCTGTCATGCCGTCGATGCTGACGCATCCGCGCAGCCGGTCTGTGCGGAATTCCGCGGGCTGGGGATAAGTTGCCGGCATCCGCCCTCCTGTGCAGGGAGAGTGGATGCCGGCAACGATCACGCGTGCCCGTGAGGGCACGACAGCTCAGTAGGCGTACACCGAAACCGGCAGGCGGCTGCGCGAGTCCTGCCAGGGGTCCACGCCCTCGAACCGCACCGTGAGCAGGTGCAGCCCGCGGCGCAGCTCCCGCACCTCGACCTCGGCCTTCCCGCCGTCGGCGGCGTCGAGCTCCACGGTCGCGACGACCTCGCCGCGGTCGCGCACGGTGACGGTGCCGACGGCCGCTCGCTCGTCCGCGGAGGAGACCGTGACCTTCACGGTCGCGCTCTTGCCGGCCTTCACGATCGGGGCCGAAGACGTGACCCGCAGCGCGGTGTCGATCGGCTGCTCGTCGACGAGCACGGCCACCGAGCGCGCGGGCACCGTGACGGTGCCGGTCGCGGCATCCCAGGTCGTGGTCTTCACCACGGCATCCGCACCGTTCGCCTGAGAGGGGGTGAGCGCGAACGCACGCCCGGCGAGGCCGGCCACGGTCTGCGTCACGGTCGACGGCGAGGAGTTGAAGACCACCAGCGCCCCGTCCAGCGCAGGGTCGACGTCCTCGCCCACCAGGTCGTCGATCTGCATGAGGATCATGCCGGGGGCGGCATCCGCCCCTCCGTTCGGGAACGTGACCTTCTGCTGGATCAGCTCCGCGGAGCCGAGGCGCAGCAGGTCGACCTCTTCACGCACCCGCAGCAGGTCGAGGGCGGATGCCTCGGCTGCGGAGATGTCGGTCGCGGCCGGCTTGAGAGCCGGGTTCGCCAGCAGCGGTGCCATGATCGGCCACTTCTCCTGGTTGTCGGCCGCGGCCGGGAGCCCGGAGCCGAAGGTCGATTCCTGCCCGGTCCAGTCGATGCGGTTGAACCAGTCGCCGGAGTTGTAGCTGTTGCGGTCGAGGGACTTCGACCGCAGCAGCTCGGTGCCGGCGTGCCAGAACGAGGGCGACTGCGAGAGCGTCACGGTCGCGAGCGACAGCGTGTTCATGCGCACCCGGTCGGCCATCGGGGTGTCCGTCGGGAGTTTGAGCACGGAGAGGTCGTACAGGGTCTCGTTGTCGTGCGCGTCGACGTAGTTGATGACCTCGTCTGGCTGGTCGGCGTACCCGGCCCGGGAGCCGCGGTAGTCGATGTCGTCGCCCGCCGTGAACTCTCCGTCGCTGGTCGTGAACGCGAAGTCGCGCAGGTTGCCCGCGAGCCCGAGCTTCACCAGGTCGGTCTCGTGGCCGAGGTCGGCGAGCGCCTGCTCGGTCGTGCCGTTGATCGGGTCGCCGTTCGGATCGGTGCCCAGGCCCGTGCCGAAGCCCTGACGGAACGTCGACGAGCCGTCGACGGGACTTCCGCCGTGCACGGCATCCCGCAGCCGATCGTTGAACGTGCCGATGCCGGTACCGCCGAGCTGGCCCTGCGTGGCCTGCTCGAACAGGGCGTCGTCCGCGACCTCGCCGAAGTTCCAGCCCTCGCCGTAGAGCAGGATGCCGGCGCCGTCGACGCCGTCCTCCTCGAGGGTCAGCGCGTCCAGGGCATCCCGGATCGCCTGCATGTTCGTCGTCGAGTGGTGCCCCATCAGGTCGAAGCGGAAGCCGTCGACCCGGTAGTCGCGCGCCCACGTCACGATCGAGTCGACCATGAGCTTCTGCGCGGCGAGGTGCTCGGTGGCCACGTTCTGGCAGCAGGTTGAGGTCTCCACTCCGCCGGCGGCGTTCAGCCGGTGGTAGTAGCCGGGCACGACCTGGTCGAGCACCGACTTCTCGGCCTGCCCGGATGCCGCCGTGTGGTTGAACACCTCGTCCAGCACGACCTGCAGGTCCATGTCGTGCAGGGCGCCGACCATCGCGCGGAACTCGCCGACGCGTGCGCCGCCGTCGGGGTTCACCGCGTACGAGCCCTCGGGGGTCGAGTAGTGGTACGGGTCGTAGCCCCAGTTGAACGCGTCGGCGTCGGCGACCGCCTGGACGCAGGCCTGCTGGGCGGTGTCGGCCGGGCCGAACGACGCGAGGTCGCAGTCGGGCACGGCCTGGGCCGCGCGGTCCTCCTCGATCGACGCGATGTCGAACGAGGGCAGCAGGTGCACGGTGTTGATGCCGGCATCCGCGAGCTGACGCAGCTGGTCGGTGCCCGCGCTGTCCTCGGCGAACGCGAGGTAGGTGCCCCGCTTCTCCTCCGGCACGGTCTCGTCGCTGATCGAGAAGTCGCGGATGTGCAGCTCGTAGATCGCGCGGTCGACCGCCCGCTCCACGACCGGCGCCTTCGTGGTCTGCCACTGCTTCGGCTTCCATGCCTTGTCGTCGAGGTCGATCGCGACCGAGCGCTCGGAGTTCACGGTGAGGGCCGTCGAGTAGGGATCGGTGACCTGGTTCGTCTCGATCTTCCCGGTGGCCGGCGCGTAGACGCTCAGCTCCCAGAGGTACTCGTCGCCCTTGAGGTCGCTCTTGCCCTTGACGGACCAGACTCCGGATGCCGCGTCCCAGGTCGCCTCGTGGCGAACGGGATCACCCTCGACACCGGTCCCTGCGCTTGTCGACGGATCCCAGGTCAGGAGCGTGGCCGTCTGCGCGGTCGGCGCCCACAGCCGGAACGACGGCGCCTTGCCGGTGAAGGTCACGCCGAGCTCGACGTCATCGAGCGCGGCCGCATAGAGGTCGTCGAGCACACCAGGGATCTGCACGCCCGTGAAGGCCGTGAGCTCCCCCGCCTCGTCGCGCTGCGCGACGGCGAGCTGCGTGCGGACCAGGGCCGCGGCATCCGCGTCCGTCACCCGCAGGGCGAGATAGCTCCCGAGTGCAGGGAAGCGCGCGAGCTGCTCGTCGGTGAGACCGCCGTCGACGGCCTCGAGGGCGAGCGGGTCGGCTCCCGTGACGACGCCCTCGGCGACGGCCAGCGTCGCGTCCGACGACGCATACAGCTGGTACGCCGCCCTGTCGGTGTCACCCAGGTTCGCCGGCCAGGCGATCGTCTCGGCGTCGATCCAGTGTGCGCGGAGCTCGCCGGTGCCGGGCAGCTGCGGGTCCTCGCTGGTGATCTCGAGGACGTGGGTCGCGAGCGTGTACCGGAACGCGGTGACCTTGCCCTCGGTCGCGCTGAACGAGATGTTCGCGCCGTCGCGGACTCCGTCGGCGCCGTAGTTCTCGGCCCAGCTCAGTCCGTGCGCGACCTTCAGCTCGTACGCGCCGGTCGGCAGCTCGTCGGTGGCGAACTCGTAGACGCCGTCGCGGTCGCCGTCGGCCATCAGCGTGGCGAGGCAGTCCGGCGCCCAATCTCCGGCGCAGCCGAGCTCGCTCTGCTCCGAGCCGGGCAGGGTCACGATGGGCCCCTCGGCCGTGGACTGCGCGATGTTCGTGCGCGGGTCGAAGTAGAAGGTCACCGGGCCGCCGGGGTGGCTGATCGTGATGTTCGATCCGTCGGGCACGCCGTTCGCGCCGTAGTTGATCGCCCAGCTGCCGTTGATCGCCGCCTTGTACTCGTAGTCGCCGGCAGGCAGGTCGAAGGTGCCGGACCAGATGCCGTCGGCGCGCAGCGTCAGCTTCGCCTTCTCGCAGGCCGGGTCCCAGTCACCGGCGCAGCCCATCTCGGAGTTGAGGCTCCCGGGCACGGTCACCATGTCGATCGGGGACTCCGGCTCCTCGCCGGCCTCGAGCGTCACGGCGTTGCCGACCGAGGCGTAGGTGGAGGCGGCGGCGTGGTTGCCGGCGGCATCCGTCGTGACGGCGCGGTACTCGAGGAGCGTGCCGTTCGCGAGGTCGCGGACGTCGTGGAAGACGCGGGGGTCGGTGTCCTCCGCGGTGCCGAGGGCGTGCCACTCGTCTCCGCCGGCGATCCGCCAGGCGAAGCTCGTCTGCGCCCACTGGTCGGCGATGCCGGCCTGCACGGCGGACTGGCCGGAGACGCCGGCACCGGCGGCCGGAGCGCTGACGGTGACGGCCGCGGCCTCGGCGGGGGCGGTCACAGTCGTGTCCGCCTTCCAGACGACGGCCGACAGGGCGGGGACGGTGAGGGATGCCGCCGCACCGGCGTCGGTGGAGAACCCGGTGGCGTCGCCGTGGAGCACGCTGTAGCCGGCATCCGCCGTCAGGGTGGTCAGGTCGACGGTCTGGGCGGTCGCGGCGTTGTTGACGGCGACGAGGTACTCGACCTTGTCGGCGGCATGCACCCGGGAGAAGGCGTAGACGCCGGCGCCGGATGCCGCGTACCGCTCGATCTGCGCACCGTCCTGCAGCGCGGGGTTGGCCGCGCGGAGATCGGAGAGCGCCGCGATGTGCTGGTAGAGCGCGGCCTCCGTCCCGTACCGGTCGACGGAGCCGGCCTGCTCGCCGGTGATGAGGTTCTGGTTCGCGTACTCGGCGACCTGGGTCGCGAACAGCGACTGCCGGGCGTCTTTGTCGCCGCCGGTGCCCGCGAAACCCTGCTCGTCGCCGTAGTAGACGACCGGCTGGCCACGGGTGAGGAACATCAGCTCGTGGGCGAGCTCGTCGCGCTGCAGCGGAGCATCCGTGTTCTGCAGGAAGCTGCCGACGCGGCCCATGTCGTGGTTGCCGAGGAAGGTCGGCAGCGCCGTCGCGCTGGAATCGGTCGTGGTGTACCGGTCGTCACCCGCGAACAGCGACTGCAGGCCCTTGGCCGAGTTGCCTGACGCGTAGCTGACCGCGGACGACTGGAACGTGAAGTCCAGGATCGAGTTCATGTCGGTGTCGCGCACGTACGGCGCGAGCTTGACCGGGTCGGCGTCGTAGACCTCGCCGAACATGAAGAAGTCCTCGTTGCCCTGCGCGTGCGCGTAGTCGAGCACCTGAGTGGTCCACTGCTCCCAGAACTCGAAGTTCACGTGCTTGACGGTGTCGATGCGGAAGCCGTCGATGCCGAGGTCGATCCACTGGTCGTACACCTCGACGAAGCCGTTGACGACGGTCGGATGCTCGGTCATCAGGTCGTCGAGACCGCTGAAGTCGCCGTAGGTGACTGACTCCCCCGACCAGGTCGAGTCGCCGCGGTTGTGGTACAGCGTGGGGTCGTTCAGCCACGCGGGGGTCTTCGCGTCTGCGTCGGTGACGACCGGGGTGTACGGGAAGCTGGTGGCGGGGTCGAGGGTCGGGAAGCTCCCGGTGCCGGCGTGGTCGGCCGGGTCGAAGACGGTGCCGGCGGCATCCGTGTACGGGCTGGTCGCCTGGTCGATGTACGAGTACTGCCCCTCGGCGTAGTCGATGACGTCGGCGGTGTGGTTGGTGATGATGTCGAAGTAGACCTTGATGCCGCGGGCGTGCGCGTCGGCGATCAGGGCCTGCAGCTCCTCGTTCGTGCCGAGGTGCGGGTCGATGCGGGTGAAGTCCGTGACCCAGTAGCCGTGGTAGCCGGCGCTTGCGTTCGCGCCCTCGCCCTGCACCGGCTTGTTCGCGAAGCTCGGTGTCAGCCAGATGGCGGAGGTGCCGAGGCCCTCGATGTAGTCGAGGCTGTTCCGGATGCCGGCGATGTCGCCGCCCTGGTAGAAGCCCTTGTCCGTGGGGTCGAAGCCGGTGACCAGGCGGTCGCCTTCGAGGCCGCCGGTGTCGTTCGACGCGTCGCCGTTCGCGAAGCGGTCGGTCATCACGAAGTAGAACTGCTCGCCCGAGCCCGCCTGACGGACGGGGGCCGTGATGAGCGCGTCGTCGTCGGCGGTGTAGCCGGCGCGGAGGTCGGTGATCTCGACCCCGACCCGCTTGAGGGTGTCGTCGAAGGTGAACCGCAGGGTCGACGGGCCCGCGATCGTGAGCGGGATGTTGTCGCCGCCGCCGTCGAGGCCGTACGCCTCGTCCCAGGTGTCGTTGAGCGCGACCTTGTACTCGTAGCTGCCGGCCGGCACCTCGAACTCGGCGCTGTAGACGCCTGCGGCTCCCGTCGGCACGAGCTCGGTCTCGGCGCAGTCCGGCGCCCAGTCGGCGGCGCACCCGAGCTCGGACTGCAGCGAGCCGACGAGGGCAGCAGTGCGGTCGGCGGCGGATGCCGGTGCCACTGCCGCGGCGGCGAGTCCGGAGGCGATGAGCGCGGTGACCGCGAGGAGGGCGGTACGGCGTGAGGCGGTCGTCTTCGACACGGGTTGCTCCCTGGGGTGGAGAGGGCACGGCGACGTGCCCGGATGCTGTGCTGCGAAGTTAGCAGGATTCACGTCCATACTGCAAGCGCTTCCAGTAAGTAGGTCCCGAGAAATCAGCATCCATCGCCTCACGGCGGGAAGAACTCGCAAACGCTTCCAGCCTCTCGCCCGCAGTCGGGGCCCGAATTCCCCGCCCGTTCACCACCCGGACACCTCGAGCGATTACAACTGCAGATGCGCGGACAGAGACTCTGACCGGATCGGGTGGTCCAGACTTCCGCGCTCACGGAGAGCATTCTTCGCTCCCGTCGCGGTGTCCGCACCGCAAGACCCCCGCCGAATCGGGTCGGCGGGGGTCTCCTCCGTTTCGGGGTCGCGGTCGCCGGGCGCACCGCGATCGCCGGAGAAGGCATGGCGCGGGTCGTGCCCCAGGTCTAGTCTGGCGCCGTGGACACGGCCTTCGACACCGACTACCTCGTCGTGGGCGCCGGCCTTGCAGGCATGGCGTTCACCGATCGGATCCTCGAGCACTCCGACGCGACCGTCACCATCGTGGACCGACGCGATGCGCCGGGCGGGCACTGGCGCGACGCCTATCCGTTCGTGCGCCTGCACCAGCCCTCGGCCTCTTACGGCATCGACGGGGTGCCGTTCGGCAGCGAGCGCCGCGACACGGCCGGCCACAATGCGGGACTGTACGAACTCGCGGGACCCGACGAGATCCGGGCGCATTTCGAGCAGGCGATGCAACAGCGGCTCCTCCCGTCCGGCCGCGTCCGCTACCTCCCGAACTGCGAGCACCTCGGAGACGGCAGGCTCGCGTCCAGGCTGCACCGGGGGCAATGGCAGGTGCGGATCGGGCGACGGCTGGTCGATGCGGCCTACGTCGCCGGGGAGATCCCGGCAGTCGGACCGCCGCCGTTCGCGGTCGCCGACGGGGTGCGCTGCGTTCCGGCCGGAGCCCTCGCCCGGCTCGACGGACCTGCCCCGGAACGATACGTCATCATCGGAGCGGGCAAGACGGCCCTCGACACGTGCGCCTGGCTCCTCGAGTCGGGCGTACCGCCCGAGGTCATCACGTGGATCAGGTCGCGTGAGGCGTGGTGGCTGAACCGCCGGTTCCAGCAGCCGTTCGAGCTGCTGCCGGATCAGGTGGTCGCCAACGCCGAGATGCTCGCGGCGATGGCACGATCCGGCTCGGTGCGCGAGCTCTTCTCGGCTCTGGAACGATCGGGGATGCTGCTGCGGATCGACGAGTCAGTCGCGCCGACGATGTTCCACGGCGCCATCGTGAGCGAGGCCGAAGTGGCGCTCCTGCGCACGATCGAGGATGTCGTGCGGCTGGGGCGCGTGCGCGCGATCGAGCGCGATCGCGTGGTGCTCGACGGCGGAGAGCTGCCCAGCGGCCCCGGCACGCTGTACGTGCACTGCGCCGCGGCCGGGCTCGCACGCCCGCCGGTACGCCTCATCTTCGAACCAGGACGAATCACCATGCAGCCGATGTTCTGGGATACCGCCTCGTTCCAGTTCGCCATGATCGGCGTCGCCGAGGCGACCATCGACGGCGACGAAGCGAGGAACGCGCTGTGCAGGCCGCTGCGCTACTGGGACGTCGAACTCGACTTCCTCACCTCGTTCCTCGCCCTCATGCGATCCAGCGGCTCCAGGGCGGCGCACCCGGAGCTGGCCGCCTGGGCCCGAGGAACCCGCCTCCACCCGTATCGCGATCTCGCCAGGTGGGCCGACGATCCGCGCGTCGCCGCGGCGCGCGCGCTGAGCCGGGCGTCGGTCCGGGCGGCGACGGAGAACCTCGAACGCCTCGTCGAAGCGGAGCGGAGCGGGGCCTCCGCCGTTCCTCGGCCGAACCCCGCTGCGGTCTAGAGCCGCTCGATGATCGTGGCGTTCGCCATGCCCCCGCCCTCGCACATCGTCTGCAGGCCGTAGCGGCCCCCGGTCGCCTCGAGGTGGTCGACGAGGGTGCCGAGCAGGCGCGTGCCGGAGGAGCCGAGCGCGTGCCCGAGGGCGATCGCCCCGCCGCGCGGGTTGAGCCTCGCGGCATCCGCACCGACCTCCGCCGCCCACGCCAGCGGGACCGACGCGAACGCCTCGTTGACCTCGTAGGCGTCGAGGTCGTCGATGCCGAGACCGCTGCGCTCGAGGATCCGGCGCGTCGCCGGTATCGGGCCGGTGAGCATCATGACCGGGTCGTCGCCGACGACGGCGAAGGCGTGGAATCGTGCCCGCGGGGTCAGCCCGAGCACCGCGGCGCGCTCGGCGCTCATCAGCAGCGCCGCCGAGGCGCCGTCGGTGAGCGGCGAGGAGTTGCCCGGGGTGATCCGCCAGTCGACCTCGGGGAATCGGGCCGCGAGCGCGTCGGTGCGGAACGCAGGGTTCAGTCCGGCCAGGCCCTCGGCCGTGGTCGCCGCCCTGACGGTCTCGTCGGTGACGGCATCCGGCGCCTCCGCTGCCGGAACGATCGTCCTGTCGAAGAATCCGTCCGTCCACGCCCGCGCTGCGCGGCGGTGCGACTCGGCGGCGTAGGAGTCGAGGTCGTCACGCCCGAGGTTCCAGCGCTGCGCGATCAGCTCGGCGGAGACCCCCTGGTTCACGAGCCCCTCGGGGTAGCGCTCGCGCAGCCGGGGCGACATCGGAGAGCCGCCGGCGGTCGCGGCTCCGAGCGGCACCCGGCTCATCGACTCGACGCCGCCCACGATCACCGCGTCGTACGCGCCGGCCATGATCCCCTGCGCCGCGAAATGAACCGCCTGCTGGCTCGACCCGCACTGGCGGTCGACGGTCGTGGCAGGGATCGACTCGTCGAAGCCCGCGGCGAGCACCGCCTGCCTGGCGATGTTCACGGATTGGTCGCCGACCTGGCTCACGCAGCCGAGGATCACGTCGTCGATCTGCGACGACTCCAGCCCGCTGCGCTGGAGGATGGCGGCGAGGACGCCGGCGGCGAGGTCCACGGGGTGCACCCCCGACAGCGCTCCCCCGGGTTTTCCGCGTCCGACCGGGGTGCGGACGACATCGATCAGGACGGCTTCGCTGCGCGTGCTCATGGTTCCATTGTCGTCCCACGCGAGCCGGCGCGCTCCGCGGCGAAATAGAATCGAAGCCGCGCCGAGACCCCGGCGCACCCGACCAACGGCGCGACCGCGATCCGGCGGCGCCGTCACCGGAGGCTCCCCGATGCCCAGCGCACCCATCACCGTCTCGATCCGCCGCGAGGTCGATCCCGAGCACATCGCCGAGGCCACGGCCTGGGCGCAGACCGGAGTGGACCTGGCGAACAGGCATCCGGGCTTCCTCGGATCGGGGTGGGTCCGTGCCGACGAGGACTCGAACGTCTGGCACATGCTCTACCGCTTCACGAACGAGGAGACGCTCGCCGCCTGGGAGCAGTCCCCCGAGCGCGACTGGTGGCGCTCGTCCGGTGACGGCTTCGTGCTGAGCGAGCGCACCAGGCGCCGCACCGGCATCGAGGGCTGGTTCGACGAGCCGACCACCGACACGATCACGATCCCGAGCGGGAACGGCGGCACGACGACCATGGCGGTCGTGCGCACGCCGCCGCGCTGGAAGCAGGCCGTGTCGATCTGGCTCGGCTTCTTCCCGGCGAACGTCGCGTTCGCCTACGCGATCAGCCCGGTTCCGGGATGGGACGCGCTGCCGATCTGGCTGCGCGTGCTCGCCACGACCCTGGTGCTGACGCCGATCATGACCTACTGGGTGCTCCCGTGGGTGACCCGCTCGCTGCGGAACTGGCTCGCGCGCTAGCCGCGCTCAGAGGCCGCGCACCGCGGCGCGCAGCGCGCTCTCGACGGTCGCCACCGAATCGGACAGCGGACCGGGACGCCGCGCGAGGAAGAGCGTGTTGATCGGCGGATCGTCGGTCGGGCGGAGCACGATGAGGGTTCCGTCTGCGAGCTGGTCGGCGATCAGATAGCCCGGCAGCGCCGTGACCCCCGCGCCGGCGACGGCGGCGGCCGCGAGGGCGCGCAGGTCCGGGGCGATCAGGGCCGGCTCGCGTTCGAGACGGATGCCGAACGCATGGCGCCAGTAGCGCCGCAGGATCGGGAGGTCCTGCGCATAGGCGAGGAGCGGCACCGCGTCGATCCCCTCCGGTCGCAGATCGGGATGAGGACGGATGCCGAGGGCGGGGGATCCGACGAGGACGAACTCCTCGTCCATGAGGGCCATCGCAGACAGCGAACGTCCGCGCGGTCGCACCGCCGAGACGACGAGGTCGAGACTCCCCGCCCGCAGCTCGTCGAGCAGGGACTCCGCGAGTCCGGCGGTCGCCGCGACTCTCAGCCCGTGCGCGATCGACGGCGCGAGGGCGGGCATCGCCACTCGCGCGAGGAACTCGGCGGCGCCGCCGATCCGCACGACGGGCGCCTCCTTCTCAGTGCCAGCTCCGGCGGCTGCGGCGAGCGCGTCGAGAGGGCCGGCGATCCGCGCGGCGAGCTGATCTGCCGTCGCGGTGGGGCGGATGCCGCGGGCATGCCGCACGAACAGCGGCTCGCCCGTGGTCCGCTCGAGCGCCTGCAGCTGCGTGGTGACCGACGACTGTGCGAGCCCCAGCATCCGGGCCGCCGCCGAGACCGAGCCGGAGCGATGAGCGGCGAGGAAGGTGCGCCACAGCGCCAGATCTCGCAGACCATCGGCATTCCGATCGCTCATATCGCCAATGTATCGGAATCAGCGTCGTGTCCTGCCCGTTCTCCCCGATGTACCTCGACAGCATTGGAGCATCACATGGCCACCGTCCTCTTCGTCGTCACCGGCGCCCGCACCTGGACTCTCGGCGACGGCACCGCGCACCCCACCGGCTACTGGGCGGAGGAGCTGCTCACCCCGCATCGCCTCCTCACGGACGCCGGGCATGACGTCGCGTTCACGACACCCGGCGGCGTCGCACCCGTCGTCGACGCGGGCAGCCTCGGCGAGGGCGACGCCGAGGCGATCGCCGCTCTCGAAGGGCTGGCCACGCCGCTCGCGCTGGCCGGCATCGACCCCGCCGAGTACGACGCGGTGTACTACCCCGGCGGTCACGGACCGATGCAGGACCTCGCGACGGACGCCGACTCCGCCGCGCTGATCACCGCGACTGTCGCGGCCGGCCGCCCGCTCGCGGCCGTCTGCCACGGACTCGCCGCTCTCCTGCCCGCGCGCGCCGCCACGGGCGAGCCGGTCGTCGCAGGGCGCCGGATCACCGGCTTCTCCGATGAGGAGGAGCGCATCGGCGGCCTCGCCGACCGTGCGCCGTTCCTGCTGGAGTCGTCGCTGCGCGAACTCGGCGCCGACGTCGTGGTGAGCGAGCCGTGGAGCGATCACACCGTGGTCGACGGACTGCTCATCACCGGCCAGAACCCGCAGTCGTCGGCATCCGCCGCTCGCGCGCTGGTCGCCGCTCTGGCCTGATCCGGCGCCGCCCGCACCCGGTCGTCGAGCGAGGAGCTCGCTGCGCTACTCGCTCAACGACTGGGGGCAACCGGCTCGCGCCTACCGGCAGGTCGCCGCGGCGTAGCCGGCGGTCACCGACTCACCCCCTGCGCTCACCGTGATCTCGCCGGCATCGAGCGACGCCTTCTTGCTCGCGGCCACGGCCTGCCCTTCGGCCCCCGATGCCACCGCCTCGATGACGCGTCGTCCGAGCGGCGTCTCGACGTCGACATCCGTCGTCGCGTCGCCGCTGTTCTGCACGGTCGAGACCAGCTGCACCTTGCCGGAGATGCAGCGTGTGGCGACAGCCGGCACGATGTCACTCGACTTCGCCCCGACCGCGAGCACCGGGATCTTCAGGTACGAGCCCGGCGTCGCGAACGTCAGCCGCACGGCCGACGCGAGCACCGGATCGAACGTCAGCGACGTCGGCTTGCCGTTGGCACTCGGCGCGACGTCCTGCGCGGTCGTGGCGTGCCATGTGCCCTGCGCGTCGCGGTACTCGACGCCGACGCCGGTGAGGCTCCCCTCGGTGTTCGTGAAGCCGACCCGGTCGACGATGCGCGCCGCAGCCGGCTCGACGGTGAACGTCGCGGAGTCCTTCATCGTCCCGCCGGTCCACGTCGACCACGAGGTCGAGGCCCTGCCGTCGCATGCGTTCTGCGCCGGCATGGTCTCCCACTCGGTCTGATGGAAGCTCGCCGACACGGTCGTCCCGGCGGCCGCGCAGATGTCCTCGACGCCGTCCGCGCCCCACAGCTGCACCTCGGAGATCGACTGCCACGTGTTCGTCGCGGTCTTCAGCTGCAGGCGGATGCCGTTGGTCTGCGGCAGGCCAGAGACGTCGAGCGTCGCCACCGGAGCGGATGCCGCGGCATCCTGCGCGATGTCCACGTTCACGCCGGCGGACACCCACGTGCCCGTGGCGTCGAGGTACTCGGCGGCGATGTTCGACGGCCAGGTCGCCCCGGCGCCGTCCTTGTAGGTGTGCACGACGACCTCGTCGACGTCCTGCGCGAGCGGCCAGGAGAACGACAGCCAGCTGGACTTCGGGTAGGCGCCGCCGCCGACCCAGTCGTCCCAGCCCTTGCCCTTGACGTTGCCGTCGACCACGGTCGGGGCGAGGTTCGCACGGCTCGACGCCGACACCGCAGACTCCGGCGCGAGATTGACGACGCCGGGCGTGGCCACCTCGATCGTCCGGGTGAACGACCGGCCGGCGGTGAACTGCGCATCGGCGGCCAGCGTGCCGGTGATCGACTGAGTGCCGCGCTCCGCGAACGAGCTCGCGCTCCAGGTCACTGCGACGTCGGTGGTGACTCCGGCGACCGCGACGGGCACTGTCGCAGGGAGGTCGGCGGAGAAGTCCGCGCCCGGCTCGACCGTGTCGGGAAGCCCGTCGTCGACGACGCTCCAGATCTCGGATCCGAGGCCCTTGTCGTCCCAGTACGAGGCGTCCCAGCCGCTCCCCCAGCGGGCGGGGTTCTCCACGGCGGGGTTGCGCATCTCGGCGCGGCCGTTCTCGCCGATCGTGATCGGCAGCCACACGTAGGTCGAGTCGGCGGCGCCGGAGTTCCAGCGGTCGCCCATGTAGACGAAGCGTCCGCCGCCGAGGTCGAGCACGTTGGTCGACTGCGAGCCGAACGAGGTGCGCCGGGTGTCGCCGACCGACAGCAGCCCGTCACCGCCTTCGGGGATCGCGTTGTACGCGACGTTCTCGAACGCGTCACCGGTCTCCACACCCCGGATCCAGGTGCCGAGGATGCTGTCGGCGGTGTGGTAGGTCTGCGGGTTCGGCGCCCAGCCGGTCGCACCGGAGGCCACGGCGTAGTACTTGCCGCCGTGCTGGAAGAGTGCGGGCGCCTCGAGCATCCCGCACTCCTTCACGATCTGGAAGTCCTCGCCTCGCACCGGGGCCTCGGGCGTGCCGTCGGCGAACAGGTACGGGTAGCGGCCGTCGTCTGAGTACTGGCCGGCGTTCGCCATGTCGACGTCGGTCGTGTGCGTGACATTCGTGTAGTCGGCGTCGAGCTCCGCGACGTACAGCGAGCGGTTCTCCTCCGAGGAGTACACGATGTAGGCGGTGCCGTCGTCATCCTGGAAGACCGTCATGTCGCGCGCCTGGCCGGGGACCGCGGCGGAGATGCAGGCCTTGTAGTTCGTGCGGTTCGGCATCCGGTACACGCCGGTCAGGCGGAACGGGCCCGTCGGGCTGTCGGACACGGCGACCCCCGCCATCGAACGGGCGTACATGCTGCCGCCCGCCGTGGTCTGCCCGTCGGAGTGCCACCACAGCACCCACTTGCCGGTCGCCTCGTTGAAGAGCACCTTGGGCCGCTCGAAGATGGTGGTGAACTCGGCCGCGTCGCTGGTGTTCAGGTGGTGGTTCAGGGTGGAGATGCGCTCGGCGCGCGGCTGCCCGGCGTCGTCGACCGTGTCGTAGATCGCGTCGAAGTACTCGGTCTCGAGCTCGGCCGCGTCGGACACCGACCGCAGCACGATGCCCTCGTCGGTCCAGTTGAGCGTGTCGTACGACTTGTAGGCGTGCACGCCGGGGCTGCCGTAGTAGCCGTTGCTGCGGTCCTCGCCGTACCAGTAGTAGACGGTGCGTCCGGCCTCCTCGCCGGCGACGACGTCGCCGCCCTCGACGCCGAGTTCCTGCGCCGAGACCACTGCGCCGCCGTGCGCCTGGATGTGCGCGCCGTTGTCGTCGAACCAGTACGGCTGGAAGTAGCTCGACGACCCGCTGCCCGGGTCCTGGATCGCCGGGTACGACGTGTACGTCGTGGGCTCGCCGGTGGGCACAGCGGCCTGCGCCGACCCCACGGCGGTCATGGTCAGCACAGCTGCGGTGCAGGCCGCCATCGCGGCAGCCTTCGTTCTCTTCATGGTCACTCCTTTGTGATCGAAGCGTCGTCGCTTCGCAGTGTGTTGACGTCAACAGGTTAACGTCAACACACATTCAAGCAGTGCGGACGCCCGTTGGGCAAGCCCTTTCCCGGGATCAGCGGTGTCGCAGCAGCGCGGCGCCGTGCGGCGGCAGGGCCATCCGCAGCGCGACACTGCCGGGAGCGACGCCGCGCGCGGCATCGCCCTGCACGGTGACCGGCTCGAGTGCGAGCGCGCGACCAGTCCAGAGCTCGGCGACCGCTCCGGATGCCGGGAACCCGATGTTCGCGGCATCCAGCACGGCATCCGTCGCCTCGTCGCCGAGATTGAACGCCGCCGCGTACCACTCGCCGTCGGCGCCGTCCGCCGCCCACAGCACCAGGTTCCCCTCACGGAACACCTCGCGGTTGCGTGACGATGCCCGCAGCACCTCGAGCGCATCCGCGTTCTGGAACAGCGCGACCGTCGCGGGGTCGCTCGTCGGGAGATCGCCGCCGATCATCAGGGGCGAGCGCGCGATGATCCACAGCGTCATGAGCGAGACGCGCTCGTCAGGGGTGAGCCGGTCGTCGCGGGGCTCGCCGCGTTCGGCGCGGATGCCGATGCGCCCGAGCGGCAGCATGTCGCCGTCTGGCCAGCCCTGTTCCCCCGCGGACGGCGCCCAGCGGGCGAAGCGGGCGAAGTTCGCGGCGACGTCATCCCACGAATCCCAGAGGTCGTCGCAGATGCGCCACATGTCGGCGTGCCCGCGCAGGTGCTCGAGGCGCTCGAGCGAGAGGTCGCGGCCGGGCGACAGGCTCAGCACGATGTCGCGCCCCGAGCGGTCGATCGCGGTCGCGTAGGCCTCGATGTCGGCGGCCTGGTACGGCCACAGCATGTCGTCGGCCTTGATGAAGTCAACGCCCCACTCCGCATACAGCGCGAGCGTCGAGTCGTAGTAGGACTGAGCCGCCGGATGCTCATGGTCGAAGCCGAGCATGTCAGGGTTCCACTCGCACACATTCGTCGCGTCCGCGACGTCGGCGGCACCGGCATCCGTCCCCAGGATCGGCAGGTTCTCCGCCACGGCGCGCCGCGGGATGCCCCGCATCGTGTGGATGCCGAACCGCAGGCCCAGCTCATGGATCCGCGCCGCGAGCGGACCGAAACCCGCACCGCCGGCCGAGCTCGGGAACCGCTCCGGATCCGGCACCAGCCGCCCCCACGCGTCCAGATGCAGCGGAGCGTCGGCGTTGTAGCCGTGCGACCGCGCCGTCGGGTCGGCCCAGTCGATGTCGACGACGACCATGTCCCAGCCGTACCGCAGCAGGTGCTCGGCCATGAACTCGGCGTTCGCAAGCACCTCGGCCTCGGTCACCGTGGTGCCGTAGCAGTCCCAGCTGTTCCACCCCATCGGCGGGGTCTTCGCGGTCACAGCGCCCTGATCGTCCAGGAGGCGGCGTGCGCGTCGCCGGGGGCGAGCACGACGAGGTCGGTGCCGGAGTTGAACGCGTCCGGCGGGCACGTCATCGGCTCGACCGCGAGGCCGATCCGGTGGATGCCGTCGATGCCCGGGTTGTCGGCCGTGTGCACCTGCACCCACGGGCAGCGCTCGTCCCACGTCATCGCGACGCCGGTGCCGTCGCCGGCCGTCAGGCGCACCTCGGCGATGCCATCGGTGCGGGCGAAGCCGGTGAACGCATGGTCGATGAACACGTCGCCGATCGTGCGGGCGGTGCGGAAGTCCCACTCCGGATGCTCGGACAGCGGCTCCACGACGATCGGGCTCAGCCGGTCGGGGGTGACGGTGAGCACCTCGGATGCCGGGAGCCGGAGGGTCCACGCGTCGACGCCGCCGGCACCGGCCACGAGATAGGGGTGCGGGCCGGTGCCCCAGGGCGCAGCATCCGCCCCGATGTTGCGAGCGGTGACCGTCTGCGTGAGGCCCCCGGCATCGAGCCGGTACTCGGTCTCCACCTCGACGCGGAACGGGTAGCCGGTCTGCGGCTCGATGACGGCGGCCAGCACGACGCGGTCGTCCTCGACGAGCCGATCGGAGAACTCGGCCCACGAGAGCAGTCCGTGCAGCGCCTGCCCGCGCGCCGGCTCGGTGAGCGGCAGCTGATGCTCGGCGCCGCCGAACGAGTAGCGGCCGTCGACGATGCGGTTCGGCCACGGCGCGAGCGTCGTGCCGCGATATCCGGGGCGCACCTCGTCGGCGTCGAACGGCACGACGAGGTCGCGACCGTCGACCGTGAGCGAGCGCAGCGAGGCACCCACGCTGGCGATGACCGCCTCGTAGGGGCCTGCGGCGATGCGCAGCTGCCGACCCGACACTTCGACCGGCTCAGTGACCCGACCCATTCAGAGCCCCTGCGCGAGCCGGTAGTACGCCTGGTTCCAGCGGACCTGCTTCTGGAACTCGGGCAGCGTCGTCGACTCGTCGATCACGAGCAGCTCGACCTCGGCCATCTCGGCGAAGTCGCGGAACGCCTCGAGGCCGACCGCGGTCGACATCACGGTGTGGTGCGCTGCACCGGCGGTCAGCCAGGCGGCAGCCGAGGTGTTGAAGTCCGGAGCGGGCTTCCACACCGCGCGGCCGACGGGGAGCTTCGGCAGCGAGGCGCGCGGAGGCACGTTCTCGACCACGTTCGCGGTGAGGCGGAAGCGGTCGCGCATGTCGCTCAGCGCGACCACGATCGCGGGCCCGGAGTCGGCCGTGAAGACCAGGCGCACCGGGTCGTCCTTGCCGCCGATGCCGAGCGGGTGGATCTCCAGCGTCGGCTTCGCGGTCGTGAGCGACGGCGACACCTCGAGCATGTGCGCGCCGAGGATCAGCTCGTCGCCCGGGGTCATGTCGTAGGTGTAGTCCTCCATCAGGCTCGCACCGCCCGGAAGACCGGCACCCATCACGTTCGCCACACGGACGAGGATCGCCGTCTTCCAGTCGCCCTCGGCGCCGAAGCCGTAGCCCTCGGCCATCAGGCGCTGTACCGCGAGACCGGGCAGCTGCTTCAGCGCGCCGAGGTCCTCGAACGAGGTGGTGAAGGCGCCGAAGCCGCCCTCCTCGAGGAACGACCGCAGGCCGATCTCGATCGCGGCGCCGTCGCGCAGCGACTGGTGCCGCTCGCCGCCCTTGCGCAGCTCGGGGGCGACCTCGTACAGCTCCTCGTACTCGGCGACGAGAGCGTCGATGTCGGCGTCTGATGCCGCGGCGACGACATCCGCCAGCTCGTTCACACCCCAGGTGTTCACCTGCACGCCGAACCGCAGCTCTGCTTCGGTCTTGTCGCCCTCGGTGACGGCGACGAAGCGCATGTTGTCGCCGAAGCGTGCGAGCTTGAGCGACCGCGACGCCGCGAGGCCCGCTGCCGCACGCTGCCAGGTGGCGATCTCCTGACGCACGCGCGGGTCGGAGGCGTGGCCGACGACGGTCTTGCGCGGCACGCCGAGCCTGGTCTGGATGTAGCCGAACTCGCGGTCGCCGTGCGCGGCCTGGTTCAGGTTCATGAAGTCGAAGTCGATGTCGGCCCACGGCAGCTCGGCGCCTGCCTGCGTGTGCAGGTGCGCGAGCGGCTTCTGCAGCGCGTCGAGTCCGGCGATCCACATCTTCGCCGGGCTGAACGTGTGCATCCAGGCGACGAGGCCGATCACGTTGTCGGCGGCATTCGCCTCGAGAGCGATCCGCTTGATGGCCGCGGAGTCGGTGAGGACCGGCTTCCAGACGATCCTGACCGGGACCTCGTCGGCTGCGTCCAGGATGCGGGCGATCTCCTGCGACTGCGCGGCGACCTGCGCGAGCGTCTCCGGCCCGTACAGGTGCTGGCTGCCGGTGAGGAACCAGACCTCGTAGCCGTCGAGGGAGGTGTTGAGCTTGGGCATTGTGCTGCGTCCTTTCGCCGTCTCGCGAGACTTCTCAAATGTCACGTTTTCGGGCTGAAACCGTGACATTCGTGAAGTCTCGCGGGCCGTTGTGGGTCAGAGTGCGGTCGTGGCGGCGGCCTCGATGCGAAGGCCCGCGCGGTAGCGGTCGAGGTAGGTGGCGAAGCCGGTGACGTCGGCGGGGTCGGGGTCGACGGTGGAGACGGATGCCGTGGCGAACACGCTCTCGTCGAGATACGCGTGAAGCGACTCGTCGCGGCCGAGGTACGACGCGAGCACCGCGATGCCCCACGCCCCGCCCTCGGAGGCCAGCTCGCCCACCGCGACCGGGGCGCCGAGCGCTCCGGCGAGGAATCGCTGCGCGACACCGGCCGTGCGGAACATCCCGCCGTGCGCGAACATGCGGTCGAGGCCGACGCCCTCGTCGGCGAGCACCTGCATGCCGAGAGCGAGGGTGCCGAACACGCCGTAGAGCTGCGCGCGCATGAAGTTCGCGAGCGTGAAGGCGCTGTCGGGAGTGCGCACGAACAGCGGCCGTCCCTCGGTGAGCCCGGCGATCGGCTCCCCGGCGAGGTGGTTGTAGGCGAGGAGGCCGCCGGCATCCGCATCGCCCTGCAGCGCCTCGCCGAACAGCGCCTCGAAGACGGCGTCGTCGCCGAGCGGGTGGCCCGCCGCCGCGGCGAACCGGGTGAACAGGCCCGCCCATGCGGCGAGTTCGCTGGCGCCGTTGTTGCAGTGCACCATGGCGACCGCGTCGCCGGCCGGGGTGGTCACGAGATCGAGTTCGTGGTGGATGCCGGCGAGCGGATGCTCGAGCACGACCATCGCGAAGATGCTGGTGCCGGCCGACACGTTGCCGGTGCGCGGGGCGACCGAGTTCGTCGCGACCATGCCGGTGCCGGCGTCGCCCTCCGGCGGGCAGAGCGGGATGCCGGGTGTGAGGGCGCCGGTCGGATCGAGCAGCTTCGCGCCTTCTGCGGTGAGGGCTCCGGCGGCGGCGCCTGCCGGGAGGACTGCCGGGAGCAGGCGCGGGAGCGGGGCCGGTAGCCGGTCTCCCGCCAGCGAGCCGTATGCCTGCAGCATCCGCTCGTCGTAGTCGCAGGTCGCCGAGTCGATCGGGAACATGCCCGACGCGTCGCCGACGCCGAGCACCCGCTCGCCGGTGAGCTTCCAGTGCACGTAGCCGGCGAGCGTCGTGACGAAGTCGAGCTGCGGCACGTGCGCCTCGGAGTCGACGACGGCCTGGTGGAGGTGCGCGATCGACCAGCGCAGCGGGATGTTCACGCCGAGTAGGTCGGTGAGCTCGGCGGCGGCCGTGCCGGTGTTCGTGTTGCGCCAGGTGCGGAACGGCACCAGCAGCTCGCCCGCCGCGTCGAACGCCAGGTAGCCGTGCATCATCGCCGAGATGCCGATGGCACCGAAGGAGTCGGGGCGGATGCCGTAGCGGTCGTGCGCATCGGCGACGAGGTCGGCGAGTGCCGCCTGCAGTCCCTGCCAGACCTCGTCGAGTGCGTAGGTCCAGAGACCGTCCTCCAGCCGGTTCTCCCACGCGAAGGATCCGGTGGCGAGCACCTCGGTCGCGTCGGAGCCGATCAGGCACGCCTTGATGCGGGTGGAGCCCAGCTCGATGCCGAGGCTGGTGCGGCCGGCCAGGATGTCTGCTCGTTCGTTCCCTGAGCTGCGTCGAAGGGTCATCGGCGGGTGTCCGAGTTCTGGCCGTACACGTTCTGGTACCGGTTGTAGAGGCTGTCGATCGCCTCCTGCGGGATGGGGATGAGCGGACCGGCCTCCCGTGCGTGGTGCACGGTGCGGGCGACATCCTCGACCATGACGGCGGCCTTGACCGCATCCTTCGCGTTCACGCCGATCGTGAACGGTCCGTGGTTCTGCATGAGCACCGCGCGGCTGCGGTGCCCATGCAGGGTCTCGACGATCCCGCGGCCGATCGAGTCGTCGCCGATGATCGCGAACGGGCCGACCGGGATCGGCCCGCCGAACTCGTCGGCCATGGCGGTGATCACGCAGGGGATCTCCTCGCCGCGCGCGGCCCAGGCGACCGCGTAGGTCGAATGCGTGTGCACGACCCCGCCGACGTCCGGCATGTTCCGGTACACGTAGGCGTGCGCGGCAGTGTCGCTCGAGGGGCTCCGGTCGCTGCCCGGCGTGCCGGGGATGACGTGGCCGTCGAGGTCGCAGAGGATCATGTTCTCGGGCGCGAGGTCGTCGTACGAGACACCGGAGGGCTTGATCACGAACAGGTCGGCGCCGGGGACCCTGCCCGAGACGTTGCCGCCGGTCCAGACGACGAGGTCGTAGCGGACCAGCTCTCCGTGCAGGCGGGCGACGTCAGCGCGGACGGCCTCGATCGACGCCTCGACCTCGGGGGCGAATGCGGGGGCTTCGTTGCTCACGGGTACCTCTTCGTGCGGGATCCTGATCACTGTGACCGGTCACAGTAGTCTGACATGGGCTCGGTCGGGTCGTCAAGAGCGAGGGTGCACATGGCGCGCCTGCCATAACTCCGGAGAACTGCCCCGTCGTGAGCGAGGCTGACACGGGAATCCGCGGATCCAGATGCAGACGCCGGTCGATTCTCCGGAGTTGGGGAGCAGCGGCGTCAGGGCAACGGCCAGTCGGCGCGCTGATTCAGGCCCGCGGCGGCGCCACGGAATCGCGCGAGATCAGCACCGGGGCCACCGGATCCAGGTCGGATGCCGCGGCATCCGCTCCTCCGACGACCGCGGCGACGGCCCTGCGGGCGAGCTCGTCGAAGTCCTGGCGCACCGTGGTGAGCTTCGGCGAGTAGTACGCGGCATCCGGGATGTCGTCGAACCCGACCACGCTGATGTCCCCCGGCACCGAGAGCCCGGCCTCGTGGAGTCCGCCGAGGAGCCCCAGCGCCATCTGGTCGTTCGCGGCGAACACGGCCGTCGCACCGGAATCCCGCACCGCCGACACGGCCGCGTACCCGGAGCCGGCAGACCAGTCGCCCTCGACGACGGGACCGGCCACGAGCCCGCGAGCCGCCATCTCCGCCGCGTACCCGTCGGCGCGCGACTCGGCTTCGAGCCAGTCGGCGGGGCCTGCGAGGTGGGCGATGCGGGTGTGCCCGGCATCCGCCAGCGCCGCGACGGCGAGCCTGGCGCCTGCCGCCTGGTCGACGGACAGACCGCGGGCGCCGCGGCCGGCCGAGTGCAGCGTCACGACCGGCACTCCGACGCTCAGGGCGTCGAGAGCCTCGAGCGTGCGGGCATGCGGGGCGACGACGACGATGCCCTCGACGCCCTGCGAGATCAGGTGATCGACGGCCGACATCACGGCCGCCGCGTCCCCGGCGTCGGCGAACGCCGCGCTCACCCAGTACCCGGCTCCGCGGGCCGACGCCTCGATCGCGGCGATGCTCCGCGAGGGTCCGTACTGCAGCGCGTCGGAAGCCAGGACGCCGAGGGTCCGCGAGCGGCGGGTGCCGAGCGCGCGGGCGGCGTTGTTCATCCGGTACCCCAGCTCGGCCATCGCGGCGAGGACGCGCTCCTTGGTCTCGGCCGCGACCTCGGGATGGTCGTTGAGCACCCGCGAGACCGTCTGCCGGGACACCCCGGCGAGGGCGGCGACGTCGCGCACGCCGACGGTGCGGCCGGGGGTGCTGCGGGACTCACTCACGCCGTCGAGTGTATGACCACCGGCGCCACCCGCTCGCCGCCATGCCAGTCTGGTGTCATGCGCATCGCTCTCACCGGCTCGTCCGGCAAGCTCGGCCGCGTCGTCGCACGCGAACTGCGGGCGAACGGCTACGACGTCATCGGGATGGACCTGAACGGCGCCCGCGGCGCCGATTTCGTGCAGGTGGATCTCACGGATTACGGCCAGGTCATCGACGCTTTCACCGCCGTCGGAGACCGCCATGACGGCATCGACGCGGTCGTGCATCTCGGCGCGATCCCGGCGCCGGGCATCCGCAGCGACGTGGCGACATTCCACAACAACATGCCGGCGACGTTCAACGTGTTCTGGGCCGCGGTGCGGCTCGGCATCCGGCGCATCGTGTACGCATCGAGCGAGACGGTGCTCGGCCTCCCCTTCGACGTGCCGCCGCCGTACATCCCGGTCGATGAGGAGTACCCGGCCCGGCCCGAGTCGGTGTACTCGCTCGTCAAGACGCTCGAAGAGCAGCTGGCGTCCGAGCTCGTGCGCTGGCACCCGGACCTGGCGATCACAGCCCTGCGGTTCTCGAACGTGATGGACCCTGAGGACTACGCCGCCTTCCCGGCGTTCGACCGGGATGCGCTGCTGCGCAAGTGGAACCTCTGGGGTTACATCGATGCGCGCGACGGCGCGCAGGCGGTGCAGCTGGCGCTCGAGAAGGCGGCCCCCGGCTTCGATCGGTTCATCATCGCCGCCGCGGACACCGTGATGTCACGCCCGAACGCCGAGCTGATCGCTGAGGTGTTCCCCGACGTCCCGGTGACCAGGGAGGTCGGCCCGAACGAGACCCTGCTGTCGATCGAGAGGGCGCGGCGCGTGCTCGGGTTCGAGCCGCGCCACTCCTGGCGCGACCACGAGTGACGGCCCCCGGCTACTCCTTCTTGCGGGTCACCGCACGCTGGAGCAGCACGAAGACGAGCAGGATGCCGCCGGTGATGATGGTCGTCATCTCCGGCGGGATGCCGCCGTCGCGCGTGATCAGGACGTTCATGAGCCCCAGGACCAGCGCTCCGATCACCGAGCCGAGCACGTAGCCGTACGCGCCGGTGAGCACGGTTCCGCCGATGACGGCGGCCGCGATCGCGTCGAGCTCCCAGCCGATCCCCGTGATGTTCTGCGCGGTGCCGAGCCGGGCGGTGTAGAGCACCGCGGCGAGGCCCGCGAGGGCGCCGCTGATCACGTACACCAGCACCTTGGTGCGCTGCACCGGCAGCCCCATCAGCAGCGCCGAGCTCTCAGAGCCGCCGATCGCGTACACGGTGCGGCCGGTGCGGGTGCGGTGCAGCACGAAGAACGCCGCGGCCACCACGATGACGGCGATGATCACGGCCGGCGTGATCACGAGGTCGTTCACCTTCGGACCGTCGATGATCTTGAGCTGGTGCCCGATCCAGCGGATCGGGGAGTCCTCGCCGAGCCTTTCCGGCTTCGTGCTCAGCAGTGAAGCCAAGCCACGCCCGAGGAACATCATCGCCAGCGTCGCGATGAAAGGCTGCACGTTGAAGTACCTGATCAGGACGCCGGAGACCACGCCGAAGAGCGCGCCGATGCCGACCATCACGACCATCACCGCGATCGGGTTCCACCCCGCGTTGGCCAGCATCACCCCTGCCACGGACGAGAACGCGATGATCGAGCCGACGGACAGGTCGATGCCGCCGGTGATGATGACGAAGGTCAGGGCGACCGCGAGCACGATCAGGTGCGCGTTGTTGATGAGCAGGTTCGACAGCGTGCTCGCCTGCAGGATGCGTCCGTAGGCCACCTCGCCGTAGACGACCATGCCGACGAAGATCACGACCGAGGCGACGGTCGGCAGGACGGAGGGGTTCGCCTGGATCATCCGGCGGACCCGGTCAAGGACGGCCACGGGTTCGTCGCGCACAGGCGCCGCGGTCAGGGCGGTCATGCCGGGACCTCCTCTTTCATGGTCTTCTCCTCGGGCACTGTCGGCGCCTGTTGCCTGCGTCTGATGAACCAGCTCCGGACGCGCTCCGACTGCAGCAGACAGAGCACCACGATCACGATCGCCTTGAACGCGGGCGTCGCCGACGACGAGACACCGAGGAACAGCACGGTCTTGTCGAGGGTCGCGATGAGCAGGGCGCCGACGAACGCGCCGCTGAGGGAGAACTTCCCCCCGGCGAGCGAGGCGCCGCCGATCACGACCGCCAGGATCGCGTCGAGCTCCAACTGGTAGCCGGTGCGGGAGATGTCGACGGTCATGACGCTGCCGACCGACATGATGCCGGCGATGCCGGCGAGGATGCCGCTCAGGATGTACGTGGTCAGCAGCAGGCCCTTGGGCTTGATGCCCGCCATCCGGCTCGCCTTGGGGTTGATGCCGATCGCCTCGATCATGAGGCCGAGGGCGCTGCGGCGCACGACCCAGCCGACGACGATGACGATCAGGACGGCGAGGATGAACACGACGGGGATGCCGACGAGGTAGCCGTTCGAGATCCACCGGAACGGGTCGTTGGATGCCGCGGTGTTCTGCCCGCCGGTGATCACCTTCGCGATTCCGCGGCCGGCGAGCATCAGCACGAGCGTGGCGATGAACGGCTGCAGTCCGACGTACGCCACCAGCACGCCGTTGACGGCGCCGAGGATGGCCGTGATCAGCAGCGCGAGACCAGCGGCGGCGAATGCGGCGCCCACGGATCCGGAGTCGCCGGCGGCGTTCAGGAACTCCATCGACACGGCTCCGGCGACGGCCATCAGCGATCCGACCGAGAGGTCGATGCCGCCGGTCGCGATGACCAGGGACATGCCGATCGCGATCATCATGATCGGCGCCGCCTGCCGCAGGATGTCGATCAGGTTGCCGACCAGGTTGCCGTTGTTCGGGTTGACCGACATCGCGAGGTACGCGGGGTCCTTGATCACGTTCAGCGCGAGCAGGGCGATGATCGCGACGATGCCCCAGAAGAACGGCTTGTGGATCAGTTCACGCCAGAGCGACGTGCCGGATGCGGCGGTCATCGCGCCTCCTCCTTCTCGGTGATGTGGGCGATCGTATCGGGCGCCGCACCCTCGGTGTCCTCGAGGGTCTCCGCGGCGGCATCCACACCGTGTGCGGCGATCACGTCCACGATCTCCTGCGCGGTGACGTCCGGGCCGTTCTGGATCTCGCCGATCTTGCGATGATCCTTGAGGACGACGATCCGCTCGGAGAGGCGCACGACCTCCTCGAGCTCGGACGAGATGAACACGACGGCCACACCGTCCTCGGCGAGCATCGCGACGGCCTCCTGAATCTCGGCCTTCGCGCCCACGTCGATCCCCCGGGTGGGCTCGTCGAGGATCAGCAGCTCGGGCTGGGTGGCGAGCCACCGTCCGAGCAGGACCTTCTGCTGGTTGCCGCCGGAGAGGTTCTTGATCATCCGCTCCGGGTCGGCCGGGCGCACGTTGAGTTCGCCGATGTACTTCTCGACGATCGCGTCCTGCTCCTTGCGGGACATGGGCCGTGCCCAGCCACGCTCGGCCTGCACCGCCAGGATCATGTTCTCGCGCACCGTCAGGTCGCCGATGATCCCCTCGTCGCGTCGGTTCTCTGTGGAGAACGCGATGCGCTTCGCGAGGGCGTCGGACGGCGACTTCAGGTCGACCCTGGCGCCCTTGACCGAGATGGTGCCGTCGTCGGCGCGGTCGGCGCCGTAGAGGAGCCGGGCGAGCTCGGTGCGGCCCGAGCCGAGGAGTCCCGCGAAGCCGACCACCTCCCCTGGCCGGATGTCGAGGTCGGTCGCTTCGACGGAGCCGCGGCGGGCGACGCCCGAGGCGGAGAGGATCGGCTGCTCGCCGGTCTCACGCGGCGTGCTGCGGCGGTTTCCGCCGAGCGACTTCAGCGTGTCGAGGTCCTTGCCGATCATGGTGGAGATGAGGGCGTGACGGTCGAGGTCGCGGGTGAGGTACTCGCCCTCGTATCGTCCGTTGCGCAGCACGGTGAGGCGGTCGCTGATCGCGTAGATCTGGTCGAGGAAATGCGAGACGAAGAGGATGGCGACGCCCTGGTCGCGAAGCGTCCGCATGACCGCGAAGAGGCCTTCGACCTCGGCGGCGTCGAGGCTCGAGGTCGGCTCGTCGAGGATCAGGACCTTGGCCTTGATGGCCATCGCGCGGCTGATCGCGACGAGCTGTTGCAGCGCGATGGAGAGGGTCGAGAGCGGCTTGCGGGTGTCGAGGTGCTCGAGCCCGAGACGGGCGAGCGCTTCCGTGGCGGCGCCGTGGGTCGCGCGCCAGTTGATGCCGAACGGACCGCGGATCTCGTGTCCAAGCATCACGTTCTCGCCGATGGAGAGGTTCGGCGCGAGGTTGACCTCCTGGTAGACCGTCGAGATGCCGGCCTCCTGAGCATCCGCGGTGCCTGCGAAGCTGCGCTCACCGCCGGCGACGACGATCGAGCCGGAGTCGATCTGGTACACGCCGGTGAGCGCCTTGATCAGGGTCGACTTGCCGGCGCCGTTCTCGCCCATGAGCGCGTGCACCTCGCCCGGGAAAAGCCGGAAGTCGACGCCGTCGAGCGCCTTGACGCCGGGGAACTCGATGGAGATCCCGCGCATCTCGACGATGGGGAGTTCTTCGTTCATCGCTGACTCTCAGTTTCGAAGCTGGGGGTGCCCGGGCGGCGGTCGCGCCGCCACCCGGGCCGGTCGCCGGTTCGCTCCGGCAACCCGTGATCAGTACTTGCGGTCCGCCAGAACGGCCTTGGCGGCCTCGGCGGAGTCGAACTCCTCGCTCGGGACGACGATGTAGGACTCGACCTTGTCACCGGCAAGCGCCTTCTCGACGACCTCGAGTGCGGTCTCGCCGAACAGCGGGTTGTACTCGTGCACGTAGCTGAGCTGACCGTCGGCGAGCGCCTGCATGGCGTTCTTGGTGCCGTCGATCGTGGCGATCCTGACGTCCTTGCCGACGACCAGGCCCGCCTCCTCGGCAGCCTGCGCCGCGCCCAGGCCCATCTCGTCGTTCTGTGCGAACACGAGCTGGATGTTGTTGTTGTTGGCCTTGAGCATCGTCTCGAAGACGCTCTTGCCCTCTTCGGCCGACCAGTTCGCGGTCTGCGCGTCGAGCTTGGTCAGCTTCGCGTCGCCGAGGCCCTCATCGAAGCCCTCGTTGCGCTCGTTGACGACGCCGACGCCGGCCGGGCCCTCGAGGACGACGTAGTTGCCACCATCGGGGAACGCGGCCGCAGCCCATGCGCCGACCTCCTTGGCGACCTCGACGTTGTCCGGGGCGATCCGGGTGACGTAGAGGCTGTCGTCATCGGGCTCGATGCCGCGGTCGAGCAGGATGACCGGGATCTCCGCCTCCTGTGCGCGCTTGAGCGAATCCTCCCAGCCGGACGCCTCAGTGGCGGACAGCAGGATGACGTCGACGCCCTCGTCGACGAACGACGTGAACGCGTCGATCTGCGACTTCTGATCGAGGTTGGTGGCGGGCGCGTACTTGAGCTCGTATCCGGCGTCCTCCGTGAAGGTGTCCTGGATGTTCTGCTCGTTGGCCTCGCGCCAGGCACCCTCGGGGCCGACCGCCACGAAGCCGACGGTGGTCAGCTCGCCCGAGCCGCCTTCGCTGCCGGCGCCCTCTTCGGGGGCAGTGGTCGAGCAGGCGGTCAGACCGAGTGCGAGCGCGCCGACTGCGGCCAGCCCCAGTGCGGCGCGGATGCGCGTATTCACGGACATGTTCTCCTCCTTGAGACGCCGGGGTCCTCCCCCGGCAAGCGTGTGGACCGACGTGGTCCCCTGCGTGATTGCAGAACGCTTGGTGTAGCGCCCTGCCGCGATGTTACCGGGAACAATCTGTGGAACACAACAGTTCTCGCAAAGTTCGATGAAACCGGGTGGCGGCGTCGCGTTACCGGTCACAGTCCTGTCACGATTCTTCGGATGATCCCCTGTCCGCGGCAATCATCTCGACGACCGTGTCGACGGTCACGCCCGGGCCGTTGCTGAGCTCGCCGATCTTCTCGCGGTCCTTCAGCACGATGATGCGATCGCTCAGCCGCACGACCTCTTCGAGCTCCGAGGAGATGAACACCACGGCGGCGCCGTTCCCGGCGAGCTGGGTGATCCGGCGCTGGATGTCGAGCTTCACGGCGATGTCGATGCCGCGGGTCGGCTCATCGAGGATCAGCACATGCGGGCGCACCGCCAGGGCGCGGGCGAGCAGCACCTTCTGCTGCGTGCCGCCGGAGAGCAGCTTCACGGGGCGGTCGAGATCGGCCGGGTCCAGGTGCAGCGCCTCCACATAGGTGTCGATCAGCGCGGCGGACTCCGACGGCGACAACGGACGCGACCACCCGCGCAGCGCCTGCAGCGACAGCACGATGTTCTCGCGGGCCGTGAGCTCGCCGATGAGGCCGTTCGTCCGGCGGCTCTCGGTGGTCATCGCGATGCGGCGCCGCAGCGCCGCGGAGGGGCTGCGTAGATCGACCTTCTCGCCGTCGACCCGGATCTCGCCGCTGTCCGCATGCACGGATCCGCTCAGCAGCGACGCCAGCTCGGTGCGTCCGGAGCCGCGGAGCCCTGCGAGGCCCACGATCTCGCCACGCTGCACCTCGACATCCATCCGGTCCAGCTCGCCGCGGCGGCCCACATCCGTCGCCTGCAGCACCGGAGTGCCGTCCGAGGCGTAGTGATGCGCCTTCCGCTCCGACTTCAGCGCGCGAAGGCTCTCGATGTCCTTGCCGAGCATCTGCGAGATCAGGTCGGCGCGCTCAAGGTCGCGGGTCGCGTGCTCGCCGATCCAGCGTCCGCCGCGCAGCACCGTCATCCGGTCGCTGATCGCGAAGGCCTGCTCGAGGAAATGCGAGACGAACAGGATCGCGACACCGCGTTCGCGAAGGCCCCTGATCACCCTCATCAGGATGGCGACCTCGGCCTGATCGAGGCTCGAGGTGGGCTCGTCGAGCACGAGCACCGTGGGGTCGTCGACGACTGCCCGAGCGAGGGCGACGAGCTGCTTCTGCGCCGGCGAGAGCAACGACAGCGGGGTCTTCGGGTCGAGGTCGTCGAGGCCGAGCCGGGCGAGGGCTGCCGCAGCTTCCGCTCTCGTCCGGCGCCAGTCGATGCCGAACAGGCCGCGGCGCTCGCGCCCCAGCATCACGTTCTCCCCCACGCTGAGATTCGGGCTCAGCTGCGTCTCCTGGAAGACGGTGGCGATCCCGGCGGCACGGGCATCAGCCACACCGGAGAACCGGCGCTGCTCGCCCGCCACGGTGACAGTTCCGGCCATCGGCGTGCAGGTGCCGGTGAGCACGGCGATCAGAGTCGACTTGCCCGCACCGTTCTCGCCCATCAGCGCGTGCACCTCGCCGGGGAACAGGCGGAAGTCGACGTCGTCGAGAGCGCGCACCCCCGGGAACTCCACCGTGATCCCTTCGAGCTCGACCAGCGGCTGCGGATCGGGGAGCGCCATCAGCGCACCTCCCGCGGCGCCGCGCTCGATGCCCGCGGCACGAGTTCGGTCGGGATGCGGGTCAGCGGCGGAATCTCGCGCTCTTCCATCGCCGCGCGGAGCATCTCGACCACGGCGCCGCCCAGCGCGTCGAAGTCCTGGCGCACCGTCGTCAGCGGCGGCAGGAAGTGGCGCGCCAGCGGCACATCGTCGAAGCCGACGATGCTGAGGTCCTTCGGCACCTCGAAGCCCTTGTCGTGCAGACCGTGGATCAGCCCGATGGCCATGTCGTCGTTGGCCACGAAGATCGCGGTGTAGTCGGGCAGGCGGTTGAGCCCCATCGCGAAGTCGTAGGCGAAGTCCGCGGTCCAGTCGCCGACGACGATGGGTCGTTCGCGGATGCCCCAGGACTTCGCCCTGGTGTGGAAGGCGCGTTCTCTTGCGCGGGCGTCAAGCCAGTCCAGAGGTCCTGCGATGTGCAGGATGTCGCGGTGGCCGAGCGAGACCAGGTGGTCGACGACGAGGCCGGTGCCCGCCTGCTGGTCGATCGCGACCGTGAGGAAGGTGGGGTCGGCGTCGGCCTTGACGACGAGCATCGGCACGCTGAGCGAGATCCGGCGGAGAGCGGCGATTGACGACGATCGCGGTGCGATGACGCACAGCGCGTCGACGCCCTGCGTGACGAGATTGTCCACGGCGTCCTGCGGGGTGAGCGCATCGCCCTCGTGCAGCGCGACGGCCGTGACCGAGTAGCCGGCGGCGCGGGCGGCGAGTTCGACGGCGCGCAGGATGCTCGTCGGACCGAACGCCACCGGGCTCTCGATGATGACGCCGATGCGGCGGGTGCGCTGGGTCGCGAGCGCACGGGCCACGAGGTTCGGCCGGTAGTCGAGTTCCTCGATGGCCTCGAGCACGCGGCGCCTGGTGTCCGGCTTGATGTTCGGATGATCGTTCAGCACCCGCGAGACGGTCATGTGCGAGACGCCGGCGATCACCGCCACCTGACGGATATTGGGCTTGTCCGAGCCGACGTTCACCATGCGCACCTCCGTCGGCCCCGCCTCCGATGATGTTACCGAGAACACCTCTGGAGGCGCAATCGTCGGCGGGCGCAACACTGTGCAGACGGCGGCAAACTCGTGTTTGGGTATCGTGAACCTTGGTAAGAGCCCCACGCCGGGCACGGACCCCACCGGGCATCGCTGGCGGCCCGCTCGCGGTGGATCACCTCATCGAAACGGGGCGACGATTACGGTCGAGGAGGGTGCGGCCGCCGGAGCGCGGCTGCTCACCCGGCCGCGGCGTGAATGGCCAGACGCCCTGTTCGCGGCGAACGACCTTGTGGCACTGGGTCTGCTGCAGTCGCTCGTGTCCGACGGGCGGGTGCTGGTCCCCGACGAGATCGCCCTGATCGGCTTCGATGACATCTCGTTCGCCGCCGCGGCCGCGGTGCCTCTCTCGTCGATCTGCCAGCTCAGCCGCGCGATCAGGCGCACCGCGTTGCGGATCGTCCTCGAGGAAGCTGCGGATCCCGACAGCACACCCCGCCAGACCGTGTTCCCGCCCGAGCCCGTCGTGCGGAGGTCGACAGCCGGCTGAGCGCGCTGCCGAGACAAACGGAAGGACCCGGGCGTCGCCCGGGCCCTTCCGCGTGTCAGAGCGTCAGCCGCAGGCCGCCGCCTCGGTGGCGACCAATCGCTGCACCTGCACCTGCTCACCGTCGACCGTGGCCGTCGCGGTCACCGTCACCTCGCCGGCCGGGACCTCCGCCGAACGCGTGTTGATCGCCGCCGTCTTCCCGGCACCCGGCAGCACGACACCGAGATCACGCCGCCCGAACGCCGACTCCGCAATGAACGCGACCTCCACCGCATCCTCGTTCACCACCCGCACCGTCTGCGTCAGATGCTTCCCCGCGACGCACCGCGTGGTCACCTCGACCGAGAACGCCAGCGACTCCTCCTCCACGAGCACACCGAGCCGCGCCAGTTGATAGCTGAGCGCGCGCTCCGGTGCGTCGATCTGGTTCTGCGTTCCGAGCGTCGATGCCTTCGCGGCATCCGCCTGTGTCAGAGCATCCTGCATGTCGGCCCACGCCTCGGCCGGATAGTCGCTCTCGTCCAGCGAGCGGGCGTGCGCGATCGCCGCGTCGAGCGCGCTCACGTCCAACGGCCGGTTCTGCGACGTCAGCGTGTCGCTCAGCAGGAAGCCGTCGAAGTCGACATGCCCGCCCGCCTGCTGCGTCGCGTAGTCGAACAGGCCGACCCGGTGCCCCATGAAGTGCGTAAGACTCCCGTCCAGGCTGAGTGGCCCGACCGGATCTCCCAACGCCGTCCATGCGACACCGTCGAGGCTGTAGAAGAACGTCGTGAACAGCTGACCGGGAGCACTCGCGAAGTCGAGGTCGGCCTTCAGATGCACCTCCGTGGCGCCCCCGAGGCCGGCGGAGCGACCGGGGAGGAAGCTCTCGACGGCCGCCTGGTCGATCGACGCCGCGAACGGCTGTCCGCGGTGCACGACGCCGACGGTGTTCACGCCGTCGACGCGCTGAACCGCGACATACGAGAAGTCGCGGTTGTACGCCGCCAGCCCGGCGACGTCTCCGTCCTTCATCGCGGAGATGTCGAGCGTCGTCTCAACCGACTGCCGCGGGCCGAAGGTGCGCTGCGAGAGCGTGTTGCGCGCCTCCTCGAACCAGGTCAGCTCTCCTCCCGAACGGTGCGTGTAGGCACCAGTCACGACCTTGCCCGTCGTCAGGCGGAGCCAGCCTTCGCGATCGGTCAGCGACCAGTACCGGTTGTCCGGCGCGTGATTCCACTCCCACGCCAGGTCGAGATTCGAGCCGTTCGGAGCGATCTCATCGGGATGCGGCGCCTCGATCGTCACCGGACGCCCGATCAGCGATGCGTCGTCGACGGTGAAGTCCATGAGATGCTCCTCCGGCGACGCGCCAGGATCGGCCGTCCACGGCGTCTCGATGAAGAGACGCACGTCCGACAGAGCCTGAGCGGCGGGGACGGTGAACGAGCCGGAGACCTTGCCCCATTCGCCGCGGTCGAGCGTCGTCGCGGGTGTCAGGTTGACGTAGCTCGCGCTGCTGCCGCCATAGCGCGCCGTGATGAGGAACTGCTTGGTGGCCGGGCTCGCTGGATCGTCGTACTTCACCCATGCCGCGACGTCGTAGGTGACACCGTGCTGCAGCTTCCCGGTCACGCTCTGCGCCGGGCCGGAGCCGGTCGTCGTCCGGGCGGTGACCGCCAGCGCCGATGTGCCGCTGTGCGCATCCGCGGTGGTGGCGAGCACCGCCGTGTCGTTCGCGACCCAGCCCTCCGTGCTCCCGGACTCGAGGCCGGGGTTGCCCAGGAGTTCGACGCCGATCAGCGACTCGTCGAACTCCGGCGGAGCCGGGATGGTCCACTGGTCGTCCTGGTAGGCGCGATGCGGTGCGTCGTTTCGGAAGTCATCCGACGCGACGATGCTCTTCTGACGTTCGAACCGCTCCTGAGCCGGGCTCAGCGTGATCGGCTTGTCGAAGACGCCGTTCACCGGAACCGCGCCGTTGTCGCCGAACATCGGCCAGCCGTCGCTCCAGGTCGCCGGGATGAGAGCCGGGATGCGGCCGACAGGGAAGGAATCTCGGAAGAAGAATCCGTGCCAGTCGTCTCCGCCTTCGCCGTCCGCCACGGGCACGAGGCTGCCCTGCGCGAATCCGTTGGAGTTGAGGACGCCGCGGGATTCGTACGGCGCAAGGCGACCGAGGAGATCCGTGGAGCGGAACATCGCCACCTGCCGGCCCGTGCTCGGCCAGGTGATCATCACCACGTAGTAATAGCCGTCGATGTAGAAGGCCTGCGCGCCCTCGAACAGCCCGCTGCTGCCGACATAGGACTCGTCGGCGTACTCGCTGCGCGGGATGATGTTCTCGAAGTCCTGCTCGATGGCGGTCAGCGTCGGGTTCAGGCGCGCCGCGTTCACTCCTCCGTAGATGACGTAGGGCGTTCCGCCGTTCGCGTCATCGAAGAACAGCGACGGGTCGTGGAGACTGCGCCCGAGGGCGGTACGCTCCCACGATCCGTTCTCGATGTCATCGGTGCGATAGATGTACGCGCCGCCCAGATTGAGCGAGTTGACCAGCACGTAGAACGTGCCGTCGTGGTAGCGGAGGGAGGATGCCCACTGGCCCTGCCCATAGGAGTTCGAGCCGTTGCGCAGCGAGTACGCATCGCCGATGTCGAGTCGGTCGAAGACGTAGTTCACGATCTCCCAGTTGACGAGGTCGTACGACTTCATGATCGGAGCGCCGGGGCTGAGCTGCATCGTGGTGCTGATCATGTAATAGACGTCGCGGCCCTCGGGATTCTGCGAGGCGGGGATGCGCTCGACGCTGACGTCGGGGACGTCGGAGTTGAGCCCGGGCACCGAGTAGGTGCCGTCGCCCAGGTCTGTCGAGGTGTACGAGGGATCAGGGTTCCACTCGCCCTCGGCCTGCGCGGCGTTCGCGGGGACGAGGAGGCCGACGCCGGCCACGACGCCAGCGATGGCGATGGAGGCGAGCTTCAGCCCGCGTTTCGGAAAAGACACGTGTACTCCTTGAGAGATGTCGAGCCTGCCGCCGATGCGGCATCGGGGTTGGTCGCGGAAGGACCCGGGCGTCGCCCGGGCCCTTCCGCGTGTCAGAGCGTCAGCCGCAGGCCGCCGCCTCGGTGGCGACCAATCGCTGCACCTGCACCTGCTCACCGTCGACCGTGGCCGTCGCGGTCACCGTCACCTCGCCGGCCGGGACCTCCGCCGAACGCGTGTTGATCGCCGCCGTCTTCCCGGCACCCGGCAGCACGACACCGAGATCACGCCGCCCGAACGCCGACTCCGCAATGAACGCGACCTCCACCGCATCCTCGTTCACCACCCGCACCGTCTGCGTCAGATGCTTCCCCGCGACGCACCGCGTGGTCACCTCGACCGAGAACGCCAGCGACTCGGCAGCCGTGAACGACCAGTTGTCGACCTCGACGAGGTCGGCATCGGGCTCAGCGCCCTCGGGGCCGGCGAACACGAAGAACACGTCGTGCTCTCCGGTGGCGCCGATGACCGCCGCCTGCACGGTCGCCCATTCGCCGACCGCGCCGTCCACGGGGATCTCCGCGACGACCGGGCCGTCGACGTCGTCCAGGCGCACCTGGATGCTCGCGCCGGCGACCAGCGGCTTCACCGTGGCCGACACCGTCGCGGCGCCGGCTCCGAAGTCGACACCCGAGATGCCGGCGAAGTCGCCGTCATCGACGGCGGAGAGCATCATGTTGCCGCTGCCGTTGTGCTCGGGGAACTCGACCGATGCGGCATCCGTCTGCGTCGTACTGATCCCGAGCTGCCATGCCAGCGTCTCGGCCTCGAAGGTGCGATACGGATCGAAGTTCTCGACCTGCTCGACCCCGGCGCGTGTTCCGGTGATGGGCTTGATGGTGCCGTCCGCGTTGAACTCGAGCTCATCGATGTGCACGGAGCGGTACCCCTGCGTCGCGCCGGGGGTCCCCAGCGCCGCCGCCCACGCCGCACCCCTGGTCTGCGCGTGGTAGGTGAAGTACGTGCCGCCCTTGTACTCGAACATGTCCGAGTGGTTGTTGCCGCCGTTGCCCGCTCCGAAGAACGTCGCCGGGTTCTGGAACGCCACGCCCGCGTACTGCGACGCGGTGAGATCCATCGGGTCGTCAGTCATCATGTATGCGATCGCGCCGCGCTCGGGGTACTTCCCGGGCTCCGGAGTGACCTGGAAGTTCGACGAGTACGAGTAGTAGTACTTGTCTCCGTGTTTGAACATGCTCGACGCCTCGAACATGCCTGGGCCGTCGATCTCGACCGGGTCGCCGTCGAGGGTGACCATGTCGTCCTTCAGTTTGACGACGCGGGTCGACTTCGGGTTCTGCGGTCCCTGCACGTTCGGCGCGGTGCCGATCTGCGAGTTGCCGCCGAAGTACAGGTAGCCCTGACCGTCGTCGTCGATGAACACCTCGGGGTCGAACAGCCACATTCCGGCCGGGAATCCGCCGCCGGCGATGTACTCGGGCGACACGGTGTCCGGGATGATCTTCTTGCCAAGCGGATCGGTCCACGGCCCGAGCGGGGAGCCGCCCACGACGACAGCCGTTCCGGTTCCGCTGTCGCAGAAGTACAGATAGACCTTGCCGTCCTTCTCGATCGCGGCCGGGGCCCACGAGTTCCGGCTCCACGGTGCCGCGCCGCCTTCACGAGCGATGGGAACCGTGCCGTGATCGACCCAATTGACCATGTCGCTGGTCGACATCACGTTCAGCCGGGTGATCGCACCGTAGCCGTTGGACTGCGTCGGCAGGCCGTTCGCATCCTTGGCGGCCACCTCGTACTGCTGGGTGTCGTCGGTGGAGTAGATGTAGAGCCGGCCGTTGTAGACGAGGTGATGCGGGTCGGCACCGAACTTGTGGCCGACGAGCGGGTTGTGGTCGCCGACGGACTTCGTCTGCACCTTCTCCAAGCTCGTGAACGCCGGCTGCTCGGGAGCATCCGCGATCTTAATGAGCGAGACCTCGTCGACGCTGAAGGCCTGGAGCGCGTTCGAGCCCCACGGCGTCTCGACGAAGAGCCAGTCCGCGCCGACGTGCTTCGCCTCAGCGGTGAACTCCTGCGAGAACGTGCCCCATTCGCCCTTCGTGAAGGTGTGGCCGTAGTCGGCGCAGCCGTTGAAGTTCGCCGGGCAGAACGTGAAGTTGAACTGCTGCGTGGCGTTGCCCTCGTCGTACTTGAGCTTTCCGGTCATCCGGTACACGGCACCCAGTTCGAGCTTGCCGGTGACGCTCGCGAACGGGCCGGACTGGGTGTTCTCACGGGCGGTCACCTGCAGCGAGTAAGCGCCGCTCGCGGCATCCGCGTTCAATGCCAGCGTGCCACCGCGCGTGGCGCTCCAGCCAGAGAAGTCGCTGACGAAGCGGCCGTCCGGCAGCAGGTTCCCCGGCACGGCCGGCGGGTCGGCCACGACCGCGCCGACCGCCGCATCGATGACGGCGGCGGGCGTCGCGTACCCTGCGCTGCTGCCGAATGCAGCCAGCGGGGATGCGACGAGCGCGGCGGCGCCGACCAGCGCCGTGGCGAGTCGCATCGACCTGCCTCGCGATCGCCTCAGATGCGGCGCCGACGCGGCGCCGTCGATGATTCTCTTCATGCGGTCTCCTCCTCGAGATGCGGCGCGAGACGCCGACAGCTCGGATGTTACCGGTATCAAAAAGTACGAGGCAATCGTTTCGAAAAGCCTTGACCGCGGTCGCGAGAAGTGCTCAGCCCCGCAGTGCGGCGGTCGAGGAGCACACCACGAACTCGGGCTGGATGAGCTCCCGCTGATCCGATTCGCCGTCGTCGTTGGCGATCAGCAGTTCGCGCATCACGAGGCGTCCGAGGGCGGCGAAGTCCTGCCGCACGGTGGTCAGCGGCGGAAAGCAGTGCCGGGCGTCGGGAAGATCGTCGAAGCCGATGACGCTGAGGCCCTCGGGCTCACCGTGACCTGCGCGGTCACGGTGAGCGCGGTGCTGCGGGAGAGCACCCGGTCGGGAGCGTTCCAGGCGGTGGATCCGCCGGCGCCGGTCCAGGAGTTCAGGTTCGCGCCGAGCGTCTGCACGGTGCCGGTGACCGGATAGGTTCCGGGCATCGGCAGGTCCGCGGATGCCGTGTCCCACGTCACCGGCAGCGACGCCGTGCCGCGACCGTAGGCGAGCGAGACCTCGGCCTGCTGCGGAAGCGCGGCCGCGAGATCGCCGGCGCTGCTGCCGGCCTCGATCTCGACGGCGCCGAGGTCCGCGGTGACGAGGGAGACGGCATCCGCCGCCCGCACCCGGTCGTACTCGGCCCTGGTCAGCGACACGATGCCGCCGTGCTTGGTGTGCGGAGCCATAGAGAACGACGGGTCGGTGAGCGGCGACCATCCGGAGTCGAGGTCCGTCGTGACCATCGGCCGGTATCCGATCGACGGGATGACGTCGACATACAGATACCACCTGTCCTCGCTGTGGCTGCGGAACACCGCGGGCCCCTCTACGCCGCCCGGGTCGCCGCCGGACCATTCCGCGCCGATCCTCGTCTGCAGCGTCGTCCAGACCGTGCCCGGTTCCCACCAGCGCGCGGCATCCGTGGACTCCATGTAGATGCCCTTGCCGAGGCCGTTGTCCTTCGTGACGCGGTAGGTGGTGCCTTCGTGCCGGATCATCGTCGTGTCGATGGCGTCGGCGCCGGTGTCCACGAATTCGCCGCCGTAGGAGTAGGTCGCCTGGCTGAAGTCGGTCGTCGCGCCCCACAGCACGCGGCTGTAGCACTCACCTGTGTGCTCGGCATCCCGATACACGTTCGACGACCAGTACATGACGAGCGCGCCGCGCCCGTCCGGGTAGTAGTCGTCGACCCAGAGCGCCTCCGGCGCCCAGGCCATGCCGAGGTCGGCGACCTTGACACCGTCGCCGTTCAGCGCGGTGTCGAACGTGCGCGGCTCACCCCAGTTCACGAGGTCGTCGGATTCCCAGACGACCAGGTCCGTGCTGCCGTTGCGCGTCCAGTGGCACCATTCCGTGCAATCGCCCGAGCCGCCGTCGCCGCCGAAGACGCGCAGGTCCGTCGCGACGATGTAGTACCTGCCGGTCTCCGGGTTGCGGGTCAGGAACGGATCGCGCACGCCGGTCGTCCCCCGCTGCGACGCGAGGATGGGCATGCCTCCGTTCAGCGGGTCCCACTTCTCCGGGTCGTCGCCGCGGGAGATGTCGAGGAAGATCTTCTCGGCGTACCCGGTCGCGTCCTCGATGAAGTGCACCATCAGGTAGCCGTAGGGGTCGCGCGGGTCTGCGGGCGCTTCGAACGTCGTCATCGCTGTCTGACTTCCCCGGCTCAGAGCCCGAGCCGCTCCAGGTAGGCGTTCACGAAACGCCGTTCCGGGTCGAAAGACGCGGCGAGCGCGGCGAAGTCGTCCCAGCGCGGATAGCGGGCGCGCGTCTCGGCGCCGTCGAGGGTGAACACCTTGCCCCAGTGCGGACGGGCGGATGCCGGCAGCGCGGCCTCGAGCGCCGGCAGGAACTCCCTGACGGCCGCCTCGTCGGGCTTCCACGTGAAGTGCAGGCCGACGGCATCCGTCCCGTACGAGGAGCTCAGCCACAGACCATCGGCCCGCACTGTGCGGATCTCGTTGACGAGCAGCAGCGGCGCGATCCGGTCGGCGAGCGCGCGCACGGCTTCGATCGCGGAAACGGCATCCGCGCGCGGCACCAGGTACTCGCTCTGGATCTCCTCCCCCGCCGACGGCGTGAACTCGAGCTTGAAGTGCGGCAGCCGCTGGAACCAGGGCCCCGCGACCCCGCCCTGCTCGGTGCAGGCCTCGGGGTCGACCCCGAGGATCGGATGCCGCTTGCCGTCGGCGGCCGTGGCTCCGAGTCGCGCGGCGAGCGCGTCCCGCTGGGCCTGCAGCTCGCGAGCATCCGCCCGCGTCGCCGGCACCCGCTGCTTGAGCCAGATCTGATCCGCCGCGCCGGTGTTCTGCCAGGTCGAGAAGATGCTGACGCTGGTGCCCGCCCCCGTGACGGCGCTGAGGTCCGCGAGGATCGCATCCCAGGACGGATGCTCGAAGACGTGCTGCGCGACCTGGTAGCTCGGCTCGACGTCGAGTGTGACGTCGAGCACGACGCCGAGCGCGCCGAGGCTGACGACCGCTCCGTCGAAACCCTCCTCGCCGCGCGCGAGCCCGCGTATCTCGCCGGCGGCGGTCATGATCGTGAGCGCCCGCACCGGCTGCGCCAGCGAGCCGGTGGCGTCGCCGGAGCCGTGCGTGCCGGTGGCGACGGCCCCCGCGATCGAGATGTGCGGCAACGAGGCGAGATTCGACAGCGCGAGCCCCTGCTCCTCGAGCGCTGGCGCGACGTCTCCGTAGCGGAGGCCGCCGGACACCCTGACGGCGTCGCGCTCCGGCGAGACCTCGATCGTCGCCGGCAGGCGGTCGAGCGCGACCAGCAGCCCTGCACTGTCGGCGATGTCGTTGAAGCAGTGACGGGAGCCGAGCACGCGCACCGGCCCGCCGGTCGCCAGCAGCGCGCGGAGCTCGTCGACGGACTCCGGATGCTCGACGGACGCGGCCAGGTATGTGACGTTGCCCGCCCAGTTTCGCTCGATGCTCATGGCGCCATGCTAGTCATCTTCTACATCGATGCATTCCAGAAGGCGACCGGCCCGCGGCTAGGCTGACCGGATGACACCGATGCCGCCGCCTGGGGCGAATGGCGCGACGAGGCGGGCCACCATGAAGGACGTCGCGGCTCTCGCCGGTGTCTCACCGAAGACCGTCTCGAACGTGGTCACCGGCACCGTCGCAGTGCGCGACGAGACCAGGGTCAGGGTCGAAACCGCCATGGCCGAGCTCGACTTCGTTCCGAACCTGAGCGCCCGGGGCCTTCGCAGCGGGCGCTCGGGGATCATCGCCGTCGCCCTCCCCGATCTCGCCACGGCCTACTCGGCGGAGCTCGTGCACCGCATCGTCCAGGCCGCTCACGAACGCGGCCTGGCGGTGCAGATCGAGGAGACCGCCACCGAGCCGGAGCGCGAGAAGGAGCTGCTCTCCCGCGCCCGCGCGCAGCTGGTGGACGGCCTGATCCTGAACCCGATCCGGCTCGAGGACAGCGTGATCAGGTACGCCGACCGCCTGCCGCCGATCGTCGTGATCGGCGAGGTCGAGCAGACCAGGACAGACCACGTCCGCATCGACAGTCGCGTGGCCGCGGCCGACGCCGCCCGGCACGTGATCGCGCGCGGGGCGAGGCGGATCGCCGTGATCGGCGCCGACGACGACCAGGAGATCGAGACGGCGACCAGCCGCCTGCGCCTCGAAGGAGTGCACGACGCGCTCAGGGAGGCCGGCATCCCGCGGGATCCCCGCCTCGAGGTCAACACCCTGCCGTGGTCGATGGCGGCCGGGGCGGATGCCGCACGCGCGCTGCTCGCGCGCGAGGTCGGCTTCGACGCGGTGATCGCGCTCACGGACTCGCTCGCCCTCGGCGTGCTGCATGCGCTGCACGCCCACGGCATCCGCGTGCCCGAGGACGTGATCGTGACGGGCTTCGACGATGTCGAGTTCTCCGACTTCACCTCGCCGTCGCTCACCACGATCGCCTTCGACCGCCGCGCCTTCGCCGAGGCCGCGCTGGGCCTGCTCGAATCCCGGATGGACGATCGCACCGCTCCCCCTCGAGGGCTGACGCTGTCGCACCGGCTGATCGAGCGTGCGAGCACCTCCGGCTCCCCCGCCGGATACCGCCCCTGACGCCTCGATCCTGTCGCGGCACTTCAGATCGCTCTTGCGGCAACGATTACCACGATGTAATGATATACCCGCCCCCGTAACCCAGTCACGAAGGAGTGACGGATGACGCCCCCGATTCAACCTGCAGGATTCTCCCGCCGGCAGTTCCTGACCGTCGCCTCGCTGACCGCGGGCTCGGCCCTCCTCGCCGGCTGCGCGCCCGGCGCCGCCACCGGCTCCGGCCCGCAGACGCTGCAGTTCTGGCACCTGCTCTCCGGCGGTGACGGCGTCACGATGTCGCAGCTGCTGGATCAGGCGAACGGCGCACAGGGCGACTACCGCATCCGCCCGACCGTCCTCGCCTGGGGCACTCCGTACTACACCAAGCTCGCGATGGCGGGCGCCGGCGGACGCGCGCCCGACGTCGCCGTGATGCACGCGACCCGCACCGTCGGCTGGGCGCCCGGCGGCCTGCTCGACCCGTGGGACCTCGACCGCCTCGCCGAGCTCGGCATCGACGACTCGACCTTCCCGAAGCCGATCTGGGACAAGGGCTTCGTGGGCGAGAGCATGTACAGCATCGCGCTGGACGCGCACCCGTTCGTCGCGATGTTCAACACCGACATCTGCGACGCTGCAGGAGTCCTCGACTCCGACGGCTCGCTGCAGGAGACCTCCTCCCCGGAGGAGTTCCTCGACCAGCTGCGCACGATCGGCGGCAGCGCCGAAGGCCACGCCCTCTCGTACGGGTACCTCGGCGACGGCGCCCAGATGTGGCGACTGTTCTACACGTTCTACTCGCAGCACGGCTCGCCGATCGAGCTGCCCGCGGGCGGCAGGGCGGTGATCGACAAGGATGCGGCGGTCGAGTCGCTGTCGCTCATGCGCACCCTCCTCGACGGCGAGATCGCGGCCGCCCAGGCCGACTACGGCACCGCGGTCGCCGAGTTCTCCACCGGGAAGAGCGGGATGCTGTTCACCGGCGTCTGGGAGCTGCGCACCATGCAGAACGCGAAGCTGCCGTTCGACGCCACGATGATCCCGACGCTCTACGGCACCCCCGCGGTGTACGCCGACTCGCACTCGTTCGTGCTGCCGCACCAGACCAGGCCCGACCCGGTCAAGCGCGACCTCGCGTACCGGTTCGTCGCCGACATGCTGAAGGGCTCCTTCGGCTGGGCCGAGGCGGGGCACGTTCCGGCGTTCCTCCCCGTGACCGAGTCGTCGGAGTACGACGACCTGATCCCCCAGGCGCACTACGCGGAGGCCGCGAAGCACGTCGTCTACGACCCGACCGCCTGGTTCACCGGCTCCGGATCGAACTTCCAGGGCGAGTTCGGCGCCGCGGTGCAGAACGTGCTGCTCACGGGCGCCGACCCCGTCGCCGCGATCGACCGCTTCGAGTCGCGCGTGAACGCGCTGCTCAGCCGGCCCAACCCGGCCGACCCCGAAGGGACGTTCGCATCATGACGACCTCGGCAGCATCCACTCGCATGATCGTCACCGGCCGGCCGGCCGATACGCCCTCCCGCCGTGCCGGGTTCCAGCGCCGCGAGCAGCTGGTCAGCTGGGCGTTCCTCGCCCCGTTCCTGATCGCCTTCGCGCTGTTCCTGGTGTGGCCCATCATCCACGGCATCATCCTCAGCTTCACCGACCAGTCGCTCACCGGCGCCGGCGGCGCGTTCGTCGGGTTCGTCAACTACGCCGAGGCTCTCACCGACCCGGTGATGTGGCAGTCGCTGTGGAACACCGTCTGGTTCACGCTGCTCTCGACCGTGCCGCTCGTCGTGATCGCGCTGCTGATGGCAGCACTCGTCGACCGCGGCATCCCCGGCCAGTGGCTGTGGCGGCTGTCGTTCTTCATGCCGTTCCTGCTCGCCTCCACCGTGATCTCGCAGATCTGGGTGTGGATCTTCAACCCCCAGATCGGCGCCGCCAACAACATCCTGAAGGCCCTCGGACTGGAGCCGCTCGCCTGGCTGCAGAACCCCGAGACCAACATGATGTCCATCGTCATCGCGACGGTGTGGTGGACGGTCGGCTTCAACTTCCTGCTCTACCTCGCCGCGATGCAGAACATCCCGCCGCAGCAGTACGAGGCGGCATCCCTCGACGGCGCCGGCGCCTGGCGCCAGTTCTGGTCGATCACGCTCCCGCAGCTGGGGCCGGCGACCGTGCTGATCCTGCTGCTGCAGATCCTCGCCTCGCTGAAGCTGTTCGACCAGGCATACCAGATGCTCGGCGGGGTCGCGAGCGACACCACCCGCTCGATCGTCCAGTACATCTACGAGGCCGGCTTCACGAGCTACCGGTTCGGCTACTCGGCCGCCATCTCGTACGTGTTCTTCGCCCTCATCGTCATCGTGGGTGTCGCGCAGGCCCTGGTCACGCGCCGCCGGAAGGAGCAGTTGTGATGTCCACCGCGACCCTCACCCCGACCGAGGCGCTCGTCACCGCGACACCGCGCACCCGCCCGCGCCTCCCAGGCCAGAAGCCGTTCGCACCTCTGCGCATCGCCGCGTTCGCGGTCCTGCTGCTGCTCGCGATCAGCTGGCTGCTGCCGTTCCTGTGGGCGGTCGCGACCGCCTTCAAGACCGAATCGGATGCCGCATCGGGCGACCCGTCCTGGATCGGCGCCTCCGGCCCCACGGTCGAGGCGTTCACCGCGATCCTCTCGCAGGGCAACGTCTACATCTGGGCGTTCAACAGCCTGTGGACCGCCGCCGCCGTGACGCTGATCACCCTCGCGATCTCGGCCCTCGCCGCCTACGCGTTCTCGCGGCTCGACTTCACCGGCCGCAAGTGGCTGTTCGCGGCGATCATCGCCTCGATCGTGGTGCCGCCGCAGGTGCTGATCATCCCGCTCTTCTACCAGATGCTCGCCTTCAACATGGTCGACACCTACTGGGGGCTGATCCTCCCGCAGGTGGTGGCGCCGGCGATGGTGTTCATCCTGAAGCGCTTCTTCGACGCGATCCCGATCGAGCTGGAGGAGGCCGCGCGCGTGGACGGCGCCAGCCGGTTCCGAATCTTCTGGTCGATCGTTCTGCCGCTGTCGCGGCCGATCCTCGCATCCGTCGCGATCTTCGTGTTCATCGCCGCGTGGAACAACTTCCTGTGGCCGTTCCTGGTCATCAACGACACCACGCTGATGACCCTGCCGGTGGGGCTGCAGACCGTGATCAGCGCCTACGGCGTGCAGTACGCGCAGGTGATGGCCCAAGCGGTGCTCGCCGCACTCCCGCTCATCATCGTGTTCCTCATCTTCCAGAAGCAGATCGTCAAGGGAGTCGCGACCAGCGGCTTCGGCGGTCAGTAGACCACGCTCACCCACCCATCGACCAGGAGAACCATGGCTGACGCCCGCATCACCATCGACCGCGACTTCACGATCGCCGACGTCCCCCGGAGGCTCTTCGGGTCGTTCGTCGAGCACATGGGGCGGTGCGTGTACACCGGCATCTACGAGCCGGGGCACGCGCAGGCCGACGAGCGCGGCTTCCGCACGGACGTGCTGGAGCTCGTGCGGGAGATGGGCCCGACCGTGATCCGCTACCCGGGCGGCAACTTCGTCTCGGGGTACCGGTGGGAGGACGGCGTGGGCCCCGCGGCCGACCGCCCGGTGCGCATCGACGGCGCGTGGCACACGATCGAGACCAACGCGTTCGGCCTGCACGAGTTCGTCGAATGGGCGAGGGAGGCCGAGGTCGAGATCATGGAGGCGATCAACCTCGGCACCCGCGGAGTCGAGGAGGCGCGCGCGCTCGTCGAGTACGCGAACCACCCCGGCGGCACGTACTGGTCGGACATGCGCCGGCGCAACGGCGCGGAGGACCCGTTCGGCATCAAGCTGTGGTGCCTGGGCAACGAGCTCGACGGCCCCTGGCAGATCGGCGGCAAGACGGCCACGGAGTACGGACGACTCGCCCAGGAGACGGCGAAGGCGATGAAGCTCGTCGACGACTCGATCGAGCTGGTCGCGGTCGGCTCGTCGAACCGCGGCATGCCGACGTTCGGCACCTGGGAGCACACGGTGCTCACGCACGCCTACGACGAGGTCGATTACATCTCGATGCACGCGTACTACCGGGAGCTCGACGGCGACGCCGAGTCGTTCCTCGCCGAGGCGGTCGAGATGGACGCGTTCATCGACGGCGTGATCGCGACGATCGACGCGGTGAAGGCGGCCGGGAAGCACACCAAGCAGGTGAACATCTCGTTCGACGAGTGGAACGTCTGGGACTTCGACCGCTACAACGACGAGGAGGCCGCGGAGATCGCGGCGGCCGGATGGCGCGAGCATCCGCGCCTGATCGAGGACACCTACAACGTGACGGATGCCGTCGTCGTCGGCACCTTCCTGAACAGCCTGCTGCGTCACGGCGATCGCGTGCACATCGCGAACCAGGCGCAGCTGGTGAACGTGATCGCGCCGATCCGGTCGGAGCAGGGCGGACCGGCGTGGCGGCAGACCAGCTTCTGGCCCTTCGAGAGGATGGCGCGGCTCGCCCGCGGCAGGATCCTGCGGCTCGCGGTCTCGGCCTCGCAGATCAGCACGAAGCAGTACGGCGACGTCGACTCGGTCGATGCGGCGGCGACCTACGACGAGGAGACCGGGCGCGTGGTGCTGTTCGTCGCGAACCGCTCGCTGGAGTCGGCGAACGACCTCACCGTCGACCTGCGCGGGTTCGAGGGGCTGAAGGTCGTCCACGCCGAGACGCTCACGATCCCCGAGGGCGGCGACCGGTTCACCGGGAATCTGGAGACGACTCCGGATGCCGTGCACATGGTGCCGCTCTCCGCGGCCGAGGTCGTCGACGGGGCGGTGCGCGCCACGCTCCCCGCGCTGAGCTGGTCGGCGATCGAACTCGCCTGAGGTCGAGCGTCTCTCACCAGCCGGCCCAGGATCCGCGGATCGCCGACGAAGTCCTTTACCCGCAATCCTCGAGTCAGATCTTTCGGAGGATCCGCGGCGGGTCATGGGCCGCGATTAGCATGACCTCCATGAGTTTCGTTGAACCGCCCTCCGCGTTCCTTCTCGACTGGCAAAGCGCAGAGCTTGCGGCTGTCGAGCACATGAGGACCCTTGGCTTTGTCGATGCACAAAAGACACAGGCTGGAGCCGACGGCGGCATCGATGTCGAAAGTGCTGAGGCCGCCGCCCAAGTCAAGTTCTATGCCAACCCGGTTGGACGCCCCGACATTCAGAGGCTCCGTGGCGCCGCCCATGATTATCGACTTGCTGTGTTCTATTCCACAGGCGGCTACACCGGAGAAGCCGTCGCCTATGCCGACCAGGCAAGAGTCGCGCTCTTCCAGATGGACCCCTATGGCCAGGCGAAGCCAACTTCGCAGCTTGCGACCTTACTTGCCGAACCCGAGCACATTCAAGAGCGCAAGGAACGACTTGAGGAGCTGAAAGCGCTGCGCTATCAATTGGCAAGCGCCTCGTTCGAACAGGACCTGAGGCTCTATGCGCAGTTTGTCCGGCAAACGCCGCTGAACCCCGAGGAGTCGACGGTGTACTCGCATGTGGCTTCGGCCCTGGAGCAGTCGGTCACGCGTTTCAAGACTGCGGTGGGCGGTCGACAGTTTCAAGACGCGGACGACGCCTCCGAGGAGATCAACAAGCGGATCGAGTTTCTGGGATGGATCACTGGCACTGAGCTCCGGGCTTCGTACGAGAACCTCGAAGCGGCGATCTCTCATGGTTGGAGTTTGGATAGCTCGCCAGGATCCGACTACCTGCTCCATCTCGCTGCAACTGGAGCATTCAACCTTCGGGACCTTGCCGTCAAGTTCTTGAAGGACTGGCAGGAGATTCTCCCCGACGGGGTCAGCACGATCGCACTTGAAGACGAGGAGCTCCGGAAGGCGGCGGGAATGCTCCTCAGCGCTTCGTTCGACCAATCCATTCTCTCCGCGGAACTCCTACACCAGGTGAAAGAATCGGTTAGATCTGGCGTTCAACGAGTTCACGGTACTGCCACTTCAATCTTCAGGATTCTCTTTGACAAGCACATGCAGCTTGACCTCGCGCGACCACGGAGTCTCGTAGCTGGGCTACTGCGAGTGAACGCGTTGACCGACCGGATCAACCGACAGCTCAATGCAAGTTAGGTTTGAATCGGCCTAACATCGCCCTCCGACGATCCCAGGCCGCTTCAGTTCGGACAGCCCGCTCATCTTGCCTTGTGCTTGCGTCGGCTTTGACCAGCCCGCATCGAATGATGCACAAGCCATGGTGGTGAGGTCGATGCACACGACGCTTGCCGCGCTCTCCCAGATGCTGGTCGAGCTCGCCTGACCATGCCGAGTGGTACGCTATCCAGTACTACTCGGGAGGAATCATGTCGGCGATCACCGCGACCGAAGCACGCAAGAGCCTGTTCGGCCTCATCCAGCGCGTCAACGAGGACCATGACGCAGTCGAGGTCGTCTCGAAGCACGGCAACGCGGTCATCCTCTCGAAGGCCGACTACGACGCGATCACCGAGACCGCGTACCTGCTCCGCAACCCCGCGAACGCCGAGCGCCTTCTGGACGCGATCGAGCGTGCACGTCGCGGTGAGTTCGAGAGTCACGACCTGCTCGACGCATGAGTCGCACTCTCGCATTCGATCCCAACGGCTGGGAGGACTATGTGTACTGGCAGACCCAGGACCGAAAGACCCTGAAGCGCATCAATCTGCTCATCGCCGACGTGATCCGCGATCCGTTCGCCGGCATCGGAAAGCCCGAACCGCTCCGTCACGTGCTGTCTGGTGCCTGGTCGCGCAGGATCGACGAGACGAACCGACTGGTCTACTACGTCACCGAAGATCACATCGTGGTCCTGCAGGCGCGCGATCACTACTGACGGGTTCACCGTCGAGGCGGGACCCTCAGGGCGACTGCTACCCGCGAAGGGTTCGCACGCCGTAGACCCCGCCGACCGGGCTGCCGCCGGTGCTCTGGAACCGCACGGTCACGACCGGGATCCGGCGACCGGCCGGGTCCTGCAGGAACCCGCCGCGCTGGTCGCGCTTGAAGCGACCGCCCGCGAGCACGTCCGGAGGGAGGTCATCGATCCGCTCGTACAGCCCGCCGTCCGCGTTCGGATCCTCGATCACCTCGCGGCGCAGCAGCACGTCGTTCACGAAGACGTCGAACGTGCGGCCGGCATCCTGCCCGCTGTAGGTCACTCCGAGCCGAGTGCCGGCGGGGTCGACGATCAGTGCGTACTCGAAGTACGCGCCGGCGTCCGCTGACGCCTCCCGGTACTGGGCGCCCTCTCGAACGCCGATCGTCGACGCGTGGAAGCGGTGGTTCTTGTCGGCCTCGGAGTTGTTGTTGTCGAAGGAGCTCAGCGCATCGATCACGTCATCGGCCGTCGCCGAGGCATCCCGCTCCGCTCCTCGCGCGACGAGCGTGACGTAGGTCGCATAGCGCGCTCCGTAGAGGCTGTAGTACGGCTCCCACACCCACCCCGCGGCCTCCGCATCGACGCCGCGGAGGGCGAACCGCATCGTGCGGATGCCGTTGGCGTTCTCCCCGTCGTCGAGGCGCACGAGGTGCGAGCGGATGCCGGCGCGCCAGGCCGCCGGGTCGTCGACGACGACCGTGCCGGTGAGTGCCGGATCCGCGAGGCCCATCTCCACGAGGACGCCGGCGGTGTAGGTCGCGTCGACGTTCTCCCGGCTGAGCGCGGTCGCGAGCAGCACCGGACCGTAGGTGAAGGCGACCCAGTTCTCATTCTCGGTGCCGGCCGAGAGGCGCACCTCGGCGGGCAGCGTGTACTCGATCTCGTCGCCGTCGGTCACCTCGACCGCGAGGTAACCGCGGACGGGCACGGCTTCGCGCCGTTCGCCGTTCACCGTCAGCGTCGGCGGCGCGGCCAGCCATGACGGCGCGCGCAGCCGAAGCGTGACCGAAGGGACCGTACCGCCGTCGAGACTCGAGACCGCGAGGCGCACGGTGCTCTCTCGCGGGATGTCGGCCGAAACCGTGAGACGCAGATTGCGCTCGCTCAGTCGCAGCTCGCCGGAGCGGAACCGGTTGACGGTGACGGCATCCGCGGCGACGGCATAGATGTCGTCGCCGAGCTTGGTGAAGCTCTCGACGCCCGTGCCGTGGTCGCACCAGAACTGGTCGAACGGCCGACCGAACACCTTGGCGTAGCCGGCGCGCTGCGGCTGGAAGTAGGTCACCATGCCTGTTTCGGGGTTCTGCGCTGCGAGGACGCTGTTCAGGAAGGTCGACTCGTCGTAGTCGGCGTACTTCACGTCGCCGGTGAGCGCGAACAGCGCGCGGGAGAGCTTGAGCATGTTGTACTCGTTGCACCCCTCGGCAGTCGAGTTCTCCCCGTAGCCGGTGGTGGTGCCGCTGTTCGCCCGTGCGTGCAGGGTGCCCGGCGCGTGGAAATGCTCGGACTGGCTGTTCGCGCCGTTCGCGTAGGTGTGCCGGTCGACGACGATGCGCCAGAAGTTCTCGGCGGCGGCGCGGTACATGCCGAGGTCCGCCCGCTCGGCGGCGGACAGGCTCGGGTCGCCGGCCAGCACCGTATACCGGGCGAGAGCGCCGATGAGCTTCGGGATGGTGGTGTTCGCGTGCCTTCCGGCCAGCACGTCCTCCCCCGCGGCGAGGCTCCGGAACAGATCGGTCTCGTCGAAGCGCTCGGCGGCGCGCTTGTGCACGGGGTCACCCGTGACCGCGTACAGCCGGTAGAGGGCCTCGTTCATGCCGCCGTACTCGGTGTCGAGAATGATCCGCGCATCTTCCAGCGACCCCGCGTAGGTGTCGATCCAGGCTGCGAAGCGGCTGGCGACGCCAAGCGCCGTGCGGCCGATCTCCTCGGGCGCGTGGCGATGCGCGTCGAGGAGTCCCGCCAGCATCTTGTGCAGGTTGTAGAAGGGAACGAGCAGGCCGTCGCCGCCGGACGGCAGCAGGCCGACCGGAAAGGCGGAGACGTAGCCGGCGGACTCGGGATGTGCGTCGGCGTAGGCGCGCTGGCAGCGGTCGAGGCCGTCGATCGCGACGACGATTCGCTCGAGGAGCCGCTCGTCGCGGGTCGTCGCCCAGGCCTGCGACCACGCCGACATCGCGTGCCCGAAGAAGTGCCCCTGGAAGCGGGTGCCCTCCTCGCGCTCCCATCCGCCGTATCCCTCGGCGGCGGTCGGCTCCAGGCCGGCGTTCCGCTCGAACGAGTACAGCAGCCGGGCCGCATCGAGCTCGAGGAGGTAGGCGATCGTCTTCTCCTGCGCATTGCGGAGGTACGGGTCCGCGAGCGTGACGTCCTCCAGACGCGCGAATGCCGTGCTCATGAAGCCCCTTCGATTCCGTGACCGGTCACAGACTACTCGCCGGAATCCGGCCACGACACCGTCGGCCAGCCATCCCGCCAGGCGATCGGCAGGATGCCGAGGGTCGGTACGCCGTCGGCCGCGCCGTCGTAGAAGTGGAAGGCGAGCATGCCGGCAGACGCCGACTGACCGCCGGGACCGATCGCGTCGCCCTCGCTCGTCAGCACCACAGTCCCGCCGTCGTCGAGCAGCGCGCCGCCGTCGGCATCCAGGTACGGGCCCGTCACCGACTTCGAGCGCCCGACGATGATCTCGTAGGTGCTGTCGATGCCCTTGCAGCAGAAGCCGCGCGAGGCGAACAGGTAGAACCAGCCCTCGTGCGCCACGATGTACGGCGCCTCGATCGCGTTCTCCACGAGGCCGCGATCGGCGAGGAGCAGTGGCTCGGCCGCATCCGCCCGCTTGCCACTGGGCCACTCCAGCTCGACCATGCGGATGCCGGAGGAGAACGATCCGAACGACATCCACGGGGTGCCGTCGGCGTCCTCCACGATGCCGGCGTCGATCGCGTTGAAGTCGCTGCCGGCCGACGCGATCACCTCGCCGCGGTCGACCCACTCGTAGTCGGGGTCGTCGGGGTCGAGTGTGGTGTTCGTGGCGAGCGCGATCACCGAATCGCTGCTGCCGAACGTGGATGCCGAGTAGTAGAGGTACCAGGTGCCTCCGTGCTCGTACAGCTCCGGCGCCCAGAGGTTGTCGACGCCGGGCACGGCATCCGCAAGCCATGTCGGCTTCGATGCCCAGACCTCGCCGGCGTACTCCCAGTCCGCCCCGTCGTCCGATCGGCGGATCTGGATGTTCCCGTCGCCGAGCTGCCCGTTGCCGGTCGAGTAGACGAAGTGTCCGTCGTCGGTCTGCACGTAGGCGGGGTCGTGCACGAACACGTCGCCGGAGAGCTCCGGAGCGGCAGCTGCGACGACCCCGCAGCCGGTCAGCACCGCCGCCGTGGTGAGGACCACCGCGGCGGCGCCGACCAGGCGCGGGAGGATGCCCATCAGGAGAGCGCGAGCGCCGACCAGGAGACTGGCGGCAGCGTGACGGTGAGCACGCCGCCCTCCAGTGCGGCGCCCTCGAGCGGCTTGAGACCGACTCGGTTTTGGTCCTGGAGCGTGTTCTTCGCGTACACGTCCTCGTCCCAGAGCGTCACGGCCTCGTCGATCGACGTCGCACCCAGCTCGGACACCGCGATCTGCACCTCGATCGACTCGGTCTGGCTCCGGTTCACGAGGAACACGGCGGAGTTCGCGCCGTCGGTCGTGACGACGGAGTCGACGAGCGGCGCCTTGCCGTACACCTTCGTGTCGTAGGTGCCGACGTCGATGCGCGGCTTCACGATCTCGCCCTTCGCCAGGCGCGAGGTCACCGAGAACGGGAAGAACGTGGTCTGACGCCATGCGTCGCCGCCCGGCTCGGTCATGATGGGGGCGATCACGTTGACGAGCTGGGCGAGAGATGCCGAGGCCACCCGGTCGTGGTTCTTCAGCAGGGTGATGAGCAGGTTGCCCAGCACCACGGCATCCGCCACCGAGTAGACGTCCTCGAGCTGACGCGGGGCGACCCGCCACTCGTGGTTGACCTCGTCGGAGGCCTGGTGCTCGTCGAGGTACCAGATGTTCCACTCGTCGAAGGAGAGCTTGATCTTCTTCGACGACTTGAGCTTGTTGCCGACGTGGTCGGCGGTGGCGACCACCGTCTCGATGAAGTACTGCATGTCCAGCGACGACGCGAGGTACGAGCCGAGGTCGCCGCCGCGCTCCTGGTAGTACGCGTGGCAGGAGATGAAGTCGACGTGCTCGTACGCGTGCTCGAGCACCGTGCGCTCCCAGTCGCCGAAGGTCGGCATGGCCGATCCGGACGATCCGCAGACCACGAGCTCGAGATCCTTGTCGGCCGCCTTCATGGCCTGCGCGGTGCGGGCCGCGATCTTGCCGTAGTCCTCGGCGGTCATGTAGCCGGTCTGCCAGGGGCCGTCCATCTCGTTGCCGAGGCACCACATCTTGATGTCGTGCGGCTCGACCGTGCCGTTCGTGATGCGCTGGTCACTGAGCGCGGTGCCGGAGGGGTGGTTGCAGTACTCGAGCAGGTCGAGGGCGGCCTCGATGCCGCGGGTGCCGAGGTTCACCGCCATCATCAGCTCGGAGCCGGTGAGCTTCAGCCAGCGGGAGAACTCGTCGACGCCCACCTGGTTCGTCTCGATCGAGTGCCAGGCGAGGTCCCGGCGCACCGGACGCTGATCGCGCGGGCCGACCGAGTCTTCCCAGCGGAAGCCGGAGACGAAGTTGCCGCCGGGGTAGCGGATCGTGGTCGAGCCGAGCTCGCGCACGAGGTCCACGACGTCGAGGCGGAAGCCGTCTTCGTTCGCCGTGGGGTGGCCGGGCTCGTAGATGCCGTCGTAGACGCAGCGGCCGAGGTGCTCGACGAACGAGCCGAAGATGCGCCGGTCGAGGGGAGCCACGACCGCCTCGCGGTCGATGGAGATGCGTGCCTTGGTCACGGGTGTTCCTTCTGTGGGACGGGCCGGCTGCGGCGCAGCACGGCGAGGTGTTCGGAGTACGGAGGAGAGCGGATGCCGTCAGCCGGCGTCGTCGATGCGATCCAGTCGTCGGTCGATCAGCCGCACGGCGATCGCCAGCGGGATCGCGGCGCCTACCAGGGGCAGGAGCACCGGAAGGGCTCCGACGATGGCGGTCCAGGCGACGATGACGATGAGCACGCTCAGCACCATCGGGACAGACGTGATCGGCAGCAGCAGTGCGCAGCGGAGGACTGCGGCAGGGCGGTCGTCGTATCGGGACAGCAGGACGATCGTGGTGATCGCGCTCACGAGCGCGACCGCGACGACGACCCCCGTGAACACGAGGAGCGCTGCGGACAGCGGACCCTGCAGCTGCGGCAGCACCGCGGCGTCGGCGACGAGCAGCAGGGCGGCGATCCCGAACGGGATGCCGGCGAGGTTCGCCCGGCCGAATTCGGCGCGGTAGTGCGTCCAGAAGGTGCGGACGACACCGCCCTCGGCGGCGCCTGCGAGCAGATCGCTGCGCCTGAGCACGGCGGATGCCGCGACCGAGGCGGGCATGAGACCGAGGACGCCGAGTCCGAGGAGTGTGCCGAGGAGGAACATCACGTTGACCGCGACCAGCGACGCCGCGACGTGCAGGATCTGCATGACCCGGCCGGTCCAGCCGACGCCGGTGAGGGCTTCGGCGCTCACGACGTCACCGCCTTCGAGCCGCTCCAGACCACGCCGTGCGGGTCGATGCCGCTGAAGGCGTGCACGGTGCGCTCGGCGACCGGGTCCCACGCGCCGAAGACGACGGCGTCGAGCTCGACCCCGGTGGGTCCCTGAGCCTGTCGAAGGGCCGCACCCGCCGGGAACGCACCCCCGGTGGGTCCCTGAGCCTGTCGAAGGGCCGCACTGACAGAGTTCGTCGGCGGCGCTTCGACAAGCTCAGCGACCCAATCGGACTCAACGCCCCGGCTCGGCTCAGAGATCGGGGCGAACTCGACGATCAGTCGAACCGCGACCGGCTCGCCGTCTGACACGGCATCCGACACGACCGTCACGCGCTGCGCGTCGACCAGGGCCGACACCTCGGGCGCGAAGCGCACGGCATCCCACTCCCCTGAGACCTGCTCGGCCACGGCGAGCCTCTCGGTCGCCGCGCCGGCGAACGGGTGCGGCGACACCAGCGGCCAGCCGCCCGGCGTCCAGTGCACCCGGCGGATCTGCGCCTCGTGCTGCGTCGGCGCGTCGGCAAGGCGCACGTGATGCACCATGAAGGTCGCATCGCCGTCCGTGAAGATCGAGTTGTGACCCGGCGCGATGAGTCCTGTGCCGCCCGGGAAGCGGTGGCCGCCGAGCACCTTGGTCCCCGCCGCGGCGGCGACCTCGGGCGCGGGCGAGGTCAGGTCGTTGCCCGCGGCATCCCGGTATGGTCCGGTGATCTCGTCGGCCACGCCGACACGCACGCTGTACGTGTCGACCAGCGAGTCGTAGGACACGAACAGCACGAACCGGTCCTCCTCGGCCCGGTACTGCACGAACGCACCCTCGATCGCGCCGTCGACGCTGGCCGGACGACGGGCGATCAGCGCACCGGTCTCCTCGCGCAGCCGCATCCCGGTCTCGGGCGAGAGCTCGACGATGTGGATGCCGCCGAAGAAGGAGCCGTAGATCATCCACGGGCGTCCCTCCCTATCGAAGGCGACGGCCGCATCGATCGCGTTGTGCGCGTCGCGGTCATGCCGGGTGGCGACGACGATGCCCTGATCGGTCCAGGGACCGGCGGGGCTCTCGGCGATCGCCAGGCCGATGGCCGAGGTGCGGGAGCCGAACGTGGATGCCGAGTAGTACATGTGCCAGCGCGGCGTGCCGTCATCGGTCGGCCACCGCACCACCTCGGGCGCCCAGAGTCCCTCGGCGCCGGTCCACTCGCGGGCGGGCGCCGGCACCTCGCCGAGGGCCGTCCCGTGGAACGACCAGGTCACCAGGTCCGGCGAAGTGCGCACATGCGCGCCGACAGGGAAGCCCGCCACATCCGCCGCGGCATCCGTGGAGAACATGTACCAGAGGCCGTCGTCGCCTCGCACGACCGTCGGGTCGTGCGCGTTGCGCGCGCCCCAGGTGCCGGGGTCGCTCGTGAGGATCGACATGTCAGGCCTTCGATCCGCTGAGCGCGACCGACTCGATGATCTGCCGCTGGAAGACGACGAACACGACGAGCACCGGGATCAGCGCGATGAACGACGCCGCCATGATCAGCGGGTAGTCGGTCTGGCTGGCGTAGGTGGCGTTGAAGCTCGCGATGACGAGCTGCAGGGTCTGCTTCTCCGGCGAGTTCAGGTAGATGATCGGAGCGAGGTAGTCGTTCCACACGGCCATGAACCACAGGATGAACTGCGCGGCGATCGCCGGGCGGATCGCCGGGAAGATGAGTGTGAAGAAGATCCGCAGGTAGCCGGCGCCGTCGAGCTTGGCCGCCTCGATGATCGAGTCGGGCACGGAGTCGAGGAACTGCCGGAGGAAGAAGATCATCACGATGTTGCCGAACAGCCCAGGCAGGATCAGCGGCCACAGGGTGTCGACCATGCCGGCATCCGCGAACATCTTGAACTGCGGGATCATGATCGTCGGGAACGGGATCATGATGGCCGAGAGCATCGCCAGGAACACCACGTTCTTGAACGGCAGCCGCATCTTCGCGAACGCGAAGGCTGCGATCGCCGAGCTCACGGTGCCGACCACGGTCACGCTCACCGAGACGACGATGCTGTTCCAGATGCCGCTGGCCAGGGGCCCTGCCGTCCAGACGCGGATGTAGGTGTCCCATTGCACGGGGTCCGGGATCCACTGCGGTGGAAGGGCGAACACCGCCTCCTTCGTCTTCAGCGAGGTGCTGAACGTCCACAGCAGCGGCGCGATCATCACGATGCCGCCGATCGACAGGATGACCGTGACGATCACGTTCATCATGCGGTACGAGCGCGAGCGCGTGCCGACCGGGGCGGATGAGCCGCCGGAGTCGCCGGAGACGCGGCGCGGGAGCCGCCGCCGGGCGGCCGCCGGCAGCACGGTCGTCATTGTGCCGGGAGCCGCGTCGGGCGCCGCCTGAGTGCGTGGGGCTGAAAGGGTCATGGCTGCCTCACTCGATGGAGAACTGGGACCGGCGGTTGACCTGGAACTGGATCGCCGTGATGACGAAGACCAGGAGTCCCAGGACGACCGACATCGATGTCGCGTAGCCCATCTGGAGGTAGTTGAAAGCCTTCTGCCAGATGTACCAGACGATGGATGCCGTGGAGAACTCGGGGCCTCCGGTCGGGGTCATGATGTTGATCTCGATGAAGATCTGCGCGCCGCCGATGATGCTCGTGACCACCAGGAAGAACGTCACCGGACGCAGCATCGGGATCGTGATGTGGCGGAACTGCGAGACTGCGCCGGCACCGTCGATGGCCGCCGCCTCGTACAGGTGCCGTGGCACCGACTGCAGGGCCGCGAGGTAGAGGAGCATCGAGAATCCGAGGCCCTTCCAGACGGCCATGATGATGATCGCCGGCTTCGCGGTGTCGGCGTTCTGGAGCCAGTTCGGGCCCTCGATCCCGAAGAACGCGAGCACCTGGTTGACCAGGCCGAAGTCGCCGTTGTACGCCCACTGCCAGAGGATCGCCACTGCGGCGAGCGAGGAGATCACCGGCACGTAGTAGACCGTGCGGAAGAAGGTGGTGCCGCGCATCCTGCGGTTGAGGGCGAGGGCGAGCAGCAGGGAGATGATCAGTCCGATCGGGATGCCGATCATCATGAACACCGTGTTGCCCATCGCCTGCCAGAAGTACGGGTCGTTCCACATCTCGACGTAGTTGTCGAGGCCGTTGAAGACCGGGTCGCTCAGGCCGTTCCACTTGGTGAACGACGCGTACACGGCGAACAGCAGCGGGTAGGCGATGAAGATCAGGAACCCGAGCACCGGCACCGCGATGAAGGCGGCTGCGGCAAGGTGCTCGCGGCGGTGCAGCCGGGAGCGGCGGACGGTCGTCGTGGACATGGTCACCTCGTTCTGTGGGACGGAAGGGCTGGTGGCCCGGGGCCGGCGTGCGGCCGGCCCCGGGAGTCGATCAGCCGATTCCGGCGTCCGCGTTCGCCTTGTCGAGCAGCTCCTGCATGCGCGGCTGCACCTCGGCGAGGTAATCCTCCGCGGTCTGCTCGCCGTCGAGCACGGGCTGGATGTTCTTGAACAGCTCGTCGTACCACTCGGCCGAGTAGGTGGTGCCCGCCGGCAGCGCGCGGCCGTACTCGTTCGCGACGTCGAGGAACTCCTGCTTGTTCGCCGGCGGCAGCGTCGACGAGGACACCCAGGTGTCGGCCATGTCCTTCAGGTTCGGGATCTGCACGCCCGCGTCGACCAGCGACTGCTGCGCGGTCTCGTCGGTGGAGAGGTAGATCGCGAGCTTCGTCGCGAGGTCGGCGTTCTTGGTGGTCTCGGCGACCGCGATGCCGAGCGTGCCGATCCAGCTCGCGGTCTCACCGGTGGCGCCGGCCGGGTATGGGATCAGGTCCCACTCGAAGTCGAGCTTCTCGTAGGTGGGCACGTCCCACGGGCCGACCGGGAAGAACCCGATCTGTCCCTGCATCCAGCGCTGGTAGGTGTCGAGCGTCTGCGCATCCGTCGTCGACGGCGTGACCTCGGCGACGTTCGACATGTCTGCGAAGAACTGCAGCGCCTCGGCGAACTCGGGGCTGTCGACGGTGACCTTCGTGTGGTCCTCGTTCAGCCAGTCGCCGCCGTTCGACCACACGAACGACTGCAGGTTCCACTGCACGTTGAGGCCGGTGCCCCACTGGTCGAGGGTGCCGTCGCCGTTGGTGTCGAGCGTGAGCTTCTTGGCGACGTCGATGAACTCGTCCCAGGTGTAAGGCTCGTCCGCGGAGGGCAGCGGGAGGCCAGCCGCCTCGAACATCGTCTTGTTGTAGCCGAAGGAGAACGGCCCGATGTCCTTGGGCATCGCGTAGATCGCGCCCTCGCCCATGATCTTGCCGTCGAAGCGGTAGCTGTCGACGCCGTACGCCCAGACGTTGTCGAGGTCGGCGCTCTTCTCGACCTCGGCGGTGATGTCCTTGATGATGCCCGACTTCACGTAGGCCTGGACGCTGCCGGGGTCGACGTAGAAGACGTCCGGGATCTGCTTGCCGGTGATCGCCGCCTTGAGCTTCGTGGAGTACTCGTCGGCCGTCGTCATGATGATCTTGACGTCGACGTCGTTGTCCTTCTCGAACTGCTCGATCGCCGCCGTGTACGCCGCCTTCTCGGCATCGCTGCCGCGGAACATGAAGGTGAGGGTGTCGCCGTCGCTGCCCGAGGCGCCGCTCGAGCATCCGGTGATGGTCGCGAGGGCGACCGCTGAGACGGCCGTGACCGCCAGGATCCGTGACTTCATTGTGCTGTGTTTCCTCTCGGGAGCTGACTTCGATGTCGACGCTCGGGCCGGGGCCGCTGGAGCGATCTCACTCGTTCTACAACGTTGTAGTAAACGTTGTAGAGACATTGTGACCCGAAACGTTCGAGGTGTCAATCGCGATTTCGCGCGTGCGAGGTCACAAACGCATCTCGGCGCGCGTGCGGGGTCGGAAAAGCATCCGCGAAGCCGTGTTTCGGTGCGCTTCTGGCCCCGCACGCGGGAGGGGACGGATGCCGGACGGCTGGTCCGGACGTCGGACGGATGCCGAGGGGGCGGTCAGGCCGAGGGGGCGGACTCGCGCTCGAGGATGCGGTAGTCGGCGAGGAGCGTGCGCGGCGGAGCATCCGCATCCCCCGCGATGCGCGCGAGCAGCGTCGACACCGCGGTCTTCGCGATCCATTCGCGGCCCGGGTCGACCGTGGTGAGTGACGGGATCGAGTACTCGGCCTCGTCGAGCCCGTCGAAGCCGACCACGGCGACGTCGTCGGGCACTCGGCGTCCCGCTTCCTGCAGCACGCGCATCGCGCCGAGCGCGAGGGTGTCGTTCAGCCCGAAAACGGCGTCGAACTCGCCGCCGCAGGCGAGGATCTCGCGCATCGAGTCGGCGCCGTTCGCGCGGTGCCAGAGCGTCGTGTAGCCGACGATCCCATCGTCGTACGGGATGCCGGCGGCCTCGAGCGCCTCGCGATAGCCCTGAAGGCGAAGGGCCGCCGAGCCGATGACCTCCCCCTCGTGCGCACCGACCACGGCGATCCGCCGTCGTCCCTGCGCGATGAGGTACTCGGTGGCCGACCTGGCTGCCTCCACGTTGCGCATGGTCACATGGTCGGTCGGGCCGTCGAAGATCCGCTCGCCGAGCAGCACCATCGGGTACGAGACCTCGAGCGCCGCGGCATCCTCCTGCCCCATTCCCAGCGGGCTGAAGATTAGTCCGTCGGTGAGCTTCAGGCGCGGGCTGCGCAGCAGGTCGAGTTCGCGGGTGCGGTCGGCTCCGGTCTGCTCGACGAGGACGACGACTCCGGCAGCCTCCGCCTCCTGGATGACCTGGGCCGCGAGCTCGGCGAAGTACGCGAGGCTGAGATCGGGGAGCGCGAGGGCGATCGCGCCGGTGCGGCCGGAGCGGAGGTTCCGCGCCGTGAGGTTCGGCGTGTAGCCGAGCTCGGCGATCGCAGCCTCGACCTTCTCGCGGGTGGTCGGGCGGATGTGCGGGTAGTCGTTGATGACGTTCGAGACCGTCTTGATCGAGACGCCGGCGAGCCTCGCCACGTCGTGCAACGTCACCGCCATAGCACCCTCCCCCGCATTCGACCAGGATTCCGCGACCACTCTACAACGTTGCAGAACCGCTCCGCTGCCGCGACATCACCCTATCGCGACGCGCCCGGTCACCCGCGGAACCACAGCTCTCCGCGTGAGCCGACACCTTCTGCATGAACCAGCACGTCTGGCATGGTGGTTCATGCAGATCCGGTCGGTTCAGGCAGGACCCGAAAGTCGAAGCGCTTCAACGGCGACGTCATATACTCGTCCCGTGTCGAAGTCCACGATGTGTCTCGCAGCGCACACACCCGCCGTCATCGAGCCGAGGGAGAACCGATGGTGACCATCGCGGATGTCGCGCAGGCGGCCGGCGTGTCGATCTCGACCGTGTCGTACGTCATGAGCGGCAAGAGGACGATCTCGCAGGAGACCAAGGACCGCGTCGAGCGCGCAGTCGAGGAGCTCGACTACCGGCCGCACGCGAGTGCACGCTCGCTCGCCTCGAGATCCACGAACGTGATCGGCCTGCAGGCGCCGCTGCGCTCAGGCGTCGATGTGCACGTCGTCATGGAGATCGTCGCCGGCATCGTCCGCGAGGCTCGCGCCCACCAGTACGACATCCTGCTGCTCACGAGCGACGATGCCGAGGGTCTGCGGCGCGCGACCGGGGCCTCGATGGTCGACGCGCTGCTGCTGATGGACGTCGAATCCGACGACCCCCGCATCAAGACCCTCCGCAAGCTGTCGGCGCCCAGTGTGCTGGTCGGGCTGCCGCAGGGGGCCGACGGCCTCACCTGCGTCGACTTCGACTTCGAGGCGGCCGGCCGTGCCGCCGCCGAGCGTCTGATCGCGCTCGGTCACCGCCGGGTCGCCCTGATCGGGTCGCCTCGGGAGGTGCTCGAGCGGCACACGTCGTACGCCGAACGGCTCTCCCGCGGGTTCCTCGCCGCATGCGCCGAGCACGATATCCCCGCCACAGTGCATCCGTGCCCGACGACGCACGAGTCGGTCGCGGTGGTGGATGCTGTGCTTGCCGCGCACCCGGAAGTGACCGGCGTCTTCATCCACAACGAGGGGGCCCTGGCGCACGTCGCCGCGCGCATCGCGGCTCTGGGCGGGCGCGATGCGATCGCGCTCTGCCCCGAGGACATCGCCCGCACCGTGCCGACGCTCACGGACAGCATCGACCTCCCGGCGGAGGAACTGGGCAGCGCGGCGACCAGGGCGATCATCGCACTCCTCGCCGGCGAGCCGACGCCGAAGGTGCGTCTGCTGCCGCCCGTGCTCGCCTCGGGTCGGCCGGCGACCACGGCATAGCGGCGGGCGTCGATCGGCTAATGTGACGCGAGTGGCCCTGACTGACCTCCCCCTCGACCAGCTCCGCTCCTTCCGCCCCGACGTCGCCGAGCCCGCGGACTTCGACGATTTCTGGGCGCGAACGCTCGCGGAATCGCGAGCCCTCGCGATCGCGCCGGAGCTGCAGCCGGCCGAGACCCCGATCTCCCGGCTGACCGTCGAGGACCTCACCTTCAGCGGCTTCGGCGGCGAGCCGATCCGCGCGTGGATCACCCGGCCCCGCACCGACGAGGTGCTGCCGGCCGTGGTCGAGTACATCGGCTACAACGGCGGCCGCGGCATCCCCGGCGAGCGGCTGCAGTGGGCGGCGGCTGGCTTCGTGCACGTGCTGATGGACACCCGCGGCCAGGGCAGCGGATGGGGCTCCGGCGGCGACACCCCCGACCCGCACGGCTCCGAGGGCGCCGTGCCCGGATTCATGACGCGGGGCATCTCGAACCGGGACACGTACTTCTACCGCCGGGTGTTCACCGACGCGACGCTGCTGATCGACGCCGTGAAGCAGCTGCCGTTCGTCGACGCCGGCCGCATCGCCGTGACCGGCGGCAGCCAGGGCGGCGGCATCAGCCTCGCCGCCGGGGCGCTGCACCCCGACGTGTTCGCGGTCATGCCGGACGTGCCGTTCCTGTGCCACTTCCGGCGTTCGGTCGAGCTCACGCCGGAGCATCCGTTCAAGGAGATCGAGCGCTACCTCGCCGTCCGCCGCGGGCGCGCCGACGACGTCTTCGAGACGCTCTCGTACTTCGACGGCGTGAACTTCGCCCGCCGCATCACGACGCCTTCACTGTTCTCGGTCGCGCTGATGGACGCGATCGTGCTCCCGTCCAGCGTGTTCGCCGCGTTCAACCACATCGGGTCGGCGGATGCCGAGATCGAGGTGTACGAGTTCAACGGCCACGAGGGCGGGCAGATCGTGCAGTGGGTGCGCCAGGCGGAGTGGCTCGCCGCGAGGATCTGACCCGCCGCCCGGCGTGGGCCGACAGGTTCCGGCTCAGCCCTCGATATGCCGTTCGTCGACGCCGTCGTAGTGCGAGAGCGGGCGGATCAGGGCGTTGGATGCCGCCTGCTCCATGATGTGCGCTGTCCAGCCGGTGATCCGTGCGGCGACGAACAGCGGCGTGAAGGTGAGCGTGTCGAACCCGATCAGGTTGTACGCGGGGCCGGAGGGGTAGTCGAGGTTCGGGTAGATGCCCTTGCGGGCGACGAACTCCGACTCGAGCGTCGCGTACAGCTCGGCGACATCGTCGCGGCCGTAGTGCGCGACGAGCGTGTCGAGCGCGGCCTTCATGGTCGGCACCCGCGAGTCGCCGCGCTTGTACACGCGGTGCCCGAAGCCCATGATCTTGCGCTTCTCCGCGAGCGCCGTGTCCAGCCAGGATGTGACGTTCGCGGCCTCGCCGATCTCGTCGAAGATGTGCAGCACGGCCTCGTTGGCGCCGCCGTGCAGCGGCCCCTTGAGCGCGCCGATCGCGCCGACGACGGCGGAGTACAGATCGCTCAGCGTCGAGGTGATCACGCGGGCGGTGAACGTCGACGCGTTGAATGAGTGCTCCGCGTACAGGATCATCGACCGGTTGAACGCGTCGACGACCACCGGGTCGGCCTCCTCGCCGAACGTCATCCAGAGGAAGTTGGCCGAGTAGTCCAGGTCATCGCGCGGCGGAATGATGTCCTGCCCGCGGCGGCGCCGCTGCCCGTACGCGACGATCGCGGGGAGCGCGGCGAACAGGCGGATGCTGCGCGCCAGGTTCTCCTCCGGGCTCCCGCCCGCGTTCAGCACCGACCCGCCCGCGGCGGGATCGGTCGCGCCGATCAGGCTCACTGCCGTGCGCACCTCGTCCATCGGATGCGCCTCCACCGGAACCAGATCGATCGCGGCCTTCACGCTCGCCTCGAGCGCACGGTGCGCACGCTCGGTCGCACGCAGCTCCGCCAGCTGCCCGGCATCCGGCAGCTCGCCGTGCCACAGCAGGTACGCGACCGCCTCGAACGGCTGGGTCGCGGCGAGCTCCTGCACCGGGTAGCCCCGGTACAGCAGGCTGTTCGTGTCGGGGTTGACCTTCGAGATCGCGGTCGTGTCGACGACGACCCCCGCGAGGCCCTTCCTGATGTCCGGCTCGGTCATGGTCGCTCCTTCTCGATGGTGAAGTTGAAGACGCCCGAGTCGAAGTGGTTGTACGACTCGTAGTCGATCAGATCGTAGAGATCGGCGCGATGCTGCATCTCGCCGAGCTGTGAGGTGAGGTGCCCGTCCTCGTTCAGGGTATCCAGTGCACGGCCCGCCGCGCCCATCGCCATCCGCAGCAGCGACACCGGCCAGATCACCAGACGCACCCCCGCATCCCGCAGCTGCCCCACCGAGAACAGGTCGCTCTTGCCGAACTCGGTCATGTTCGCCAGGACCGGCACGTCCACGGCGCTCGCGACCGCCTCGAACTCCGCCAGCGTCCGCATCGCCTCGGGGAAGATCGCATCCGCCCCGGCATCCACCAGCGCCCTCGCGCGGTCGATCGCCGCATCCAGGCCCTCCACCGCGCGGATGTCCGTCCGCGCCATGATCAGGAAGTTCGGGTCCCGCCGAGCATCCGCCGCCGCCCGGATCCGCTTGAGCGCCGTGTCCTCGTCGACGACGCTCTTGCCGTCGAGGTGGCCGCACCGCTTCGGGTTGACCTGATCCTCGATGTGGGCGCCGGCAAGGCCCGCATCCTCGAGCTCCTGGATCGTGCGGGCCACGTTCATCGGCTCGCCGAACCCGGTGTCGGCGTCGACGATCGCCGGGAGGTCGGTCATCCGGGCGATCTGCTTCGCCCGGCCCGCGACCTCCGTGAGCGTCGTCAGACCGATGTCGGGCAGGCCGAGATCGGCCGCGAGCACGGCACCCGAGATGTAGACGCCCTCGAAGCCCTTCTCCTCGATCAGCCGCGCACTCAGCGGATTGAACGCGCCGGGGAACCGCAGCAGCTCGCCGCTCGCGAGTCGCTCACGGAACAGCCGCCGCTTCTCGGAGGGTGTGACAGTGGAATACAGCATCAGAACAGCCCCTTCGGGGCGTCCGCGGCTTCCAGCAGGCCGGGCTTCGCGATGATCGACAGTTCGCCGACCTCGGCGGCCGTCAACTCGGGCAGCCGCTGCACCAGCTCCAGGAACCGCTCGATCTCGGCGGGCTCGAGCACCGGCTCGGCGAGCAGGCGGAACTTCGCGATGTAGTTCTCGCGGACGAACGGGCGGGCGCCGAGCGGGTGCGCGTCGGCGACCGCGATCTCGTCGACCACGGTCGTGCCGTCGGTCAGGCGGATCTCGACGCGGCCTCCGAAGGCCTTCTCGGCGGGGTCCTCGGAGTGGTAGCGGCGGGTCCACTCGGCATCCTCCGCCGTGGTGACCCTGTGCCAGAGCTCGACGGTGTCGGGGCGGGCGGCTCGCGACGGTGCATACGAGTCGACGTGGTGCCAGCCGCCGTCCTGCAGGGCGACCGCGAAGATGTACGGAATCGAGTGGTCGAGCGTCTCGCGCGATGCCGTCGGGTCGTACTTCTGCGGGTCGTTCGCGCCCGAGCCGATCACGTTGTGCGTGTGGTGGCTGGTGTGGATCACGATCGAGTCGACGTTCGCGGGGTCGCGCAGAGCAGGGTTCTCGGTGCCGAGCCTGCGGGCGAGGTCGATCAGCGCCTGCGCCTGGTACTCGGCGGAGTGCTCCTTCGTGTACGAGTCGAGGATCGCGCGCTTCGGCTCGCCCGCCGCGGGCAGCGGCACCTCGTACGCGGCATCCTTGCCGTCGAGCATCCAGGCGATCACGCCGTCTTCGCCTTCGTAGATCGGGGCTGGGCTGGTCTGCCCGCGCATCGCCCGGTCGACGGCCTCGACGGCCAGCTTGCCGGCGAAGGCCGGGGCGTGCGCCTTCCAGGTCGAGATCTCGCCCTTGCGGCTCTGCCGGGTGGCGGTGGTCGTGTGCAGCGCTTGACCTGTGGCCTGGTAGATCGTCTCGACGTCGAGGCCGAGCAGGGTGCCGATGCCGGCGGCGGCCGACGGGCCGAGGTGCGCGACGTGGTCGATCTTGTGCTTGTGCAGGCAGATCGCGCGGACCAGGTCCATCTGGATCTCGTAGCCCGTGGCGATGCCGCGCACCAGGGCCCGCCCGTCGGAGCCGACGTGCTGGGCGACCGCGAGGATCGGCGGGATGTTGTCGCCCGGGTGCGAGTACTCGGCCGCGAGGAACGTGTCGTGGTAGTCGAGCTCGCGCACGGCGACGCCGTTCGCCCACGCCGCCCACTCGGGGCTCGTACGGCGCCCGAGAGCGGCGCCGAACACCGTCGCGCCCTGCCCGCCCGTGGACACCGGATGGCTGAACGCCTGCGCGCGGGCCGCGTTGATCGGGCCGCGGGTGAGGGATGCCGCAGCCACCGACGCGTTGTCGATGATGCGGTTGATGATCATGTCGACGACGGCGGGCTCGACCTCGACCTGGTCGACCGCGACCTCGGCGATCTTCCAGGCGAGCTGATCCTCACGGGCGAGGTTCTCTTCGCTGCGGTGGACGCGGACGTGGTGGGTGACGGTCATTTCGCACCTTCGGGGTCGATGGGCAGGGATTCGAGGATGCCGGTGAGGGCATTGTGCAGGTGCACGTGCGTGGCGTGCGCGGCGAGGTCGCCATCGCGTGCGGCGAGCGCCTGCGCGATCGTGCGGTGCTCGGCAGCGGATGCCGCGAGCCGGTCGGGCTTGTCACGGGCCATCCGCCGCACCCGCACGAGGTGGGTGCGGACGGTGCGGAGGGCTGAAGCGATGTAGTCGTTGGCGACGGCGGCGTCGAGGGCGGCGTCGAAGCGGGCGATCAGCGCGTAGTAGGCGTCGCGGCCCGCGTCGGCGGTGAGGTCGACGTGCGCGAACTCTCCGGCGAGAGCGGCGAAGAGTGCCGAATCGCCGCGAGCGGCGGCCAGCCGTGCGGTGGTCTCCTCCAGCGCGCGGCGGATCTCGAAGAGCGCGCGGATGTCGTCGGCATCCAGATCCGCGACGACCGTGACCCGCGGCGACTGCTGCACGACGAGGCCGTCGGCGGCGAGCCGGCGGAGCGCTTCCCGCATGGGCGTGCGGCTGATCCCGAGCCGGGCCGCCTGCTCCACCTCGCCGAGCACGAAGCCTGCCGGCAGGACTCCGGACTGGATGCCGTCGAGCAGATCCGCATACGCGCGATCGCTCGCGGTGGTGCGGTCAGCGGTGAGGGTCATGCGCTCAGTGTATACATAAACTCGGCCAGGCGGCATCTGATCCCGAATTCGCTGAATTTTCGTATACATTGCACAGGCCGTCTGCTCGCCACCGTCGGGCTGGAACGCCGAAGTCCCCCGGCGCGCGACGCCGGCGGACTTCGATCAACGCGGCGGCTCAGCCGACCGCGGCGAGCGAGTGCCGGTTCGCCGGGCGCGGCAGCCCGTAGTGCTCGCGCAGAGTCTCGCCCTCGTACTCGGTGCGGAACAGCCCGCGCTCGCGGAGGATCGGCAGCACCCTCTCGACGAAGACCTCGAGGCCCGACGGCAGCACGGCGGGCATGATGTTGAAGCCGTCCGCCGCGCCGTTCTCGAACCACGTCTGGATGGTGTCGGCGACCTGCACAGGGGTGCCGGCGAAGGTGCGGTGCCCGCGGCCGCCGCCGAGCCGCCCGATCAGCTCGCGGACGGTGAGGTTCTCGCGCCTGCCCAGCTCGACGATCAGCGTGTACCGGCTCTTCGCGCCCTCGATCGCATCCTCCCCCGGCAGGTCCGCGGGCAGCGGCTTGTCGAGCGGGAGCGACGACGGATCGAGACCGAGCGTCTTGGCGAGCTGCGCCCGTGCGTACTCCGGGGCGATCAGCCTGTCCAGCTCCGCCTCGAGCGCGAGCGCCTCGGCCTCGGTGTCGGCGATCACGGGCACGAGGCCGGGAAGCACCTTGACGTGCTCCGGATCCCGCCCGACTGCGATCGCGCGGCGCTTCACGTCGGCGTAGAACGCCTGCGCCTCCTCGATCGTCGGCTGGGCGGTGAAGACCGCCTCCGCCCACTGCGCCGCGAAGTCCTTGCCGCTCTCGCTGGATCCCGCCTGCACGAGCAGCGGATACCCCTGCGGACTGCGCGGCGAGTTCAGCGGCCCCTCGACCCGGAAGTGCTCGCCGCGGTGCCCGATGGCACGCACCCGCTCGGCGATCGCGTGCACTCCGGATGCCTTGTCGGCGACGATCGCGTCGTCCTCCCACGAGTCCCAGAGCTTGGTCGCCACGTCGAGGAACTCGGATGCCCGCGCGTACCGCGCACCGTGCAGCGGCTGGTCCTCCAGGCCGAAGTTGCGTGCCGCCGCCTCGCCTGCCGTGGTCACGATGTTCCAGCCGGCGCGCCCGCCGGAGATCCAGTCCACCGACGACAGGCGTCGCGCGAGGTTGTACGGCTCGTTGTACGACGTCGATGCCGTGGCGATCAGCCCGATGCGCGACGTCGTCACCGCCAGCGCCGTGAGCAGGATCGTCGGCTCGATGCCGCCCTGCGGCCGGCGCCCGACGTCGCCGAACAGCGCCGGAGCGTCGGCGAGGAACAGCGAATCGAACTTCGCGTCCTCCGCGATCCGTGCGAGCCGCTGGTGATACGCGAGGTCGAGCAGCGCATGCGGGTCGGACTCGGGCAGCCGCCACGACGCCTCGTGATGGCCGGTGTCGTGCAGGAACAGGTTGAAGTGCAGCTTCCGCTCAGCGGTCATGAGATCTCCTGGATGTCGTGGATGGATGCCGTGTCGATGTCGACGCCGAGCGAAGCGAGCAGCAGCTCGCGGTATCGCACGAAATCGCGGTCGGCCGGGTTGCGGTCGGCGAGGTCGATGCGCAGGTCGAGCGAGAACCGTCCGTCGTCGATGACCAGCACGCGGTCGGCGAGCAGCAGCGCCTCGTCGACGTCGTGGGTGACGAGCAGCACCGCCGGCCGGTGCACCCGCAGCAGGGTGCGCAGCAGCCCGTGCATCCGGATGCGGGTGAGGGCGTCGAGCGCGCCGAACGGCTCGTCGGCGAGGAGAAGCTGCGGCTCGCTCACGAGCGACCGCGCCAGCGCCGCGCGCTGCTGCTCTCCGCCGGACAGCTCGTGCGGCCAGGCACGCTCCCGGCCGGCGAGGCCGACCTCGGCGAGCACCTGCCGCCCGCGCTCCCTCGCGGCCGCGCCGGGCTGCCCGAGCACGACGTTGTCGAGCACACGGAGCCAGGGCAGCAGCCGGGAGTCCTGGAACACCAGCGACACCCGCTCGGGGACCCAGACCTCGCCGGAGCCCGCGACCGAGTCGTCGAGGCCGGCGACCGCCCGCAGCAGCGTGCTCTTGCCCGAGCCGCTGCGCCCGATCAGGGCCACGAACTCGCCACGGGCGATCTCCAGATCGATGCCGTCGAGCACGTCGCGGTCCCCGAACGAACGGTGCAGCCCCGCCGTCCGCACCGCGGTGGTCAGTTCTCGAGCGTGCGTCGCCATGACAGCGCCCTCCTCTCCAGCTGGCGGACGAGAGCGTCCGAGACGAAACCGAAGACGCCGTACACGACCAGGCCGACGAGGATGATGTCGGACTGCGCGTACAGCTGGGCCTGCGCCATCATGTAGCCGATGCCCGAGGTCGCGTTGATGGTCTCCACCACGATCAGCGCCATCCAGGAGCCGACCACCGCGAGCCGGAATCCGACGAAGAATCCGGGCAGAGCGCCGGGGACGAGCACCGACCGCACGTACTGCCAGCGGGTGAGGCCGAGCGACTCGGCGAGCTCGATCTGCCTGCGGTCGATGCTCGTCAGCGCGCTGTAGGTGTTGATGTAGATCGGCACCAGGACGCCGAGGGCGACGATCGTCACCTTGGACTCCTCGCCGATCCCGAGCCACAGGATGAGCAGCGGGATCAGCGCGAGCACGGGGATCGCCCGCTTGACCTGCACCGTGCCGTCGACGAGGGACTCGCCGAGCCGGGAGAGGCCGGCGACGATCGCGAGCAGAACGCCGGCGATCGTGCCGATCACGAGACCGAGCAGGGCCCGGGACAGCGAGGCGCCGACATGCTCGGCGAGCGTGCCGTCGGCGATCAGCGTCCAGGCCCTCGCGGCGACGGCATCCGGTCCGGTGAGCAGACGCGGGTCCAGCAGGCCGAGCGAGGATGCCGCCTGCCAGACGACCACGACGAGAAGCGGACCGAGGAGCCGCGCTCCGGGGAGCGACCGGCTTCTGCCGAGACGACGTCGCCGCGACTGCGGCACGAGGGCCGGCGGCTGTGCGGCAGCCGGCTCGGCGACCGGCGCCGGCGGGGCGATGACCGGGGTCTCCCGGGTGATCAATCGGATCGACATCGTCACTCCTTCACGTATTCGTCGGCGACCGCGGCGACGGCGTCGCCCTCGAAGCGGCGGTCGAAGAGCACCTCCGCGTCGAACTCTCGGATGAATCCGCCCTCGGCGAGCAGGTCGATCGACGACTGGGCCCAGGCCACGGCGTCGTCCCAGTCCGCAGGGAAGGACGGCTTGCTGCCGAGCGCCCAGATCCGCTCGGCATCCGCCGCCGTGACGCCCTCGGTGTCCACGTAGTAGAACTGCTTCCACTCGTCGGAGTTCTCCCACGCCCAGACCTGCCCCTGCGCCCAGGTGCGGATGTAGTCGCGGACCGCGAGCACGATGTCCTCGTCGGCGAGCACCTCGGTCGGCACCCACAGGATGCTGAGGAGATCCGGCTCCTCGGCCGGCACCGCAACCGCGCCGTCCCGACCGAACTGGTCGATGTACTTGGTCACCGCCGGTTCCGAGAGCGGCGCCACATCCACCTGCCCGCCTTGCAGCGCGGTGAGGAACTGCGTGCTCGGGAGCTCGACGAACTCGACCTCGTCGTGGTCGATGCCCGCCGTCTTCAGCGTGCGCAGCACCGTGTCGCCCTGCGACTGGCCCTGCGAGAAGGCGATCCGCTTGCCGCGCAGGTCGTCGAAGGAATCCAGCCCCACTCCCGGCGCCGTCGCGAAGACGTAGGAGGGCGCAGGGCGTTCCAGCACGGCGACGATCGTCGCATCGAATCCGATGTCGTGCGCCTGGATCGGCGGGATGATCGCGTTGGTCGCGATGTCGAGCGCCCCGGCCCTGAACGCCTGGATGACGTCGGGCCCTGCCTGCGCGTTCACCCATTCGTCGACGGTGAAGTCGAGCGGATCGATCGCGGATCCGGCGGCCTCGAGCTGCAGCTGCGTGACCCTGCCCGCGACGCGGAGCCCCGCCTCCGCGGAGGGGGCGCCGGTGGGCAGAGCGGCCGTCGCGGACGGATCGAGGGGATGTCATGTCGTCTTCCTTTCACGGGGAGGGTTGCCAGGAATCCTGCGGCGGATGCCGTCGCGGCGTCCAATAGGCATCCGCACCGCATCGATCGGCGATGCCGATGCGAGCGCACCGCCCGCCTGTCCTGCCCCGGGATTCCGCGGCGCGAGGCTCTGCGAGCGACATCCGTCGCGGAGGACGCGCAGCGTCATGCGAGACGAGGGATGTCGGCGCGTGACCGTGTGTTACCCGGGCCGCCCGGCGGTCCACTCGCCGATCAGCTGCGGCATCCGCGTGGCGACGTAGTGCAGGAAATCGGCCGCGTGCGCGGTCTCGTCCCTGAGCGCGGCGTCCTGCGGCTCCCGCTCGCGGGCATCCTGCTCCTGCTCCTGCTCCCCGCCGGCATCCGCGCCGCCGACATCCGATGCTCCGGTCGCGTGCCCGCGCAGCCGTCGCAGCGCCGCGTCGTGCGCGGCGATGAGGTGCCGGGCCTCGGCGAGCAGCCGCCGCCCGTCCGCGGTGAATCGCGCGCCGCGACCGTGCTTCTCGACCAGCGCCCGCCCGAGCCGGTGCTCGAGCACGCGCACGTGCTGACTGACCGTCGGCTGACTGCGGTGCAGCGCTTCGGCCGCGCGGCTGAAGCCGCCGAAGTCATCGATCGCGACGACGGTCCTCAGCAGCGGTATGTCCAGCGTCTCGTCCATCTCGCGATGGTAGGACCGGGGTACGTGCGCATCGTCCGGCCCGTCACGCGGAGTCAGAGGTCGTCAGACTCCGTCACGCACCGTCATCCGCGGACTCGCCTGCGTCGGCTCCGCGGTGATCTCAGGGGTGCTCTCGGACGTGATCTCGGTCGGGCTCGGCTCTCCCAGCTTCACGATGATCACCCCGACGAGCACCAGCGCGCCGCCGATCGCCTGGATGGGACCGGGGATCTGACCGAGCATGAGCGCGCTGAACAGCAGGGCGGCGACGACCTCGGAGAGCGCGATGAACGACGCGAGCCGGGAGCCGAGTCGCCGGGTCGAGACGATGCCGAGGCTGTAGGCGACGGCGGTCGAGACGACGCCCACCGCCAGCACCGGGACGAACCACGGCACCGTGACGAAGCTGTACTCCACATCCGCCGTCGTCCACTCGAACGGGAGCACTCCCGACACCGAGGCGATCGTGAGGCCGACCGCGCCGATCAGCAGACCGAGGCCGGCGAGAGCGATCGGCGGCAGGCCGGTGTCGCCCTTGCCAGAGAGCACGAAGTAGGTCGCGGCACCGACCATCGCGCCCAGCGCGAAAAGGATGCCGCCGAGGTGGATCTGCGCGCCCGTGAGGATGTCGAGCATGAGCACGAGGCCGACGAAGGCGAGGACGGCGCCGAGGATGCTGCGGCGGGTCGGCTTCTCCCCCCGGCGCACCCAGAGCCAGAGGATCACGGCGATCGGGGCGGTGTACTCGATGAGCAGGGCGATGCCGACGTCCATCACGGCCACCGCCTGGAAGTAGCAGAGCTGCGCCGTGGTCACGGCGAGCAGCCCGTACACGAGGATCATGCCGGCGTTGCGCCGGACGATCCCCCACTTGCCGCGCAGCGCGATGAGCGTCGGCACGAGCAGCACGAGGGCTGCGACCCACATCCGGACGGTGACGGCCGCACCGGGGGTCCAGCCGGCGTCGATGAGACCGCGGGCGAACACGCCGGAGGTGCCGAACGCGAGCGCGGCGCCGAGGGCGAACAGCAGCCCGGCGTTCACACCGCGACGCGGGGCCGCCAGCGGGATGTCATCGACAACAGTGCTCATGACATGTGACGCTACTCGCGGGTTATGTAAGATGTCAACATGATCTTCACCAATGACACCGAGGATGTACTCCGCGCCGCGGTCTGGCTGGTGAACTCCGCCGAGGATCCGGACACGCTGTCCACCCTCGCCGACGAGGACGTGCTCCTGACGGAGTTCCCGTACACCGGCCGGCTCGACCGCGATGACGCCGAGCTGGCGGCGCTGCGCGCGCTGCGCCCTCGCCTGCGGTCGATGCTGCTCGCACCGCGCGACGAGATGGTCGTGCTGGTGAACACCGCGCTGGCGGAGTCGACGCTGGCGCCGCAGCTGCGCCGCCACGACGGCCTGGACTGGCATCTGCACGCCGTCGCCGACGATCACCCGCTCACCGAGCGCGTGATCATCGAGACGACGATGGCGCTGGTCGACGTCATCCGCGCCGACGAGGAGTCGCGCATCTCGATCTGCGCCGACGACACCTGCGAGGGGCTCGCGCTCGACCTCTCCCGCAACCGCTCGAAGCGCTACTGCTCCACGACCTGCGCGAACCGCAACGCCGTCGCCGCGTACCGCGCGCGGCGCGCGGAGGCCTGACACCCCTGGTCGTCGAGCGAGCGATGAAAGGGGTGAGGATCACACGACCTGACGTCGCGCGATTGAAACCGCGTTTCGTCTCACTCGCTGCGCTCCCTCGCTCAACGACCGGAAGCTGGTCGCCTGACACCCTGGTCGTTGAGCGAGCGGAGCGAGACGAAACGCATTGACGCTCACACGACCCGACGTCGCGCGAAGCTGCTCCCCTGTCGCCCCTGGTCGTTGAGCGAGCGAAGCGAGACGAAACGCGGTGAGGTCCCGCGCTCAATGCCCGAGAGCGACCTCGCCCGCGAACGCGGCCTTCCGCCACGCTTGCGCGATGAGCTCGGAGCCGAGCCTCGTCGGGTGCACTCCGTCCGGCGCGAGCTCGGCGATCGGATGCTCGGCGGCCGCCGCCGTGAAGACCTCGTGCAGCGGCACCAGCTCGGCGCCGAACTCCGCCGCGAGCGAGCGCACCACAGCCCGCTTCCCGTCGAGGTCGTCCAGCCATTCGCGCTGCTCGGGAACGACCGGGAGGAAGAACGGCTCCATCAGCACGAGCCGAGGGCCGTGGGCCTCGACGACCTGAGTGAGCAGCGGCCGCAGCGTCGCCTCGAAATCCTCCGCCGAGGTCGGGTCGTCGCTGTCGAAGCGCCGCCACATGTCGTTCACCCCCACGTACACCGTGAGCAGCTCGGGCGCTGTGGTCATGAGCTCGGCATCCCAGCGCGCGGCGAGATCGACGGCCCGGTTCCCGGAGATGCCGAGATTGCGCACGACAGAGCCGCTCGAGGCCAGCTCGGCAGCGAGCCGCGACACGTATCCGTCGCCCAGCGACGAAGGGTCGGCCCGGTCGCGACCGGCATCCGTGATCGAGTCTCCGATGAACACGACGCGAGAGAGGTGGGTCATGCGCTCACCCTACCGATGACCCGCGCACGCCCGAGATCCGGTCAACCGCCCGAGATCCGGAGGATTGGGGCGGCATCATCCGGATCTCGGGCTGATGTCCGCGTCTCAGCCGCTCAGCCCTCGCCCACCACGCCCTCGAACAGGCCGACGTAGTTGCCGTCGGGGTCGACGATCACGGCCCAGGCGCTGGTGCCGGTGATCGCCTGCTTCGCCTGCGCGACACTCGCCCCCGCCTCCTGCGCGAGCGCGATCGTGTCGTCGATCGAGTCGACCTCGACGTACGAGCGCGGCTGGACGAACCCCTCACCGCGAGGAGCGAGTCCGCCGCCGGATATGCCGTTCGGCGCCCGCCACATGGGATAGCCCTCGAAGCCGGGCATCTCCTCGATCTTCCAGCCGAACAGCTTCGAGTAGAACGCCGCCCCTGCCTTGAGGTCGCTCACCGGGATGTCGATGTGCGTGATGTCTCCGTGCGCCATGGTGCTCCCTTTCGTGGATCTTCGGCGATGGACGTGGATAGTCTCGTCCTCCGGCATCCGCCCGGCAAGGGCCTCCCGAGATGATCTGGACGCGACCTGTCATAACAGGTACACTCAACTTGTCATTACAGGTTGTGACCGCCGCCGCAGCATCCGACGAGGAGCCCCGATGCCCGAGTTCCACACCCCGCCGATCTCGCCGATGGCGATCGCGTTCGACGCGGACAGGCTGACCCTCTCACCCGAGGGCCCCACCCTCACGCGGCGCATGTCCGACCTCGAAGGACTCTTCCTCGACACCGACGCGTGGGCGACGGCATCCGCGGGCGACGATCCCGTCGTCTACACAGTGACGTCCTCTCCGGTGCCCGAGGTGAACCGCGAGCTGCCGCAGTCGATCACCACGATCATGCCCGGCGACACCTCCGGCGAGCTGTGGATGACGAAGGGACACCAGCATCCCGACCACCAGGGCGAGATCTACCTGGCGCTGAAGGGCCGCGGCGGCCTGCTGATGTTCGACGGCGAGCGCACCGAGTGGCTCGACATGCTCCCCGGCACGATCGGGTACATCCCTCCCGGCTGGGCGCACCGCTCTGTGAACACCGGCGACGAGCCGTACGCGTTCCTCGCCGTCTACCCCGGCGGCGCCGGCCACGACTACGGGTGGGTGCTCGAGCACGGGATGGGCGCCCGCGCCTATCGCGCGGCCGACGGCGTCGACCTGCGCCCCTACAAGCCCTAGGCTGCACCGCCGGCGAAGCGAGAAGAGACGATCATGATCATCGCGCACGACCTCGGCACCACCGGGAACAAGGCGTCACTCCATCACGACGACGGCCGTCTCGTCACCTCCGTCACCATGCCGTATCCGGCGCACTTCGCAGCCGGCGGCATCGCCGAGCAGGACCCGGCCGACTGGTGGCACGCCGTGATCAAGGCGACCAGGGAGCTCCTCGCCCGCTCCGCCGTCGCCCCCGAGGCCGTGAGCGGACTCGTCGTGAGCGGCCAGATGATGGGCGCGGTGCTGCTCGACGCGCACGGCGAGCCGGTGCGTCCCGCGATCATCTGGGCCGACACCCGCTCCGGCGCGCAGACCCGGGCTCTCGAGCAGCGACTCGGCGCCTCGCACGCTTATCACGTGCTCGGCCACCGCCTGAACCCGACGTACTCGGTGGAGAAGATCATGTGGGTGCGAGACAACGAGCCCGACGTCTGGTCGCGCGTGCGGCACTTCTGCGTCGCCAAGGACTACATCGTCTACCGCCTCACCGGCCGCCTCGCCACCGAGCGCTCCGACGCCTCCGGCACGAACGCCTACGACCAGCTGCGCGGCACCTGGTCCGAGCACGTGCTCGGCGCGGCCGGCCTCGACGCCGCGCTGTTCCCGGAGATCCTCGAGTCCACGACCGTCGCGGGCACGCTCGAGCCCGCCGCGGCCGAGGCGCTCGGCCTGCCGGCATCCGTCCGCGTGGTGATGGGCGGCGGTGACGGGCCCCTCGCCGCGGTCGGCTCCGGAATCGTCGCCCCGGCCGACGGCGCCTACGTGTGCCTCGGCACGTCATCGTGGATCTCCTTCGCGAGCGACGCACCCTTGCACGACGAGCGGATGCGCACCTTCACGTTCGACAACGTCGTGCCCGGCTCATTCGTGCCCACCGCGACCATGCAGGCGGGCGGGGCGTCGGTGCAGTGGATCGCCGAGGCGCTGTCGGCCGACCCGTCGAATCCCGACACCGCGCAGCTCACGGCGGATGCCGGCGGCGACCTCGACACCGAGGACCTGTACTTCCTCCCCTACCTGCTCGGCGAGCGGGCACCGCTGTGGGACCCGAACGCCCGCGGCGCGTTCGTCGGGATCGGCAGACACCACACCAGGGCGCACCTCACCCGCGCCGTGCTGGAGGGTATCGCATTCAACCTCCTCACCTGCATCCAGGCCTTCCGCGAGTCGGGCGCGGCGATCGACCGTATCGACGCGGTGGGCGGCGGCGCGCAGAGCGACGCCTGGCTCGGCATCCTCGCCGACGTGTGGGGCGTTCCGGTCCGGCGGCGCACGATCGTCGAAGAGGCCAACAGCCTCGGCGCCGCGGTCACCGGCGCGGTCGGCCTCGGCCTCGCCGACTTCTCCGCAGCCCGCGCCCTCAGCGAGGTGACGGCGGAGTTCGCCCCGGATGCCGGTCGCCATGACGTCTACGCGAAGCGCCATGCCCGCTTCGCCGACGCCTACACCGCTCTCGCGCCCTGGTTCGCCGCATCGCCTTCGGCCGACCCAGAGACCGCGGAGGCCTGATGGGCGTCATCCTCGCCACCAGCCGCTCCTTCTCCGATGGCGACCTCGACCTGATCGAGCGCGCACGCGCCGCAGGGCACGAGATCGTCCGCGGCCCCGCCCATCACGATCTCGGCGAACTCGCGCCGCTCCTCGCCGCGGCCGACGGCTGGATCGCCGGCACCGGCCCCGTGACCGACGAGCACCTGGCCGCAGCCCCCGGCCTGAGGGTCATCGCCCGGTACGGCGTCGGCACCGAATCCGTCGATCTGGCCGCGGCCGAGCGCCGCGGCATCCCGGTGACGAACACGCCGGGTGCCAATGCGGATGCCGTCGCCGACCACGCTCTCGCCCTGATGCTCGCGGCTCTCCGCTTCATCCCCGACGGCGATCGCCGGGTGCGCGCAGGCGACTGGGCCGTGCGCCGCGGCCGGGAGCTCGGCGCCGCGACGGTCGGCATCGTCGGCTTCGGCCGCATCGGCCAGGGGGTCGCCAGGCGCCTGAGCGGCTTCGGTTCCCGCGTGCTCGCCGCAGACCCCTACCTTCCCGCTGACCGGATCGCCGAGCTGGGCGCCGAGCCGGTAGACGTCGACGACCTGTTCCGCACCGCCGACGTGATCACGCTGCACGCACCCGGCGGGCAGCGACTGGTCGACGCCGAGAGGCTCGACGGCATCCGCCCCGGCACCGTCCTCGTGAACACCGCGCGCCCCGACCTCGTCGACGAGCGCGCTCTCGCCGCCGCCCTCCGCGACGGCCGGCTCGGCGCCTACGCCGCCGACACACTCGACGGCGACACCGCGGCGAGCGCGAGCCCGCTGCTGGACGCCGACCTCGCCGAGCGGGTGATCGTCACCCCTCATCTCGGCGCGCAGACCACCCAGGCCGTCGACAACATGGGCTCGATGTCCCTCGACGACGTCCTCGCCGTCCTCGCGGGCCGGGCGCCCGCCCACCCCGTCGTTCCTCGCACCTGAAGGGCATCCGTCATGACAGCTCCCGGATACATGGGCTTCGTCGGCGTCAGCACCGCCTCCTCCTCGATCATGCAGGTGTTCCCTCGGTGGGCCGACGTCCTGGGACTGCCGACGCGTCATCTGGTCGGCCACGATCTGCCGATGGATGCCGGGCCCGAGCAGTACCGCGCGCTGGTGGAGCAGATCCGCGACGACCCTGAACACCGCGGCGCGCTGGTCACGACGCACAAGATGAACGTGTACGCCGCGGCATCCGACCTCTTCGACGAGCTGGACCCGTTCGCCGTGTCGTGCTCCGAGATCTCCAGCATCTCCAAACGCGGCGACCGCCTGATCGGCCGCGCGAAGGACCCGCTGACGGTCGACCTGGCACTGAACGACTTCCTCCCCGCCGACCACTTCGCGCGCACCGGCGCCGAGGTCGTCATCCTGGGCGCAGGCGGCTCGGGCACGGCGCTCAGCTGGGCGCTCGCCGAGCGGACTGACGCTCCCGTAAAGGTCACCGTGACGGCACGCGACGACGCGAAGCTCGAGCACCTGCGCGAGGTGCACGCCCAGCACGGCACCACCGAAGGACTGATCGCGTATATCCGCACCGACACCCCGGACGACGCCGCCGCCCTCGTGGCCGCCGCTCCCCCGGGGTCGCTCATCGTGAACGCGACGGGCCTCGGCAAGGACCGGCCCGGGTCCCCGCTCCCCGACGACGCGGTCTTCCCCGAGGACGCCTGGGTGTGGGAGTTCAACTACCGCGGATCTCTCGAGTTCCTGCACCAGGCGCGCGCTCAGGAGCACGTGCGCCGACTGCACGTGGTCGACGGCTGGCGGTACTTCATCCACGGCTGGTCGCAGGTGGTCGCCGACGTGTTCGAGCTCGACCTGACGCCCGAGACGGTCGAGCGTCTCGCCGCGGCCGCGGAGTTCGCACGGCGATGATCCGCACGGTACTCGGCGACATCGAGCAGACGGCTCTGGGCGCGACGGACTATCACGAGCACCTGTTCCAGGTCAGCCCGCTGCTTCCGGGCGACGAGCTCGACGACGAGCAGCGCTCCTGCGCCGAGGCCGTGCTGCTGCGCGACAGCGGATTCGCGGCGATGGTCGATGCGACACCCTTCGGGCTGGGTCGCGACCCGGCGGCCGTCTCGCGGATCAGCGCCGAGACCGGGCTGCACGTGATCGCCGCCACCGGGCGCCACCGCGAGGCGCACTACGCGCCCGGGCATCCGACGCGGGAGGCGGATGCCGAGTCGCTCGCCGCGCTCTTCATCGCCGACGTCGTCGACGGGATGCCGGCGTCGGATGCGGCGCCCTCGGCCGCGCGCGCCGTCGGCCCTGCGGGAGGCCCGGTGCGCGCGGGCATCCTCAAGGGCGGCACGGACTACTGGCGGATCAGCGACTTCGAGCACACGACCCTCATCGCCATCGCCGCGGCGCACCGCGAGACGGGCGCTGCGGTCATGGTGCATCTGGAGTTCTGCACCGCCGCGCACGAGGTGCTCGATCTGCTCGGCGCGGAAGGCGTCGCGGCCGACCGCGTGGTCCTGGCGCACGCGGACCGCGACCCCGACCCCGGGCTGCACGTCTCGCTCGCCGAGCGCGGCGCCCACCTCGGCTACGACGGGTTCGCCCGCCCGCGCACGAGGTCGGATGCCGAGCTGCTCGCACTCACCGCGGCCGTGGTCGACCGCGGGGCCGGCGACCGGATCGTCCTCGGCGGCGACGTGGCCCGCCGTTCCCGCTACATCGCCTATGGCGGGATGCCGGGGCTCGCCTATCTCGGCGATCGCTACCTCCCGCGGCTGCGGGAGGCCGTCGGCGACGAGGCCGTCGAGCGTATGCTCACCACGAACCCCGCTCGCCTGCTGAACCTGTCTGCCTGACACCCGGAGGAGCCACGATGACCGAGCCGACGATCCTGCACGCCACCTTCACCGCTCGCAACGGCCACGGCGACCAGGTCGCCGACCTCCTCCGCGATTTCGCCGAGACCGTCCGCGCCGAGGAGGGGAACGTCGTGTTCGACGCCTTCCGGCTCGCCGATGATCCGAACAGCTTCTTCGTGTACGAGGTGTACCGCGACGAGGCCGCGTTCCAGGCGCACATCGGGGCGCCGGCCGGCATCCCCTTCAACGCCGCGCTGCGCGAGCTGATCGTCGAGCCGTCGTCGCAGCTCACCTTCCTGCGCCGAATCTGACCGTCTGCGGCGTCCGCCGTTCGCGGCACCGGCCCGCAGCATCCGCTCTCTCCCGCCCCTGGGGGGCCGACACGCCAGATGTCGGACAGGTCGACCGGGCGCGTCCGACATCTGGCGTGTCGGCCCCCGATCTGCAACCCGCACCACACCCGCCCGGAACGCAGAGGAGCCCCTCACACGGGGGTGAGGGGCTCCTGCCATTCTCAGTCGATCACTCGTAGAGGACTGCGGCGATCTTCGGGTCCTCGATGTTCTCGGCGTCGTACCAGTACGAGCCGGTGTCGTAGAACTCCTCGACGTCCTCGCCGTTGGCCGCGTCGTACGCCGCCTGCACGACCTGTGCGCCGATGCCGATCGGGTCCTGCGTGATGGCGCCGGCCATCGTGCCGTCCTTGATCGCGTTGATCTGGGCAGCACCGGAGTCGAATCCGACGATGGTGATCTTGCCCTTCTCCAGGCCCAACTCGTTGACCGCGTTCACGACGCCGATCGCAGAGCCCTCGTTGGTGCCGTAGATGCCCTTGAGGTCGGGGTGCGCGGCGATCAGCGTCTTGGCGATGTCGGCCGACTTCAGGTGGTCGCCGTCGCCGTACTGGATGTCGACGATCTCGATGTCGGGGTAGTCGGCTTCCATCTTCTCGACGAAGCCGTCGCGACGCTCGACGCCGGTGGAGTTGATCTGCGAGTGGCCGACGATCGCGACCTCGCCCTTGCCGCCGATCAGCTCGGCCATGTGCTCTGCGGCGAGTGCGCCGGCGACCTTGCTGTCGGTGGCCGACAGGCTCAGGCCCACGTCTCCGTTGCAGGGTGCGTCGAAGTAGACGACGGGGATGTCCTTCGACTTCGCCTGCTCGAGCGGGGCGACGCACGCCTCGGGGTCGAGCGCTGCGTAGGCGATGGCATCCGGGTTCTTGTCGATCGCGGCGGTGAGCATCTCGAGCTGACCGGCGATCTCGGTCTCCGCGGCCGGACCCTCGAACGTGATCCTCACGCCGAGCTCTTCGGCCTTCTCCTCGGCGCCCTGCTTGACGGCCTGCCAGAACTGGTGCTGGAAGCCCTTCGAGATCAGGGCGATGTACATCTCTCCGCTGCCGGTGTCGCCACCGGTGTCGCCGCCCTCTTCGATGACGTCACCGCCGCCGCCACAGCCCGCGAGAACGAGGGCGGATGCGGCCACGAGTGCCGCGAATGCGGTCTTCTTGCCGAATTTCATGGAAACTCCATTGTTCTGTGAGTGCCGGCCGGAACCGGCGGTGTGTGGACATTCCGGTGTGTGCCAGTTGCGGATCGCTCCGCGGTTTCGGCCGGAGCCGAGCAGGTGACGGCGGGCACGGGACTTTCACCGCCACCTGGCGTTCTCAGGTGCGCTGGCGGTTGCGCAGCGAGTCGAGGAAGACGGCCAGCAGCACGACGACGCCGACCACGATGTTCTGCCACTCGGGCTGCACCGACATCAGGCGCAGGCCGTTGACGAGGACGCTCATGATCAGCGCGCCGATCACGGTGCCGAGGATGGATCCGCGTCCGCCGAGCAGCGACGTGCCGCCGATGATGACCGCGGCGATCGCCTGCAGCTCGTATCCCATTCCGATCTGCGGCTGCGCCGAGTCGAGACGGGAGGCGATCACGATGCCGGCGATGCCGGTGAACGCGCCAGCGAACATGTAGATCAGGATCGTCCAGCGGCGGGTGTTGACGCCGGAGAGGCGGGTGGCCTCCTCGTTCGATCCGATCGCGAACGTGTAGCGGCCGAGGAGCGTCTTGGACAGCACCAGCCAGCCGACGATGGCGAGAGCGGCCGTGATCAAGACGGCGTTCGGCACACCGGGGATGATCACGCCGAGCGCGATCTTCTTGAAGTCGGGCGCCGAGGTCGAGAAGTAGATCGGCGACACGTTCGAGATCACCAGGGCGAGACCGCCGGCGATCATCATCATCGCCAGGGTCGCGATGAACGGCGGCAGCCGGAGGAATGTGATGTTGACGCCGTTCACGAGTCCCATCAGCACGCCGGTCAGGATGCCGCCGATCACGCCTAGCCAGACCGGAAGGCCCATGTTGGTGACGATCACGCCGGTCATCACGGCGCACAGGGCCATGCCCGTTCCGATCGACAGATCGATGCCGCCGGTGATGATGACGAAGGTCGTGCCGAGGGCGAGGATGCCGATCACGGCCGTCGACAGCAGCACCGAGGCGATGTTGCTGAACGTGAAGAAGCTCGTGGTCGCGATCGAGAAGAAGACCACCAGGACGATCAGCGTGCCGAAGGCGAGCGACTGCTGGAGCTGACGCCTCAGGAACGCGCCGAAGTCCTTCTTGTCGGTGTCCTCGTCGACTGCGGTCTGGATGATCGTCGTCGTAGACGACCCCTGATTCTGCGGAGTGCTCATGAGTCTTCCTCTCCGTGGGCTGCGAGTTGCATGATCTTCTCCTGGCTGGCTTCCTCGTTGCGGAGCGTGCCGGTGATGCGGCCGTTCGCGAACACCGCGATGCGGTTCGCGACGCGGAGGATCTCCGGCAGCTCCGACGAGATGACGATGATGGACTTGCCGGATGCCGCGAGCTGCTGCATCAGGCGGTAGATCTCCTCTTTAGCCCCGACGTCGATGCCGCGGGTCGGCTCGTCGAAGATGAGGATGTCGCAGTCGCGCATCAGCCACCTCGCGATCACGACCTTCTGCTGGTTCCCGCCGGAGAGGAGCTTGACGACCTGGTTGACGGACGGCGTCTTCACGCGAAGCTGCCTGACGTAGTCCTTGGTCTGGTTCTTCGCCTTGCCGTCGCTGATCCAGCCGATGCCGTTGGCGTACGAGCCGAGCGAGGCGAGCACGGTGTTGAACGTGACGTCCTGCTCGAGCATCAGCCCGAGGAGCTTGCGGTCCTCGGAGAGGTACCCGACACCGTGCTTGACGGCATCCGCGGGCTGATGGATCGTGACCTGCCTGCCGCCGATCGAGACGGTGCCGGCGTCGTGGTGATCCGCTCCGATGATGGCCCGCGCGGTCTCGGTGCGGCCGGCGCCCATGAGGCCTGCGAAGCCGAGGATCTCGCCCTTGTGCAGCTGGAACGAGACGTCCTTGAGCAGCGACCTCGTTGAGAGTCCCTGGACGTCGAGGACGATCGGGTCGTTGATGTGCTCGCGGGCCTGCGGGCGCGTCCCCTCGTCGATCACACGGCCGACCATCATCTCGATGATCTTCGGGACGCTGATCTCGCTCTTCTCGAGTGATCCGATGTATGTCCCGTCGCGGAGAACCGTGACCCGGTCGGCGAGCCGGCGCAGCTCGTCCATCCGGTGCGAGATGTAGACGATGCCGGTTCCGGATGCCCTGAGCTGCTCGATCAGCACGAACAGGGTCTCGACCTCGCTGTCGGTGAGCGCCGAGGTGGGCTCGTCCATGATCAGGACCTTGGCGTTGAAGGAGAGCGCCTTGGCGATCTCGACCATCTGCTGCTCGGCGACGGTGAGGTCGCCGACGGGACGCCGCGGGTCGAGGCGGATGCCGAGCCGCGCGAGCAGCTCGGCGGTCTGCGTGTTGAGCTTCCGCTCCGACAGGAAGGGGCCGGTGCGCGGCTCCCTGCCCACGAAGATGTTCTGCGCGACGGTGAGGTCGGGCATCATGTTCAGTTCCTGGTGGATGATCGTGATGCCCAGCTGCTGCGCCTGGAGCGGGCCGGTGAGCTCGACCTCCTGGCCCTCGAACGTGATGGTGCCCTCGTCCTTGGTGTAGATCCCGGAGAGGATCTTCATGAGCGTCGACTTGCCGGCGCCGTTCTCTCCCACCAGGACCAGCACCTCGCCGGAGCGCACCTCGAGGTGCACGTCCTTGAGTGCCTGCACACCGGGGAAGCCCTTGCTGATGCCTTCCACCCTGAGGATGGGATCACTCATGTGAACACCTGCTTCCTTGAAGGTCGTGAATCGTGTCGCAGTTCGAACCGAACTGGAAACATCGGATCAATTCTGTCGCCGCATCGCTTCCGGCGCAAGTTGTATCTAAATGTATCTAGGACTGCAGGTGAGCGGAAGTCCTGTAATGACATATTTACCGCCCGGCCCTCACCGGCGCCGCTCAGTGCAGCCGAATCGAATCCACCGCGATCAGCTTGTCCCTGATGAACGCGTTCGCGTGCGCGCCGAGCTCCTCGCTGTCGGTCCAGAGGTTCCGCCAGATGCCGAGCATCCGGCTGAGATCCGGTGCGACCACCGCGGAGGAGAACGACTCGAACACGATCGGCCCGTCGTATCCGACCCTGCCGAGCGCCTTGAAGAAGGTGTCGAAGTCGACCGAGCCGGTGCCGAGATAGCCGCGGTGGCTCTCGCCGATGTGCACGTATCGGAGGCTCGGCGCCGCATCCAGGACCGGCGCGAACATGTCCGACTCCTCGATGTTCATGTGATACGTGTCGAGGTGGATGCCGAGGTTCGGCCGGTCGATCTCGCCGATGAAGTCGATCGCCTGCCGTGCGGTGTTGAGCACGTTGGTCTCGTAGCGGTTCACGACCTCGAGCGCCACCGACACTCCCCGCTCGGCGGCATGGTCGGCGACCTTGGCGATCGCGCGCCTGCTGCTCTCGAGCCCGGCGGGGGTGACCGGCTCCATGTACTTCTTCATGGCGCTGTAGATCACCCCGCAGAAGTGCGTGCCGCCGAGATCGGCGAGCACGTCGACCGCGCGGATCAGCAGCGCCTCGCCGGCCGCCACGATCGCGGGGTCGGCGCTCGTGACATCGGTGGCCTCGGAGAGTCCGAGCGAGGCGCTGACGGCGAGGTCATGCTCCTCGAGCGCCTGCTTCGCGGCGGCGACATCGAACGAGAAGGGATCCATCAGCGGGAACTCGATGAGGTCGAACCCGGCCTCCTTGGTCTTCTCGACCGACAGGCGGATGCCCTCCGCGTCGAAGCTCCCGGTCCAGACGAGTCCGTGGCATCCGATGTTCATGGGTCCCCCTCGGGCGGGTGTGCGGCACCATCGCCTCTCGACTTGGCACGTTGCAAGTCGATGTGCAGGTCAGGCTACGGCGACCGTTCGAGGCCTGTCAAGACTTTCTTGGAACGTGCCAATTCCTCGGCTACTCTGGTCACACCGCCGGCGGGGATGCCGGCGGACGACCGAGACGAAGGAGTTCCGATGCCGAGCGTGAAGGATGTCGCCGCGCTCGCCGGCGTCTCGTCGTCGACGGTCTCGAACTACCTGAACCACCCGCACGTGCTGGGTGCCGACAGCCGGGAGCGGGTGCGGGCGGCGATCGAGCAGCTCGGCTTCGTGCCGAACGAGTCGGCCCGCCAGCTCAGGGCGGGCACCAGCAAGACGATCGCGTTCATCCTGCTCGACGCGTGGCTGCCCTTCTTCAGCGAACTCTCCCGTGGGGTCGAGGACGTCACGCGCGAGGGCGGCTGGTCGCTGTTCTTCAGCAACAGCAACCGCGATGCCGCCCAGGAGCGCCGCAACATCGACATGTTCGAGTCGCATCGGGTGCAGGGCGTGATCATCTACCCGCTGGAAGACGTCACTGCGCGGCTCGAGACGCTCGCGGGCCGCGGCATCCGCTCCGTCGTGATCGGGCCGATCCGCGAATCGGCGAAGGTCGCATCGGTGCTGTTCGACGACCGCGGCGGAGGGCGGCTGGCCGGCGAGCATCTGCTCTCGATCGGCCGGCGCCGGCTGATGTTCCTCGGCAGCGCCGCGGTGAGCCAGTCGAACGATCGCCTGCGGGGTCTGCGCGACGCCGTCGCGGGCTCCGATGCCTCGGTCGAGGTGCACGAAGTGCCGCATCTCACGATCGAGGACGGGCTGCAGGCGGCCGAGCACATCATCGGGATGGCGGCGCCGCCGGACGCCGTCTTCGCGGCGAACGACATGGTGGCCGTCGGGGCGATGACGGGACTCCTCCGCCGCGGCATCCGCGTGCCGGAGGACATCGCCGTCATCGGCTTCGACGACGTGGACCTGGCGCATCAGACCCTCGTGCCCCTCAGCACCATCCGCCAGCCCGGCTACGAGATCGGCCGCGCCGCCGCGAGCGCGCTCCTGCTGCAGCTCGCCGCCCCGGGCTCACCCGTCCCGGCGACGACCCCGTTCCCGGCCGAGCTGATCGTGCGCGAGTCGACGGCCGGGCGCGGCTGACGACGGGGCTGACGACCGCGGCTCACGACCGGGGCTCACGACCGGGGCTGGCGACCGGGGCTGGCGACCGCGGCTCAGGCCGACGGGTGCCCGACGACGCCCTTGCGCAGCAATGCGTTGCCGTACTTGCGCGTCTCGCCCGTGCGGACCATGAGGTACGCCTCCTTGGCCACGTCGTAGTACGCGAAGCGCTCGACGAAGCGGGTCGTGCCGACCTCGGTGCCGGCGGCGGCCATCAGCTCGCGCTGCACGTCCAGCACGGCGGCATCCGCCGACTCCATCAGGTCGAGCCCCGGCGCATCGTCGAGAGGGATCACCGTGCGGATCGCGGCGAGCACCTCGGGGGTGGTCGTGCCAGGCAGATCGACGACGCGCTCGCCCAGCGCCCACGCCGGGAAGTGCGCGTCGGCGATCACGACCGAGTCCGAGTGCCCCATCCGGTCGAGATGCAGCAGCAGCTCTC
>NZ_JADIJR010000039.1 GCF_017355365.1 Microbacterium sp. SD291 | reverse complement strand
GTCCGGGGCGGCCTCGAGCCGGCCCCGCGACGTGGCCCGATCCGGAGCGCCCGGGCCCAACCGCCCTCAGTGCGGCCGGAACGTCACCAGGATCGGTCGATGGTCGCTCGAGCCCTGCGGCAGGGTCGTGACGCGCTCGACCTCGAAGCCGACGGATGTCGCGAAGTCGTAGTGCCCGCGGAACACCCGGTAGCGCGTATACGTGTGGTCGTCGCTGAGAGTGAGCGTGTAGCCGTGGTCGCGCACGGTCTGGCCGAGGTTCTCCTTGAACACGGGGTAGTTGTAGTCCCCGACCATCAGCACCGGCAGCCCCTCGCCCAGCTTCTCCAGCTCGGTCAGCGCCGCCCGGATCTGATGGCGCCGCAGCGAGTTCAGCGCCGTCAGCGGCGCGGCGTGGAAGGACGCGACGATCATGTCGCGCGCGTGGTCGATGTCGCGCAGCCGCACACCGAGCACGCGCTCGTGCGCGGGCTTCAGCAGCCGATCGTGCAGCGACTTCTTCAAGCCGATCGTCTTCACCGCCTGCATCTGGAAGACGCTCTCGCGGTAGTAGACCGCCAGTCCCAGCCGATTGCCCTGCGTCGCGAGCGCCAGCACCAGGTCGCCGACCCGCGGCGGAAGCTCCTGCACGTCGCATTCCTGCAGACACAGGATGTCGGGATCATGCTCTGCCTGCAGCACGACGAGTTCGCCGGCCGCCCGATGCTTGCGCAGGTTGTAGGAGATGACCTTCATGACCCGTCCTACGCTACTCGCCTCGGTTCCGCACGCGTCGACGATCTCGCCGCGCGGCACGCCCCTTCCCCGGCTGCGCAGGTGCGGCCGGTCCGATGTCGCCGGGGAACGCGGCATCGCGCAGCGCCTGCCGCTCGCTGCGCGCCCGAGGCGAATCCAGGATGCTGATCAGCACCGCCGCGACGATCGACACCGCACCCGCGGCCTGCACCGGCAGCGGGTCGACATCCCCCCAGCCGCTCCAGTCGATGCCTGTCCCGAACACGAGGGCGGCGGCTCCGAGAGCCCCCAGGGCGCGCGCGAACCGCTCGGCCGCACGCATGTCGATCAGGAACGGCCGCAGAGCGTCCTCGTCCACGCGACGAGGCGCGCCGTCGGCGACCCAGGCGCGCATCGAGCGCTCCCTGACCCGCTGCAGCAGGAGACTCGCGATCCACATCGCCGCGCCGGCGATCGCGCACAGCATCAGCGCGCCGCCGCTGGCGAGACTGAGTACGTCGATCCCGGTCTCGACCGGATCGATCCAGGTGATCGGATCGCAGCTGCGGCACTGCTGACGCAGGAGCACCGACACGACGAACACGCCGATGGCGGCGAACGTCACCATGGCGACGACGATCGCGCTCCGGTCGAGCGCATGCGCCGACGGAACCGTGACCACGCGCGGCAGCACGCCGAGCGGCGCCGCGTCGCGCTGCACGGCATCCGCTCGCTCCGCCTCGCGCAGCGCGCGCGACCAGCGCTGGCGCACCGCCTGCACGCGCGGCTCGGTGCGTGCGATCACTCGTGCGGCGGCAGCCTTCATCGCCGCTCCGGCTCCGGTGATGGCGGCGAACACCACGAACGCGATCCAGACGAAGGGCTCTTCGCGCATCTCCTCGTCGAACACGATCATCCCGAGCAGGACCGCGCCGAGGAGCCCCGCGGTGAGCATGATCACGATGCCGCCGGACACGAGCCCAGTACCCGGGACGATCGACAGCGACGTCCTGAACGTCTTCGCAGGCACCGGCTGATCCCCGACGGATGCCGCGTGCGTCGCAGCCTGCCGCTCCGCAACACCCAGCACGACGAACCTGTCGACGAGGAACAGCCACGGCACGATCGCGCCGAGCACGAGCGCAACCACGAGCAACGCCCCCATGCTCGAGCGGAACAGCGGATCGAGGTCGAGCGTCGAATAGTACGCCGAAAGCGCCTCCTCCCCCACGATCCCGAGCACGAGCACTCCCAGGAATGTGAATCCCGTGCCGATCGCGGCGCCGGCACCTGCGGCCTCCAGCGCCCGCACAAGCGTGAGCGCCGGCGAGGAGACCTCGACGATACGAGACCCCGCGCCGCGAGTCATTCTCCGCCGGCCTGGCGCCGAGCGCGCGTCTGCGTCGCGCGCATGGCGAGCAGGTCGTCGGCCGGGTAGCCGACCTCGGTGAGGCTGAGCCCTCGCGCCGCGAGCACCTTGAACTCGCTCGTCCTGTCCAGGGCATCGCGCAGCGTGACCACGTCGTCGACGTCGAGGCGCCCCTCCCCGACCGCCGCGCACGCGCCGACGAGCGCGCGGACCATGCTGTGGCAGAACGCGTCGGCCTTCACCTCGGCCACCAGCACCCCGAGGTCGTCGCGCGTCCACCGGTAGTCGAGCAGCGTGCGGATCGTCGTGGCGCCCTCGCGCGGCTTGCAGTACGCCGCGAAATCGTGGAGGCCGATGAGAGTGCGGGCCGCGGCATCCATCGCCTTCTCGTCGAGCGTGCCGCGGATGGTGGTCGTGTCGTGCCGGCGCAGCGGGTCGTAGCCGGCCCCGTCGTCGGCGAGCCGGTAGCGGTACCGCCGCCAGACCGCGGAGAACCTCGCGTCGAAGCCGTCCGGCGCGATCGACGACCGGGTCACCGTGACATCCGGATAGGCGCCGAGCACACCGCGCATGCGCCAGGCGATCGATCCTGCGGCGTCTTGCGCCGCGCGGCCGTGCCTGGTCTCGATGCGCGACCACTGCTCGGCATCGAGATCGACGTGCGCGACCTGACCTGCGGCGTGGACGCCGGCATCCGTCCGTCCCGCGACGACCAGCTGCACCTCGCTCCCGACGATGCGGGCGAGCGCGGCCTCGAGCGTGCCCTGCACGGTGCGCAGGGTGGGCTGCCTGGCCCACCCGCGGAAGTGGGTCCCGTCATAGGCGATGTCGAGCCGGATGCGCACGGCTAAAGCCTAGGACAAGCGCAGCGCGGGCTCAGAACGCCCTCGCGGCCGACTTCAGCGCTCGACCAGGATGCCGTCTTCGTCGCTGTACAGATGCGCCCCGACCCGGAACGTCACTCCCCCGAACTCGAGGGGGACATCGGCCTCGCCGGTGCTGAGCTTCGTGCTCTTGCGGGGATTCGTGCCGAGCGCCTTCACCCCGAGATCGAGGCCGTCGATCGCGACGCTGTCGCGGATCGCGCCGTTGATGACGACGCCGGCCCACCCGTTCTCGACGGCGGATGCCGCGATCATGTCGCCCATCAGGGCGCGGTGGAGGGAGCCGCCGCCGTCGACCACGAGCACAGCGCCCTCGCCCGGCGTCGCGAGCACCGACTTCAGCAGGGCGTTGTCCTCGAGGCACCGCACGGTGCGGATCGGACCGTCGAAAGCCCTCCGCTGCCCGAAGGAGCGCAGCTGCAGCGGCAGCGACTGGATGCTCTCCTCGAGCTCGTCGTACAGGTCGGCCGTGGCTACCGGCATCCTCAGATCCCTCCGTCGATCGAGCGCGGGAACTCCCCTGGCTCTTCGGGCACCATCACCTCAGTCTGGCGGTTCAGGCTCTCCCCGCGGAAGAACCTCTTCGACCTCGGGAACAGGAACCAGGCGAGCATGAGCACTACGCCGAACGCGAGCGACCCGACGCCGACCACGAACGTGCCGCCGATGCCGAGCAGCACCGTGTAGCCGTAGTCGACGTCCCACATGTCGATCGCCGACTGCACGAACGCCCCGGTCAGCAGGACAGCGCCGATCAGCGGGAACAGGCCCTTGAAGACGAAGTCGCGCACGGAGTTGCGGAGCTCGGCTCTGAAGTACCAGACGCACGCGAAGCCGGTGATCGCGTAGTAGAAGGCGATCGCGAGACCCAGCGACAGGATCGAGTCCTGCAGGATGTTGTCGCTGATGAGCGTCATGCCGACGTAGTAGCCGGTGGCGACCACACCCATCACGATCGTCGAGAACGACGGCGTCTTGTACTCGGGGTGCACGTCCTTGAATTTCGCCGGCAGCGCCCGGTACACGCCCATCGCGAGGGTGCCGCGGGCCGTCGGCAGGATCGTCGTCTGCGTGGACGAGATCGACGACAGGATCACCGAGACGACCAGCACCCAGCCGAACGGTCCGAGCAGGCCGTCCTTGATGGCGAGGAAGAAGTCGTCGGCGTTCGCCTCGTTCCCGAGGCCCGTCGCGTCGTCGCCGAGGCCCGCGTACATCATCGCGGCGATCGTGACGAGCACGTAGGTGAAGAGCAGGATGACGGTGGTCAGCAGCGCCGCGCGGCCGGGGATGCGCTTCGGGTCCTTGGTCTCCTCGTTGAGCGCGAGGCAGGTGTCCCAGCCCCAGTAGATGAACAGCGCGAGCAGGATCGCCTCGGTGAACCCGGACCAGCTCTCGAACGCGAACGGGTTCAGCCACTCCCAGTCGAAGGGCGTCGGGTTCGGCGCGGTGCCGGCGGCGAAATGCCAGATCGCGGCGACGACGAAGATCGCCAGTGCCAGGTACTGGATGCCGAGCAGCACGTTCTGGATCCGCTCGCCGATCTCGACGCCACGCCAGCTCACCCACGTCATGGCGGCGATGAACAGGACGGCGACGAGCACGACGCGGAGGTCGTTGTTCTCGACTTCGATGCCCAGCAGGTTCCAGAAGTAGACCGAGGCGATCTGGGCGAGATTGGCGAGCACGACCATGCCGGCCACGGCGACTCCCCAGCCGCCCATCCAGCCGACCCAGGGCCCGAACGCCTTGGTCGCCCACGTGAAGGTGGTGCCGCAGTCCGGCACCGCGTTGTTCAGCTCGCGATAGGCGTACGCGATCAGCAGCATCGGGATGAACGCGAGGATGAACGCGATCGGCGCCTGACCTCCGACGGCGAGCACCACCCATCCCAGCGTCGCGACCAGCGAGTACACCGGCGCGGTGGAGGCGAGCCCGATGACCGTGGAGCCCCAGAGCCCCAGGGTGCCTGCGGCCAGGCCCTTGCCGTCGGGTCGTTCGAGATGGATAGGCGTCGTCGACATGAGGTGAACAGTAGAGGCGCTACGGTTCCCTGGTCAAATCACCCGGATCGGCGACGGATTCCGTGCGTGTCAGGCGCGGTTCTCGACGGATTCAGTTGCCGGCTCCGAGTCTCTGCCGAGCATCGCGTCGGAGTGATCGGCGACCCACTCCACCAGCGGCAGCATCCGCTCCATCAGATCGCGACCGAGCGGCGTGAGGCTGTATTCGACGTGCGGGGGCACCGACGGGAACGACTCCCTGTGCACGAGTCCGTCGTCGGCCAGTGTGCGCAGAGTCGACGCGAGCATCTTCTCGCTGATGCCGCCGACCTCTCGGCGCAGCGCCCCCCAGCGGCGTGTGCCGTCGGACAGCGCGGAGAGCACGAGCACACCCCACTTGCTCATCACGTGATCGAGGACGACCCGCGTGCTGCACCCCGGCTCGAACACCATCGGGGTCGAGGCCTTTATCTGCGCAAAACTCACCGTCATGTATGTACCTTACTTCAAAGTGGGTACCCGACTTCTGGAATGGCGTGCTGTGCGGATGCTGTTGTGCCGGATGTCACCTAAGAAAGGACACCTCATGACCATCCTCGTCACCGGAGCGACCGGACAGCTCGGCCGCCTCATCGTCAAGAGCCTGCTCGAGCGCGGAGCCGACCCCCAGTCGATCGTCGCCGGGGCACGCGATGTCGCGAAGGCGTCAGACCTGGGCGTGCGCACCGCTCGTCTCGACTACACGGAGCCCGCCACGATCGCCGCGGCACTCGAGGGTGTCGACTCCGTGCTCCTGATCTCCAGCTCCGAGGTCGGCAAGCGCGCCGCGCAGCACCAGGCGGTCATCGACGCCGCGGTCGCCGCGGGCGTGCAGAAGTTCGTCTACACCAGCGCCCCCAAGGCGACGACGAGCGACCTGGTCCTGGCACCGGAGCACAAGGCGACGGAGGAGCTCATCGCGGCATCCGGCCTTCCCGCCGTGATCCTCCGGAACAACTGGTACACCGAGAACTACGCCGCGGACCTCGCCCGCGCCGCCGAGACCGGAGTGCTGGCCGCCGGCGTCGGCGACGGACGCGTCGCCTCGGCCAGCCGCAAGGACTTCGCGGATGCCGCGGCCGTCGTGCTGCTCGAAGACGGCCACGCCGGTGAGGTGTACGAGCTCGGCGGCGACGTCGCCTGGGACTACAACGACCTCGCATCCGCGATCGCCGAGGTCTCCGGCCGTGAGGTCGCGTACGTGCCCGTCTCGTTCGACGAGCAGCTCGCGGCGCTGCAGGCGGCGGGCCTCGACGAGGGCACCGCAGGATTCGTCGCGGCTCTGGATGCCGGCATCCGCGACGGCGCGCTCGCCGACACGGACGGCACGCTCTCGCGTCTCATCGGCCGCCCGACGACCCCGCTCGTCGAGGGCCTGCGCGCCGTCGCCTGAGCCCGGATTCCAATACCGGTTCCGGTCGCAGTTGGGCACAGTCCCGCGGGCGAACACCCTGCTGAACTGCGACCGGAACGCCTCACCGCCCGCCACATCCCGATTCCGGTCGCAGTCGGGCACAGTCCCGCAGGCGAACACCATGCCGAAGTGCGACCGGAACTCTACCCCGCGGGCCCCTCAGGCGCGGGCGGCGGGCGGCGGCTGGACCGAAGCCCGCTCGATGAGCCGGGTCTCCAGCGTGTGCACGCGCACCGAGTCGGCGCCGCCGTCGATCATCTCGAGCAGCGCCTCGGCGGCCCGCTCGCCGAGAGCGAGCATCGGCTGCTCGATCATGGTGAGCGGCGGTTCCATGACGGCCGCCCACGAGCTGTCGTCGAAGCCGATCAGCGACACGTCGCTCCCGACGTGCAGACCCGCGGCGCGGATCGCCCGCAGCGTTCCGGTGACGGCATCCGTCTCGGTGCAGAACATCGCTGTCGGAGCATCCGCCAGCCCGAGCATCCGGGTGGCCTCGGCCTCAGCCCGCTCCTCGTCCTTCGGCCCGACCATGACGAGCTCGGGGTCGAAGGCGATGCCTTCGTCGTCGAGCGCGTCGAGATACCCCTGCAGACGTTCGCCGTCGGTCGACAGGTTCCTCGCCGCGACGTCGATGAAATCCCGGCGGCGGGACGGCCGCTCCGCCAGAGGCGGGCCCCAGACGAAGCCGACCCGGCGGTGCCCCGCGGCGATCAGCCGGGCGACCGCCTCCCGAGACGCGGTGCGGTTGTCGATGACCACTGCGTCGAGGTGCAGCCCGCGCACGACACGGTCGACGAGGATCACCGGGATGCCGCGCGACCGCGCCTGCAGGATGTGGTCTGCGGATGCCGGGTCGAGGGCTGCCGAGGCGATGATCATGCCGTCGACGCGCTTGTCGATGAGCACGTCCGTGGCCGCGATCTCCTCCGCGAGCTTCTCGTAGGTGCTGAGCACGAGCGTGTCGAAGCCGCGGGTCCTCGAGGCATCGGAGATGCCGCGGACGACGCCGCCGAAGAACGGGTTCGCGATGTCGGCCACGATCACGCCGATCGTGTGGGTGACCCCGGTTGACATGCTCCGAGCGAGGGCGTTGGTGCGGTAGCCGATGCGCTCGGCCGCCGCGAGCACGCGCTCGCGCACCTCGGGGCTCACGTAGCCGTAGCCGCCGAGTGTTCGTGCGGCGGTCGACCGTCCGACTCCGGCCTCGGCCGCCACCTCCGAGATCGTGGGCGGAGCGGCACGCTCGTTCGTCACCCGCCTCGCCCCCTTCGATCGACTCATCTCATGCTAGCCGCGGCCGGGGTGGGCCGACCCCGGCCGAACGCTCCCTCGACTAAGCACTGGTCGCGCGCGGCATCCGCACCCGCCTCGAGAGCACGCTGCAGCGCCGCTGCATCCGGCCGCCGATCGCGGCGCCAGCCGTCGCCGTGCAGCGACACCAGGAAGCCGGCGACGAACGCGTCGCCGCACCCCATCGTGTCGACCATCTCCGCCTCATCATCGATCAGCCGGGCGGGCGCCGTGAGACGCAGCCGGCCGTCGGTGACGAGAGCGCCGTCGACGCCGCGCGTGCCCAGGGCGAGACCGGCGCCATGCCGGACCGCTTCGTCGAGCAGCGCGAACGACTGCTCCAAGTCGAGCTCCGCGCATGACAGCAGCACGAGATCGGCGAACGGCGCCACCCGCCCGAGGTACTCGGGTGTGCGGAACGCGGGCTCGCTGGAGAGGTCGAAGCTCACCAGGACGTCGTGCTCGCGCAGCCTCGGCAGCTGATCCTCGACGCCGGAGTAGACGCTCGAATGCACCACGTCGAACATCGCCGCGTAATCTTCCCTGCCGTCGCCGAGGTCGATCGGCTCGCGCACCGTGATGCCTCCGCCGTTCCAGCCGAGGAAGGTGCGGTCGCCGTCGACGACCCGCAGGGAGGAGACCCCCGACTCCCCCCTGCGGACGACGCTGTGCGCCGTGCCGACGCCGGCGTCCTCGATCGCCGCCCTCAGGAACGCGCCCGCATCGTCGTCGCCGAAGACGCCGAGATACTCGGCGTGCGCGCCGCGACGGCGCGCGTAGACGGCGACGTTGACGGCGTTCCCGCCCGGGTAGTCGATCCCCCGGTCGAGGAAGCGGTCGATGATGTTGTCGCCGAAGCCGAGCACTCGCATCCGCCGGTCCTGCCCTGCTCAGTACGCCATGACGCGGTAGTAGCGGCGCAGGTCGAGCGAGTGGTCGCGTACGCGCTCGAGGTGCTTGCTGACGCGACCCATGACGGTGTCGAGCACGATCGGGGCGATGAGCGCGCGGTTCTCGGGGCTGAAGCCCTCGAGCGCGTACTCGCTGGTGTCGAACACCGTGACGTCGCTCGTCACGCGCTTCGCGAACGCCTCGGCCCGATCGGTGAGCGGCCGGGTGCGGTCCTCGCCCTGGAAGACGAGGACCGCGGTGTCCTCCTCGAGCAGCTCGAGCGAGCCGTGGAAGAACTCGGCGCTGTGCACGCGGGTGGTGCGCAGCCACTGCATCTCCTCGAGGATGCACATCGAGTACAGGTAGGTGAAGCCCCAGAGCGGACCGCCGCCGATCAGGAAGTAGTAGTCGGTGTCCTTGTGCGCCTCGGCGAAGGATGCTGCCGCCGGCTCCGCCTGCTCGGCGACCGCGACCAGCGCGTCGGGCAGGTTCACGAGCTCGTCCGCCAGGGAGGCGTAGCCGTCGAACTCGCCGCGACGCTCGAGCAGGCGACCGACCAGCAGGAGCAGCTGCATGTCGAACGGCCAGGTCTTCGGCTCGGAGACGAGTGCGTGGTCGACGCCGAGGGCGATCGGCGAGTCGCCGTGCCCCGTGAAGGCGATGGTGGTCGCCCCGGCGTCGCGCACGAAGTCGATCGCCGCGATGACGTCTTCCGTGGTGCCGGAGACCGACGTGAACACGGCGGCGGTGGTCTTGCCGAGCAGTGCGTCGCCGGCGACGACGAGCTCGGCGGCGATGACGGCACGGACCGGCAGCGTGGAACGCTCGCGGGCGAACAGCTCGTACGGCCAGGCCTGGGCATAGGTGCCGCCGGCGCCGACCAGCAGTACGTTGTCGATGCCCTTGGCGAGCAGCTCGTCGACGAGCTGCTCGATCTGGGGACGGAGCGCGACGGCGCTGGCCGTCTGCACGCGGAAGGCGGATTCGTCGAAGCCGAGCATCAAGAGGTTTCCTTTCCAGAGCGGATGCAGCGGTGAAGCGCTCCGCGATGAGTGTGTGGTACCGGTGTCAGGTGGCTGTCATGTTGGCACACGATTCACTGATTGGTCAATATTGGCCTGAAATTAACCAAAATAGACCCCTTTTCGAGATTCTCAGGAAATAAAGCTGGTACCGGTATCAGGTTTTGGCTACACTCGCTGACCAGGCACCGAAATCCAATGGCGGATCGGTCGCCGCCCGAAGGCGGCCTCGATCGCCCCGAAGAGAGGCAAGACATGCGCCCACCACGCACCCTCGCAGTCATGGCCGCCGCGGCGACCGCGCTGACCCTCGCGAGCTGCAGCGCCACCCCGACGGCTCCCGCAGCCGACGTCTCGGCAGAGCCCGAGTACTCGGGCGAGCTCAGCATCCTGACCAAGTTCGGAGGCGACCCGCTCGAGGCGTACTTCGAGGACATCGCGGCCGAGTACGAGGAGCTCCACCCGGATGTGAAGATCGAGCTCATCCAGGAGACCGATCAGTCCATCAAGGACAAGACCAAGACGCTCACGGCATCCCAGGCACTCCCCGACATCTTCTTCACCTGGACCGGCAACTGGGCCCAGAACTTCGTCCGGGGCGGCATCGCGGCGGATCTCACCGACGTGATCGCCCCCGGCACCGAATGGGGCGACACGTTCGGCGAGGGCTCACTGTCGGCCTTCGAGTTCGACGGCAAGTACTACGGCATCCCGCTGTACAACAACGGCAAGTTCATGGGCTACAGCAAGGCCGCGTTCCAGACCGCCGGCATCGAGGTGCCGACGACGTTCGAGGAGCTCATCGAGTCGTGCGGACCGCTGCGCGACGCCGGCTACGAGCCGATCGCCTTCGGCAACAAGGACGGCTGGCCGGCCCTGCACTACCTGCAGCAGCTGTTCGCGCACAACGTCCCGTCCGACGTGCTGCACGCCGACTTCGACCCGGAGACTGCGAAGTGGGACGACCCCGGCTACGTCACGTCGCTCGAGCAGTTCAGCGAGCTCGTGAACAACTGCACCGACTCCGGCAAGGGCACCAACGGCGTCCTGTACACGACGGCGCAGGAGGCCCTCGCCGGCGGACGCGCGGCGATGTACTACCAGGAGGTGCTCGAGTTCGACTCGATCACCGTCGAAGGCGCGAAGGTGACCGCCGAGGACTTCGGCATCTTCCCGCTGCCCGCCGGAGCCGACGCCGACGGCGACCCCGACGCGATCGAGGGATCCCCCGAGGGATACCTGATCAACGCCAAGTCGCCGCAGGCCGCCCTGGCCGTCGACTTCATGAAGTTCGCCACGTCGACCGAGCAGGCGCAGACGCTCTCGTCCCCGCCGTACGGCCAGCCGAGCGCAGTGGTCGGCGCTGTCACGGAAGACACGTCGAGCAAGGCGGTCTTCGAGGGCATCACGAAGGTCAACGAGGCGTCGCAGCTCGTCGTGTGGCTCGACACCGTCACCGTTCCCGAGGTCGCCGACGCCTGGCTCGCCGGCGGCGAGGCGCTGATCAGCGGCAGCGCCACCCCCGAGGAAGTGCTCGAGAGTGTTCGCGCAGCGAACGACGACGCCAAGTGAGGCGCGGTCGGGGGCGGGCTACCGTCTGCCCCCGACCGTCACCGAAGCCGTCGTCACGACGCCCGGAGGCCGCCGGCCGGTGCCCCGCCGGAGCAGGTCGCGTCTGAGCCGCATCGCCGGACTCGCCTGGGTGCTCCCGGCTCTGGTCGTGCTGGGCGTGTTCGTCTACCTCCCGCTGGTGCAGAACTTCGCGTTCTCCACGCAGGAGTCCGACATCTACACCGGCACGCAGGAGTTCGTGGGCCTGGCCAACTACGAGAAGCTGCTCGGTGACCCGATCTTCTGGTCCGCCCTCGGGAACAACGTGCTGTATGCGGCGCTGTCGATCGTCTTCCAGGTCGGCGGGGCCCTGATCCTCGCCGCCATGATCGAGAGCCTGCGCAGCTCGCGCTGGCGGAAGGCCCTGCGGGCGATCTACTTCATCCCGTCCGCGATCTCGCTGACCGTCGCGGGACTGCTGTTCTACTTCATCTACGAGCCGAAGCTCGGCCTGCTGAACCACGCGCTCGGCGCGATCGGGCTCGGCGATCTCGCCCAGCCCTGGCTCGGCCAGGAGTCCACCGCGATGGTCTCGATCATCGCCATGAGCCAATGGCAGGGCTTCGGCTACTGCACGCTGCTGTTCGCCGTGGCGATCCAGCGCATCCCCTCCGAGCTGTACGAGGCGGCGAGCCTCGACGGCGTCGGCGCTCTCGGCCGCTTCTTCCACATCACGATCCCGCTGGTGCGGGAGATGACCGGTCTCATGATGATCATCACCATCTCGGGTGCGTTCCAGGTGTTCAACGAGGTCATGGTGATGACCTCCGGCGGCCCGAACAACTCCACGCAGGTCCTCGCCAGCTGGCTCTACCGCAGCGGGTTCGTCCGCAACGACTTCGGCTACGCCGCCGCCATCGCGACCGTGCTGTTCATCGTGACGATGATCATCGCCCTCGCCCAGCTCTGGTACACCCGTCGCAGAAGAGTGGAGTTCTGATGAACCGCATCGGCTTCGTCGGCGTCATCGCCCGCGTCTTCATCTGGTCGTTCCTGCTCGGCCTCGTCCTGGTCGTGCTCTACCCGCTGCTGTGGATGACGCTGAACGGCTTCAAGACCAACGCCGAGCTGTTCGGCAACCCGTTCGCGCTCCCCCTGCAGTTCGGCTGGCAGAACTACGTCGACGCCTGGAACCGCGGCGTCAGCGACTACCTGACCGCCAGCGTCCTGGTCACGATCACCTCGACCATCACGACCGTGTTCATCAGCGCCTGGGCGGCGTACGGCTTGACCAGGGTGCGGATGCCGTTCGGCCGGACGATCTCGGGGCTCATCCTCGGCGGGCTGATGCTCGCCCCGGCCGTCGCACTCGTGCCCCTGGTCCGGATGTTCCAGGCGATGGGCCTGTACAACACCTTCTGGGCGCTGCTGATCCTCTATACGGCGTTCCGGATCCCCTTCACGACCTTCCTGATCCGGTCGTACATGATCGACCTGCCACGTGAGGTCGACGAGGCCGCCGAGGTCGACGGCGCGAGCAAGTGGACGACGTTCTGGCTCATCATCCTGCCGATGTGCAGGCCGATCATCATCTCGACGATCCTGCTGCACGTGCTGTTCGCCTGGAACGAATACCTGTTCGCGATGGTGTTCACGAGCGGCACCACGATCCAGACTCTGCCGGTCGGGCTCACCAGCCTGATGAGCAAGCACGGCACCGACTATCCGGTCGTGTTCGCCGGCATGGTCGTCGCGGCCCTGCCCGTGATCGTGCTGTTCTTCGTCAGCCAGAGGCATTTCGTCAAGGGACTCGCGGAGGGCATGGGCAAGTGAGCGCGACACCGCTGATCGACCGGGTGACCGGCTCGAACTTCTCGTACCAGCACCTGCCCCTGGAGAAGTGCTTCGACGACATGGCGGCGCTGGGCCGGACGAGCGTGGAACTGTGGGGCATCGCCCCGCACGCGCACGTGCCGTGGATGACGGATGCCGAGGCCCGCGGCATCCGTCGCCTGGCCGCCGACCGGGGTCTGATGATCGCGTGCTTCACGCCGGAGCAGGTGGCCTACCCGGTCAACGTGGCCTCGCCGGATGCGCGGCTGCGCGCCGAGAGCCTGTCGATGTTCCGGCGAGCCGCCGAGCTCGCCGTCGCACTGGGCGCCGGAATGCTGTTCCTCACCTCGGGGCGCGGCGGTGAGGGCGAACCGCGCTCGGCCGGTTGGAACCGGGCGGTGGATGCCGTGGGCGGGATCGCCGCGTACGCCGCCGATCTGGGGCTCTCCTGCGTGCTGGAGCCGCTGCAGCGCGTCGAGTCGAACCTCGTGAACACGGCGGATGACGCCGCCCGGATGCTCGACGAGATCGCAGCCCCGAACCTCGGCGTCGCGCTCGACACGGTCGCGGCGTGCGCGGCCGGCGACTCGGTCGACGCCTACTTCGTGGCGCTCGGCGACCGCGTGCGGCACGTGCATCTGATCGATGGCTCCCCCACCGGGCACCTCACGTGGGGCGACGGCACGCTGCCGCTCGGCGAGATCGTCGCCGCGCTCGCGCGGCACGGCTACGCGGGGCTCGCGACTGTCGAGCTGTTCGGCGACGGAAGCTACGCTCTCGACCCGCGGCCGGCGCTGGAGCGCTCACTCGCGGCGATCGCCACCGCCTGAGCGTCGCCTTCCAAGGCGCCCTCCCGCGGCGCCTCCCGCTCCGGTCGCACTTCGGCACAGTCGCCGCACGCCGACACCGTGTCGAAGTGCGACCGGAACCCCGCGGCGGAGCCCAACTCGACGTTCCGGTCGCAATTGGGCGCAGTCACGCGCGCGAAAACCGTGCCGAAGTGCGACCGGAACCCCGTTCCGAAGTGCGACCGGAACAGGATGCCGGGCGGCCCGGGCTACTGGGTCACCGGAGCCCAGGCGCCGATGCCTACCTCACCGAGCTCGGCATCCGCGTCGAACCGGTCGAGACGGAACGCGTCGAGCACCGGCGAGGGCTTCCCGGTCAGGATCTCCTCGGCGACGAGCTCGCCGAGGATCAGGCCGAGGGTCGCACCGGAATGCGTGAACAGCATGTACAGCCCGTCGATCGCGGAGACCGCGCCGACGACGGGCTCGCCGTCGCCGGGGATGGGCTTCAGCCCAGCGGCGACCCGCGAGGCGGTCAGCACGGGATGCCCGGCGAGCACTCGCGAGCCCTCCTCGAGCAGACCGCGGACCGACTCCTCGGGCACGGTGAGCGACCCGTCGGACTCGACGATGATCGACTTCTCGGCCCAGTCCGCGTCGAGCACGAGCCGGCCGTCGGGCATCGGCCGCACGGCCACGCGAGGCGTGTTCAGCACGGTGCGCACGCGCGGCTCGACGGGCTCGGTGATCACGACGAAGGCCGCAGGCGTGGCATCGGGCACCTCGACGCCGAGAGCCGCGAGCTGGGCCGGGACGTGACCGCCGGTCGCGAGCACGACGCGGTCGGCAGCGAGACGTGTGCCGTCGCCGAGGACGACCCCGACGGCGGTGCCGTCCTGCACGTCGACGCGCACGTCTCCGGCGTCCTCGATGAGATCGGTGCCGGAGGCTGTGGCCTCAGCCAGGAGCGCGGCGATCAGGTCGGGCAGGTTCACCCAGCCCTCTCCCCTGTTGTAGATCGCGCCCTCCTCGGCGACGGCCTCGGCGGCGACATCCGGAGTCAGCGACGCCACCTGCTCGCGTGAGAGCCAGACGGAGTCGTACCCGCCCTCCCGCTCGTACGCGAAGGTGTCGCTGAAGCTCTCGTCCTCACCGCCCCACTTCAGCGCGCCGTCGAAGCGCAGGTAGCTCGCGCTCTCCGGGTGACGCTCCCGCCACGTGCGGTAGCGGTCGATGCCGATCAGACGCAGATACCGGTACTCGGTCGAGCGCGCGCCAGAGGAGTTCAGCCACGCGATCGAGCGTCCGGACGCCCCGTCGGCGGGCTTTCCCGACGTGACCAGGGTCACCCGCGCCCCGGCCCTGGCGAGGTGCGCGGCGGTCGAAGTGCCGAGGATGCCTGCGCCGATGACGGCGACGTGAAGTGGCTGCGTGTTGCTCATCGTTGTCCTTCATTGATAGCGGTGGGTTCTGGTCGGCGCAGCGGCGTCTCGGCATGCAGGCGCTCGATGAGCTCGAGCACCGCGACGGCGTCGGCCGGGTCGACGGGCAGCGGGGCGCCGCTGCGGATGCTGTCGGCGAGGGCGCGGTAGAACACGCCGTAGTCGCCGCGGAGGCTGGGGAGCGGTGCGAGCGACCCCTCGACGCCGAACACGCCCCAGCGCTCGGCCGGGGTGACGCCGTAGTCGTCGTCCGCGGGCGAGGCGCCGGCGGCGAGCGCGGCCTCCTGCCCGTCGAGGCCGTAGGAGGTGTAGCCGCTCTCCGAGCCCAGCACGTGGAATCGCGGGCCGAACTGGGCGGCGAGCGAGTTCATCCACAGGTGGGAGATCGTGCCGGACTCGTGCCGCAGTGCGACGAACGCGTCGTCGTCGGCGACCCCGCCGGGCCGGTTCACGGCGAGTTCCGCGCGGGCCTCGGCGATCGGGCCGAACAGCCGCACGGCCTGGTCGATCAGGTGGGTGCCGAGGTCGAACAGGATGCCGCCTCCCTGCGCGGCCGCGGCCTCGGCCTTCCAGCTGGCCCGCACGTCGGGCTTGTACCACTCGAAGCGGGACTCGAAGCGGCGCACGGCACCGAGGCGCCCGGTCTCGAGGAGGTCGCGGACGGTGCGGAAGTCGCCGTCCCAGCGCCGGTTCTGGAACACGGTGAGCCGGCGGCCGAGCTGCTCGGCGTGTGCGATCAGCGCGCGACCCTCGGCCGAGGTCACCGTGAACGGCTTGTCGACGACGACGTCGAGGCCGGCGTCCAGCGCGGCGATCGCGATGTCCGCGTGCGTGGCCGGCGGGGTGCCGATCACGACGAGGTCGAGACGGTCGGCCTGCGCGATCATCTCGTCGACGGAGCCGACGACGGATGCCGCCGGGTACCGCTTCGCGGCCGCGGCCGCCCGCTCCGGGTCGCCGGTGACGATCACGTCGAGCGAGTACGCGGGATCGGCCGCGAGGAACGGGCTGTGGAACACTCGGCCGGAGACGCCGAAGCCGACCACGGCCGCGCGGATCGGCCGCGCCGCGGCATCCGTCGTCCCGGCATCCGTCATCACAGCACCTCGGAGAGGAACAGCCGGAGCCGGTCGCTCTGCGGGTTGTCGAAGATCTCGTCGGGGGTGCCCGCCTCGACCACGCGGCCCTCGTCCATGAACACGACCTGGTCGGCGACCTTGCGGGCGAAGCCCATCTCGTGCGTGACGACGAGCATCGTCATGCCGCGCTGCGCGAGCTCGGCCATGAGGTTCAGGACGCCCTTGACGAGCTCGGGATCGAGTGCGCTGGTGGCCTCATCGAAGAGCATGACCTCGGGCTCCATCGCGAGCGCCCTGGCGATCGCGACACGCTGCTGCTGACCGCCGGAGAGGTCGCGGGGACGATGGTCCGCGCGCTCGGCCAGGCCGACCTCGGTGAGCCGGGCCAGGGCGATGCGCTCGGCCTCGCCCTTCGGCATCCGCTTCACGTTGCGCAGCGCGAGCGCCACATTCTGCAGGGCGGTGTGGTCCGGGAAGAGGTTGAAATGCTGGAAGACGAGGCCGACTCTACGACGCAGCACGTCGGGCTTCAGAGTGAGCGCGTCGTCGTCGGCGAGCCGCACCCGCCCGGCCTTCGGCTCGTGCAGGCGGTTCACGCCGCGCAGCAGCGTCGACTTGCCGGATCCGGAAGGGCCGATGATGCACGTCGTGGTGCCGGGCTCGACGGTGATCGAGACGCCGTTGATGACGTCGATGTCGCCGTACGCCATGGCGAGATCCTCGATCTGGAGGCGAGACCCCTCGTAGAAGCGGCCCTCGGTGACGGGCTGGGGCGAGGTGTAGGTCATGTGTTCTCTCCACGGGTGTAGACCGGGCTGAGTGACTGCTCGGCGACCTCTTCGAGGCCGCTCTTGGGCGGGGCGGGCTTGCGCCGTCCGGTGCGGAACCGGTTGTCGAAGTAGTTGACCAGGTGCGTCAGCGGCACGGTGATCGCCAGATAGAAGACGCCGGCCATCACCAGCGGCGACAGGTTGCCGGTGAGCACCGCGGCGTCCTGGCCGACGCGGAACAGCTCGCGCTCGGAGACCAGCAGGCCGAGGAAGTACACCAGCGAGGAGTCCTTCACGATCGCGATGAACTGGTTCACCAGCGCGGGCAGAACCCGGCGGATGCCCTGCGGCACGACCACCAGGCGCATGGCGGAGCCGTACGTCATGCCGAGCGCGCGGCACGCCTCGAGCTGGCCCCGTTCGACGCTCTGGATGCCGGCGCGGAAGATCTCGCCGATGTAGGCGCCCGCGATCAGGCTCAGGGCCAGGATGCCGAGCGGGTACGGCGACGGGCCGAAGACCTGCCGGCTGATCGCGGCGAAGCCCTGTCCGATCAGCAGGATGGTCAGGATCGCGGGCAGCCCGCGGAAGATGTCGGTGTAGACACGCGCCGGGATCCGCAACCACGGGGTGCGGGCGACGCCCATGACCGCGAGGATCATGCCGATCACGATGCCCAGCACCGTGGCTGCCACCGAGATGATCAGGGTGTTCACCAGCCCGGTGCCGAGCAGCTGCGGAAGAACCTTCCACATCGCCTCGAAATCGAGGAACGTCTTGATGAGCTTGTCGAGCCAGTCCATGGGATCTCCTGTTCGGGGTGCGGGGCCTCAGCGTCGACTGCGGCCCCGCACCGACGAGGCGATTACTCGCCTTCGCCCTCGCCCTGCTCGTCGCTGGGCAGGTACTGGTCGGGCATCGGGGAGCCAGGGAACCACTTCTCGTACAGCTCCTTCCAGGTGCCGTCCTCCATGGCCTCGTGCAGGGCCTCGTTCAGGGCCTCCTTGAACTCGTCCTTGCCCTGTGCGATCGCGAAGCCGGCCGGAGCGTCGAACGACGGGATGTCGATCGCGTTCTCGAGGCCGTACTGCGCGGCGTACTCCTTGGCGGCCTCGTAGTCGAGGAAGTGCGCGTCGACCGAGCCGCTGTTCACGGCCGAGATCGCCGAGTTGTTGTCCGGGAAGCGCACCAGCTCGGTGTCGGTGAAGTTCTTCACGGCGTAGGCCTCCTGCAGGGTGCCCTGCACGACGCCGAGGCGCTTGCCGGCGAGGCTGTCCTCGTCGGAGATGTCGCTGTCGGGGCTCGCCATCACGGTGAGGTACCCGGCGAGGTAGCCGTCGGAGAAGTCGACCGTCTCCTTGCGCTCCTCGGTGATGCCGATCGCGGCGACGCCCACGTCGAACTGACCGTTGGCGACGGCGGCGAGCAGGCCGGAGAAGTCCTGGCCGGTGAAGACCACCTTCTCGATGCCAATGCGGTTCGCGACGTCGGTGAACAGCTCGACGTCGAAGCCGGTGAACTCGCCAGACTCGTCGGTGAACGTGTATGGCTTGGAGTCGCCGAGGCTGGCCACGCGGATCTCGCCGGGCGTGATCAGGCCGTACGGGTTCTCGGTGGACGCGTCGTCGCCGGCGTCGGATGCTGCGGGCGAGCAGGCGACGAGGGCGATCGCCGCGGTGGCCGCCACAGCGGCGATGGCCGTGCGGCGGAGGGTGGAGCGGATGCTCATGGTGTTCCTCTCTGAACTGCGGATGCAAATGGGGGTCCGGGTGGAGCTGTGGTGAGACCGGTCTCAACATGCTACATTGAGACCGGTCTCAATTCGTTTCATCGGACAGTACACGCCTCTGGGCGGTGAAGTCAACCGATAGGTTCGAGATCTGCGATCCCCGCACCGACACCGAGGGAGGTGACATGAGCGAGACGGGAACCACTCGTCGGGAAGCGACCGTCAGCGACGTCGCCCGCATCGCCAAGGTCTCGAAGGCCACGGCCGCGAGGGCGCTCGGCGACTACGGCGCGGTGAGCGATGCCGTGCGCGATCGCGTGCAGAAGGCGGCGGACGAGCTGGGCTACCGGCCCAACGCCCTCGCCCGCACCATGAGCACCGGAAGGTCGCACACGCTCGGCATCATCATCGGCGACATCGAGAACCCGTTCTTCGCCAAGGCGACGCGGGGAGCCGCCGATGTCGCTGCGGAGGCCGGATACGACCTGATCCTGTCGAACTCGGACGAGGAGCTGTCGACCGAGGCGAAAGCCGTCGCGGTACAGCTGGCGAAGCAGGTCGACGGCCTGCTGATCGCGCCGGCATCCTCGCTCGCCCCCGGGAACCTGCAGGCGGTGCTCGATGCGCGCCGTCCTCTCGTGCTGTTCGACCGCACCGTGCCGGGCGTCGAGGCGGATGCCGTCATCACCGACAACCGCTCGGGTGCCCGCCGGCTGACCGAGCTGCTGCTGCGCGCCGGCCACCGCCGCATCGCCTTCATCTCGACGCTCGCACATGAGGGCGAGTTCCGCTCCGGCGACGTGCTGTCGTCCTCGGCGGTGGCCGACCGCGTGCTGGGGTTCGTGGAGACGCTTGCTGCGGCCGGCATCCCTCGACCCGAGGCGCTCGTTCATCTGAACGCACGTCGGGACGGCGTCGACGTTCTCGCCGCGCGGCTCTTGGAAGGCGCCGATCCGGTGACGGCGATCATCGCCTCGGACAGCCTGATCGCGCTGGCGGCGTTCCGCGCCGCGCAGGAGCGCGGCGTGTCCATCCCGGATCAGCTCTCGCTGGTCGGCTTCGACGATGCCGATTGGATGAGTCTCACCACGCCGGGGATCACGGTGGTAGAGCAGCCCATCCACGAGATCGGCGCCCAGGCGACGCGCCTGCTGCTGCGGCGCATCGCCGGCGACGCTCGGCCTCCGTCGACGACGGTCCTCGAACAGCGCCTCGTCGAGCGCGGGTCCGTCGCGCCCGTGCGCTGACGCGTCGGTCGCCATTCCGGGCGCAGTTCGTGCCGCCCCCGTTCATTTCGGGTGCAGTTCGTGCCGCCCGTTCGCGAAATCGGCGGCACCAACTGCACCTGGAACCCAAGATCGGCCGGCCGCGACGGCACCAACTGCGCCCGGAATCGTCCACGACGCCGGGCGAGCCCGGCGCCGCGAACCCTCAGCGCACCACGCCCTCCTGGATGTGGACGACGGTGAGGCGGATGCTGCACACCACGCCCGCCGACGCGCACACTGCGGCGACCGCGGAGCTCGCGCTGCGCAGGGTCGCCGCGGCACCCGTGCCGGCATCGATCGCCACCGACGCCTCGACGGCGACCTCGTCTCCGCTCCAGGAGAGCCTGACGAACGGCTCGGCCGCGTCCTGCAGGCCGAGCGCCGCAGCTCCGCGGCCCACCAGGTTCGACACCAGAGAGCCGGAGCGGTACAGGCTCCGCACCCCGGGGGTCGCCCGCAGTGCGGAATCGATCTCCGCTGCCAATGCCGGATGCTCGTTCGCCGTCATTCCGCCCCCTCCTGACCCTGCGTGTGGCCCCCGGACCAAGGCGCCCGGATGTCGCGCACCATGATGTCGATCTCGACGACGTTCAGCTCGGTGTGGGTGCGCAGCCTGTCATCCACTTCTGCGCGCAGTCGCTCCGCGAGGCGCGTGATCGGCTCGCCGTAGGGGACGCTGGCGTCCAGGCCGATCCGGATGGGCTCGCCGGGGAGCGTGACATCTCCGTCGAGCCGGCATCTGCCGACCAGCACGCCCGGCAGTGCATTCTCCGCCCCGCGGATGAGTCCCCGGACGGCCCCCTCCGTGATCGCGAGGTCCTCGTCCGGGTCGGACGCGAACGGGATGCGGCGACCGGCGCGCGCATCCAGCGCGATCCCGCTCAGAACGCGATCGACCCAGCTCTCGTCGACGGCCCCCTGTGCGGCGGCATCCGCCGCGATCAGTCTTCCCGTCAGTCCGTGCAGCCTCTCCAGCGCATCGAGAGCCAGCTGGCAGCCTGCGGAGCCGTCGATGGAGGCGTCTGCGGGGCTTCGCCCTGCGTCAAGATAGTCGGCGAGCTCCTCGATGGTGTGCCCGTCGAGATCCGCCCGCTCCAGGCCGAGCCGATGCAGCTCGTGGTCGTCGGTCATCGCCACTCCTCCATCCGTACGATGATGTACTTCCGGGCTCGGGCCAGGAGGCCTCGCGCCGTGGTGACCGGGATGCCGAGTTCCTCGGCGATCTCGTCGTACGAGTACCCGCCGATCTCCCGGAGGACCCAGCATTCGCGCTGCGCGTCGGGCAGCTCCCGAAGTGCGGCACCGAGGGCCTCCACCTCAGCCCTGGCCTCGACGACGCGCGACGGCGACGCATGTGCGGGCGCCGGCCTCTCGAACTCGTCGATATCGGCGGTCGGCCGCAATGCGCGCAGCCGGTCGACCGCCTTATTGCTCACGATCCGCATCAGCCAGCTCTTGACCTTCGCCGGATCGTCCAGCTCGGGCAGCCGCTGCCAGGCGGTGACGAACGACTCCTGCACGATGTCGTCGACCTCGGCCGACGCGTTGAGCATCCGCTGTGTATACGCGCGCATCAGCGGCGTGTACCGGCGCACGAGCACCGCGAACGCGGCGACGTCGCCGTCCATCGCACGGCCCGCGATGATCCCGTCATCCGCGGCATCCAGCGCGCTCCATGAGCGCTCGCGGTCCATTCGCAGCCCCCGTGATCCCGTGTTCCCCGCTGTGGGGGAGCGGAGTCCCCGCCGCTCCCCCACAGCTTCCCCCATCGACGCGGTATCCGCGCCGAGTCCTGTCGGCTTCCTCACGCCTTCGAGCGTCGGCCGACGATCAGTCCGTAGATCAGCAACACGATGAGCGAGCCGCCGATCGCGAGAGCCCACGTCGAGAGCGAGAAGAACGAGTCGAGGCTGACGTTGAAGAGGAGGCCTCCCAGCCAGCCGCCGAGGATCGCGCCGACCACGCCGAGCAGCAGGGTCACGAACCACCCGCCGCTCTGCTTGCCGGGGAGGATGAGTTTGGCGATCGCGCCCGCGATCAGTCCGAGCAGAAGGAATCCGAAGAAGCCCATTGTTGTGTCCTTTCGATGATTCTCGAGACGAGGCTCCGGCGGAGCCCCGCGTGTCCGTCACTTCTTGAAGATGTCCTTGATGTTCTCGCCGGTGCCCCTGAGGTTTCCCTTGGTCTGCTCCGCCTTGCCCTCGGCGACGAGCTTGTCGTCGTTCCCGACGTGCCCGATCGCCTCCTTGGCCTTGCCCACGACCTTCTCGGCTGCGGCCCTGATCCTGTCTTCGGCGCCCATGGCGTCTCCTTTTCTCAGTTCGACCCCGGCTCCCGGGATCGAATTCTCTTTGCGTCCGCATCCGGAGCGGCAGGTGCGGTCAGCGCACCCTTCTGCGCGAGCGCAGCGAGTCCCGCCAGCCGCGATCGGCCAGGTGCACCATGACCGGAGTCCGCACGCCCAGCAGGGCATCCCAGTCGCGCACCGCCGATTCGGCCGCGGCCAGCACGCCGGCCAGCGACGCTCCCCGGCGCACGGTGACCACGAGCTCGACAGCCGGCGCTCGTCTCACCGTGTGCACGGCGCTGCGCGCCGAGATCACGTCCGGCCGCGCGGCGAGCGGGGCGGTGAGCACGGCGTCGGCGACGTTCCTGTCGACGGTCGTGCGACCCCCGTCGGTCTCGACGCGCAGCACATTCTTCGCCTTCGACCCCGCACGCGAGAACAGGAAGAACAGCAGCAGGACGGTGAGCAGCAGTGCAGCTGCGGATGCCGCGACCAGGATGCCGGGAATCGTGACGTCGCCGACACGGAGGGACAGCGGCTG